>QJOU01000056.1 GCA_003265685.1 Piscinibacter caeni | reverse complement strand
AGCAGCAGCAGGCCGGCCAGCGCCAGCGGGCCCAGGCGGCGCCAGCGCATGCCCACGGCCAGCAGCACCAGCCCCGCGCCGGCGGCGCCGACGGCCAGCGCGGGCGGCCCGAGCTCGCGCTGCTGCAACTGCAGCGCCACCCCGGCCAGCCAGGCGAGCATCGCCGCGAGCCAGGCCGCGAGCGATGGCACGCCTCCTCCCATGGCTGCAGTGTAGGATCGCGGATCCCTCGAGATTCCCCCCTCGCCCCATGAGCTCCCCCTCCGTCTACGAACGCCTGCGCGAACTCGGCATCACCCTGCCGCCCGTGGCCGTGCCGGCCGCGGCCTACGTGCCCTTCGTGCGCAGCGGCAACCTGGTCTTCCTGTCCGGCCACATCGCCAAGCGCGACGGCAAGCCCTGGGTCGGCCAGCTCGGCCGCGACACCGACACCGCCACCGGCCGCGAGGCCGCCCGCGCCGTCGCGATCGACCTGCTGGGCACGCTGCACGCCGCGGTGGGCGACCTGGACAAGGTGGAGCGCATCGTCAAGGTGATGAGCCTGGTCAACAGCACGCCGGCGTTCACCGAGCAGCACCTCGTCACCAACGGCTGCTCCGAGCTGCTCGGCGCCGTGTTCGGCGACAAGGGTGCGCATGCGCGCAGCGCCTTCGGCGTGGCCCAGATCCCGATGGGCGCCTGCGTCGAGATCGAGCTGATCGCGCAGGTCGCCTGAATGTCGTCGCGCGCCGCGGCGCTGCTCTTCGCCGCCGCCAGTTTCGCCTCGGTGATTGCCGCGCTGGTGGCCCAGCACGGCTTCGGCATGCAGCCCTGCCCCTGGTGCATCCTGCAGCGCATCGTGTTCGTGCTGATCGGCCTGGTCGCACTCGGCGCCGCCCTGGCCGGCGGGGTGTTGCGGCGGATGCTCGGCCTGCTGATCGCGCCGCTCGCGCTGGCAGGCGCGGCGGCGGCGCTGTACCAGCACTTCGTCGCCGCGAAGTCGAGCTCCTGTGACCTGACGCTGGCCGACCGCCTGATCCGCGGCCTGCGCCTGGACAGCCTGCTGCCCGCGGTGTTCGAGGTGCGCGGCAGCTGCGCCGACGCGGCGGTCGACCTGTTCGGCGTGCCCTTCGAGTTCTGGAGCCTGGCGCTGTTCGTGCTGCTCGCCGTTGGCGGGTTCGTGCTGGCCCGCGGCGCACCACGCTGACGCCGATGCGCGGACGCCAGCTGCGCGCCGACATGGACCGCGCCCTGCACCTGCACCGCGCCGGGCGGCTCGACGAGGCCGCGGCGATCTACCGCAGCATCCTGAAGGCCGTGCCCGACCAGGCCGACGCGCTGCAGCTGCTCGGTGCGGTCGAGGGCCAGCAGGGCCGGCACGCTCAGGCCGTCGAGCTGCTGCGCCGCGCGGTCGAGAGCGCCCCCGACAACGCCGCCGCGCACAACAACCTCGGCAATGCGCTCGCGCAGCTGCAGCGGCACGCCGAGGCGCTGGCCTGCTTCGACCGCTCGCTGGCGCTCAAGCCGGACAACCCGAAGGCGCTGCGCAACCGCGGCAACGCGCTGCGCAAGCTGAACCGCCTGCCCGAGGCGCTGCGCGACATCGACCGCGTGCTCGAGCTGGTGCCCGGCGCGCTGGAGGCGACGGTCGACCGCGGCGAGCTGATGGTCGCGCTCGGACACCAGGAGGAGGCGATCGCCTGCTTCCGCCACGCGCTGGCCGGCGGCAAGGACACGGCCGCGCTGCGTTTCGTGCTCGCCTCGCTCGGCGCCGACGCGATGCCCGACCAGGCGCCGGCCGACTACGTCAAGGGCCTGTTCGACCAGTACGCCGGCAAGTTCGACCAGCACCTGGTCGACGTGCTGGGCTACCGCACCCCGCCGCTGCTGGTCGATGCGCTGCGCCCGGTGCTGCCGGACGCGCCCGGCGACGTCGTCGACCTGGGCTGCGGCACCGGGCTGTGCGGGCCGCTGCTGCGCCCGCTGGCGCGCCGCCTGGTGGGCGTGGACCTGTCCGACGGGATGCTCGAGCGCGCCCGCGCCACCGGCCACTACGACGCGCTCGAGGCCGGCGAGCTGGTCGCCTGGCTGCGCGCCACGCCCGAGCGCTTCGACCTCGCGTTCGCCTGCGACGTGCTCATCTACCTCGGCGACCTGGCACCCGTGTTCGCCGCGGTGCATGCGGCGCTGCGCCCGGGCGGGCTGCTCGCCTTCTCGGTCGAGCGCTCGGACGAGGCGGAGGTCGTGCTGCGCCCGACCCGCCGCTACGCCCACTCGCGCGCGTACCTCGAACGGCAGGCCGCGGCGCAGGGTTTCGTGCCGCTGTCGATCGCCGGGTCCGTGCTGCGCCAGGACGGCGACCGGCCGGTGGACGGCTGGATGGTGGTGCTGCGGCGCGGCTGAGCCGCCTCAGGCCGCCGCGACCACCCGCATCGCCTTCATGCCCTCGACCGCCTTGCCCTTGCGCGCCCGCTTGCCGGCGTAGGCCGCCAGGGCCGCGCCGCGCAGCGTCTCGTCGCGCGGCTTGTCGCCGCGCAGCGCCTTGCCCAGCAGCTGCAGGCCCTGGGCGAACGCGGCCACGCTAACCAGCGCATCCTTGGCGTCCAGATCCATCAGCGTGAGACCGCGCCCGCCGTTGGGCTGCAGCTTCAGCTCGTCCAGCCCGAAGCTCAGCAGCCGGCCGCCGAGCGACAGGCAGGCCACCTGCGCTGCGCCGTCGGTCACGGCCGGCGGCAGCGGCTTCTCGCCCTCCTCCAGCGTCAGGAAGCTCTTGCCGCCGCGCTGCTTCGCGAGCAGGTCCCCGGCGCGCGCCAGCAGGCCGAAGCCGCCGGTGTGGGCCAGCAGCAGCGTGGTCGTCGCGGCGCCGGCGAAGTAATGCGCCGGCTGCGTGCCGCTCTCGAGGTCGACCAGCGTCGTGATCGGCGCGCCATCACCCCGGCCGCCCGGCAGGCCGGCCACGGCCGTCGAGTAGACCCGCCCGTTGCTGCCGAACACGAGCAGGGCATCGACGCTGCGGCAGGGGAAGCAGCCGTACAGCCCGTCACCCGCCTTGAAGCCCAGGCTGGCCGGGTCGACCTCGTGGCCCTTGAGCGCGCGCACCCAACCCTTCAGGCTGACGACCACGGTGACCGGCTCGTCCACCACCTTCACCTCGGCCACCGCGCGCTTGTCTTCCTGGATCAGGGTGCGGCGCTCGTCGCCGTACTGCTTGGCGTCGGCCTCGATCTCCTTGACCACGGTGCGCTTCAGGCTGGCCGGGCTGCCGAGGATGTCCTCGAGCTTCGCCTGCTCGCCGCGCAGTTCCTTCAGCTCCTGCTCGATCTTGATCGCCTCGAGCCGGGCCAGCTGGCGCAGCCGGATCTCGAGGATGTCCTCGGCCTGGCGGTCGCTGAGCTTGAATCGCTCGATCAGCGCGGCCTTCGGCTCGTCGGACTGGCGGATGATGCGGATCACCTCGTCGATGTGCAGCAGCACGAGCTGCCGGCCCTCGAGCAGGTGGATGCGGTCCAGCACCTTGTCGAGCCGGTGGCGCGTGCGGCGCTGCACCGTGGCCATGCGGAAGGCGATCCACTCGGCCAGGATGGTGCGCAGGCCCTTCTGCGTCGGCCGCCCGTCGGCGCCGACCATCGTCAGGTTGACCGGCGCGCTGCTTTCGAGGCTGGTGTGCGCCAGCAGCACGTTGATCAGCTCCTGCTGCTCGACCGTGCGGGTCTTGGGCTCGAACACGATGCGCACCGGCGCGTCCTTGCTCGATTCGTCGCGCACCGCGTCGAGCACGGCGAGCACCGTCGCCTTCAGCTGGGTCTGCTCGGTGGAGAGCGACTTCTTGCCGAGCTTGACCTTCGGGTTGCTCAGCTCCTCGATCTCCTCCAGCACCTTCTGCGCGCTGGTGCCCGGTGGCAGCTCGGTGACGACGAGCTGCCACTGGCCGCGCGCCAGGTCCTCGATCTTCCAGCGCGCGCGCACCTTCAGGCTGCCGCGCCCGCCGGCGTAGGCGGCATGGATCTCGGCGGCGCTGCTGATGATCTGGCCGCCGCCGGGGAAGTCCGGTCCCGGCAGCAGCGCGGCGAGCGCCTCGTCGGAGAGCTTGTCGTCGCGGATCAGCGCCACGGCCGCGGCCGCCACCTCGCGCAGGTTGTGGCTCGGCACCTCGGTGGCCAGGCCCACCGCGATGCCGCTCGCGCCGTTGAGCAGCACGAAGGGCAGCCGCGCCGGCAACTGCCTGGGCTCGCGCTCCGAGCCGTCGTAGTTGGGGACGAAGTCGACCGTGCCTTCGTCGATCTCGTCCAGCAGCAGCCGCGCGATCGGCGCCAGGCGCGCCTCGGTGTAGCGCATCGCCGCGGCGCCGTCGCCGTCGCGGCTGCCGAAGTTGCCCTGGCCGTCGACCAGCGGGTAGCGCTGGCTGAACTCCTGTGCCATGCGCACCATCGCGTCGTAGGCCGCGGTGTCGCCGTGCGGGTGGTACTTGCCGAGCACGTCGCCGACCACGCGGGCGCTCTTCACCGCCTTGGGCCCCGAGGCCGTGGTGAAGGCCAGGCCCATGCGCTCCATCGCGTAGAGGATGCGGCGCTGCACCGGCTTCTGGCCGTCGCACACGTCGGGCAGCGCGCGCCCCTTCACCACCGACAGCGCGTACTCGAGGTAGGCCTGCTCCGCGTACTGCGCGAGCGCGATGGCGTCGGCCGGGTCGGCGGGCGGCGGGTCGAACAGGTCGTTCATGGCGCGGCGTGAAACGGGAAACCTGCCATTTTGACCCATGCGGGCAGGCGCCCCGGCGCCGCACCACCCTCCGGGCCGCCTTGAGCGATCGCAATCGGAGCGCCGCCGGCCCATGCTCGAATCCCCCAGCCCGCCGTCTCAGGGAGCAGCGATCACGAGCCGTACGATCTTCCGTTGGGGTGGCCATGCCCTTGGGCTGGGCCGGCGCGTTCTCGTGACCCTGCTGCTGGGACTGGCAGGCCTGGGGCTCGCGGCTTGCTCGTCCGTGCCGATCAAGGGCGATCCGCGCTTGCCGGCCGAGCTGTCGCGCACGCTCGGCGTGTCGCAGTCCGAGTTCCTCTGGGTCGCCGCGGCGCACTGGTCCCGGCACGAAGGCTGGTGGCAGCCGAACCTGGCGGGGGACATGTGGCGCGGCACGTTCGGCATGCTCTTCGGCGAGGAGACCAGCACCGCCGTGCTCACCCGCGATGCGCTGGTGATTGCGCGCTCCGGGAGTTTCAGCGTGAGCTACCGCGTGCAGCAGCGCATCGCGCTGGACGAGATCGAGCGGGTCACGCTGCTCGACCGCGGCATCGTGGTGCTGAAGCGGCGCGCGGGCGGCGAGCTGCGCGACTATCTGCGGGTGCTGAGCACCGATCCCTGGCTGTCGGACCAGTTCCTCGACCAGCCGAGCCCGGGGCTGGCGCAGGCCCTGGCGCAGCAGCTGGCGGCGCGGGTCCGGCCGGCAGCCTCGCGCTGGCGCCCGGAAACGCCGGCGCCGGTCGTTGCGCTGCTCACGCCCCGCGCCGTGCCCAGGGTGTCCGTTCCGCCGCCACCGGGCTCGGCCGACAAGGGGGCCGTGGCCGGCACGGGTGAGGTGACCAAGGAACTGCTCGGCGCGGGTGAAGGTATCGGCACCTTGTCGCCGCCGGCCGGCCTGTCGTTCGGCCTGGCGGCGCTCGTCACCCAGGCGGCAGGCAGCCTGGCCGGCGCCGTGCGGGGAACCGTGCAGGAACTCTCCGACGCGCAGGCCCGCGCGGCGCGCGCGCGGCTGGAGGCCGTGCGGCGCGCCGGCCTGCCGTCGACGGATACCGGCACGTTCGCGCACCGGATGCTGCTCGAGTCGCTGGCAACCCGCATCGCCCCCGTCGACGCGGCAGGCGCAGCCGACGGCAGCAGCGTCCTGATGGTCGCGGTCGACGAAGCCGAGACCGGCACGCCCGACACGGCCTCGGCGCGCGCGGCCCTGGCCGAGGACGGATTCGCCGCCGTGTGGCAGCTGCAGGTCACGACGATCGAGTTCCGCGTCGTCAGCGCCGGCACGAGCGAACCGGTGGACGACCCCCAGGTGCAGATGCGCGTCGGCGTGCGGCTGCAGAAGTTCCGTGCCGGCGCCGCCCCGGGACCGGCCGACGAGGCCGACGCGAGGGCGTTGGAGGATGCCGGCGAAACGCTGGCGCTGAGCGCGTGGACGTCGGACGGCGGCGATCGACTGCGCGCCGAGTTCCGGGCCGCCTGCGATCGGCTGGCCGCGCGCCTGGCCGACGGCGCCTTGGTCAGCAGCCGCTGGCTGCCCCGGTCGCGCTGACGGGCGCAGCCCGCGGGGTGATTTCAGCCGGCCGGCAGCGCGGCGTGCTCGCGGTCCAGCAGCGACATCACGATCAGCGTGTCGTAGCCCTCCGCGGTGCGCACCGCCTCGCGCAGCCGGCCTTCCTCGACGAAACCCTCGCTCTCGTAGAGCGCGTGCGCGCGCACGTTGCGTGCACGCACGTCGAGCCAGAAGCGGTGCGCGCCGAGGTCGCGGAAGGCGATGCGCGCGAGCATCCGCACGCAGGCACGCCCGACGCCCTGGCCCTGCACCGCGGGCTGCAGCACCAGGCGCTTGAGTTCGACCGAGCGGTTCGGGTTGCGGCAGCCCTGCAGGATCACGAAGCCGCAGGGCTCGAACGCGGCACCGGCCTCGACGACGAAGTGGCGGAAGTCCGGGAAGCGCACCGCGCCCTCGTGCTGGGGGCGCTCCCAGGGCGTGATGAACGGCAGGTTGGCGCTGTCGCGCTCGACCGAGAGCACGAAGTCGAGGTCGGAGAGCAGCGTCGGCCGCACGCGGGCCGTGACCGCGTTCAGACGTCCACCTCGACCTCGTCGCCGCGCAGTTCCATCAGCTCGCGGCGCGCCTGCGCCTCGCCCTTGCCCATCAGCTTGCCGATGGCCTCGGCGGTGGCGGCGAAGCCATTGCTCGCAAAACTCACCTGCAGCAGGCGGCGCGTGGCCGGGTTGAGCGTGGTGTCCCACAGCTGCTCGGCGTTCATCTCGCCCAGGCCCTTGAAGCGGCTGATGCTCCACGAGCCTTCGCGGGCGCCCTCCTTGCGCAGCTTGTCGAGCGCGGCCTGCAGCTCGCCCTCGTCCAGCGCGTAGAGCTTGGCGGCCGGCTTCTTGCCGCGCGCCGGCGCGTCGACGCGGAACAGCGGCGGCCGCGCGACGTGGATGTGCCCGGCCTCGATCAGCTTCGGGAAGTGGCGGAAGAACAGCGTCAGCAAGAGCACCTGGATGTGCGAGCCGTCGACGTCCGCGTCGCTGAGGATGCAGATCTTGCCGTAGCGCAGGCCGGAGAGATCGGGCGAATCGTCCGGGCCATGCGGATCGACGCCGATCGCCACCGAGATGTCGTGGATCTCGTTGTTGGCGAACAGGCGGTCGCGCTCCACCTCCCAGGCGTTGAGCACCTTGCCGCGCAGCGGCAGGATGGCCTGGGTCTCCTTGTCGCGGCCCATCTTGGCGCTGCCGCCGGCCGAATCGCCCTCGACGAGGAAGAGCTCGTTGAACAGCAGGTCGCGGCTCTCGCAGTCGGTCAGCTTGCCGGGCAGCACGGCCACGCCCGAGCCCTTGCGCTTCTCCACCTTCTGGCTCGCGCGCTGGCGCGTCTGGGCCTGCTTGATGACGAGATCGGCGAGCTTCCTGCCGTGCTCCACATGCTGGTTCAGCCACAGCTCGAGCGCCGGCTTCACGTAGGTGGCCACGAGGCGCAGCGCATCGCGCGAGTTCAGCCGCTCCTTGATCTGGCCCTGGAACTGCGGGTCCAGCACCTTGGCCGAGAGCACGAAGCTGGCGCGCGAGAACACGTCCTCGGGCATCAGCTTCACGCCCTTGGGCAGCAGCGAGTGCATCTCGATGAAGCCCTTGATCGCGCCGAACAGCCCGTCCTTCAGGCCGGACTCGTGCGTGCCGCCGGCCACCGTCGGGATCAGGTTGACGTAGCTCTCGCGCAGCAGGTTGCCCTCTTCGGTGAAGGCCACGCACCAGGCCGCGCCCTCGCCCTCGGCGAAGTTCTCGGTCTCGGCGGCCTCGGCGTAATGCTCGCCCTCGAACAGCGGGATCACCGGGTCGGCCGGCAGCGACTGCATCAGGTAGTCGCGCAGGCCGCCCTTGTAGAGCCACTGGAGCTTCTCGCCGCTCTTCTCGAGCAGCAAGGTGACCGTCACGCCCGGCATCAGCACGGCCTTGCTGCGCAGCAGGTGGGTCAGCTCGTGCTTGGGCAGCTCGGCGCTCTCGAAATACTTCGCATCGGGCCAGGCACGCACGGTGGTGCCTTGCTTGCGATCGGTGCCAGCCGCCTTGCGCAGCTTCAGCGGCTCGACCACGTCGCCGCCGGCGAAGGCGATCGTCGCCACCTGGCCCTCGCGGTAGACCGTCACCTCGAGCCGCTTCGCGAGTGCGTTGGTCACGCTCACGCCCACGCCGTGCAGGCCGCCGGAGAAGCTGTAGGCCCCGCCCGCGCCCTTGTCGAACTTGCCGCCGGCATGCAGCCGCGTGTAGACGATCTCGACCACCGGCACCTTCTCTTCCGGATGCAGGCCGACCGGAATGCCGCGACCGTCGTCCTCGACGCTGACCGAGCCGTCCGCGTGCAGGGTGACGTCGATGCGCCGGCCGTGGCCGGCCAGGGCCTCGTCCGCCGCGTTGTCGATCACCTCCTGGATGATGTGCAGCGGGTTGTCGGTGCGGGTGTACATGCCCGGCCGCTGCTTGACGGGCTCGAGGCCCTTGAGCACGCGGATCGAGGCTTCGCCGTAGCTGCTCTGCTTGGTTGCCATGGCGCGCGATTCTAGGAGTCTGCGCCGGCAGCCATGCCCGCCAGCAGGCGGTCCAGGCCGTACTCGAAGGTCACGTCCCAATGGCGCTGCTGGAAATAAGGCGCGGCGGCCACCAGTGTCGGGCAATGCGTCGCGACGTAGCCCTCGTCCACCGGCTCGGCGGCCGAGGGACCGCGTGCGTAGCCGGCGGTCTCCTCCAGCCCGGCGCCGATCAGGTAGTAGCCCAGGGCGCGGAACCGGCGCGCGGCACTCTCGTCGTCCGCCGCGGCCGCGCGCACCAGCCGCAGGACGGACTCGATGAAGCGCACGCCAACTGGCATGTTGAGCCGGTGCAGGGCGACCAGCGGAAACAGCGTCGGATAGCGGCGCGCCATCGCGCGGTACGAGGCCACGCAACGGCGCAGCCGCGCATCGAGATCGGGGCCCGGCTCGGGCACCTCGACGCTGCCGATCGCCCGTTCCACCAGCGCGTCCAGCAGGTGCTGCTTGCTCGGGAAGTGGTGGTAGATGCTCATCGCCTCGCAACCCAGGCGCGCCGCCAGCTTGCGAGTGCTGAAGCCGGCCAGGGTCTCGTCGTCGATGACCGCCAGCGCCGCCGCCAGGATGCGTTCGCGGCTGAGCGGCTCGCGCGGGGCGACCGGCCGGGTCGGAGCCTTCTTCAGGGATTTCGTGGCTTTCATGGCTTGCGATCTTACAGCGTAAGAACTAGCATCCAGCCATGGACTTACAGCGTAAGTCCATCCACCTTCCGTTTTTGGAGAGCACCGCCATGGATACCGTCGACCTCGTTGGCCTCGCCATTCCGTTGACCTGGCTCGTGATGCTGGCCGTCGAGGCCCGCTGGCCGGCGCGCCGCTTCCCGCCGCGCCGCGGCTGGCGCTGGCTGGGGCTGGCCTTCCTGCTGCTGATCGGCACGGTCGGCGCCGTGGTTCCCCTGCTGCTGCCGCTCGAGTGGATGGCCGCCCATCGCTGGTTCGACGGGCGGATCCTGGGGGTGGCCGGCGGCACGATGGCCGGCTGGTTCGTGCTCTCCGGCCTGAGCTACGCCTGGCACCGCGGCGCGCACGCCATTCCCTGGCTGTGGCGCGCCACGCACCAGCTGCACCACAGCCCGCAACGGGTGGACATCGCCGGCGCGGCGCTGTTCCATCCGCTCGAGATGGTGGTGCAGGTGCTGCTGCAGCTGTTCGTCACGGTGATCGTGCTCGGGCTGGATCCGCTCGCTGCCGCGCTGACCGGCGTGGTGGCGGCCTTCCACGGGCTGTTCCAGCACTGGAACGTGCACACGCCGGTCTGGCTCGGCTACCTGATCCAGCGGCCCGAGGCGCACTGCGAGCATCACCGGCGCGGCGTGCACGCGTCCAACTACGGCGACCTTCCCTGGTGGGATCTGCTGTTCGGCAGCTTCCGCAATCCGCGCGACGCCCAGGGCGACTGCGGCTTCGATGCGCCGGCGGACCGCCAGCTCGGGGCGATGCTCGCCTGGCGCGACGTCAACGAGACGGCCTACGGCCCCGCCAGCCGCGGCGGCGCGCGGCTGCCGGCAGCAACGGCAGCCATCCGCTAGAGTGCGCGGATGCCGTCCGCCGCAGCCACGCCCGCCACACCCGCCCGCCTCTCGATGACCCAGGTGCTGCTGTGCGGCGCCATGATCGTCACGCTGTCGATGGGCATCCGCCACGGCTTCGGCCTGTGGCTGCAGCCGATCACGATGGACCGCGGCTGGAGCCGCGAGACCTTCGCCTTCGCGATCGCGGTGCAGAACCTCGCCTGGGGCGCGGCCGGTCCGTTCGCGGGCGCGCTGGCCGATCGCTTCGGCGCCTTCAAGGTGCTGGTGGCCGGCAGCCTGCTGTACGCGCTCGGCCTGGTGCTGATGGCCGTCTCGACCTCGGGCCTGGCCTTCACCGGCAGCGCGGGCCTGCTGCTGGGCATGGCGCAGTCCGGCACCACCTACGCCGTCGTGTACGGCGTGATCGGGCGCAACGTGGCGGCCGAGAAACGCAGCTGGGCGATGGGCGTGGCCGCGGCGGCCGGCTCCTTCGGCCAGTTCCTGATGGTGCCGGTGGAGAACTGGCTGATCGGCGGCGTCGGCTGGCAGTCGGCGCTGTTCCTGCTGGGCGCGCTGGCGCTGGCGATCGTGCCGCTGGCCTTCGGCCTGAAGGAGCCGGCAAAGGCTGCCACGACCGCCGGCCACCAGCAGAGCATTGGCGCCGCGCTGCGCGAGGCCTTCGGCTACCGCAGCTTCCAGCTGCTGATGGCGGGGTACTTCGTGTGCGGCTTCCAGGTCGTGTTCATCGGCGTGCACATGCCGAGCTACCTGAAGGACCACGGCCTGACGCCGAACGTCGCCACCACCGCGCTGGCGCTGATCGGCCTGTTCAACGTGATCGGCACCTACGCCGCGGGCTCGCTCGGGGCGCGCTACCCGAAGCGCTACATCCTCTCGACGATCTACCTGCTGCGCTCGGTGGCCATCGTCGCCTTTCTGTGGGCGCCGCTGACGCCGGCGAGCGTCTACGTGTTCTCCGCCGTGATGGGCGTGCTGTGGCTCTCGACCGTGCCGCCCACCAACGCGGTGATCGCGCAGATCTTCGGCGTGCAGTACCTCTCCATGCTGGGCGGCTTCGTGTTCCTGAGCCACCAGGTCGGCAGTTTCCTCGGCGTGTGGCTGGGCGGCAAGCTGTACGACTCGACCGGCAGCTACGACGTGGTGTGGTGGATCGCGGTGGCGCTGGGCGTCTTCGCGGCGCTCGTGAACCTGCCGGTCAGGGAACGCGCGATCGAGCGCCCGGCGCTCGCACCGGCGGCCGCATGACGATGAAGCCGCGCCGCCTCGTCGCCTACGGCGTCGCCGCGCTGGTGCTGCTGGCGGTGTTCGGTGCCTACCTGAAGCCGGACATGGCCTTGACGCTCGCCAACCAGCTCTGGGCCTGCTTCCAGTGAGCGCGCCGCACGCCACCCTGGCGCCCTCGCCCTGGGTGCAGCGCTGGTCCACCCTGGTGCCCGCAGGCGCGACGGTGCTCGACCTGGCCTGCGGCCAGGGCCGCCACCTGCGCTGGTTCGCGCAGCGCGGCTGCAGCGTCACCGGCGTGGACCGCGACGCCGCGGCCCTGGCCGCCAGCGCCGGCCTGGGTGAATTGATCACCGCGGATGTCGAGAACGGCCCCTGGCCGCTGCCCGGCCGGCGCTTCGACGCGGTGGTCGTCACCAACTACCTCTGGCGCGCCCTGCTGCCCACCGTCGTCGACAGCGTGGCCGCGAGCGGCGTGCTGGTCTACGAGACCTTCGCGGTCGGCAACGAGACGGTCGGCAAGCCGTCCAACTCGGATTTCCTGCTGCGCCCGGGGGAACTGCTGCAGGCCTGCGCGGGTCTGCGCATCGTGGCCTACGAGGACGGCTTTCTCGATGCACCGCCGCGCTTCGTGCAGCGCATCGCCGCCGTGCGCGTGGCCCCTGGCGCGGGCCCCCAGCGTCACCCGCTCTGAGCGGTCCGGGCGCGCCGGGCCGCCCGGCTAAAATCCGCGGATTCCGAAGGACGACATCATGAGACCCATTGCTGGCAGCATCGTCGCGCTCGTCACCCCGATGCACGACGACGGCTCCGTGGACTACGACGGCCTGCGCAAGCTGATCGACTGGCATGTCGCCGAGGGCACCGACTGCGTCGGCGTCGTCGGCACCACCGGCGAATCGCCCACCGTCACGGTCGAGGAGCACTGCGAGATCATCCGCGTGGCGGTCGAGCACGCCAAGGGCCGGGTGCCGATCATGGCCGGCACCGGCGGCAACTCCACCGCCGAGGCCATCGAGCTGACGCGCTACGCGAAGAAGGTCGGCGCCGACTGCACGCTGTCGGTCGTGCCCTACTACAACAAGCCCAGCCAGGAAGGCATCTACCGCCACTTCAAGGCCATCGCCGAGGCGGTGGACATTCCGACGGTGCTCTACAACGTGCCCGGCCGCACGGTGGCGGACATGCAGCACGAGACCGTGCTGCGCCTGGCGCAGGTGCCGGGCATCGTCGGCATCAAGGAGGCCACCGGCGACATCGAACGCGCCCAGTGGCTCATCCGGCAGGCGCCCAAGGGCTTCGCCATCTACTCGGGCGACGACGGCACCGCCGTCGCGCTGATGCTGCTCGGCGGCCACGGCAACGTCAGCGTGACGGCCAACCTCGCGCCGCGTGCAATGCACGAGCTGTGCAAGGCGGCGATCGCCGGCCAGGCGCGCGAGGCCGCGGCGATGCAGATGAAGCTGCTGCCGCTGCACCAGAGCCTGTTCGTCGAATCCAGCCCGGCGCCAACCAAGTGGGCCATGGCGCGACTCGGCCTGATCGGCGGGGCGCTGCGCCTGCCGCTGGTGCCCTTGTCGCCCGCCGGCCAGGAGAAGGTCGAGCGCGCGCTGCGCGACGCCGGCCTGCTGTGAACGGCGCCGCGCGCCGCACCCCCGAACCTGCTGCACGCGCGGCCCGCCCGCGCGCCCCGGAGACGCCCTTCGTGACCCGTCCTGCCACCCCGCTCCTGCTCGCCGCCGCCGTGTCGCTGGGCGCCTGCTCCTCGGTCGAGAACCTGTTGTCGGGCGACAAGGTCGACTACCGCAGCGCCACCGCCAAGGGCCCGACCCTGGACGTGCCGCCGGACCTGACCCAGCTCTCGCGCGACTCGCGCTACACGCAGTTCGGCGGGGCCGTCAGCGCGGCGGCCTACCAGGCCGGCGCGTCGGCCCCGGTGGTGGTGCAGAGCAACGGCGACGTGGCGCCCTCGCAGGTGGGCGACGTCCGGCTCGAGCGCCAGGGCGGCGAGCGCTGGCTCGTCACCGCGACGCCGCCCGAGCAGCTCTGGCCGCGCCTGCAGGCCTTCTGGAAGGACAGCGGCTTCACGCTGGTGGTGGACGACCCGGCCGCCGGCGTGATGGAGACCGAGTGGAACGAGAACCGGGCCAAGCTGCCCAAGGATCCGCTGCGCGCCGCGCTGGGCCGGATGATCGACTTCCTCTACTCGACCAGCGAGCGCGACAAGTTCCGCACCCGCGTCGAGCGCGGCGCCGGCGGCACCAGCGAGATCTACGTCACCCACCGCGGCATGGAGGAGGTCTACTCCAGTCAGCAGAAGGAGACCACCGTTTGGCAGCCGCGGCCGGCCGATCCGCAGCTGGAGGCGGAGTTCCTGTCGCGCCTGATGATGCGCCTGGGGGTCAAGGAGGAGACGGCCAAGGCCGCCGTCGCCGCGCCTGCGCCGGTCAGCGCCCGTGCGCGCGTGCTGCAGGGCCAGCCCGGGGCCGCGCTGCAGGTCGACGACGGCTTCGACCGCGCTTGGCGGCGCGTCGGCGTCGCGCTGGACCGCAGCGGCTTCACCGTCGAGGACCGCGACCGCGCGCAGGGTCTGTACTTCGTGCGCTACATCGATCCGAGCAAGCCGCAGAAGGCCGAGGAAGGCTTCTTCTCGAAGCTGTTCAGCTTCGGCAAGAGCGACAACGTGTCGACGCTGGCACGCTACCGTATCGCCGTGAAGGCGGACGGCGAGCGCAGCACGGTCTCGGTGCTGACGGCGCAGGGCGCGCCGGAGACCGGCGACACCGGCCGGCGCATCGTCTCGCTGCTGGTCGAGGACCTGAAGTAGCGCGCCGCGGCGCATGCGCTTCTGCAGCCTCGGCAGCGGCAGCAGCGGCAACGCCACCGTCGTCGAGGCCGGCCGCAGCCGGGTGCTGATCGACTGCGGCTTCTCGCTGCGCGAACTAGACGGCCGCCTGGGCCGCGCCGGCCTGCAGGCGAGCCAGCTCGATGCCGTGTTCGTGACCCACGAGCATGGCGACCATGTCGGCTGCGCGCTGTCGCTGGCACGCCGCGAAGGCATCCCGCTGTGGACCAGCCGCGGCACCTGGCGCGCGATCGGCGCGCCCGAACTTCCGGGCCTGCTGCAGTTCGCCCGCGACGGCGAGCCGATCGGCATCGGCGACCTGCAATTGCACCCCTACACCGTGCCGCACGATGCCGGCGAGCCGCTGCAGCTGCGCTGCAGCGACGGTGCCCGCCACCTCGGCGTGCTGACCGACGCAGGCTGCGCCACGGCGCACCTGCTCGAGCAGCTGCAGGGCTGCACCGCGCTGCTGCTGGAGTGCAACCACGACCTCGCGATGCTGGCGGCCTCGCGCTACCCCGCCTCGCTGAAGGCACGCATATTGGGCCGGCTCGGCCACCTGTCCAACGACACCGCGGCGCAGATCCTGGCCGACACGCTGCACGGCGGGTTGCGCCACGTCGTCGCGGCACACCTGAGCGAGCAGAACAACCGGCCCGAACTGGCCCGGGCCGCGCTGGCCGCGGCCTGCGGCGGTGCGCCGCAAGACATCGTCGTGGCCGATCCGCTGGAAGGCTTCGGCTGGCTCTCGCTGTGTTGAGCCGCCCCCAAAAAGAAAACCGCCCCGGAGGGCGGTTCTCATCGGAGCACGGAAGCCCGTGCCGCGATCACTTCTTCATCGCGTCGGCGGCGGCAGACGCGGCGCCGGCCACGGCGGCAGCGGCTTCCGACGCGGCGCCCGACACGGCGGCGGCGGCACCCGCGGCGCCCGCAGCGGTGGCGTCAGCGGCGGCAGACGCGGCACCGGTCACAGCCGAGGCGGCCTCGGCGACGGCAGCCGGAGCGGCAGCCGGCGCGGCGGCCGGAGCTTCTTCCTTCTTGCCGCAAGCGGCCAGGGCAGCGGCGGCCACCAGAGAAGCGAGCAGTACAGTCTTCTTCATGCTTGTGTCCTCAGATCAAAGAGTCGAACAATCCTTGCAATTGTGGGGACCCTCCGAGTTCACAGAGGCCCAACCCCGAAGGCTCCCGAGGGCAGATGGTCGTGAAACCCCCCCATGGCGCCTAGCCTTTAAGTATATCCCGACCTAGGGTCATCCCTAGAGTCCGAGGGTTGTCGCTGGGAAGGCCTCTTCGGATCGTTGCAAAACCGCATCAAGGTCTTCGCGCCAGCGCAGCGCATCCGCCGGGTCGTTGGTCGCCACGCCACGGTAGTGCTCGGTGTCGAACAGGCGCACCGAGGTCAGCCCGGGCGCCAGCAGCAGGGTCGGCATCTGGCCGGCCTCGAGCTCGTTGTTGGTGCAGCAATGAACCACATGGGCCCAGGTGCGCCGCCACTCGACCCAGCGCGCATGCCGTCGCGCCACCTCGTCGAAGCTGCGTGCGATGGCCGTGAAGCGGCGATGCGAGGAGGCCCATTGCGTCAGCTGCTCCACGATGGTGCGCTCGTTCAGCGGCCAGTCGGCGAAATCGTCGTCGACGATGAACAGCTCGCGGCAACCCACGCGCGCCGCCTCGGCGAAGGCGGCGCGCAAGGCGTCGTGAAAGCCGCTGCGCGACTCCAGCAGCACGCGGGTGGGAGAGATGTCGTTCATGCCTTGCCTCCGTCGTCTGCATGCAGCCAGCCGGCCTGTGCCCAGTCGCTGACCAGTTCGAGCGCGTCGCGGCCGAGCCCGGCCGCCTCGTGCGGCGCCAGGCAGCGCCGATCGGCCAGGCGCCGCATCAGCGTGGCGTCGCGCCCGCCGGCGCGGAACGACTCGCCGTTGATGAACACGTGCCGCTCGTCGTAGAGCATGCGCGTGCGCGCATCCAGGCGCAGCCCCTGCCCGGCGCGCAGCGGCGCCCCGGCATCGAACCACACCCCCGGCTTGGGCTCGCTGAGCCACTCGCCGAGCGCGGCGTCGATCGAGCCGTTGCGCTGCAGCCAGCGCTGCAGCCCGGCGAGCGCGAAGTCGCGCAGCGCCGCCGGCACACGTGCCGGGGTGTCGGTGGCCGGCTGCTGCGGGTCTCGATAGAGCGGATCGTCCCCGGTCGGCTCGTCCGCGTCGAGCAGCTGCTGGAGCAGCCCGCGCGCCAGCTCGTCGCGCGCCGGCACGCGGAAGCCGATCGAACAGGTCATGCATTCGCCCTCGGCGATGCCGTCGTGGGCCCAGCGCGGCGGCAGGTACAGCATGTCGCCGGGCTCCAGCACCCATTCCTCGTCGGGCACGAAATTGGTCAGGATCTTCAGCGGTACGCCGGGCTGCAGCCGAGGCTCGGCGACCCGGCCGATGCGCCAGCGCCGACGACCCTGCAGCTGCAGCAGGAACACGTCGTAGGAATCGAGGTGCGGGCCCACGCCGCCGCCATCGCTGGCGTAGGAGACCATCACGTCGTCCAGGCGCGCGTCGGGCACGAAGCGGAAGCGCTGCATCAGCGCATGCGCCGGCGCGTGATGCAGGTCCAGGCCCTGCACCAGCAGCGTCCAGCGCGGCCGCGCCAGCGGCGGGAGCGCGCGCCGCGCGAACGGCCCGTGGCGCAGCGTCCAGCCGCGTTCGTCGTGCCGGATCAGGCGCGATTCGACACCCTCGCGCGCGGCGATGCCGAACAGCGTCGAGCGATCCACCACGCCACAGGGCGG
Organism: Piscinibacter caeni; assembly: GCA_003265685.1. Lineage (GTDB taxonomy): Bacteria > Pseudomonadota > Gammaproteobacteria > Burkholderiales > Burkholderiaceae_C > Piscinibacter > Piscinibacter caeni. Next base: position 42,668 of record QJOU01000056.1, on the reverse strand, counting down.
CGGCACCGCCTGGCGCACCAGCAGCGGCTTCTTCTGCCAGTGCCGGCGCATGAAGGCAGCGGGGCTGAGCCCGCCGAGCAGGGGCGTGGGAGCGTCGATCTCGGTCCGGGGCATGCACCCGATTGTGCGATCATCCCGCGATGCTCATCACCGCACCCTGTGTCGTCAGCCTCACCTGGAAGCTGAGCGACACGCAGGGCCACCTGATCGACGAACTGGCCGAGCCGGTCGAGTTCTTCTACGGCGGCGACGACCTGCTCGCCAAGGTCGAGGAGGCCCTGCTCGGCCAGGAGACCGGCTACAGCGCCGAACTGCACCTCGAGCCCGAGCATGCGTTCGGCGAGTACGACGCGTCGCTGGTGTTCTTCGAGCCGCGTTCGATCTTCCCCGAGGGCGTCGACGCCGGCATGCAGTTCGACGGCCCACCCGAGGGCGCGCAGACGCCGGACATGCCGAAGGACGCGATCTACACCGTCACCGAGGTCTACCCGGACCACGTGGTGCTGGACGGCAACCACCCGCTGGCCGGCATCGCGCTGCGCCTGGCGCTGGTGGTGCGCGACGTGCGCGCCGCCACCGAGGAGGAGACCGAGGCCGGCAGCGTCGGCGCGCCGGTCTTCTCGGTGCTCAACAGCGCGCCGCCGGGCGAACCGCTGCACTGATCGCGCGTCAGTGCTTGCCGGTGGAGCCGAAGCCGCCCTCGCCGCGCGCGGAGGCGCCGAATTCGTCGACGCGCCGGAAACCCGCCTGCACCACCGGCACGACGACGAGCTGCGCGATGCGCTCCATCGGCTGCACCGTGAACGCAGCGCCGCCGCGGTTCCAGCAGCTCACCATCAGCGGGCCCTGGTAGTCCGAGTCGATCAGGCCGACCAGGTTGCCGAGCACGATGCCGTGTTTGTGGCCCAGGCCCGAGCGCGGCAGGATCATCGCGGCGAGACCGGGGTCGGCGATGTGGATCGCCAGGCCGGTGGGAATCAGCTGCGCCTGTCCGGGCTCGAGCACCAGCGGCGCGTCGAGGCAGGCGCGCAGGTCCAGTCCGGCGCTGCCGGGCGTGGCGTAGGCAGGCAACTGCTCGGCCATGCGCGGGTCGAGCACCTTCACGTCGATGATGGTCATGCGGATCCGGTCGCGAGTCGGGCGGCGATCTCGCGCACCAGGGCGCGCGCGAGGCTGAGCTTGTCGGCACGCGGCAGTTCGCGGTGACCTGAGCGGTCCACCAGCGTGAGCGCGTTGTCGTCCTGGCCGAAGGTGGCGGGGCCGAGGTTGCCGACGACCAGCGGCACGTTCTTGCGCTCGAGCTTCTCACGAGCGTGCTTGAGCAGGTCGTGGCTCTCGGCCGCGAAGCCGACGCAATACGGCCGCTGCGGCAGCTTGGCCACCGCGGCCAGGATGTCCGGGTTCTCGGTCAGCTCGAAGCTCGGCGCGACCTTGTGGCCGCCCTTCTTGATCTTGTGCTCCGAAAGCGTGGCGGGGCGCCAGTCGGCCACCGCGGCGGTGGCCACGAACACGTCGTGCCGCGGCGCCGCGGGCAGCACCGCGTCGTGCATCTGCTGCGCGGTGCGCACGTCGATGCGCGTCACACCGCGCGGCGTGGGAAGGTGCACCGGGCCGGCGACCAGCGTCACCTCCGCACCGGCCTCGGCCGCCGCGCGCGCGATCGCGAAGCCCATCTTGCCGCTCGAGAGGTTGGTGATGCCGCGCACCGGGTCGATCGGCTCGAAGGTCGGCCCGGCGGTGATCAGCACGCGCTTGCCGAGCAGCGCCTTGGGCTGGAAGAAGGCGACCACCTCGTCGAGCAGTTCGGCCGGCTCCAGCATGCGGCCGTCGCCCACCTCGCCACAGGCCTGGTCGCCGCTGCCCGGGCCGAGCACGAGCGCGCCGTCGGCGCGCAGCTGCGCGACGTTGCGCTGCGTGGCCGGATGGGCCCACATCTCGCGGTTCATCGCCGGCGCGACGAGCAGGCCGCAGCGCTCGATAGGCCGCGCCAGGCACAGCAAGCTCAGCAGTTCGTCGGCCCGGCCCTGCGCGAGCTTGGCGATCATGTCGGCGCTGGCCGGCGCGATCAGCACCGCGTCGGCCTCGCGGGTCAGGTTGATGTGCGCCATCGCGTTGGGCTCGCGCACATCCCACTGGCTCGTCACCACCGGGCGGTTCGACAGCGCCTGCAGCGTCACCGCGGTGATGAAGCGCTCGGCCGCCTCGGTCATCACCACCTGCACCGCCGCGCCGGCCTTGACCAGCAGCCGCGTCAGCTCGGCGGCCTTGTAGCAGGCGATGCCGCCCGAGAGGCCGAGCACCAGCCGGCGCTGCGCCAGCGGCTGCGAAGGGTCGTTGGACGAACTCATGATGGCGCGGATTATCGACGAGGGTCCGGGCCGGCTTGGTCGCCCCGGCTTGTGCGGGCTTTCACCGAAGCGGTGCGCGACCTGGGCTACAGTCGGCGCCCTGATGACGATTGCCGCCTCCGCCGCCTCCGCGGCCTCCGCCGCGTCGGCTCCCCTGTGGACCCTGGACGGTCTGCGCGCCGCCGACCCCGTGCTCGGCATCGCGCTGCTGATGCTGGTCGCGATCCTGCTGGCCGAGACGCTGCACCGCGTCTGGCGTCTTCCGCGCATCTGCGGCCACATGCTGACCGGCGCGATCGCCGGCCCGGTGATGCTGCGCGTGCTCGACGGGCTCGAGCTGGACCCGTGGAAGCCGCTCATCGACCTGGCCATCGGCGCGCTGCTGTTCGAGCTCGGCGCGCGCATCCGTCCGCGCTGGCTGATCGACAACCCCTGGCTCGCCGCGAGTTGCGTGCTGCAGTCGCTGCTGGCGGGCGCGCTGGTGGCCGTCGCGCTCGGCCTGCTCGGGGCGCCCTGGCTTACCGCGGCGGTGGCCGGCACGGTGGCGATGGCCAGCTCGCCGGTCATCGTGCTCGCCGTGGCGCACGAGACACGCGCCCGCGGTCAGGTCACCGAGCGGCTGCTGATGATGACGGTGGTCAACGCGGTGCTCGCGGTGATCGGCCTGAAGGTGCTGCGCATCCTGATGGCCAGCGACAGCGGCACCGCGGGCGACGAGTTCCTGCGCGCGCTGGTCAGCGCCCTGCGGGTCATCAGCGGCTCGTTCCTGCTCGGCGTGGCCTGCGGCTTCGCGCTCGACCGCCTCAGCCCGCTGGTGCGCGGCACGCCGGCGATGCCGGTGCTGCAGATTGCGCTGGTGATCATCGCCAGCATGCTGGCCGCGCAGTGGACGCTCTCGCCCTTGCTGGCCCTGCTGGTGGCCGGCATGACGGCGCGGGCGCGCATGAAGCACGGGCTGACGGTCGAGCCGCACCTCGGCTCGGCCGGCGCGGTGCTGACTGTGGTGCTGTTCATCAGCCTGGGGCTGCTGTTCACGCTCGAGGGCCTGGCCACCCTGTGGCCCTGGGTGCTGGTGATCATCGCGGCGCGGCTGGTGGGCTCGGGCCTCGCGATCGGCGCGCTGGCGCGCATCAGCGGCCTGGGCTGGCGACAGGCCGGCGCGCTGGCGCTGGCCCTGCAGCCGATGAGCAGCCTGGCCGTGCTGCTGGCCGCCGACACCTTCGCCTGGAGCACGCAGCTGCCCGGCGCGCATTCGCCCACCATCCAGGCGCTGCTGCTGGCCGTCACGCTGATGCAGCTCACCGGCCCGGTGTGGACACAACTCTCGCTGCGCCACCTGGCCAGAGAAACCAACTGAGCCCGCCATGGCATTGCAGGCCTTCAGCCACTCGCAGCCGCTGACGCTCGGCGTCGAGCTCGAGCTGCAGCTCGTCAGCACGCACGACTTCGACCTCGCGCCGCAGGCCGAGGACCTGCTGCGCGTGCTGAAGAACCACACCGGCGCGTGGGACGTGAAGCCCGAGATCACGCGCAGCATGATCGAGATCGGCACCTCGATCCAGCGCCAGCACGGCAGCCTCGTCGCCGAGTTGCGCGACCTGCGCGACCAGCTCTCGCGCGCCGCGCGCAAGCTCAACATCGGCATCGCCGGCGGCGGCACCCATGCCTACCAGCACTGGAGCCAGCAGAAGATCTTCCCGGGCGAGCGCTTCCACTACATCAGCGAGCTGTACGGCTACCTGGCCAAGCAGTTCACCGTGTTCGGCCAGCACGTGCACGTGGGCTGCGAGGACGGCGATTCGGCGCTCTGGCTGCTGCATGCGCTGTCGCGCTACGTGCCGCACTTCATCGCGCTGTCGGCCTCATCGCCCTTCGTGCAGGGCGTGGACACCGGCTTCGACTCGGCGCGCCTGAACTCAGTGTTCGCCTTCCCGCTCTCGGGCCGCGCGCCGTTCTGCCTGAGCTGGGGCGAGTTCGAGAAGTTCTTCGACAAGATGACCAGCACCGGCGTGGTCAACTCGATGAAGGACTTCTACTGGGACATCCGCCCCAAGCCCGAGTACGGCACCATCGAGCTGCGCGTGTGCGACACGCCGCTGACGGTGGAGAAGGCCGCGGCGCTGGCCTGCTACCTGCAATGCATCTGCCGCTACCTGCGCGAGCAGAAGCCGCTCGAACCGTCCGAGGACGACTACCTCGTCTACACCTTCAACCGCTTCCAGGCCTGCCGCTTCGGGCTGGACGGCGAGATCGTCGACCCGAAGACGAAGGAGCGCACCCGGCTGCGCGACGACATCCTGCGAACGCTCGCACGCGTGGACGAACATGCGCTTGACCTGCAGGCCCTGGACGCGAGCAACCTGATCCGCGAGAGCCTGTTCGCCGGCAACGATGCCGGCTGGCTGCGCAGCCTGCACGCCGGCGGCGAGCCGCTGTCGGCGGTGGTGGAGGCGGCGGCGCGGCGCTGGATGGACCAGGAGGCGCCGCCCGCCAAGGGCTGAGCGCCCGGGTCAGATCAGCACGAAGTCCGCTGCGGTGAGCGTGGGCGCACCGGTCAGCACGGCGATCTGCACCGCGTCGGTCAGCCCGTTCACGCTGCCGTTGGCGTCGTAGTACAGCACGCCGGTCGTGTGGTTGTAGACCACGTAGTCGTTCGCGTCGGTCGCGCCGCCGGTGGCGATGGACTTGAAGAAGGCCGCGTTCATCGCGCCGGTGGTGGTACCGAGCTTGGTGAACACCGCATTCTCGAGCTGGAAGGTATCTGCCGTCGGGTTGAAGTCGGCCACGCGGTCGCGGTTGCTGCTGCTGTTGGGCGCGGTGTCGAAGCGGAAGAAGTCGCTGCCCGTGCCGCCGGTCAGCAGGTCGTTGCCGCCGCCGCCGGCCAGCACGTCGTTGCCGGCACCGGCCGAGATCGTGTCGTTGCCCGCGGCACCACGCAGCACGTTGGCCGCCGCATTGCCGGTGAGCACGTTGGCCAGCGCATTGCCGGTGCCGTTGATGGCCGCCGTGCCGGTGAGCGTCAGCCGCTCGACGAAGCTGGTGCCGGTGGTGGCCGACAGGCTGAAGCTCACGCTGCTCTGGACCGTGTCGGTGCCGCCCGCGTTCGTGCTGCCCGTCATGGTGGTGGTCTCGTAGACGCGGTCGCCGGTGGCGTTGACGACGTAGACGTCGTTGCCCGCACCGCCGAGCATCGCGTCCGAGCCGCCAGCACCGTTGAGCGTGTCGTTGCCGGCGTAGCCGAGGATGGTGTCGTTGCTGGCGCTGCCGACGATGGAATCGTTGCCGCCCAGCACGTAGGCATAGGTCTCCTGGGTGTCTCCCGCGACCTCGGCATGCTGCTGCAGCACGGCGGCGCTGTTGAAGCCGGCGCCCATCGCCGTGACGGTGAACGTGAGCGCGCCGTTGACGTAGTAGCGCGTCGAATCGACCGCGCCGGACACGGCGCCCGACTGGCTGTAGCTGAAGATGCCGTTGAAGGTCTGCGTGTGCACCCCGTCGCTGATCGACAGGAAGCTGGCGGTGGCGGAGTTGACCTCCCAGGCCCAATCCTGGGGTGCCAGCATGTTGAAGCTCGTGCTCAGCGTGACCTTGGCCATTCTTGCTTTCTCCCTCGAAGTCGTGACGCGGGAAAGTATCCCACGCCGCTGCGCTCAGGCGCCCGACGAGGAGCGTGGCAGGTTTGGCGGGTTCGGATGCAGCCGTGCCATCGCGTAGACGTCGGCGTACTCGCCGTGGCGCAACGCGTAGGCACGGTGGGTGCCCTCGATCTCGAAGCAGAAGCGGCGGTACAGCGCGATCGCCGCCTCGTTGTCGGTGTAGACGGTCAGCTCGAGGCGCAGCACGCCGGCCCAGTGGTCGGCGTAGTCGCACAGCGCGGCCATCAGCGCGCTGCCGACGCCGCGGCGCTGGAACTCGCGCGCCACCGAGATGCCCAGCACCATCGCATGCCGGCGCCGCAGCGCCGGGCCGGTCGGGTGCAGACCGGCCGAGCCGACCACCTCGCCGTGCAGTTCGGCCACGAGCAGCAGGTCCTGCCGGTCGGGCTTGCCGACCTCGGCGAGCCGGGCCGCCCACAGCTCCTCGCTCGGCATCGGCAGCTGCATCAGCCCGGCGAACACCGCCGGGTCGGCCATGATGCGGGCGAACGCGGCCGCGTCCTTCGGGCTGGCGCGACGGACGTGGATCGTCATCGCGCGCCCGCGCTCAGAGCCGCTCGGCCACCCAGCCACGCACCGAATCGAGCGCCACGGCCAGCTTGCTCGGTTCGGTGCCGCCGGCCATCGCCATGTCCGGCTTGCCGCCGCCCTTGCCGCCCACCTGCTGGGCGACGAAGTTCACCAGCTCGCCGGCCTTGACCTTGCCGGTGGAATCGCTCGTCACGCCGGCGGCGAGCTGCACCTTTCCGCCCTCGACGGTGGCCAGCACGATCGCGGCGGTCTTGAGCTTGTCCTTGAGCTTGTCGAGCGTCTCGCGCAAGGTCTTCGCATCGGCACCGTCGAGCTGGGCGGCGAGTACCTTCAGGCCCTTGACGTCGGCGGCCTTGGCCACCAGCTCGTCGCCCTGCGCCGAGGCCAGCTTGCCCTTCACCGCGGCGAGTTCCTTCTCGAGCGAACGCACCTGCTCGAGCACCTGCGCCAGCCGCGCCGGCAGCTCGGCGGGCGCCGACTTCAGCGTGCCGGCGAGGCGGTTGACGGTGCCCTCGAGCGACTGCAGGTAGGCCAGCGCGTTGTCGCCGGTCACCGCTTCGACGCGCCGCACCCCGGCCGCCACGCCGCTCTCGGCGACGATCTTGAACACGCCGATGTCGCCGGTGCGCTGCACATGCGTGCCGCCGCACAGCTCGCGGCTGCTGCCGATGTCCAGCACGCGCACCTCGTCGCCGTACTTCTCGCCGAACAGCATCATCGCGCCGGACTTCTGCGCCTCCTCGATGCCCATCACGCGTGCCTGCGTGGCGGCATTGGCCAGGATCTCGGCGTTGACGATCGCTTCCACCTTGGCGACCTGCGCCTCGGTCATCGGCGCGTTGTGCGCGAAGTCGAAGCGCGTGCGCTCGGCATTGACCAGCGATCCCTTCTGCTGCACATGCCCGCCCAGCACCTCGCGCAGCGCCTTGTGCATCAGGTGCGTCACGCTGTGGTTGCGCATGGTCTTCGCGCGCTGCTCGCCGTCCACGCGCGCGACGAACGGGTCGCCCACCTCGACCTCACCCTCGACGACGCGGCCGGCATGGCCGTGCACCGCCGCCTGCACCTTGATCGTGTCCTCGACGAGCACACGGGCGCGCGTGTTGCGCAGCTCGCCGGTGTCGCCCACCTGGCCGCCGCTCTCGGCGTAGAACGGCGTGTGGTCGAGCACGATCACCACGTCGTCGCCCGCACGCGCCTTCTGCACCGGCGTGCCGTCCACGTACAGCGCCGTCACCTTGCTGTGCTCGCATACCAGGTGCTCGTAGCCGTGGAAGGCGGTGGCCGCGCCGTCGTACTCCAGCCCCGCGGCCATCTTGAACTTGGCCGCGGCGCGCGCCTGCTCGCGCTGGCGGTTCATCGCCGCCTCGAAGCCGGCGGAATCGACCGTCACGCCGCGCTCGCGGCAGACGTCGGCCGTCAGGTCGAGCGGGAAGCCGTAGGTGTCGTGCAGCTTGAAGGCGGTCTCGCCGTCGATCGTCCTGGCGCCACCGGCCAGAGCAGCTTCCAGGATCTCCATGCCGTTGGCGATGGTCTGGAAGAAGCGCTCCTCCTCCTGCTTCAGCACCTCGGTCACGCGCAGCTTCTCGCGCCGCAGCTCGGGGTAGGCCTCGCCCATTTCCTCGACCAGCGGCGCGACCAACTGATGGAAGAAGGGCCTGCGCGCGCCGAGCTTGTAGCCGTGGCGGATGGCGCGGCGGGCGATGCGGCGCAGCACGTAGCCGCGGCCCTCGTTGCCCGGGATCACGCCGTCGGTCACGGTGAAGGTGCAGGCGCGGATGTGGTCGGCGATGACCTTCAGCGACGGCGAGTCCTTGTCGCAGTCCTTCGCCCCTGCCGCGTCCACCGCCTGCTTGGCGGCAGCGAGCAGGTTCACGAACAAGTCGATCTGGTAGTTCGAGTGCACGTGCTGCAGCACCGCCGCGATGCGCTCGAGGCCCATGCCGGTGTCCACGCTCGGCTTGGGCAGCTTGTGCATCACCCCCGCCTCGTCGCGGTTGAACTGCATGAACACGTTGTTCCAGATCTCGATGTAGCGGTCGCCGTCCTCCTCGGGCGAACCCGGCGGGCCGCCGGGGATCTCCGGGCCGTGGTCGTAGAAGATCTCGGTGCACGGGCCGCAGGGACCGGTGTCGCCCATCATCCAGAAGTTGTCCGACGCGTAGCGCGCGCCCTTGTTGTCGCCGATGCGCACGATGCGCTCGGCCGGCACGCCGACCACCTTGTTCCAGATCTCGTAGGCCTCGTCGTCCTCGGCATAGACGGTGACCCAGAGTTTCTCCTTGGGCAGCTTGAAGACCTCGGTCAGCAGCTCCCACGCGTAGACGATCGCGTCGTGCTTGAAGTAGTCGCCGAAGCTGAAGTTGCCCAGCATCTCGAAGAAGGTGTGGTGCCGCGCCGTGTAGCCCACGTTCTCGAGGTCGTTGTGCTTGCCGCCGGCGCGGATGCACTTCTGCGAGGTCGTCGCCCGGCTGTACGGGCGCTTGTCGAAGCCGAGGAAGACGTCCTTGAACTGGTTCATCCCGGCGTTGGTGAACAGCAGCGTCGGGTCGTCGCCCGGGATCACCGGGCTGGAGGCCACGATGGCATGGCCCTTCGATTCGAAGAACTTCAGGAACGCGTGACGGATCTCGGCGGCTTTCATCCAGTGCCTTCTAAGTGCTTGAATCGGCGGAACTTTCGATTATAGAAAGGCGGTGGCCTCCCGCCGGGCCGCCCCAAGGGAGGCCGCGCCCCCTCGGGGGGCAGCGAACGCAGTGAGCGTGGGGGCTTCGTGTCAGCCTTGCGCCTGCTGCGCATGGCTGGCGATCTGCGCAGCCAGCACGCTCCACAGCCGCTCGTCCTCGCTGAAGGCGACGTTGAAGCGCAGCCAGCCGGTGGTGCGCGGCTGGGCCAGGAACAGGTGGCCCGGCCCGAGCATCACGCCCTCGCCGGCCACCTGGCGCGAGAGCTCGGCGGCGTCGGTCAGGTCCGGGTGGCGCGCCCACAGGTACATCCCGGCCTTGGGCTCGCCGAACAGCTCGAAGCCCAGGCCGGTGAGCCGCTGTGCCACCCGGCCATGCGCATCGGCCAGGCGGTCGCGCAGGGACTTGAGGTGCTTGCGCCAGCGCCCTTCGGTCAGCGCACCGAAGGCGATGCGCTCGGTGATGTCCGACGAGGTCAGCCCGGACACCATCTTGAGCTGCGTCAGGGCCTCCAGCGTGGCCGGCGCCGCGGCCAGGAAGCCGACCCGCAGGTTCGGCGAGATGGTCTTGGAGTAGCTGCCGACGTGGATGACGCGCTTGAGCTGGTCCAGGCTGGCCAGCGAGGGGCGCTGCAGCGGGTCCATGTCGGCGTACAGGTCGTTCTCCACCAGCGTCAGCCCGTGCGCCTCGGCCAGCTGCAGCACGCGGTAGAGCTGGGCGATCGGCGCCACCGAGCCGGTGGGGCTCTGCAGGCGCGGCTGGGTGAAGAACACGCTCGGCCGGTGTTCGACGATCAGCGCCTCCAGCGCCGCCACGTCGTAGCCCTGCGGCGTGCGCGGCACGCCGACCAGGCGCGCGCCCAGGTGGCGCAGCATGAACATCAGGTTCGGGTAGCCGGGGTCGTCCACCAGCACCGCGTCGCCGGGCTTGACCAGGTGGCGCGCACACAGGTCGAGCGCCTGGCTGCTGCCCTGGGTCAGCAGTACCTGCTCGGCGGTGACGGCAATCTGCTGCTCCGAGAGCGTCTCGGCGATCAGCGCGCGCAGCGCCATGTGGCCGTGCGGCGAGCCGTAGCCGCCGAGCTCGGCACCGTCGGTGGCGAGCTGGCGCAGGCTGCGGCGCACGCCGTCCTCGAACAGCCAGTCGTGCGGCAGCCAGCCGCAGCCGGCCTTGATCGGCAGGTTGCGGCTCTCGAAGATCTGCTTCAGGTACCAGCGCGCGTCGAAGTTCAGGTCCACGGCCGGCGGCTCGCCCGGCGCCGGGGCGTCGTCCGGCCGGCGCTTGACGAAGAAGCCGGCATGCGCGCGCGAGACCAGCCAGCCTTGCGCCACCAGCCGGTCGTAGGCCTCCACCACCGTGAACACGCTGACACCATGCGCCGCCGCGAAGGCGCGGATCGAGGGCAGCTTCGCGCCCGGCTTGAGCGACTGGTCGGCGATCATGCGGCGCAGGCCGTCCACGATCTGGCTGACCAGCGGGATGGTCGATTCGGGCTTGAGGATCAGCATCGTCTTGGGGGAGCACGCACGAGGCCGGTGCCGAGCCGGCTGCGGCGCCCCAACCTAGGGCTTTCCTGTACAGGGCGCGCCGCCTGCACAGTGCGATGCGGCACGTTGATTTGTGTACATGGTAGCGCCCGGCCCCGGCCCCTAGAGTTGCGCCCGTCCCCAGCCCGGAGAGAACCTTGCAGCGCGACCCCCAACCCTCGACATCGACCAACGCCGCCCTGATGGCGCGCCGCCATGCGGCCGTGCCGCGCGGCGTGGGCCAGGCCCACCAGATCTTCATCGCCCGGGCGAAGAACGCCGAGTTCTGGGACGTGGAAGGCAAGCGCTACATCGATTTCGCCGGCGGCATCGCGGTGCTGAACACCGGCCACCTGCACCCGGGCGTGATCGATGCGGTGAAGCAGCAACTGGATCTCTACACCCACACCTGCTTCCAGGTCGTCGCCTACGAGCCCTACGTCGAGCTGGCCGAGCGGCTGAATGCGCTGGCCCCCGGCAACTTCCCGAAGAAGACGCTGTTCCTGACCACCGGCGCGGAAGCCGTCGAGAACGCCGTCAAGATCGCCCGCGCGCACACGGGCCGGCCCGGCCTCATCGCCTTCACCGGCGGCTACCACGGCCGCACGTTGATGACGCTGGGCATGACGGGCAAGGTGGCGCCGTACAAGACCGGCTTCGGGCCCTTCCCCGGCGAGGTGTTCCACGCCCTGTTCCCGAACCCGCTGCACGGCGTGAGCGTCGAGCGGGCGCTCGAATCGGTCGAGACGATCTTCAAGAACGACATCGAGGCGAGCCGCGTCGCGGCCTTCATCCTCGAGCCGGTGCAGGGCGAAGGCGGTTTCTACGTGGCGCCGGACGAGTTCGTCATCGGCCTGAAGAAGATCGCCGACAAGCACGGCATCCTGCTGATCGCCGACGAGGTGCAGACCGGCGCCGGCCGCACCGGCACCTGGTTCGCCAGCGAGCAGTGGAGCGTGGCGCCCGACCTGATCACCACCGCCAAGTCGCTGGCCGGCGGCTTTCCGGTCTCCGGCGTGGTCGGCCGCGCCGAGGTGATGGATGCGCCTGCGCCGGGCGGCCTCGGCGGCACCTACGCCGGCTCGCCGGTGGCGTGCGCGGCGGCCATCGCGGTGCTCGAGGCCTTCGAGCACGAGCGCCTGCTCGAGCGCAGCAAGGCGGTCGGCGCGCGCCTCACCGCAGCGCTGCAGCAGATCGCACGCGACCACAAGGCCATCGGCGACGTGCGCGGCCTGGGCGCGATGGTCGCGATCGAGCTGTTCGAGCCGGGCACCAGGACGCCCGATGCCGAGCTGACCCGCCAGGTGGTGGCCGAAGCCGCGCGCCGCGGGCTGGTGCTGCTGTCCTGCGGCACCTACGGCAACGTGATCCGCATGCTGGTGCCGCTCACCGCCTCCGATGCGCTGCTGGACGAAGGCCTGCGCATCATCGCGGACAGCTTCTCCGCCGTGCGCTGACATGCAACCCGCCCAGCCCCCCGCTGCCCGCCCGGCGCCTGCGCCGGCCGCGGCGGCCGCCACCGCCGAACCGCTGGTCCGCTTCCGCGGCGTGCAGAAGACCTACGACGGCGTGCAGCTCGTCGTGCGCTCGCTCGACCTCGACATCCAGCGCGGCGAGTTCCTCACCCTGCTCGGCCCCTCCGGCTCGGGCAAGACCACCACGCTGATGATGCTGGCGGGCTTCGAGTCGCCCACCGCCGGCGACATCCTGCTCGACGGCAAGCCGATCACGCGCACGCCGCCGCACAAGCGCCACTTCGGCATGGTGTTCCAGAACTACGCGCTGTTCCCGCACCTGACGGTCGGGCAGAACGTGGCCTACCCGCTGACGGTGCGCAAGGTGGGCAAGGCCGAGCAGCAGCAGCGCGTGGAGAAGGCGCTTGCGATGGTGCGGCTCGACGGCAAGGCGGACCGCCTGCCCGGCCAGCTCTCCGGCGGCCAGCAGCAGCGCGTGGCGCTGGCCCGCGCGCTGGTGTTCAACCCGCAGCTGGTGCTGATGGACGAGCCGCTGGGCGCGCTCGACAAGCAATTGCGCGAGCACATGCAGCTCGAGCTGAAGGAGCTGCACCGCCAGCTCGGCGTGACCTTCGTCTACGTGACGCACGACCAGGACGAGGCACTGACGATGAGCGACCGCGTCGCGGTGTTCAACGACGGCGAGATCCAGCAGCTCGATCCGGTCGAGCGCATCTACGAGCAGCCGCGCAACCGCTTCGTGGCCGGCTTCATCGGCGACAGCACGGTGCTCGAGGGCACGGTGCGCGCCACCGGCGTGAATGGCGCCAACGACCTTTGCGGCATCGTGCTGCCCGACGGCCGCGTGATCACCGGCCTGAACGTCAACGACGCCAAGGTCGGCGACAAGGTGCAGGCCAGCGCGCGGCCCGAGCGCATCGTGCTGCATGGGGCCGCGCCGAGCGAGCGCGCCAACGTGCTGCAGGCCCAGGTGGCCGACGTGATCTACTTCGGCGACCACCTGCGCCTGCTGTGCAGCGTCGGCGAAGGCCAGGCCGAAGCCACCGTGAAGCTGCCGCTGTCGCAGGGCAGTGTGCCGCGACCGGGCGATGCCGCCTGGCTGGAGTTCCCGCCCGAGTTCACCCGCATCTACCGCTGATGTTTTCTCTCACCCTCCACTTCCGGAGACTCACCACGATGAACAAGAGCATCCTCGCCACCGCCGTCATCGCCGCCGGCCTCGCGCTGCCGGCCTTCGGCCAGCAGCTGACCGTCGTCAACTTCGGCGGCGCCAACGGCAACGCGCAGAAGAAGGCCTTCTACGAGCCCTTCGAGAAGACGGGCACCAAGATCGTGCCGGTCGAGTACAACGGCGAGCAGGCCAAGATCAAGGCCATGGTCGAGACCAAGAAGGTCACCTGGGACGTGGTCGAGGTCGAGTCACCCGACGTGGCGCGCGGCTGCGACGAGGGCCTGTTCGAGAAGCTCGACTACTCGAAGATTGCGCCGAAGAGCGACTTCATGTCCGCGGCCGTGAGCGACTGCGGCGTCGGCATCTTCGTGTGGTCCACCGTGATGGCCTACAACGGCGACAAGCTCAAGACCGCACCCACCACCTGGGCCGACTTCTGGGACACCAAGAAGATCCCCGGCAAGCGCGGCATGCGCAAGGGCGCGCGCTACAACCTCGAGTTCGCGCTGATGGCCGACGGCGTGAAGTCTGCCGACGTCTACAAGGTGCTGGCCACCAAGGAAGGTGCGGACCGCGCGTTCAAGAAGTTGACCGAGCTGAAGCCCAGCATCCAGTGGTGGGAAGCCGGCGCACAGCCGCCGCAGTTCCTGGTGGCCGGCGACGTGGTGCTGTCCACCGTCTACAACGGCCGCATCGACGCCGCCAACCGCGAGGGCAAGAACCTCAAGATCACCTGGACCGGCGGCATCTACGACCTGGACTACTGGGTCATCCCCAAGGGCACGCCGAACAAGGACGCCGCGATGAAGTTCATCGCCTTCGCGAGCACGCCGGAAGCGCAGGCCGAGTACGCCAAGAACATCGCCTACGGCCCGACCAACACCAAGGCGCTGGCCAAGCTGGACGCCAAGGTGCTGGAGAACCTGCCCACCGCGCCGGCCAACTCGAAGGACGCGCTGCAGTTCAGCATCAAGTTCTGGGCCGACCAGGGCGAGGAACTGGAGAAGCGCTTCGCCGCCTGGGCGGCGCAGTAAGCGCAGCGAGGCACGCGCGATGACGACGCTGACAGCATCCCTGCCCGGCTTGCCGGACCCCCGGGCGCTGCAGCGCTCGCTCGCGCGGGCCGAGCGGCGCCGCAAGCTGCGCGCCTTCGCGCTGACCTTGCCGCTGCTCGTGTTCCTGCTCGCCACCTTCCTGGTGCCGATCGCCGTGCTGCTCAAGCGCGCGATCGAGAACCCGGAGGTGGCCAACGCGCTGCCGCGCACCGTGGTGGCGCTCGAGGCCTGGAACCGCGAAGGCACGCCGCCCGACGCGGCCTACGCCGCGGTGATCCAGGACCTCTCCGCGCTGCCCGATGCCGCCGATGCCGGCGCGCTGGCGCGGCGCCTCAATTCCGAAGTCGCCGGCGCGCGGTCGCTGGTGATGGGCCTGCACCGCGCGTTGCCGGTCGAAGCCGCGAACCCGGCCGACGCGAAGGCGAAGCTGCTCGCGCTCGACGAGCGCTGGAACGAGCCCAAGTACTGGCAGGCGATCGCCAAGAACGGCGCGCGCTGGACCGGCGACTACCTGCTCGCCTCGCTCGATTTCCGGCGCGACGCCGCCGGCCACATCGAACGCATGCCCGAAGACCAGCAGGTGTTCGGCCGCATCCTGGCGCGCACCTTCGGCATCAGCGCGGTCGTCACGCTCTGGTGCCTGCTGCTCGGCTACCCGCTCGCCTACTGGCTGAGCATCCTGCCGGCCCGCCAGGCCAACGTGCTGATGATCCTGGTGCTGGTGCCGTTCTGGACCTCCATCCTCGTGCGCGTGGCCGCCTGGATCGTGCTGCTGCAGAACGGCGGCCTGGTCAACGGCGCGCTGATGGGCCTGGGCGTCATCTCGCAGCCCTTGCAGCTGCTGTTCAACCGCACCGGCGTCGTGATCGCGATGGTGCACATCCTGCTGCCCTTCATGATCCTGCCGCTGTACAGCGTGATGAAGAGCGTGCCGCCGACCTACCTGCGGGCAGCCGTGTCGCTGGGCTCGCCGCCGCTGATCGCCTTCTTCCGCGTCTACGTGCCGCAGACCTACCCGGGCATCGGTGCCGGTGCGCTGCTGGTCTTCATCCTCAGCATCGGCTACTACGTGACGCCCGCGCTGCTCGGCGGCGCGGACGACCAGATGCTGAGCTACTACGTCGCGCAGTACGCCAACGTGACGGTCAACTGGGGCATGGCGGCGGCGCTGGGCGCGATCCTGCTGGTCGCCACGCTGATCCTCTACGGCCTGTACCGCCGGGTCGTCAAGTCGGAGCTGAGCCTGGGATGAACACGCTGCAACGCTGGCTGCCGGAGTTCCCGGCCTACGCGACCCCGCTCGACAAGCTGGGCTGGTGGGCGCTGCGCGTCGCCTGCGTCGGCGTGCTGCTGTTCCTGCTGCTGCCGATCCTGGTGATCATCCCGCTGTCGTTCAGCAACTCGTCCTTCCTGGCCTACCCGATCCCGGGCTGGTCGCTGCGCTGGTACGAGAACCTGTTCGGCTCGCCGGAGTGGATCCGCGCAGCGAAGAACAGCTTCATCGTCGCGCCGGCGGCCACGCTGGTGGCCACGGCGCTCGGCACGATGGCGGCGGTGGGCCTGGCGCGCACCGACTTCCCGTTCAAGGGCACGCTGATGAGCCTGCTGATCGCGCCGATGGTCGTGCCCATCATCGTGGTCGGCGTCAGCACCTATCTCTTCTTCGCGCCGCTGGGCCTGGCCGACAGCTACCTCGGCCTGATCATCGTGCACGCCGCGCTCGGCGCGCCCTTCGTGCTGACCACCGTGCTCGCCACGCTGCAGGGCTTCAACCACAACCTGGTGCGCGCGAGCCTCAGCTGCGGCGAGAACCCGCTGAACACCTTCTTCCGCGTGACCCTGCCGGTCATCGCGCCGGGCGTGATCTCCGGCGCCCTGTTCGCCTTCGCGACCTCGTTCGACGAGGTGGTGGTCACGCTCTTCCTCGCCGGCCCCGACCAGGTGACGCTGCCGCGCCAGATGTTCACCGGCATTCGCGAGAACATCACGCCGACGATCGCGGCGGTGGCGACCCTGCTGATCATCTTCACGACCGCATTGCTGCTGGCGCTGGAATGGCTCAGAGGACGGCGCCGCTGATGGAGAAGAACCAGCCCCTGTCGGGCAACGCGATGCCGCGCTTCGGCGGGCACGCAACCATGATGCGCCTTCCCGCGGCCGAGTCGCCTGCCGGCCTGGACGCCGCCTTCATCGGCGTGCCGCTGGACATCGGCACCAGCCACCGCCCGGGCGCACGTTTCGGCCCGCGCCAGATCCGCGCCGAATCCGCGCTGCTGCGGCCGTACAACATGGCCACCGGCGCCGCGCCCTTCGACACCCTGCAGGTGGCCGACCTCGGCGACGTGCCGATCAACACCTACTCGCTCGAGAAGTCCCTGCCCATCATCACGGCCTTCTACGAGCGCGTGCTGGCCGCGGGCTGCAGGCCGCTGACGCTCGGCGGCGACCACACGATCGCGCTGCCCATCCTGCGTGCCGTGGCGAAGAAACACGGCCCGGTGGCGCTGGTGCACGTGGATGCGCACGCCGACGTCAACGACGAGATGTTCGGCGAGCGCATCGCGCACGGCACGCCGTTCCGCCGCGCCGTCGAAGAAGGCCTGCTGGCGGGCAGCAAGGTCTGGCAGATCGGCCTGCGCGGCACCGGCTACGCGGCCGACGACTTCGACTGGCCGCGCGCCCAGGGCTTCACGGTGGTGCCGGCGCACGAGGTCTGGTGGCAGTCGCTCGCGCCGCTGATGGCGCAGGTTCGCGAACGCATCGGGCCCACCCACCCCGTGTACCTGAGCTTCGACATCGACGGCATCGATCCCTCGTATGCCGGCGGCACCGGCACGCCGGAGATCGGCGGGCTGACGGTGCCGCAGGCGCTCGAAGTCATCCGCGGCTGCACGGGGCTGAACCTCGTGGGCGCCGATCTCGTCGAGGTCTCGCCACCCTACGACCCCACCGGCAACACCGCGCTGCTCGGGGCCAATCTGCTCTACGAGATGCTCTGCGTGCTGCCCGGTGTACGCTTTCGCTGATTTTCCCGGAGACCCGAGATGGACATGAAGACCTCGCCGCTGGCCACGCTGGCGGATGCCTCGCTGCTGAAGAACAACGC
The DNA here is from genome assembly GCA_003265685.1 of Piscinibacter caeni. Taxonomy (GTDB): domain Bacteria; phylum Pseudomonadota; class Gammaproteobacteria; order Burkholderiales; family Burkholderiaceae_C; genus Piscinibacter; species Piscinibacter caeni. The sequence goes on along the minus strand of QJOU01000056.1, from coordinate 25,116 downwards.
GCTGGTGAACGGCGAATGGGTGGGCGCTGCCACCCGCTTCGAAGTGACCGATCCGGCCACCGGCGGGAAGCTCGCCGACGTGGCCAACCTGGGTGCCGCCGAGACCGAGGCCGCGCTGAAGGCGGCCGAGAAGGCCTGGCCGGCCTGGCGCGCCAAGACCGCCAAGGAGCGCGGCGCGATCCTGATGAAGTGGTTCCACCTGCTGCACCAGCATGCGGACGACCTGGCCCGCATCATGACCGCCGAGCAGGGCAAGCCGCTGGCCGAGGCCAAGGGCGAGGTGGGCTACGGCGCGAGCTTCATCGAGTGGTTCGCGGAGGAAGCCCGCCGCGTCTACGGCGAGACCATCCCGACCACCGACAACAACAAGCGCTACCTCGTCATCAAGCAGCCGATGGGCGTGTGCGCGGCCATCACGCCGTGGAACTTCCCGATCGCGATGATCACCCGCAAGGTCGCGCCGGCGCTGGCCGCCGGCTGCCCGGTGGTCATCAAGCCGGCCGAGCAGACGCCGTTGTCGGCCCTCGCGGTGGCCGAACTGGCGCAGCGTGCCGGCATGCCGGCCGGCGTGCTGAACGTGATCACCGCCGACGGCCCCAACTCCATCGCCGTCGGCAAGGTGCTGTGCGCGAGCGACATCGTGCGCCACCTGTCCTTCACCGGCTCCACCGAGGTTGGCCGCATCCTCGCCGCGCAATGCGCGCCGACGATCAAGAAGCTGAGCCTCGAGCTCGGCGGCAACGCGCCCTTCATCGTGTTCGACGACGCCGATCTGGACAGCGCCGTCGAGGGCGCGATGATCAGCAAGTACCGCAACGCCGGCCAGACCTGCGTCTGCGCCAACCGGCTGTACGTGCAGGACGGGGTGTACGACACCTTCGTCGCCAAGCTGGCGGAGAAGACCAAGGGCATCAAGGTCGGCAACGGCTTCGAGGCCGGCGTCAGCCAGGGCCCGCTGATCGACGGCCAGGCGATCGAGAAGGTCGAGCGCCACGTGGCCGACGCGCTTTCCAAGGGCGCCCGGGTGGTGGTGGGCGGCTCGAAGATCGGCGAGCGTTTCTACACCCCCACCGTGCTGGCCAACGTCACCGGCGACATGCTGTGCGCGAAGGAAGAAACCTTCGGCCCGGTGGCACCGGTGTTCCGCTTCAAGACCGAGGAGGAAGTCATCGCCGCGGCCAACGCCACCGAGTTCGGCCTCGCGAGCTACTTCTACAGCCGCGACGTCGGCCGCATCTTCCGCGTCGGCGAGGCGCTGGAGTACGGCATGGTCGGCATCAACACCGGCCTGATCTCGACCACCGAGGTGCCCTTCGGCGGCGTCAAGCAGTCGGGCCTGGGCCGCGAAGGCTCGCACCACGGCATCGACGACTACGTCGAGATCAAGTACCTCTGCCTGGGCGACATCCTGAAGTAGCCGTTCAGATGTCGATGAGGGTCGACGGCTTGACGAACGAGAGGTTGCGCACCTTGCCGAGCTTCGCCTTCAGGTCGGACTCCTTGGCCTTGTAGAGCTTGGCGAGTTCCTTCGGCCATTCGTCGAAGGGGCAGGCGTTGATGATCTTCATCGCCCGGGCGCGCAGGTCGACGCTGTTGGTGTCGAGGCCGAACTCGGCGACGATCCTGGTCACCTCCGCCACGCTGAACGTTTTCGGCGGCGGCGGCGGTGCCTTCTTCTCCTCCTTGGGCACCTGGCCGAGCGCCATCAGGTCCTTCACGATCGGCTCGACGCGGTCGACGCTGTCGCGCGCGCGGTCGAGGTCGTCGAACATCCACTGCAGCTCGGCCTTGCGGGCGCGGTCGAGGTCGGGGTACTGCTTCTTGAACTTCTCGAGCTTGCCGCGCAGCCCGATCTCGGTGGTGCCGTTCTTCTGGAAGGAGATCAGCTTGTCGCGTGCGTCGGTCAGCGCCTTCTGGTTCTTCTGCTCCCACGCCTTGCGCGCCGCCTGCTCGAGCTTCGGCGTCTCCGTGTTGACGACCACGATCTTGTCCATCAGGTTCTTCACCTGCGCCTGCAGCGCGCCGAGGTCACCCTCGATCGCGACCTCGCCCTTCTGGATCTCGCCCAGCGCCTTGTCGACCTGCTTGTCGAGCTCGCGTGCGTCGGTGGCCTGGTCGGTGAGCTTCTTGCGCGTCCTGGCCACGACCTTGACCAGCTGCTCGACCTGGTCGAACTTGGTCTCCATCAGGTCCTTGTCCTTGCGCAGCTTCGTGATCAGTTCGAGCGCCTCCTTCACCGTCGCCAGGCACTCGTCGATCTCGTCGTTCACGGCCGCCAGCTGCGGCCGGTACAGCTCGATCTCCTCGCTGCTCTGGTCGGCGATGCCGGCCTTGAGGCCGTCGTAGAAGCGCTTGTAGCGCGGCTGCAGCTTCTTGTCCTGCTGGTCGATCAGCCGGACCTTGGCAATGGTCTCGGCCAGGGTCTGCGCGGTTTCGCGGCTGATGGTGGTTGCCATGGGTGGTCTCCGGTGGTGACGAGGCGCGCGCATGGTCGGCCCCCGCCGCGGGCCCCACAACCCCTGGTCGGGTTGTCCGGATCGGGCACTGGATTGCGTCAGGCGCCGTCGTTGGCGGCGGCCGGGGGCGCGCTGCCGGCGCGACCCTGCGTCGGCGCGGCGGCGGCCTGGCCGGTGGCCAGGCGCAGCAGCGTGGCGGCGTCGCGCCCGTCCTGCGGGTAACGCGCCGTGCCGATGGCCGCGGCGATCGCCACCTGCTCGCCGGCCACGGCGAACGGCGCACGCAGCGCCTCGCGCAGCTTGTCGGCCACGCGCGCGGCATCCTGCACGTCCTGCAGTTGCGCGAGCAGCACCGCGAGCAGGTCAGCGCCGAGCGCGGCCACCACGTCGCCGGCGCGCAGGCCGACGCGCAGCCGTACCGCGATCTTGCGCCGCAGCGCGTTGGCCGATTCGCGCCCGAGCCGGGCCTCGGCGGCAGCCAGTCCGTCCAGCCGCACCGCCAGCAGCGCCATCGGCGCAGGCTGGCGCTCACGCATCGCGAGCAGTTGCGTGAGCTGCTCGGTGAGCTGGGCCTGGTCGGGCAGGCCGGTCAGCAGATCGGTGCCGAGCGCCTTGCGGCTGAGCTCCTGCAGGCGGCGCCGCTCGACGGCCAGGCGCAGCGCCCGCGGCAGGGTGGACGCCTCGAGCGCCAGCACATCCTGCACGCCGAGCTGCACCAGGCGCAGCGAGACCTCGAGCCCGGGCTCGCCGTCGCAGGCCACCAGCACCGCCGCCTCGGCCACGGCGCGCGAGAACGCCGGCCAGGCCGGCAGGGCCGCGAGCGCCGTGCAGGGCAGGGTGAGCAGCAGCGCATCGACCGGCCCGGCGTCCAGCGCCTGCGCGGCCGCCTCGAGGCCGGCCACTTGCTGCAGCTCGAGCGGGCCGAGCGCGTCGCGCGCCGGCAGGCCCGCCGGCACGCCCTGCTCCACCACCAGCACCCGCAGCGTCTGCCCGTTCACAGCCTGCTCCGCGCTTTGCGCGCCCGCAAAAAGGGCCGCGTCAGCGGCCCGGGGATCCTGGAGCGGGTGAAGGGAATCGAACCCTCGTATGAAGCTTGGGAAGCTGCCGTTCTGCCATTGAACTACACCCGCAGCGGGCGCGAGTTTACGCGAATCCGCCACGCCGGCCGGCACCCTGCCCGGACCCGGGTAAGCCCTGATCGGGTCGACTGGTGTGCCAACTAACATGTCAGCACGTTGTCGATACCGACCGAGATGGCCACCTCCCTGCGCGCCCGCGCCTACGAAAGCTTCCAGCAGCAGATCGTGCAGGCCAACATCCGACCCGGGCAGTTCGTCTCGCAGCGCGAGCTGATGCAGTTGCTGGGCATGCCGCTGGGCGCGGTGCGCGAGCTGATCCCGCGGCTCGAGGCCGAAGGCCTGCTGCGCACGGTGCCGCAGCGCGGCCTGCAGATCGCACACGTCGACCTGAAGCTGATCAACAACGCCTTCCAGTTCCGCGCCCTGCTCGAGCGCGAGGCGGCGACGCATTTCTGCAGCGCGGTCTCCGAGGCCGACCTCGAGGCCATCGAGGACGCCCACCGCCGCATCGTCGAGCGCGCCCGCCGCGGCCCGGTGGACGACACGCTGCTGACCGACGCCACCACGGTCGACTGGGGACTGCACGACCTGATGATCGACACGCTCGGCAACGAGCTGATCTCCGAGGCCTACCGCATCAACAGCCTGCGCGTGCGCCTGATCCGCCTGGAGGGCTCGGCGCTGTCGGACGACGCGCTGCTGCCCGCGATGGAGGAGCACCTCTGGTTCATCGAGGCGCTGCGCGCACGCGATGCCGACGAGGTGGCGCGCCGACTCGGCCACCACATCGAGAGCGCACGACGGCGTGTGCTCGGCTTGCCGCGGCCGCCGTTGCCGCGCACGGACCACTGACCATGACCCTGACTCCCCTGCCCGGCATCTGGCCGGCCCTGCTGACCCCGCTGCAGGACGATCTCACGATCGACCATGCGCGCTTCGCCGCCCACGCCCGCGCGCTGCTGGCGGCCGGTTGCGGCGGCGTCACCCCCTTCGGCACCACCGGGGAGGGCCCGTCGTTCAGCGTGGCCGAACGTATCGCCGCGGTGGATGCGTTGGTGGCCGGCGGCGTGCCGGGCGAGCGCATCCTCGTCTCGACCAGTTGCGCCGCCCTGCCCGACACGCTGGCGCTGACGCGCCACGCGCTCGCCATCGGCGCCTGGGGTGTGCTGATGCTGCCGCCGTTCTTCCTCAAGGGCGTGAGCGACCAGGGCATCGTCGACGCCTATGCCTGGGTCATTGAACAGGCCGCCGACCCGCGCCTGCGCGTGATGCTGTACCACATCCCCCAGGTGGCCGGCCTCGGCCTCTCGCACGCGGTGATCGCCGAGTTGCTGCGGCGCTACCCGGGCACCATCGTCGGCATCAAGGACAGCGCCGGCGACCGCGCCCACGCACTGGCGCTGGCCGATGCCTTCATGCCCGGCATCACGGTGCACGTGGGCCACGAGCCCGACCTGCCGGTGCTCGGCCGGCGCGGCAGCACCGGCGCCGTCAGCGGCCTCGCCAACTTCATGCCGCGCACCGTGCGCCGCCTCGTGCTGCAGCCTGACGACGCGGCGACGCCGGCCGCGCTGGCGCGCATCGAACGCCTGCTCGCGGTGCTGGGCGGCTACGCGCTGATCCCGGCGCTGAAAGGCGTGATGGCCGCGCTGCACGGCGACGAGACCTGGCTGCGCGTGCGCCCGCCGCTGGTGACACTCGATGGCGACGGGTTCGCCCGGCTGCGCGGCGCGCTCGCGCCGCTCGCACTCGATGCGGTCACCGACTGACCCGATTCGAACCACGAGGAGACGACCATGACCCGACCGACCCGCCGCCACCTGCTCGCCGCGCTCACGCTCGCGCTGGCCGCGCTCACGCCGCTGGCCCAGGCGCAGGGCAAGATCCCGCTGCGCATCTCCACGCCCGCGGTACCGGACGACTGGCACGCGAAGATGTGGACGGTGTTCAAGGACTCGCTCGACAAGAGCGCGCCGGGCGAGTTCGACGTGCAGATCAACCTGAACGCCTCGCTGTTCAAGCAAGGTGCCGAGCCGGCCGCGATGGCCCGCGGCAACCTCGAGCTGGCGTCGATCTCGGCCTTCGACATCGCCAAGCTGGTGCCCGAGTTCTCGATCTTCACCGCCGGCTACATCGTGCGCGACCCCGAGCACCAGCAGAAGGTGTTCAACGGGCCGATCGGCGAGGAGCTGTTCAAGCTGGTCAGCGAGAAGATGGACGTCACGCCGCTGGCCACCGTCTACCTCGGAACACGGCAGGTCAACCTGCGCGAGCCGCGCAACGTCAAGACGCCGGCGGATCTCAAGGGCGTGAAGCTGCGCATGCCCGGCAGCAAGGAGTGGCTGTTCCTCGGCGAGGCGCTGGGCGCCACCGCCACGCCGCTGGCCTTCGGCGAGGTGTACCTGGGCCTGAAGACCGGCACCATCGACGGGCAGGACAACCCGCTGCCCTCGGTGCGCGCCGCCAAGTTCTACGAGGTCACCAAGCAGATCGTGCTGACCAACCACCTGGTGGACGGCATCTTCATCTCGATCTCCAACAAGAGCTGGAACGCGCTCTCGGCCGCGCAGAAGGGCAAGGTCAAGGCCGCGGCGCAGGCCGCCGCCGCGTTCAACAACGAGAACCGGCTCAAGGAGGAGGCGCAGATCGTCGACTTCTTCAAGCAGCAGGGCCTGCAGGTCACGACGCCGGACGTCGAGGCCTTCCGCAAGGCGGTGCAGGCAGCCTACGCGAACTCCGACATCGCCAAGGCCTGGCCCAAGGGTTTGCTGGACCGAATCAACGCGACCAGGTAGCCCGCCATGCTCGCCCTGCTCCGCCGCGGCGCCGGCGCGCTCGGCGCGCTGCTGTTCGCCGCGCTGTTCCTGGTGTTCGTCGTGCAGATCGTGGCGCGCTTCGGCTTCGGCAGGCCGTTGCCCTGGACGGACGAGCTGGCCGTGGTGCTCTACGTCTGGGTGATCCTCTGGTCGGCGGCCTTCGTCGTGCCCGAGCGCGAGCACGTGATGTTCGACCTGCTGTGGAACGCCGCGGGCACGCGCGGCCGCCAGGTGATGCGCGTGGTCGGCAACGGCGTGGTCGGCGTGCTGGCAGCCTGGGCGCTGCCGGCCACCTGGGACTACGTGAGCTTCATGTCCCGCGAGGGCACGCCGGTGCTGAACGTGCCGTTCAGCCTCGTGTTCGCGCCCTTCGTCGCGCTGCTGGCCGCGCTCGCGCTGCGCTGCGCCTGGAACGTGCTCGAGGCGCTGCGCGGCCGCGGGCTGGAAGACGCCGGAGTGCCTGCCTCATGAACCTTGCCCTCCTCGCCCTGGTGGGCGTGCTCGCCGGCGGCATGCTGATGCGTGTGCCGATCGGCTTCGCGATGATCGCCTCGGGCATCGCCTACCTCGCCACCAAGCGCCAGGACCTGGGACTCGTCGCCGAGCAGATCGGCAACGGCCTGTACAACAGCTACGTGCTGCTGGCGGTGCCCCTGTTCGTGTTTGCCGCGAACATCATGAACGCCGGCACGGTGAGCGAGCGCATCTTCGACTTCTGCCGCATCCTGGTCGGCCGGCTGCGCGGCGGGCTGGCGCAGGTGGACATCCTCGTCAGCGTGATCTTCTCCGGCATGAGCGGCAGCGCCATTGCGGACGCCGCCGGCCCCGGTCTGGTGACCATCCGCCAGATGCTGAAGAAGCCGGAGTACTCGCCCGGCTTCGCCGGTGCGGTGGTGGTGGCCAGCGCGACGCTCGGGCCCATCATCCCGCCGTCGATCCCGATGGTGATCTACGCGCTGGTGTCGGGCGCCTCGGTCGGGGCGCTGTTCCTCGGCGGCGTGCTGCCGGGCGTGCTGATGGCGCTGCTGATGATGGGCGTGGTGCAGTACATCGCCACCAAGCGCAACATGCCGCGCGAGGCACCGGTGCCGCTGTCGGAGTGGCCAGCAGTGTTGTTCCGCGGCGCGCTGCCGCTGTCGATGCCGATCGTTCTGCTGGGCGGCATCTACTCGGGCGCCTTCACGCCCACCGAGGCCGCGGCGGTGGCCGCCGCGCACGCGCTGATCCTCGCGGGTGTCGTCTACCGCGCCCTCTCCTGGCGCACGCTCTACGGCGTGGTGCTGGAGTCGGCGCGCGGCAGCGCAGTGATCACCTTGATCCTCGCCGGCTCGTTCATGCTGAACTACGCCTTCACTGCCGAGGGCGTGCCGCAGATGCTGGCCACCTGGGTCGATGCGCTGCACCTGTCGCCGCTCGCCTTCCTGCTGCTCGTGAACCTGCTGTTCCTGGTGCTCGGCTGCTTCCTCGACGTCTCGGTGCTGCTGCTGGTGTTCGTGCCGATGCTGCTGCCGGCGGTGAAGGCGCTCGGCATCGACCTGGTGCATTTCGGCGTGCTGGTGGTACTGAACATGATGATCGGCCTGATCCACCCGCCCTTCGGCATGCTGTTGTTCGTCACCAAGGCGCTGACGGGCATCCCGATCGGCGCGATGATGAAAGAAGGCTGGCTGTTCCTCGTGCTGCTGCTGGCCCTGTTGCTGGCGATGACGGTGTTCCCGCAGATCGTGCTGTGGCTGCCGCAGACCATGGGGTACGGAGCGAAGTGATGGACGTGGTCTGCCTCGCGTCGTGGAATGCCGACCTGATCTCGCAGGTGCCGCGCCCGATCGCGCGCGGCGAGACCCTGCTCGCCACGCAGTTCGAGATCGGCCCCGGCGGCAAGGGCTCGAATGCCGCCGTGGCCGCGGCGCGCCAGGGCGCCCGGGTCGCGGTGATTGCCCGCATCGGCGACGACGACTTCGGCCGCATGGCGCTGGACCTGTGGCGCCGCGAAGGCATCGCCACGCAGCATGTCGAGGTGGCCGCCGGCGAGCGCAGCGGGGTCGCGCAGATCCTGGTGTACGAAGGCGGCGACAACAGCATCGCCGTCTACCTCGGCGCCGGCGGCAAGCTGGGGCCGGCCAACGTGGGCGCGGCCGAGGCCACCATCGCCGCCGCGCGGGTGGTGATGGCGCCCAACGAGGTGCCGATGGACGCCACGCTCGAGGCCTTCCGCATCGCCCGCGCCCACGGGGTGACCACGCTGCTCAACCCCGCGCCGGCGCGGCCGCTGCCCGACGAACTGCTCGCGCTGACCGATGTGCTCACGCCCAACGAGGGCGAGCTGCGCGGCCTCGCCGGCCTGGGCGAGAACGCGCCCGTCGAAGACTGCGCACGCGTCCTGCTCGCGCGCGGCGCCGGCGCCGTGCTCGTGACGCTCGGCGAACGCGGCGCCTGCCTGGTGCGCACGGGCGCGGCGCCGCGCCACGTGCTTGGGCACCGCGTGACGGTGGTCGACACCATCGGCGCCGGCGACACCTGCACCGGCGCCCTGGCCGCCGCGCTCGCGCGTGGCCTGCCGCTGGAGGCGGCCGCGCCGCTGGCCAATGCCGCGGCGGCGCTGTCGGTCACCGGCGCGGGCGCCATCGGCGCGATGCCGAGCCTGGCGCAGGCCGAGGCGCTCGCCGGCGGTTCGGGCTGAACGTTCCGAGTGCACGCCGGCACCAGCGGCGTGCCACCGCGCCGGAGAAATCCGGCACGGGCCTTGCCTCTTGCGGACCCTCGATCCTCGGAGGGATGAACATGAGCAAGAACCCGTCACCGGGCCTGGACAAGTCGCTGTCGACCTGGCAGCTGTGGGGCATCGCCGTCGGCCTCGTCATCTCGGGCGAGTACTTCGGCTGGAGCTATGGCTGGGCCGGCGCCGGCACGCTCGGTTTCCTCGTCACCGCGGGCTTCATCGCGCTGATGTACACGACCTTCATCTTCAGCTTCACCGAGCTGACCACCTCGATCCCGCATGCCGGCGGTCCGTTCGAGTACAGCCGGCGCGCCTTCGGGCCGACCGGGGGCTACATCGCCGGCTATGCCACGCTGGTGGAGTTCGTGTTCGCGCCGCCGGCCATCGCGCTGGCGATCGGCTCCTACCTCAACGTGCAGTTCCCGGGGCTGGACCCGAAGCTCGCCGCGGTGGGCGCCTACCTGGTGTTCATGACGCTGAACATCCTGGGCGTGCAGATCGCCGCCACCTTCGAGCTGGTGGTCACGCTGATCGCGATCTTCGAGCTGCTGGTGTTCATGGGCGTGGTGTCGCCGGGCTTCTCGGTGGCCCACTTCGTCAAGGGCGGCTGGGCCGGGCAGGACGGCTTCAGCGCCGCGGCCATTCCGGGCATGTTTGCCGCCATCCCGTTCGCGATCTGGTTCTTCCGCGCCATCGAGGGCGTGGCCATGGCCGCGGAAGAGGCCAAGGACCCGAAGCGCTCGATCCCGATCGCCTACATCGCCGGCATCCTGACGCTGCTGGTGCTGGCCATCGGCGTGATGGTGTTCGCCGGCGGCGCGGGCGACTGGACCAGGCTCTCCAACATCAACGACCCGCTGCCGCAGGCGATGAAGGCGATCGTCGGCGAATCCAGCGGCTGGCTGCACATGCTGGTGTGGCTCGGCCTGTTCGGGCTGGTCGCCTCGTTCCACGGCATCATCCTCGGCTACTCGCGCCAGATCTTCGCGCTGGCGCGTGCGGGCTTCCTGCCCGGCGCCTTCGGGCGTGTGCATCCGCGCTTCCACACGCCGCACCTGGCGGTGCTGGCCGGCGGCGTGGTCGGCATCGCGGCGATCTTCAGCGACGAGCTGTTCAGCTTCGGCGGCCAGACACTCACCGCCAACATCGTGACGATGAGCGTGTTCGGCGCGATCGTGATGTACATCGTCAGCATGGCCAGCCTGTTCAAGCTGCGCCGCAGCGAGCCCGGCCTGGCGCGGCCGTTCCGAGCGCCGCTGTACCCGGCGTTCCCGGCCTTCGCGCTGCTCGCGGCACTGGTGTGCCTGGGGACGATGGTCTACTACAACCCGCTGATCGCGCTGCTGTTCGTCGTGCTCGGCCTGCTGGGCTACGCTTACGTGCTGGCTACGCGCCGGCGCCGCGAGTCACTGCCGGCCGCGGCCTGAGGTTCAGCCCACGATGCCCTACGCGCACACCGTCGGCGCCACGCGCCACGTCTTCGACGATCTGCGCACGCTGATGGCGCGCGCCACGCCGCTGCGCTCGGGCGACGAGCTGGCCGGCATCGCGGCGCGCAGCGCCGAGGAGCGCGTGGCCGCGCAGATGGCGCTGGCCGATCTGCCGCTGGCCACCTTCCTGAACGAGGCGGTGGTGCCGTACGAGGCGGACGAGGTCACGCGGCTGATCATCGACACGCACGACGCCGCCGCGTTCGCCCCGGTGGCGCACCTGACGGTGGGTGGCTTCCGCGACTGGCTGCTGTCCGATGCGGTGGACGGTGCCACGCTCGCTGCACTCGCACCCGGCATCACGCCCGAGATGGCGGCCGCGGTCAGCAAGCTGATGCGCCACCAGGACCTGGTCGCTGCGGCGCGCAAGTGCCGCGTGGTCACGCGCTTTCGCGGCACGATCGGCCTGCCCGGCCGGCTCTCGACCCGGCTGCAGCCGAATCACCCGACCGACGATCCGGTCGGCATCGCCGCCAGCCTGCTCGACGGCCTGCTGCACGGCAGCGGCGACGCGGTGATCGGCATCAACCCGGCCGGCGACAACGTGGCCCAGGTCACCACGCTGCTGCAGATGCTCGACGCGGTGATCCGCCGCTGGGACATCCCGACCCAGAGCTGCGTGCTCACGCATGTCACCAACACCCTGCAGTGCATCGAGCGTGGCGCGCCGGTGGACCTGGTGTTCCAGTCGATCGGCGGCACCGAGGGCACCAACCGCAGCTTCGGCATCGACCTCGCCTTGCTCGGCGAAGCGCGCGCCGCCGCGCTCTCGCTGCAGCGCGGCGCGCGCTTCGACGACGGCACGCACGGCACGAACGTCATGTACTTCGAAACCGGCCAGGGCAGCGCGCTCTCGGCCCAGGCGCACCACGACTGCGACCAGCAGACCATCGAGGCGCGCGCCTACGGCGTGGCGCGGCGGTTCCAGCCGCTGCTGGTCAACAGCGTGGTCGGCTTCATCGGCCCGGAGTACCTGTACGACAGCCGGCAGATCATCCGCGCCGGGCTGGAGGACCATTTCTGCGGCAAGCTGCTCGGCCTGCCGATGGGCTGCGACATCTGCTACACCAACCATGCCGAGGCCGACCAGAATGACCTCGACACCCTGCTTACCCTGCTCGGCGTGGCCGGCGTCAGCTTCGTGATGGGCATTCCCGGCTCGGACGACGTGATGCTCAACTACCAGAGCACCTCGTTCCACGACGCGCTCTACGCACGCCGCGTGCTCGGGCTGCGGCCGGCGCCGGAGTTCGAACGCTGGCTCGAGGCGATGCAGATCACCCTGCCCGGCGCGCCCGACCGGCTGGCCGATGCGCTGCCGGCGCGCTTTGCCGGGTTGCTCGAACGCGCCGGCTGAACAGGCAACCGCGATGGACGAACCGACCGTGATCCCCCAGCCCTGGCGCACGCTGCGCCGGCACACGCCGGCGCGCATCGGGCTCGGGCGCAGCGGGGTCAGCCAGCCGACCGCGGCGCAGCTCGCGTTCCAGCTCGCCCACGCGCAGGCGCGCGACGCGGTGCAGCGGCGGCTCGAGCTCGGTCCGCTCGAGCAGGGCCTCGTGGCGCTCGGCCTGCCCACGCTGCGCCTGCACAGCGCCGCGGCCGACCGGCCGATCTACCTGCAGCGGCCTGACCTCGGACGCCGGCTCGACGAACCTTCGCGGCAACGGCTGGCGGCACTGCCGCGTGGCACGCCGCGCGACCTCGCGCTGGTGATCGCCGACGGCCTTTCGGCCCTGGCCGTCGAGCGGCATGCCGTGCCGCTGGTCGCGGCGCTGCGCGAGGTGCTCGGCGCCGGCTGGCGGCTCGCGCCGGTGGCCCTGGTCGAGCAAGGGCGTGTGGCGATCGGCGACCCGATCGGCGCGGCGCTCGGCGCCCGCCTGGTGGCCGTGCTGATCGGCGAGCGGCCCGGGCTCAGCTCGCCCGACAGCCTGGGCATCTACCTGACGTGGGATCCGCGCCCCGGCCGCAGCGACGCCGAGCGCAACTGCATCTCGAACGTGCGGCCCGAGGGCCTGGCCCTTCCCGAGGCGGCCCGCCGGCTCGCCTGGCTGCTGGAGGCGGCACGCACGCGCGGGCTCAGCGGCGTGGCCCTGAAGGACGAGAGCAGCCCCGCGCCGGCGCTCGCCGGTCCGTCGCGCAGCTTCCTGCTGGAGTGATCAGCCGTTCTCGGCGATCCACTCGACCAGCGCGTCGAGCGCCGGCGCGGCGGCGGCCGCATCCGGGTGGTGGATCATCGCCGCCAGCGCGTAGACCTTGCCGCTGCGGCCCTTGACGTAGCCGGCCAGCGCCCGCGCATCGAGCAGGCTGCCGGTCTTCAGCCAGGCATTGCCGGTCGCCGGGCCGGTGAGGAAACGCCGCGCCAGGGTGCCGTCCACCCCGGCGATCGGCAGCGAGACGACGAAGTCCTGCGCATGCGGGCCGCGCCAGGCCCGCGCCAGCAGCTGCGCCAGCGCGCGCGGGCGGGCCCGTTCGCTGCGCGACAGCCCCGAGCCGGTGTCGACCTCGATGTCGTCGGTCTTCAGGCCCTGCGCCTGCAGCCAGGCCTGCACCCGCTCGCGCGCACCCGCGCTGGTGGCGCTGCGCTGCGGGAAGTCGGGCGAGAGCGTCAGCCACAGGTTGCGCGCCAGCAGATTGTGGCTGAGCTTGTTGATTTCGCGCACGCGCACCGGCAGCGGCTCGGACTCGAGCACGGCCAGCGGCGTGGCCTCGTGCATGGACTCGGCGGCCTCGTCGCGCTCGCTGCGCTCGACCACGTGGCCGCTCAGCGTGCCGCCGGCCTCGACCCACAGCGCGGCGATCGCCCGGGCGCCGAACTCGGCATGCGACATCGGCATCAGCTCGACCCGGCGCTCGCCGCACTCCGGCGCCAACATGCCACTCACCTTCAGCGTCAGTGGCCCGGCCAGCTCGGCCTGCGCCTGGCAGCCCGGGCCGCTGGCCACGGCGGAGACGAGCTGCACGCCGTCGAGCACCGGCTGCATGCGCAGCGCCACCTTGCCCTGGCCCTGCGGCGAGACCACCACGCGCAGCACGCCGGCATCCAGCGGCAGCGCGTCGGGCCAGGCATGGTGCGGGCGTTCCGGGTCGGGCAGCGGCGTGCGCGCCAGGTCTTCCGGGCTGAGGCGGAAGGCGAGCCGGTCCAGCACGATGTCGCCGTGGATCTCGCGCAGGCCGTCGGCCTGCAGGCGCGCGAACCAGCGTCGCAGCGCGTCCGACGTGAGCGAGGCGTCGCCGCCGCCGACGATCAGCAGGTCGCCCTCGAGCCGGCCGTCGACGATCTCGCCGCGCGCCAGCGCGCGCGTGGTCCAGCGATGTTCCGGGCCGAGCAGGTCCAGCGCGGCCAGCGTGGTGACGATCTTGGCCGTGGAGGCCAGCACAATGGGCTGCTCGTCGTTCAGCGCCGCCACGGCGCGCGGCGCATCGACGCGACGCACGTGGAAGGCGAACTGGCTGCTCGGCACGCCGGCCTCGCGCAGGCGGTCGAACACCACGGTGGGTGGCAGCAGCTTCAGCCCGGCCAGCGGCGCCGGACGACCGCGCGCGGGCTGGAACGGCTTGGGGCCGGCATCCGCGCCCGGGTAGGCCGAGGCGCCGCCGCACACCAGCCAGGCGGTGGTCAGGGCCAGCAGGCCACGGAAGGGGCGCAGGGGTCGCATCGGGGTCGGGCACAATTCGCGCGCTCGAAGCTTAGGCACGTGGCGCCCGACCGCATCCCCCACCTCGAGGGGACGGCGCCCCCGCACCGATGACGGACTCCCCTTCCCCCGACAGCGCGCCGCGCCGCGCGATCCGCAGCTACGTGGTGCGCGCCGGGCGCATGGGCAGCGGCCAGAAGCGCGCGCTGGAGGAACTCGCGCCGCGCTGGGTGCTGCCGTTCCGCGACGCGCCGCTCGACCTGGCCGCGGCCTTCGGGCGGCAGGCGCCGGTGGTGCTGGAGATCGGCTTCGGCATGGGCGACGCGACCGCGGCCATCGCGCAGGCGCGGCCGGACACCGACTTCCTCGGCGTCGAGGTGCACCCACCCGGGGTCGGCGCACTGCTGCAGCGCATCGAGGCGCTGGCGCTGACCAACCTGCGCATCGTGCAGCACGACGCCGTCGAGGTGCTCGAACGCATGATCGCCCCGGCCTCGCTGGCCGGCGTGCACCTGTTCTTCCCCGACCCCTGGCACAAGAAGCGCCACCACAAGCGCCGGCTGGTGCAGCCGCCCTTCGTCGCCCTGCTGGCGAGCCGGCTCGCCCCCGCCGGCTATCTGCACTGCGCCACCGACTGGCAGCCCTACGCCGAACAGATGCTGGAGGTGCTCGGCGCCGAACCGCGGCTGGTCAATACAGCGCCGGCGTATGCCGAGCGCCCCGCCTACCGCCCGCCGACGAAGTTCGAGCAGCGTGGCGTGAAGCTCGGCCACGGCGTGTGGGACCTGGTGTTCACGCGGCGCTGATCATTCCGTCCAGACCACCAGCCCGGTCCAGGCCGTGACCAGCACGATCACGCCGAAGGCGATGCGGTACCAGGCGAAGGGCACGAAGGTGTGGCTCGAGATGTAGCGCAGCAGCCAGCGCACGCACAGCCAGGCCGAGAGGAACGAGAACACCAGCCCGGTGGCGAACAGCGGCAGGTCGGCCAGCGACAGCAGCGCGCGCTCCTTGTACAGGCTGTAGGCGCCGGCGCCGACCAGCGTCGGGATCGCGAGGTAGAAGCTGAAGTCGGTGGCGCAGCGGCGCGACAGCCCGAGCAGCATGCCGCCGATGATGGTGGCGCCCGAGCGGCTGGTGCCGGGGATCATCGCCAGGCATTGCACCAGGCCGACCTTGAGCGCGTCCCAGGGCGTCATGTCGTCCACCGAGTGGATGCGCGCGGCCGACTCGCGCCGCTCGGCCCACAGGATGACCAGCGCGCCGACGATGAAGGCCGAGGCCACCACCGTGGGCGTGAACAGGTGCGCCTTGATCGCCTTGCCGAACAGCAGCCCGAGCACGACGGCCGGCACGAAGGCGATCAGCACGTTGAGCACGAAGCGGCGCGCCGCGGCGCTGCTGGACAGGCTGGTGGCGGTGGACCACAGCTTGGACCAGTAGACGATCACCACCGCCAGGATGGCGCCGGTCTGGATCGCGATGTCGAACACCTTGCTCTTGTCGTCGGTGAAGCCGAGCAGCGAGCCGGCCAGGATCAGGTGCCCGGTGCTCGAGATCGGCAGGAACTCGGTGAGCCCCTCCACCACGCCCATCACGGCGGCCTTGGCCAGCAGGATCCAGGTGTCGTACGCCAAGCGGGCTCCTTCAGGGACGCGGCACGAGCGTGATCTCCACGCCGCGCGCGGTGACGGTCACGGCCCCGGGCTGCACGCCGCGCCGGCCGGCCTTCTCCAGGTCTTCGGGCTTGAAGCGGTAGATCACCGCGTCGCGCAGCAGCTGCTCGGCCAGCAGGGCGCCGAGGCGCTCGACGAAGGGCTGCAGGCGCTGTGCGCTCTCGTCGAACTGCAGGCGCTGCACGCGCACGTCGGCCAGGCGCACCGCCTGCGCCGCCTCGTCGTAGCGCAGCCGGTAGTCCAGCGCCATGCGGCCCTGGTAGCGGCGCGCCGAGAGCCGCTCCACGGCCTGCAGGTCCAGCTCGGTGGCGAGCCGGTTGCTCTGCGGCAGCAGCGTGGTGCGCGGCGCGTCGAGTGTCAGATCGAGCACTTCCAGCGCACGCCGCTCGAGCGGGAAGTTCTTCGCCACCAGGCGCGCCAGCTCCGCCTCGTCCAGCGTGACCACCGTCGGGGCGCCGATGCCGGCGCAGCCGGCCAGCAGGACGGCGGCCGCGGCCGGGATCAGGAAACGTCGCTTCATGGGCGGCGCATTCTAGGAGTCTGCGCTGCGGCAAACCGGTACGCTTGACCGCCCCGGATCGGGGCCCTACATTACTGACCGGTCAGTCAGTATCATTTCTTCCATCTTGTCCACCGTCTCCCCGCCCCGCCAGCGCCGCAAGGAAGCCCGCCCGCAGGAACTGCTCGACGCCGCGCTCGAGCTGTTTGCCGAGAAGGGCTTCGCCGCCACCCGCTCGGAGGAAGTGGCGGCGCGCGCCGGCGTGGCCAAGGGCACGCTCTACCTCTACTACCCGAGCAAGGAAGAGCTGCTCAAGGCGGTGATCAAGCAGCGCCTGTCCAACGAGATTGCGGCGGTGGCCGAGCACATCGGGCAGCGCCAGGACAGCACCGCGACCCTGCTCACCGAGGTGCTCACCGCCTGGTGGATCCAGGTGGTCGACAGCCCCACCTCGGCGGTGTTCAAGCTCGTCATCACCGAGGTGCGCAACTTCCCGGAGATCGCCGAGTACTACGTGCGCGAGGTGGTGGAGCCGGGCAAGCAACTCGTCGGGCGCATCGTGCAGCGCGGCATCGAGCGCGGCGAGTTCCGCCCGGTGGACGTGCCCTCGGCCGTGTTGTCGATCATCCTGCCGATGATCATGCTGTGCCTGCACAAGCATTCGCTCGGCGCCTGCGTGCCCTCGAGCACCGAGGTCGACCCGCATGTGTTCATCCGCCAGCACGTGGCGCTGGTGCTCCAGGGGCTGCAGGCGTGAAACGACCCCAAGCTCACTGCGTTCGCTGCCCCCAAGGGGCGCGTCAGCACCTTCGGGCGGCCGGGCGATGCTGACATGATGCGACGCCACTTGCGCTGGTTGCTGCCGCTGCTGGCGGTGCTGCTGCTGGCCGGCCTGGCCGCGCGCACGCTGATTGGGCGCAAGGCCGAGCGCGCCGCGATGCTGGGCGGCATCGCGCGCGAGGCGCCGGCGCTGGACCTCGCGCCCGGCGACGTGGTCACCGCCCGCGTGCTGCCGCTGGCCCGCACGATCGAGGTCTCCGGCGGGCTGAAGGCGGTGAACAGCGCGGTGGTCAAGGCCAAGGTCGCAGCCGAGCTGAAGACCCTTTCCGTGCGCGAGGGCGACAGCGTCAAGCCAGGCCAGGTGCTCGGCCAGCTCGACACCACCGAGCTCGACTGGCGGCTGCGCCAGGCCGAGCAGAACGCCTCGTCGGCACGCGCCCAGCTCGACATCGCGCGCCGCGCGCTGGAGAACAACCGCGCGCTGGTGGCGCAGGGCTTCATCTCGCCGACCGGCCTGGAGACCTCGGTGTCCAACGAGGCGGCGGCGCAGGCCAACCACCAGGCGGCGATGGCCGCGGTCGAGCTGGCCCGCAAGGCGCGCGCCGACGCCACGCTGGTGGCGCCGATCGGCGGCCAGGTCGCCGCGCGGCTGGTGCAGCCGGGCGAACGGGTGCCGGTGGACGCACGCATGGTCGAGATCGTCGACCTGTCGCGCATCGAGCTGGAGGCGAGCGTCGCCCCCGAGCAGGCCGCGCTGCTGCAGGTCGGGCAGGCGGCGAGCCTGCAGGTGGACGGGCTGACCACGCCGGTGGCGGCCACGGTGGCGCGCATCAACCCGAGCGCGCAGGCCGGCAGCCGCGCCATCCTGATCTACCTCGCGCTCGAGCGCCAGCCGGCGCTGCGCCAGGGGCTGTTCGCGCGCGGGCGCATCGCCACCACGCAGCAGCCCGCGCTGGCCGTGCCGCTGGCGGCCGTCCGCACCGACCTGGCCCAGCCCTACGTGCTGCAGATCGCCGACAACCGCACCGTGATGCGCCCGGTGCAGCTCGGCGCGCGCGGCGAGGTCGACGGGCAGCCCTGGGTGGCCGTGACCGGCGGCCTGGCCGAGGGCGCGCTGGTGCTCGGCGGCACGGCCGGCGCGGTGCGCGACGGCACCGCGGTGCGCCTGGTCGGGCCGGCCGCGGCCGCCTCGGCCCGCTAGCCGCGCCCCACGGCCATGTGGTTCACGCGCGTCTCGATCGCCAACCCGGTGATGGCCGTGATGGTCATGCTGGCCTTCGTGGTGCTCGGCCTGTTCAGCTACCAGCGCCTGGCGGTGGACCAGTTCCCGAACGTCGACTTCCCGACCGTCGTGGTGCAGATGGACTACCCCGGCGCCTCGCCCGAGATTGTCGAGAGCGAGGTGACGAAGAAGGTCGAGGAGGCCGTCAACACCGTCGCCGGCATCAGCTCGCTGTACTCGCGTTCGTACGAGGGCAGCTCGGTCGTGATCATCGAGTTCAACCTCGACATCGACGGCCGCAAGGCCGCCGAGGACGTGCGCGAGAAGGTCGCGCTGATCCGCCCCAACCTGCGCGACGAGGTGAAGGAGCCGCGCATCTCGCGCTTCGACCCGGCCAGCCAGCCGGTGTTCAACGTCGCCGTGCTGGCCAGCGACGGCAGGAAGACACCGCAGGAGCTGACCACCTGGGCCAGCCAGGTGCTGCAGAAGCGGCTGGAGAACGTGCGCGGCGTCGGCTCGGTGAGCCTGATCGGCGGGCTGGCGCGCCAGATCAACCTCTACGTGCGGCCGGCGGCGCTGGAGGAATTCGGCCTCGGCGTGGACCAGATCGTCGCCGCGGTGCGCAGCGAGAACCAGGAACTGCCGATGGGCGCGATCCGCTCGGCCGAGCAGGAGCGCGTGGTGCAGATCAACGCCCGGCTCAAGCGCCCGGAGGACTTCCGCGACATCGTGGTCACGCGCCGCAACGGCGTGGCCGTGAAGCTCTGGCAGGTGGCCGACGTGGTGGACGGCCCGCAGGAGCTGGAAAGCCTGGCGCTCTACAACGGCCAGCGCACCGTGCTGCTGTCGGTGCAGAAGAGCCAGGGCGAGAACACCATCGCGGTGGTCGACGGGCTCACCAAGGCGCTTGACGAGGCGAAGTCGCTGGTGCCGCCGGGCGTGAAGCTCGAGGTCAACCGCGACAACTCGCGCGCCATCCGCGTCTCGGTGGCCAACCTGCAGCGCACGCTGCTCGAGGGCGCGGCGCTCACCGTGCTGATCGTGTTCCTGTTCCTGAACAGCTGGCGCTCGACCGTCATCACCGGGCTGACGCTGCCGATCGCGCTGATCGGCACCTTCCTCTTCATGTACGCCTTCGGCTTCACGATCAACGGCATCACGATGATGGCGCTGAGCCTGTGCGTGGGCCTGCTGATCGACGACGCGATCGTGGTGCGCGAGAACATCGTGCGCCACGTGCAGATGGGCAAGAGCGCGCACGACGCGGCGCTTGACGGCACCAACGAGATCGGCCTGGCGGTGCTGGCGACCACGCTCTCGATCGTGGCGGTGTTCCTGCCGATCGGCTTCATGGGCGGCATCGTCGGCAAGTTCTTCCACGAGTTCGGCATCACCATCGTCGCGGCGGTGCTGATCTCGATGTTCGTCAGCTTTACGCTCGACCCGATGCTGTCCTCGGTCTGGCACGACCCGGCCGCGCACGGCACGCACCGCGGCGCGCCGGTCACGCTGTACGACCGCACGCTCGGCCGCGTGACGCTGCTGTTCGACCGCTTTACCGAGTGGCTGGGCGACGTCTACCAGCACCTGCTCGGCTGGTCGCTGAAGCACAAGATCGCCACGCTGGCGCTGGCCGCGGCCACCTTCGGCGGCAGCTTCGCGATCATCCCGCTGCTGGGCGCCGAGTTCCTGCCCAAGGCCGACTTCTCCGAGACGCTGGTCAATTTCTACACCCCGGTCGGCTCCTCGCTCGAGGTGACCGAGATGCGGGCGAAGCAGATCGACGCCGCGCTGCGCGAGCTGCCCGAGGTGCGCCACACGGTCACCACCATCAACGCCGGCTTCGCGGCCGGCAAGATCTACGGCTCGACCTACGTGCGCCTGGTCGACCGCCACCTGCGCCAGCGCAGCGTCAACCAGCTGACCGTGCCGATCCGCGAACGGCTGGCGCGCATCCCGGGCATCACCGTCACCAACATCGGCCAGGTGGACCTGGGCGGCGGCAAGGCCTTGCAGTTCTCGATCCAGGGCACCGACCTCAACGAGCTGGCGCGGCTGTCGCAGCAGATCATGGCGCGGCTGCGCGAGATCCCCGGCCTGGTGGACCTCGACAGCACGCTCAAGCCCGACAAGCCGACGGTGGCCATCGAGGTCAAGCGCGACGCCGCGGCCGACGCCGGCCTGAACGTCAATGCGCTGGCCGGCACGCTGCGCACGCTGATCGCCGGCCAGACGGTGGGCAACTGGCGTGCGCCCGACGGCGAGAACTACGACGTCAACGTGCGCCTCACGCCGGCCAGCCGCGACGCGCCGGCCGACCTGGAGCGCCTGCCGATCTCCATCGCCCCGGCCGCCGACGGCTCGGCGCGCGTGGTGCGGCTGTCGCAGGTGGCGGAGGTGCGCAGCGGCACGGGAGCGAACCAGATCAACCGGCGCGACCTCAACCGCGAGATCAACATCGACGCCAACGCGCTCGGGCGCAGCTCGGGCGAGGTGTCGGCGGACGTGCGGAAGGTGCTCGATTCGATCGCCTGGCCGCCCGGCTACCGCTACGTGTTCGGCGGCTCGACCAAGAACATGAACGAGAGCTTCGCCTACGCGGTGGGCGCGCTCGGGCTGGCGGTGGTGTTCATCTACATGATCCTGGCCAGCCAGTTCCGCAGCTTCCTGCAGCCGCTGGCGCTGATGAGCTCGCTGCCGCTTACGCTGATCGGCGTGGTCCTGGCGCTGCTGCTGTTCGGTTCGACGCTGAACATGTTCTCGATCATCGGCGTGGTGATGCTGATGGGCCTGGTGACCAAGAACGCGATCCTGCTGATCGACTTCGCGATCCGCTCGCGCCGCGGCGAGCATGCCGGCGAGCACGGCCTGACCGCCGACGTGGCGCCGATGAGCCGCGAGCAGGCGCTGCTGCATGCCGCCCGGGTGCGGCTGCGGCCGATCCTGATGACCACGCTAGCGATGGTGTTCGGCATGGTGCCGCTCGCCTTCGCGCTCTCGGAGGGCTCGGAGCAGCGCGCGCCGATGGGCCAGGCGGTGATCGGCGGCGTGATCACCTCCTCGCTGCTGACGCTGGTGGTGGTGCCGGTCATCTACTGCTACCTGGACGATCTTTCGACCTGGATCAAGAAGCGCCTCGCCCCCCGGCGCCCGGTGACGGGCCCGTCAGCTTCCGTCAACCCGGCCAAATAGAATCGAAGGCTGCCCGGAGGACCCGCCATGAACATCGAACAAGCCCGCTTCAACATGATCGAGCAGCAGATCCGTCCGTGGGACGTGCTCGACCCGGCCGTGCTCTCGCTGCTGACCGTCGTCAAGCGCGAGGACTTCGTGCCTGCCGCCTACCGCTCGCTCGCCTTCGTCGACACCGAGGTGCCGTTGCCGGCCGGCCAGTGCATGCTGGCGCCGCGCGTCGAGGCACGCATGCTGCAGGAGCTCAACCCGCACAAGCACGAGCGCGTGCTCGAGGTCGGCACCGGCTCCGGCTACATGGCCGCGCTGCTGGCGCACCGCGCGCAGCAGGTCATCAGCCTGGAGATCGTGCCCGAGCTGGCCCAGTTCGCCGCCGCCAACCTGAAGCGCGCCGCGATCGCCAACGCCGTGGTGCGCCAGGGCGACGGCTCGCGCGGCCTCCCCGCCGAGGCGCCGTTCGACTGCATCATGCTGTCCGGCTCGGTGGCCGAGGTGCCGCCGGCCCTGCTCGGCCAGCTCAAGGTGGGCGGCCGCCTGATCGCCATCGTCGGCCAGCTGCCGGTGATGCGCGCCACGCTGGTGACGCGCAGCAGCGAGCACGGCTTCGCCAGCGTCGAGCTGTTCGACACCGTCGCTCCGCGCCTGGCCGGCTTCGACGAACCGGCCCGGTTCACGTTCTGAGCGCGATGCAGCAGGTCCGGCCGTCCGACGTCCCCGCGCTGCTGGCGCAGGCGCAGCCGGCGCCGTGGCTGCTGCTGGATGTGCGCGAGGCCGTCGAGTTCCGCCACGCGGCCATCCGCCTGGACGGCGCGCAGACGCTGCACATGCCGATGAACGAGGTGCCGCTGCGGCTCGCGGAGCTCGACCCGGCGCAGCCCATCCTCTGCATCTGCCATCACGGGGTGCGTTCGGCGCAGGTCGTCGCATTCCTGGAGCGCGCGGGCTTCGCCTCGATCTACAACCTGGCCGGCGGCATCGACGCCTGGTCGCTGCAGGTCGACCCGTCGGTGCCGCGCTACTGAACCGAACCCGATTCCTCCAAGGACTGCTCATGCCCGCCTTCCCGTTGCGCCTCTCCCCCCTGCTGCTCGCGCTGGCCGGCGTGTTCGCCGCGCCGGCCCAGGCGCAGAGCCTGCAGGAGCTGTACGACGCCGCGCGCGGCTACGACGCGGCCTACCAGTCGGCGCGTGCGCAGTACGACTCGGCGCAGTACCGCTTGGAGCAGGCACGCGGGCTGAACCGGCCGAGCGTGGGCCTGCAGGCCCAGGCGGTACGCAACAACAGCGAGACGCCCTACTCCTCGCAGCTGCGCTCGGGCACGACGACCCAGACCATCGGGCTGAACGCCACCCAGCCGCTCTACAACAAGGCGAACTCGGTCACGATCGACCAGACGCAGAAGGCCTACGACGCCGCCGGCGCCGACCTGGCCACCGCCGAGCAGGACCTGATCGTGCGCGTCGCGCTGGCCTACTTCGACGTGCTGGCCGCGCAGGACACGCTGACCACCACGCGCGCCAGCAAGGCGGCCATCGCCGAGCAGCTGGCCTCGGCCAAACGCAATTTCGAGGTCGGCACCGCGACCATCACCGACACGCGCGAGGCGCAGGCCCGCTTCGACCTGGCCACCGCGCAGGAGATCGCCGCCGAGAACGACCTGCGCACCAAGAGCATCGCCCTGGACCAGCTGGTCGGCCGCAGCGCCGTCGCCCCCAAGGGCCTGGCCACCCCGGTGGTGCTGCCGACGACCCCCGGCACCCCCGACGAGTGGGTGCTGCGCGCCGACAGCGAGCACCCCACCATCCGCAAGGCCCAGCTGGGTCTGGAGATCGCCCAGCTCGAGACCGAGAAGGCCCGCGCCGGCAACCTGCCGACCGTGCGCCTGGATGGCAGCTATGCGCGCAACCACGCGTCGGTGTCCAGCCTGTCGCGTGCCGGCCTCTTCCCGCAGTCGTGGTTCCAGGACTCGGGCAACGGCACCAGCAGCGCCATCGGCGTGACGCTGAACCTGCCGCTGTACGCCGGCGGCCAGATCCAGAACCGCGTCAAGGAAACCCTGGCGCTGGAGGAGAAGTCGCGCAACGACCTCGAGGCCGTGCGCCGCGCCGTCGCGCAGGGCACGCGCCAGGTGTACTTCGCGGTGCAGTCCGGCCAGGCGCAGGTCAAGGCGCTGGAGGCGGCCGAGTCGTCCAGCCAGCTCGCGCTGGAGGCCACGCAGCTCGGCTACAAGGTCGGCGTGCGCGTCAACCTCGACGTGCTGAACGCCCAGACCCAGCTCTACCAGACCCGCCGCGACCTCGCCAAGGCCCGCTACGACCTGCTGGTCGGCGGGCTGCGCCTGCGCCAGGCCGCCGGCGTGCTCAAGCCCGACGACGTGGCCAGCGTCAACCAGCTGCTGCAGCGCTGACACCGCGCCGGCGCGGCCTTCAGGCCGCCGGCGCCGTGCGGACCTCGGCCACGCGGCCCTGCTCGTCCAGCTGCAGCAGCAGCGTCAGCGGGGCGC
This sequence comes from Piscinibacter caeni, assembly GCA_003265685.1. Taxonomy (GTDB): domain Bacteria; phylum Pseudomonadota; class Gammaproteobacteria; order Burkholderiales; family Burkholderiaceae_C; genus Piscinibacter; species Piscinibacter caeni. The sequence continues at coordinate 1,046 of QJOU01000056.1, read as the reverse complement.
GGCCGGCGAAGCCGGCCTCGACCGCCTCGTGCACCTGGTCGACGAAGGCGCTGCCGGCCGCGAGGGCGCCGTCGTCCAGCTTGCCCAGCAGCTCGCGCGCCGCGCTGCGGTTGGCCAGGAACTCGGCCTTGCCCACGTAGTCGGGCGGCTTGGCGGATTCGATGCCCTGGCCCAGGCGCTGCAGCAGCGCACGGTCGGCCGCGGCGCCGGCTTCCAGGCTCTCCTGCGCGGCGCGCAGCGTCGCGGCCGCGCCGCTGGCGGCTTCGCCGAGCGCCAGGCGCAGCTGGTGCCAGCCGGCCAGCACACGCGCGGCCACGTCGAGCACCCGGTGCTGGCCCTGCAACTCGCGCAGCGCCGCCAGCGAGCGCTCGAGCTGCACCTCGCCGAAACGGGTCGCGCCGAGCTGGGCCTCGATCTGGGCGCGCGGCGCCACCAGCGACTCCAGCGCCTGGCGCCAGGCCTGCTCGGCCTGCGCGGTGGTCTCGCCGACGCGGGCGATGAACACCGGCTTGCGAATCGCGCCGGCGTAGTTCTCCTCGGCCTCGCGCAGGTAACGCGTCAGGTCCTGCAGCAGTGCCTTCAGGCGCCCCTCGCCCTGCGCCAGCAGCTTCGGATGCAGCCCCGCCGCGAGCGACTTGGTCTCGCTGACCCGCGCCCGCAGCCCGCTCAGGTAGGCCGGGCCGCAGTGCAGCGCCAGCATGATCGACGCCACGCCCGCGGCCTGGGTCGGATCGATCGCGTCCGGCGGCTCGCATTGCAGGTCACCGCCCGGCGCCCCGGCCAGTTCGCCGCGCGCCAGCGGCAGCGCCGTGCCGCCGCGCAGCCGCACCAGGTACCGGGCCGGGCCGGCCTCGGCGCCGGCCGGGACCTCGAGCCGCTCGGCCTGCACCAGCAGCCCACCGAGGGCGTCGCGCTGCATCGGCGTGGGTTCCACCGCCGTCGCCAGGGCCCAGGCGGCCGGGTCGGCGCGCTCGAGCAGCATCACCGGGCCGATCGGCAGCGCATCGCGCAGCACGAAGCGCGGCGCCCGGGCCACCACCGGCGCC
>KZ836116.1 GCA_003265685.1 Piscinibacter caeni | reverse complement strand
ACGCGCTGGAGCGCCACCGCCGGCGCCGCCGCCGCGGCCGAGCAGTGGCTCGGCATGCCGGTCAACGTGATGTCGCGCGGCGAACGCTCGCTGCAGGCCGCGCGCAGCCTGTGGAACCTGCGCCAGTTCGACCTGACCCAGCGCACCCGCGGCGCGCGCGCGCTGCGCGACGGCCTGCGCCGCCTGGCCAGCCCGCCGTGGCGCGCGCTGCGCTGGGGCGTGGCAGCGCTGGTGCTGGCCCAGGTGGTGGGCCTGAACCTGTGGGCCTGGCAGCAGCGCCAGGCGGTCGAGCAGCGCCGCGTGGCGATCGTCAATGCGGTCAAGGCCGCCTTCCCGCGCACCAGCGACCTGNTGCGGTCAAGGCCGCCTTCCCGCGCACCAGCGACCTGGACCTGCAACGCGACGCCGGCGCCGTGATGCAACGCGAGGTGCAGGCCATGCGCACGCTGGCCGGCAAGGCCGGCGACACCGACCTCGAGTCGCTGCTGGCCGCCGCCGCCTCGGCCTGGCCGGCCGACCGCCCGCCGGTGGACAACCTGCGCTTCGAGAACGGCCGCCTCAGCCTGGCCGCGGCCGGCTGGAGCGAGCAGCAGCTCAGCCAGTTCCGCAGCCAGCTGCAGCCGGCCGGCTGGCAGGTCGAATCGAGCGAGGGGCGGCTGACACTCTCTCGCGCGCGCCCTGGGGGTCGTTCGTGAGCGCCGCCGGCCTCAGCCTGCCGCCGGCACTCGCGCAGCAGCGCGAGAAGGCGCGCGAGTACTGGCGCACGCGGGCGCCGCGCGAACGGCTTGCGCTGCTCGTGATGGGTGGCGTGCTGCTGTTCGCGCTGGCCTGGCTGCTGCTGGTGCAGCCGGCCCTGAACACGCTGCGCGAGACCCCGGCGCAGCTGGCACGGCTGGAGGCCCAGCTGCAGCAGACCCAGAACCTGGCCGCCGAGGCGCAGACCTTGCGCGGCGTGGCCGCCGTCGGCAGCGGCCAGGCCACCGCGGCCCTGCGTGCCGCCACCGAGCGCCTGGGCGACAAGGGCCGGCTCGCGCTGCTGGGCGACCGCGCCACGCTGACGCTCAACGGCGCCTCGCCCGAGGCGCTGCGCGGCTGGCTGGTCGAGGCGCGCAGCGCGGCGCGCGTGCGGCCCATCGAGGCCCAGCTCACGCGCGCCGGCAACGGCTACAGCGGCACGCTGGTCGTGCAGCTGAGCGGGGGGGCGGCGCCATGACGCGGGCCGAGCGCCGGGCCGTTCCCAAGCCGGACCGCATCCCCACGGGGGATCGGTCGATGGTCCCATCGACCGAGGGGCAGTCATGATCCGCAAGCGCAAGGGGCGCGCCTGGGCGCACACGGCCGCCGCCACCGGCTGGGGCGAATCGACCTTCGCCGAGCTGGCCTGGGACCGCTCGCGCGGGGCCGGCATGCGCTGGGGCATCGCGGGCGCCATCGTCGGCGCGCTGATCGCGCTGGTGCTGTTCGCACCGGCCGCGTGGCTGGCGCGCGGGTTGGCCTCGGCCACCGGCGAGCACCTGCTGCTGGCCGACGCGCGCGGCACGGTCTGGTCCGGCAGTGCGGTCGCCGTGCTGACCGGCGGGCCCGGCAGCCGCGATGCCAGCGCCCTGCCCGGCCGGCTCGAATGGACGCTGGTGCCCTCCGGCCTCGGCTTCGAGCTGCGGCTGCGCCAGGCCTGCTGCCTGAACGGCGCCGCGGTGGTGGCGATCCGCCCGGGCTTCGGCCGCGTCACGGTGGCGCTGCAGCCCGGCGCCGAGTGGATCGGCCAGTGGCCCAGCGCCTGGCTCGGCGGCCTGGGCACGCCGTGGAACACGCTGCAGCTCGGCGGCAACGTGCGCCTGTCCTCGCCCGGCCTGGCGGTCGAGTCGGTGCAGGGCCGCTGGCGCCTGACCGGGCGCGCCGACATCGACCTGCAGGACGTCTCCTCGCGCCTGTCGACGCTCGACACCCTGGGCAGCTACCGCCTGACCGTCTCGGGCGACCCGAACGGCGCGGCCCAGCTCACGCTCGGCACGCAGCAGGGCGCGCTGCAGCTGTCGGGCAGCGGCAGCATCGCGCCCACCGGCGTGCGCTTCCGCGGCGAGGCGCGTGCTGCCGAGGGCGGCGAGACGGCGCTGGCCAACCTGCTGAACATCATCGGGCGGCGCGACGGCGCACGGTCCGTCATTTCGATCGGATGAGCATGAACCCACGTCTGCCCTCGCGCCTGCGCGGCTGGCCCCGGCGGCTGGCCGCGGCGCTGCTGGCCGCCACGCTGCTGCCGTCGGCGCCCTACGCGCAAGCGCCGGCCAACCGCTTCCCGGGCGACCCGGTGACGCTGAACTTCGTCAACGCCGACATCGAGGCAGTGTCGCGGGCGATGGGCGCGATCCTGAAGCAGCAGTTCGTCGTCGACCCGCGCGTCAAGGGCACGATCACGCTGTTCTCGGAGCAGCCCATCTCGCCGCGCGAGGCCTACCTCAATTACCTGGCGGCGCTGCGCGGCCTCGGATTCACCGTGGTCGAGGTCGGCGGGCTGTTCAAGGTGGTGCCCGAAGCCGACGCGAAGCTGCAGACCGGCACCGTGGCGATCGGCGAGACCAACCGCCGCGGCGACCAGATCCTCACCCAGATCTTCCGCCTCAACCACGAGAACGCGAACAACCTGGTGCCGGTGCTGCGCCCGCTGATCAGCCCGAACAACACGATCAACGCCAACCCGGGCAACAACTCGCTGGTCATCACCGACTACGCCGACAACCTGCAGCGCATCGGCCGCATCATCGCCGCAATGGACACACCCTCGGCCGGCGAGGTCGAGGTGATCCCGCTCAAGCACGCCGTCGCCTCCGACCTCGGGCCGATCGTGCAGCGCCTGGCCGAGGCCGGCGGCACGGCGGTGGTGCCGGGCGCGCCGCCCGGCGCGGGCGGCAGCGGCAGCTCGATCCTGGTGGATCCGCGCAGCAACTCGCTGCTGGTCAAGGCCGGCAGCCCGGCGCGCATGGCGACCATCCGCACGCTGATCGAGCGGCTCGACCAGCCGCTGCAGGGCTCGGCCAGCACCGGCAACATCTGGGTGGTGCACCTGAAGAACGCCGACGCCACCAAGCTCGCGCAGGTGCTGCGCGCCGCGTTCGCCGCCAACAGCGGCGGAGGCGCGGGCGGCAGCGGCGCCCTCTCCAGCCCCGCCACCCCGACGGCCATCATGGCGCAGCCGGCCGGCGCCGGCACCGGCGGCGTGGCCGGCGGGGCGTCGGTGCAGTCGACCAGCCCGGTGCAGGCCGGCGCCGGGCCCTCGACCGGCGGCTTCATCCAGGCCGACCCGTCGACCAACTCGCTGATCGTCACCGCGCCCGAGCCGCTGTACCGGCAGGTGCGCGCGATGATCGACCAGCTCGACTCGCGCCGCGCACAGGTCTACATCGAGAGCATGATCGTCGAGGTGTCGGGCAGCAACGCGGCCGACTTCGGCCTGCAGTGGCAGGGCCTGCTCGGCAAGGACGGCGACCGCTACGGCGTGGGCATCGGCACCAACACCACCGTGGGCGGCCCGAGCATCATCTCGCTGTCGCAGACGCTCGCCGGGGCGGGCACGGCGCTGCCCGGCGAGGGCCTGAACATCGCGCTGCTGCGCAACTACGGCGGCACCTACGCGCTGGCCGCGGTTGCGCGTGCGCTGCAGACCCAGGCCAACACCAACATCGTCTCGACGCCGAACCTGATCACGCTGGACAACGAGGAGGCGAAGATCGTGGTCGGCGAGAACGTGCCCTTCATCACCGGGCAGTTCACCAACACCGGCACCGCGACGACCAGCCCGTTCCAGACCATCGAGCGCAAGGACGTCGGCATCACGCTGCGCATCAAGCCGCAGATCGGCGAGGGCGGTACGGTGCGCATGACGATCTACCAGGAGCAGTCGGCGGTCAAGGAGACCACCGCGGCGGGCACCAGCAATGCCGGCCCGTCGACCACCAAGCGTTCCATCGAGTCGACCGTGGTGGTGGACGACGGTGCGATCCTGATCCTCGGCGGGCTGATCAGCGACACCTTCACCGACACCAAGGCCAAGGTGCCGCTGCTGGGCGACATCCCGGTGCTGGGCCAGCTGTTCCGCAGCGAGAAGCGCGAGAAGAACCGCAGCAACCTGATGGTGTTCCTGCGCCCGACCATCCTGCGCGACAACACCAGCGCCGAGAAGCTCTCGCTGGACCGCTACGACATCATCCGCGCGAACCAGAAGGACGCGCAGCCGGCCAGCCACCCGTTCATCCCGCTGAAGGACGCGCCGGTGCTGCCGCCCGAGCGCGCGCCCTCGGCGCCGGCCGCGGCCGCCTCCGCGCCCTAGGGAGGCCACGATGGGCGCCCGCCACCCCCTGCCCTACGCCTTCGCCAAGGCACACACCCTGCTGCTCGAGGACGACGGCGAGCGCCTGGTGCTGTGGGCGCCCGAGAGCGTGCCGCTCGGGCCGCTCTCGGAGGTGCTGCGCGTCTACGAGGTCGACGCGCTCGAGCGCGAGGCCGCGCCCTCGCTGGCCAGCCGCATTGCCGCGGCCTACGCGGGCGGCGAGTCGAGCGCGGCCACGGTGGTGGGCGAGGTGGAGAGCGCGGTGGATCTCTCGCGCATGATGCAGGACCTGCCGGCGGTGGAGGACCTGCTCGAAGCCGCCAACGACGCGCCGATCATCCGCATGCTCAACGCGCTGCTGACGCAGGCCGCCAAGGACGGCGCGAGCGACATCCACATCGAGCCCTACGAGCGCAGCTCGGCGGTGCGCTTCCGCGTCGACGGCACGCTGCGCGAGGTGGTGCAGCCGAACAAGGCGCTGCACGCCGCGCTGATCTCGCGCCTGAAGATCATGGCCGAGCTCGACATCGCCGAGAAGCGCCTGCCGCAGGACGGCCGCATCAGCCTGCGCATCGGCGGCCGCGCGGTCGACGTGCGCGTCTCGACGCTGCCGTCCGCGCACGGCGAGCGCGCCGTGCTGCGCCTGCTCGACAAGGGCGAGAGCAAGTTCACGCTCGAGTCGCTCGGCATGAGCGGCGACGTGCTGGAGCGCTTCGACCGCCTGATTCAGCAGCCGCACGGCATCGTGCTCGTCACCGGCCCGACCGGCTCGGGCAAGACGACCACGCTGTACGCCTCGCTCGGCCGCGTCGACACCAGCACGACCAACGTGCTGACCGTGGAAGACCCGGTCGAGTACGAACTGGCCGGCATCGGCCAGACGCAGGTCAACCCGAAGATCGACCTGACGTTCGCGAAGGCGCTGCGCGCCATCCTGCGCCAGGACCCGGACGTGATCATGATCGGCGAGATCCGCGACTTCGAGACCGCGCAGATCGCGATCCAGGCCTCGCTCACCGGCCACCTGGTGCTGGCCACGCTGCACACCAACGACGCGCCGAGCGCCGTGACGCGCCTCACCGACATGGGCGTCGAGCCCTTCCTGCTCAGCTCCTCGCTGCTCGGCGTGCTGGCGCAGCGCCTGGTGCGCAAGCTGTGCCCGCACTGCAAGCGCCAGGACGAGCACGGCCGCTACCGGCCGGTGGGCTGCAGCGAGTGCGGCATGAGCGGGTACAAGGGCCGCACCGGCGTCTACGAGTTGATGGTGGCCGACGACAAGGTGCGCTCGCTGATCCACGAGCGCGCCGCCGAGGCGCAGCTGATCCACACCGCGCAATCGGGTGGCATGCGCTCGATGCGCGAGGACGGCGAGCGCCTCGTGGCCGAGGGCATCACCTCGGCCGAGGAAGTGCTGCGCGTCACGCGTGACTGATTCCGGCTGATCCGGCATGCCCGCCTACCGCTTCGAAGCCCTCGACGCCGCCGGCAAGGCCAGCTCCGGCCTGCTGGAGGCCGACAATGCCAAGGCCGCGCGCGCCCAGCTGCGCGCCCAGGCGCTGGTGCCGCTGGACGTCACGCCGGTTGCCTCGGCGGCGGGCGGCAGCAGCGGCGGATTGCGCCTGACACGCCGCATCTTCACCAGCACCGGGCTGACGGTGTGGACGCGCCAGCTGGCCGGGCTGGTGGGCTCCGGGCTGCCGCTCGAGCGCGCGCTCACCGCGCTGGCCGACGAGGCCGAGGACAACCGCCAGCGCGAGCTGGTGGCGCATCTGCGCAGCGAGGTCAACGCCGGCTCGCCGTTCGCGCGGGCGCTGGCCAGCGTGCCGCGCGAGTTCGACGACGTGTACCGCGGCGTGGTCGCCGCCGGCGAGGCGAGCGGCGCACTCGGCGCCGTGCTCGAGCGCCTGGCCGACGACCTGGAGGAACGCCAGGCGCTGCGCGCCAAGCTGATCGGCGCGACGCTCTACCCGGCGATCGTCTCGGTGATCGCGGTCGTCATCGTCGTCTTCCTGGTCACCTACGTCGTGCCGCAGGTGGCCTCGGTGTTCACCAGCTCCAAGCGCGCGCTGCCGGCGCTGACGGTGGCGATGCTGGCCATCAGCGGCTTCCTGCGCAGCTGGGGCTGGCTGCTGATCCTGGCCATCGCCGGCGGCATCGGCACGCTGATGTTCATGCTGCGCAACGAGGCCTTCCGCGAGCGCTTCGATGCCGCCTGGCTCGGCCTGCCGCTGATCGGCAAGCTCTCGCGCGGCTACAACGCGGCGCGCTTCGCCGGCACGCTGGCGATGCTGGCCGGCGCCGGCGTGCCCATCCTCAAGGCGCTGCAGGCGGCGGCCGAGACACTCTCCAACCGCGCGATGCGCGCCGACGCGATGGATGCGCTGGTGCGCGTGCGCGAGGGCGCGCCGCTCGCCTCGGCGCTGGCCGGCAAGAAGCGCTTTCCGGGCCTGCTGGCGATGTTCTCGCGCCTGGGCGAGCAGACCGGCCAGCTGCCGCAGATGCTCGAGCGTGCGGCGCGCCAGCTCGGCGGCGAGGTGCAGCGCCGCGCGATGCAGGTGGCCACCATCCTCGAGCCGCTGCTGATCGTCGCGATGGGCGCGGTGGTGATGCTGATCGTGCTGGCGGTGCTCCTCCCCATCATTCAACTGAATACCTGGGTGAAGTAGGGATCGCCCGAGAACCTCTGGCATGCATCCTGCATCGAAGTACCCCGTGATTGGGGTTTTGTTCGATGTCTGCACCGTGGCACGCTTTGCTTGAATAGCATCGTGTCCCAGTGGTTTCGGAGGAACGGATGACCGCGTCCAAGGACCTGGTAGCCCTGCCGCGCAGCGGCCTCCCGATTGCGCACATGCGCAGCGTGTACCGCGTGGGCGACGTCGAGCGCCGCCTCGACAAGCTGCCGCCCAAGGAACACGAGAGCCTGCGCTCCACCTACGAGCGCATGATCGAGAAGGGCCCCGAGCGCTTCCAGGTCAAACCTTCCGGCCTGCCGGTGATGGACCATCTGTACGACGACCTGCCCAATTTCGGCGAGGTGCTCGACGACGTGCGCCGCCAGCTCGCGCTGTGCGAGGACAGCCGCGACGCGCTCGAGATCACCCCGCTGCTGCTGCTCGGGCCCCCGGGCGTGGGCAAGACGCATTTCGCACGCGCGCTGTCTCACCTGCTGGGCACCGGCATGGGCTTCATCTCGATGAGCTCGATGACGGCCGGCTGGGTGCTGTCCGGCGCCTCCAGCCAGTGGAAGGGTGCGCGCCCCGGCAAGGTGTTCGAGACCCTGGTCGACGGCCAGTACGCCAACCCGGTGATGGTGGTCGACGAGATCGACAAGGCCGGCGGCGAGCACGCCTACGACCCGCTGGGTGCGCTCTACAGCCTGCTCGAGCACGACACCGCGCTCGCGTTCACCGACGAGTTCGCCGAGGTGCCGATCGACGCCAGCCAGCTGATCTGGGTGGCCACCGCGAACGACGCGCGCTGCATCCCCGAGCCGATCCTGAACCGGATGAACGTCTACGAGGTGCAGGCCCCCGACCACGACGCGGCGCGCCGCATCGCGGCCAAGCTGTACCGCGGCATCCGCGCCGAGCACGACTGGGGCTCGCGCTTCGAGCCCGAGCCGCGCACCGAGGTGCTGGACCGCCTCGCCGAGGTCGCCCCGCGCGAGATGCGGCGCGCCTGGATGACGGCCTTCGGCAACGCCAAGCTCGACCGGCGCGACCATGTGCTGGTGCGCGACCTGCCCGAACCCGGCCTGAAGAAGTCGCCAATCGGCTTCGTGCAGTAGCCGGGGGGCGCGGGCGCCCGCCCCGGAAACCCGCGCACAACAAAGGAAACGTCGGGCGAAATGCGCGCGTGACAACCGGGCGCGATGCTGGCGGCACCGCGGCAGATGCCGCCCTGAAACGGCTCGACCCATGACCCCGCAGCAGACCCAGCTGATCCGCGCCAGCCATGCGCGGCTCGCCCCGCACGCCGACCGTGCCGGGCAGCTCTTCTACCGCAAGCTCTTCGCGCTGGCGCCCGACCTGCAGCCGCTGTTCATCGGCGACATCCGGCAGCAGGCCACGCGCCTGATGCAGATGATCGGCGCTGCCGTGGGCCTGCTCGACCGCCCGGCGCAACTGGTGCCGGTGCTGCAGCACCTGGGCGCGCGCCACGCCGGCTACGGCGTGCAGGCGCGCGACTACCATGCCGTCGGCCTGGCGCTGCTGGAAACGCTGGCCGAGCAGCTCGGCGCGGAGTTCGACGCCGACACGCGCGCCGCCTGGAGCGCGATGTACGCCCTGGTCAGTGCGACGATGATCGCCGCGGCGCGGGCCGAATCGGCCCCGCAGACGATCTGAATCGAGCCATCAGGCCGCCAGCAGCTCGTGCACGCGGCCGACCAGGTCGTCGCGTGCGAACGGCTTGTCCAGGCTCGCGCAGCGCGATTCGGCCAGGAAGCGCTCGGCGCCCGGTGACAGCGTGTCGCCGGTGACGAACAGCATGCGCCCGGCCAGGGCCGGGTGGCGCTCGCGCACTGCGCGCCACAGCGCTGCGCCGTCCATGTCGGGCATGCGCAGGTCGGAGACGATGGCGTCGAAGCGCGCCTCGCCGAGCAGCTCCAGCGCCACCGCGCCGGATTCGGCCGTGGCCACCTCGAAGCCGGCGCCTTCCAGCATCTGGCGCATCAGGTCGGCCAGCTCGGGCTCGTCGTCCACCACCAGCAGCCGCGCGGCCGGGCCGTCCTCCGGCGCGCTCAGCCGGCCCGGCTCGGTGGCATCGTCGCGTTGCCCGCTGATCGGCAGGCTGAGCCGGAAGGTGGCGCCGTCGCTGGCCGCCTCCAGCTGCAGCTGGCCGCCGTGCTCGCGCACCAGCGAGCGCGAGACGGCCAGGCCGAGCCCGGTGCCGATGCCCTCCGGCTTGGTGGTGAAGAAGGGCTCGAAGATCTTGTCGCGCAGCGCCGGCGCGATGCCCGGGCCGCTGTCCGAGACGCGCAGCCAGACACGCGGCTCGCGGTTCTCGCGCCGCGCCTCCACGCCGGTGGCCACGCGCACGCGCCGCGCCAGCCCCTCGCGCGGCTCCTGCGCGGCCAGCGCCTGCTGGGCGTTGACGAGCAGGTTGAGCACCACCTGGCCGATCTGGTCGGCATCGGCGCGCACCTCCGGCAGGTCGGCCTCCAGCTCGAGCTGCAGCTCGATGCCGTGGCTGCGGAAGGTGTAGGCCAGCATCTCCGTGGCGGCACGCACCAGGTCGTTGAGCTGCACGCTGCGCCGCTCGGGCGCCTTGTGGCGCGCCATGTTCAGGAAGGTGCGCACGATGCGCCCGCAGCGCTCGGCCGCCTCGCGGATGCGCTGCACGTCGCCGCGCAGCGCCGCGTCGTCGGCGCATTTCTCCTCCAGCAGGCTGGCGCGGCCCATCACGATGGCCAGCGGGTTGTTCAGCTCGTGCGCCACGCCGGCCAGCAGGCTGCCCATGGCCGAGAGCTTCTCGCTCTGGCGCAGCGCCTCGCGCTGCTGCTCGATCTGCTGCGCCGCGGCGCGCCGCTCGGACAGGTCGGTCATCGAGACGATGAAGTGCACCTGGCCCTCGGCCTGGACGCGCCACACCGCCATCTCCACCGGCAGCTCGCTGCCGTCGGCGCGCAGCGCGGCCATCTCGACGCGCCGGCCCATCGGGCGCAGCGGGGCGCCTTCGCGCAGGCGCTGCATGTCGGCGTCGTGCGCGGCGCGGTAGCGCTCCGGGATCAGCACCGCGCCGACCGAGCGCCCCAGCACCTCGGCGCGCCGGTGGCCGAACATCGCCTCGGCGGCCGGATTGAACTCGACGATGTGCCCCTCCGGATCGGTGGCGACGATGGCCGCCAGCGCGTTGTCGACGATGGCCGACTTGAAGGCCTCCTGCTGGCGCTCGCGCCGCTGCAGCTCGCGCTGGCGGCGGAAGGTCTCGCGCACCGCCTCCAGCCAGGGCTGCCAGCGTGCGCCCAGCGTCGGTGCCGGCGCGTCCTCGCGGCGCGACAGCTCGCGCAGGTAGGCCAGCACGCGCAGCGCCGGGTCGACGAAGTTGCGCGACAGCAGCCACTGCCCGGCCACGAACATCGCCAGCAGCGCCAGCGCGATCAGCGCGTTGGGCAGTAGCGCCGGCAGCAGGCGCGCCGTCAGCGCCGCCTCGGGCACGACACTGACGTAGGCCCAGGGCGAGTCCTTGCGCGCCTGCGCGGCGATCACCCAGCCCTCGTGGTGCAGCGGGCGGCCCTCCTGGCGCAACGCCGCCTCGATCTGCCCGCGGCCGATGCCGCTGGGCAGGCGTTCCTGCATCGCCAGCGTGACCACCCGGTTGCCCTGCCCTGCGCCGGCCGGCGCGACGGGCGGCTGGCGCGAATCGGCCAGCACCTCCAGCTTCTCGTCGACGATCCAGTCGCGCCCGGCCGGGTCCTGCCAGCGCGCCAGGCGCTCCTGCAGCTCGTCCAGCCGCACGTCGACCGACACCTCTCCCACATGCTCGCCGCGCGCGAACACGTAGGCGCTGTAGGACACCACCAGCGCCCCGTGCAGCTGGCTGGTGTAGGGCGGGCCCCAGCGGGCGCGCTCGAACGGGTTGGCCTCGATCCGCACGCGCGAGCGTGCGGTGGCCTGGGCGCGCAGCGGCGCGATCGCCGTCAGCGAGGGCACGCCCAGCGTCTCGGTGATGCGCGAGGTAGCGACCCAGGGGTAGCCGAACGAGGTGTTCAGGTCGGTGCCGGCGAACCAGGTGGCCTCGAAGGCCGCGCTGCGCCGGTGCACCACGCGCGCCTGGGTGACGAAGGCCTGGGCGCGGCGCAGCCACACCTCGGGCGGCGGCGAGCCGTCCGGCGGCGCCCACCACACCTGGCCGAGCTGCTCGCGCTGCTCGGGGCTGGCGCCGTCGAGCGACCAGCCATCCGGCCGGCCGTGCACCAGGCGCGGGGCGAGCGCCAGGCGCAGCGCCGGGCCGGCGTCGGGCGGGGCCTCCCACTGCGTCTCGAGCATGGTGCGCAGGTCGTCGACATGCTCGACCGCCGGGCGCACCAGCGCCGCCAGCTCCTGCGCGCGCTCGTCGACGCGCCGCTCCAGCTGCGCCAGCGCGTCGGCCTGCAGCTGGCGCCACTGCAGCAGGGTCAGCACCGCCAGCAGCAGCAGCATCGGCACCACCAGCAGCCACATCAGGCGCCGGGTGGCGCCCAGCGTGGCGGCGGCGGGATCGTTCTCGGTGGACCGCTTCACGCCGCCGTCGGCACGTACACGTAGCCGACGTTGCGCACGGTCTTCAGCACCTCGGGCTTGTCGGGGTTGCGCTCGATCTTGCGGCGCAGGCGCATCACGCGCAGGTCGATCGAGCGGTCGAACACGTCCCAGCCGCGGTTGTGCGCCTGCTCCATGATCTGGTCGCGGTTCAGCGGGCGGTTCGGGTGGCGCGCGAACAGCGCCAGCAGGTCGTACTCGGCGGCGCTGATCTCGATCTCGTGGCCCTCGGCGCCGAACAGGCGGCGCTGGTCGAGGTCGAGCGTGCAGGGGCCGAAGCGCACGCGCCGGGTCGGCTCCTCGGCCGGTGCGGCGGCCACCGGCGGCGCGGCCAGGCGGCGCTGCAGCGCGCGCACCCGCGCGAGCAGCTCGCGCAGCTCGAAGGGCTTGGGGATGTAGTCGTCGGCACCGAGCTCCAGGCCGACGATGCGGTCGACCGACTCGCCGGCCGTGGTCAGCATGATCAGCCCGACCTGCGGGTGCGCCTCGCGCAGCCAGCGCGCCAGCGACAGGCCGTTCTCGCCGGGCATGTTGATGTCCAGGATGGCCAGCTGCGGCACGGCCTGGGCGATCAGCTGGCGCGCCGCGGCGGCGTCGCTCGCCTGGCGCACCGCGAAACCGTGGCGGCCGAAGTACTCGGCCAGCAGCTGGCGCAGCTCGGGCTCGTCGTCGACGGCCAGGATCTGGAACGGCGCTTCGGCGGCGGGAGTGGTGTTCATGGAGGCGCGCGACGGCCGGAGGGGCCGATGATATCGACGCGCGCCATGCTGGCGCTGTACGGTTTCAGCCGCGCTTCTGGGCCCGGCGGCCTTGTTTCATCGGTTTCACGGCGTGCTCGGGAAGGTCCTCCGCGAAACACTCGCTGCGGAACACCACCGGTTCGGTGAGCGCGAAGGCCGGGCGGCGCGGCTGCGGCGCGCGCGCCAGGCGTTGCGACAGCACGACCCAGCCGAGCGACAGGGGGCGGGCGAAGGCGAGCAGCTGGGACATGGTCTTCTCCGGTGGCAATGCCGCCATGCTGCCGGGCCACTGTGACGCCCGTCTTTCACCGTCGTGCCATGCGTGTTTCATTTGTGGCGCTGGCTATGATCCCCGCATGCCCGTCAGCCTCGCAGGTCAGCTCGTCGTCGCCATCTCGTCGCGCGCGCTGTTCGACTTCGAGGAGGAGAACCGCGTGTTCGAGGCGAACGACGACCGCGCCTACATGCAGCTGCAGCTCGAGCGGCTGGAGCGCACCGCCCGGCCCGGCGTGGCGTTCTCGCTGGTCAACAAGCTGCTGGCCTTCAACACGCCGGGGGAGCCGCCGGTGCAGCGCGTCGAGGTGGTGATCCTGTCGCGCAACGACCCGGTCTCGGGCATGCGGGTGTTCCGCTCGGCCCAGCAGGTCGGCCTGCCGATCCAGCGCGGCGTGTTCACGCGCGGCCAGCCGCCCTGGCGCTACCTGCGGCCGCTGGCGGCCAACCTGTTCCTCTCCACCAACGAGGCCGACGTGCGCTCGGCGCTGGCCGCCGGCGTGCCCGCGGCGCGGGTCTACCCGCAGTCGGCGCGCGCCTCGGACGCCCACCCGGACGAGGTGCGCATCGCCTTCGACGGCGACGCGGTGCTGTTCTCCGACGAGGCCGAGCGGGTGTTCCAGTCCGACGGGCTGGACGCGTTCCAGAGCCACGAACGCGACCATGCCGCGATGCCGCTCGCGCCCGGCCCCTTCAAGCCGCTGCTGGAGGCGCTGCACCGGCTGCAGCGCGAGCCGGCGCGCCACATGCGCATCCGCACCGCGCTGGTCACCGCCCGCAGCGCGCCGGCACACGAGCGCGCGATCCGCACGCTGATGGCGTGGCGCATCGAGGTCGACGAGGCGATGTTCCTCGGCGGCCTGCCCAAGGGGGAGTTCCTGCGCGAGTTCGAGCCGGACTTCTTCTTCGACGACCAGACCGGCCACATCGAGAACGCCGCGCCGCACGTGCCGGCCGGGCACGTGGCCAGCGGCGTCGCCAACGCGGCGCAGGGCACGCCATGAACGCGGACCGGCCGCTGATCTTCGTCGCCTCCTCGTCGGAGCAGTGGCCGGTGGCGCGCGCCATCGCCGAGCTGCTCGCCGAGCCGCAGGAGTGGACGGTCCGGGTGTGGGACAGCCAGTTCGCCTTCACCGACGTCTACATCGAGTCGCTCGAGAAGGCGCTCGACGCGGCCGACTTCGCGGTCATCGTGATGACCGGCGACGACGCCGCGACGGTGCGCGAGAACCGCGTCGTGCTGCCGCGCGACAACGTGATCTTCGAGCTCGGCCTCTTCATCGGTCGCCTGGGGCGCGAGCGCTGCGCCTTCTTCGTCGACCACGACTCGAAGACGCAGCTCGCCAGCGACCTGTCGGGCGTCAAGGCGGCGGAATACTGGAAGCCGGAGCAGATGGCGCGCCGGATCCGGCCCGGCCTGGCCGAACGGGTGCGGGCGCTGAAGAAGCAGATCCGCGAGCAGCTGGCCACCGACGGCACGCGCTACCGGCCCGACCGCGACCAGCGCCGGCTGCAGCAGCAGCGCTGGCAGTTCCTGCGCCGCATCGAGGGCCTGTGGTGGGAGCGCATGCGCGACGGCGACGACGACCAGTCCGCCCTCAGCCTGGTGGCCATCGAGCTCGATCCGGTGACCAACTGCCCGCTGCTGGGCGGCGACGCGTACCAGCTCGACGGCACCAAGCTGGCCGAGTGGCGCGCCACCGCCTCGCTCGAGCTCGGCGACAGGCCGACCCTGCACTACCACTGGCAGGGTCATCACGACGAGACCCGGGGCGCCACCATCGCCGGCCAGGGCGAGATCAGCTTCGACTCGCGCGACGCCCCGTCCAGCGGACGCGGCTGGTACTACGACATCCGCGTCGCCGAGATCCAGCAGGGCCGCGCGCCGACGCGCCTGAAGGGCGTGCGCATGCAACGCCTCGACGCGGCCGAGGTGGCGACCATGCGCGACCCCTACTCCGCCGCCGCCCAGGCGCTGGTCAGGCAACGCCTGGCGGACCTGCGCTTCCGGTAGCGCGCCGGGGCGCGCCCCAGCCCGTGCGCCTGCAGGCGCCCGGTCCTTCGCCAGGCGCGCGGGTGTCCGCAGGGACACCCGCACGTCCGGGCTCGCCCCAGCCCGTGCGCCTGCAGGCGCCCGGTCCTTCGCCAGGCGCGCGGGTGTCCGCAGGGACACCCGCACGTCCGGGCTCAGCCCAGCAGACGTGTGGCGAGGCGCTCGAGCAGGGGGCGGCGCTCCCAGGCGCGGCAGGCACGCTCTGCGAACTCGCGGCCGCGCGCGTTGAGCCGGTAGTAACGAACGTGCTCGAAGCCCTGCGGGTTCTCGTACTCGTCGATCAGCCGGTACTCGGCCAGCGGGCGGAAGGCGGTGCGCACGATGCCGCCGTCGATCGTGCAGCCGCCCCAGGTCTCGGCGGCGTGCACCAGCACATGGCCGCAGCGCAGGGCGCGCAGGGCGTCGATGAACTCGCCGCGGTCGGCGATGATGGTCGCAGCTTGCATGGCGGCACGTAACGGCTGTGGCACCACCTTCATCGTGCCCGCCGGCCGGCGGGTGCGGGCTCCGAATAGCGCGCCGAATCCGGCGCAGTTCCTGTCGGCCATTGTCGACCCGCGCGCCCGGGCCGGCAACGCAGCTCAGGCCTGATAGCGCCGCAGCGCCGCCAGGTCGAGCACCCGCACGCCGCCGTACTCGATGCGGATCAGGCCATGCGCCTGCAGCGCCCGGAGCGCCTCGTTGACCCGCTGGCGCGACAGCCCGACCAGGTAGCCCAGTTCCTGCTGGGTGATGCGCAGCAGCGTGCCCACGCCCGGGTAGAGCACCGGGTGGAACAGCGCCGCCAGGTTGCGCGCGACGCGTGTGTCCGGGTCGTCCAGGCGGTCGATCTCGCGCGCCGCGATGAACTGGCCGAGCCGCTCGTTGAGCTGGTTCATCACGTAGCGGTTGAACGGGATGCTGCGCTCGAGCAGCCAGTGGAAGGTCTCGATGCCCAGGCCCGCCACCACGCTGCGGCGCAGCGCCTCGATGTTGTAGCGGTAGACCTCGCGCTTGAGCAGCGTGCCCTCGCCGAACCAGCCGCCCGGTGGCAGGCCGGTGAAGGTGATCGGCAGGCCTTGCGTGCCGTCGTTGTTCATCTTCAGCAGGCCGTCGAGCAGGCCGAACCAGTAGTTGGCCTGGCGGCCGATCTTGCAGACATGGTCGCCCGGCAGGGCCTCGGCCACCTGCAGGTCGGCCACCGCCCGCTCGCGCTGGCCGGCGTCCAGCAGGGCCAGCCAGGGCACCATCGCCAGCTCGGCCGCCGCCGGCGCCCGGGCGCGCGAGCGCAGCGGCGGCGTGCGCGGTGGGGCGGCCAAGTCGGTCATAGGCGCTGCGGTTGACGGCGGGCTGACGCGAGTCACCGGGGAAACTCCCCTCGGGACTCTCCCGGAGATTGTCGTCAGAACGACAACCGGACGTCAAACTTCTTCCCAGAATGCCAGGCATCGCGAGGAGTCCCTGGTGCAGACCACCTTTCCCCGACTGTTGCTCGAGCATGCCCGCCAGCGCCCCGATGCGCCGGCGCTGCGCGAGAAGGTCTACGGCATCTGGCAGACCACCAGCTGGTCGCAGCTCGCGGCGCTGGTGCGCGAGATCGCCGGCGGCCTGGCCGCCGCGGGGCTCAAGCGCGACGACCACCTCGTGGTCGTCGGCGACAACCGGCCGCGCCTCGCCGCCACGATGCTCGCCACGCAGGCGCTGGGTGCGGTGCCGATCCCGCTCTACCAGGACGCGGTGGCGGCCGAGTTCGCCTACCCGATCAACAACGCCGAGGTCGCCTTCGCGGTGGTGGAGGACCAGGAGCAGGTCGACAAGCTGCTCGAGCTGCGCGCGCAGTGCCCGCAGCTGGCGCGGCTCTGGTACGACGACCCGCGCGGCCTGCGCAACTACAACGAACCCGGCCTCGCCTCGCTGGACACGCTGATCGAGCAGGGCCGCGCGTTCAACCAGGCCCACCCCGGCCACTTCGACGCCGAGCTGGCCAAGGCGCAGCCGCAGGACGTCGCGGCGATGTTCTTCACCTCCGGCACCACCGGCCACCCGAAGGGCGTGGTGCACACGCACTTCACGCTGCTCGACCGCGCCAAGGCCGGCGCCGACTTCGACCGGCTGACCGAGAAGGAGGAGGTGCTGGCCTACCTGCCGCCGGCCTGGATAGGCCAGAACATCTTCAGCTACGCGCAGTGGCTGGCCTGCGGCTACGTGGTGAACTGCCCGGAGTCGGCCGCGACCGTGACGATCGACCTCAAGGAGATCGGCCCGACCTACTATTTCGCGCCACCGCGGGTCTTCGAGGGGCTGCTGACCAGCGTGATGATCCGCATGGAGGACGCGAGCCGCCTCAAGCGCGGCCTGTTCCACCACTACATGGCACTCGCCCGCCGCATCGGCCCCGCGCTGATGGACGGCGCCCCGGTGGGCGCACTCGACAAGCTGCGCTACGCGCTCGGCAACCTGCTGATCTACGGCCCGCTGCGCAACACGCTCGGCTTCTCGCGCGTGCGCGTGGCCTACACCGCGGGCGAGGCGATCGGGCCCGACCTGTTCACCTTCTACCGCTCGATCGGCATCAACCTGAAGCAGCTCTACGGCTCCACCGAGACCGCGGTGTTCGTCTGCCTGCAGCCCGACCACGAGGCGCGTGCCGACACCGTCGGCGTGCCGATCGCGGGCGTGGAGGTGAAGCTCACCGACAGCGGCGAGATCCTGATCAAGTCGCCCGGCCTGCTGAAGGAGTACTACAAGAACCCGCAGGCTACCGCCGAAGTGCTGGATAGCGCGGGCTGGTACCACACCGGCGACGCCGGCTTCCTGGATGCCGGCGGCCACCTGAAGATCATCGACCGCGCCAAGGACGTGGGCAAACTCGCCGGCGGTGCGCTGTTCGCGCCCAAGTACGTCGAGAACAAGCTCAAGTTCTTCCCGCACATCAAGGAGGCGGTGGCCTTCGGCGACCGGCGCGACCGGGTCTGCGCCTTCATCAACATCGACTTCGAGGCGGTGGGCAACTGGGCCGAGAAGCGCAACCTGCCCTACGCCGGCTACACCGATCTCGCGGGCAAGCCCGAGGTCTACGAGCTGGTGCGCGAGTGCATCGAGAAGGTCAACACCGACCTCGCGGCCGACGAGAAGCTGGCCGGCTGCCAGATCAGCCGCTTCCTGATCCTGCACAAGGAGCTCGACGCCGACGACGGCGAGCTCACCCGCACGCGCAAGGTGCGCCGCGGCCACATCGGCGAGAAGTACCAGGTGCTGCTGGATGCGCTGTACGGCGGCAAGGCCGAGCAGTTCATCGAGACGCAGGTGAAGTTCGAGGACGGGCGCACGGGCTCGGTGTCGGCCACCTTGAAGATCGTCGACACCAAGACCCTCCCTGCGATGAAGAGGGCGGCCTGATGGCGGATCGCAAGATCGGCGACGTCATCCTCGACGTGCGCAACATCAGCCTGCGCTTCGGCGGCGTGAAGGCGCTCACCGACATCAGCTTCGACGTGCGCGAGCACGAGGTGCGCGCCATCATCGGCCCGAACGGCGCCGGCAAGAGCTCGATGCTGAACTGCATCAACGGCGTCTACGCGCCGCAGGAAGGCGAGATCACGCTGCGGGGCCAGACCTTCCGCCACATGAACCCGCGCCAGGTGGCCGAGATGGGCATCGCCCGCACCTTCCAGAACCTGGCGCTCTTCAAGGGCATGAGCGTGCTGGACAACATCATGACGGGCCGCAACCTGCGCATGAAGACCAACCTCTTCCAGCAGGCGATCCGCTTCGGCGCGGCCGAGCGCGAGGAGATGGCGCACCGCGAGGTGGTCGAGAAGATCATCGACTTCCTCGAGATCCAGGCCCACCGCAAGACGCCGGTGGGCCGCCTGCCCTACGGGCTGCAGAAGCGCGTGGACCTGGGCCGCGCACTGGCCATGGAGCCCAAGCTGCTGCTGCTGGACGAGCCGATGGCCGGCATGAATGTCGAGGAGAAGCAGGACATGTGCCGCTTCATCCTCGACGTGAACGACGAGTACGGCACCACCATCGTGCTGATCGAACACGACATGGGCGTGGTGATGGACATCTCCGACCGCGTGGTCGTGCTCGACTACGGCAAGAAGATCGGCGACGGCACGCCCGGCGAGGTGCGCAGCAACTCGGACGTGATCAGCGCCTACCTCGGAACGAGTCATTGAGCATGGGCTTCTTCCTCGAGACCCTCTTCGGCGGCCTGATGGTGGGCATGCTGTATTCGCTCGTCGCGCTCGGCTTCGTGCTGATCTTCAAGGCCTCGGGCGTGTTCAACTTCGCGCAGGGCGCGATGGTGCTGTTCGCGGCGCTCGCGATGGCGCGCCTGGCGGAGTGGGTGCCGCGCTGGACCGGCATCGAGAGCCGCTGGTTCGCCAACATCGCCGCGTTCCTGCTCGCCGCGCTGCTGATGTTCGCGGTGGCCTGGCTGATCGAGCGCCTGGTGCTGCGCCGGCTCGTCAACCAGGACGGCGCCACGCTGCTGATGGCGACGCTGGGCATCACCTACTTCCTCGACGGCTTCGGCCAGACGATCTTCGGCAGCGACATCTACAAGATCGACATCGGCATGCCCAAGGAGCCGATCTTCGCGTTCGAGTCGGTGTTCCAGGGCGGCATCCTCGTCAACAAGGAAGACCTGATCGCCGCCGCGATCGCCGCTGGTCTGGTGCTGCTGCTGTCGCTGTTCTTCCAGAAGACGGCCACCGGCCGCGCGCTGCGCGCCGTCGCCGACGACCACCAGGCGGCGCAGTCGATCGGCATCCCGCTGAACCGCATCTGGGTCATCGTCTGGTCGGTGGCCGGCGTCGTGGCGCTGGTGGCCGGCATGATCTGGGGCAGCAAGCTCGGCGTGCAGTTCTCGCTCGCGACGGTGGCGCTGCGCGCGCTCCCGGTGGTCATCCTCGGCGGGCTGACCTCGGTGCCGGGCGCCATCCTCGGCGGACTGATCATCGGCGTGGGCGAAAAGCTTTCCGAGGTCTACCTCGGGCCACTGGTGGGCGGTGGCATCGAGATCTGGTTCGCCTACGTGCTGGCGCTCGTGTTCCTGCTGTTCCGGCCGCAGGGCTTGTTCGGCGAAAAGATCATCGACCGGGTCTGAACCATGCTGTACAGGGAAAACGGCCAGTTCAAGACCAGCTACCGCGCCGACCAGCAGGTCTTCCCGATCCTGCAGGACCGCGTCTTCATCGCCGTGGTGCTGGTGCTCGCCTTCGTCGGCGTGCCGCTGCTGGCGAGCGACTACATGTTCCGCGCCATCCTCATCCCGTTCACGATCTTCTCGCTCGCGGCGCTGGGCGTGAACATCCTGGTCGGCTACTGCGGCCAGATCTCGCTCGGCTCGGGTGCCTTCATGGCGGTGGGGGCGTACGGCGCGTACAACTTCTTCGTGCGCGTGCCGGGCATGCCGCTGGTCCCCGCGCTGCTGCTCGGCGGCCTGTGCGCCACCGTCTTCGGCGTGCTGTTCGGCCTGCCCTCGCTGCGCGTGCGCGGCCTGTACCTCGCGGTGGCGACGCTCGCGGCCCAGTTCTTCGCCGACTGGATGTTCCTGCGCATCAAGTGGTTCACGCTGGACACGCCGTCCGGCTCGGTCGCGGTGTCGAACCTGCAGGTGTTCGGAGCGCCGATCGAGAGCGCGGTCAGCAAGTACCTGTTCTGCCTCAGCGTGCTGGTGCTGATCGCGATCATGGCCAAGAACCTGGTGCGCGGCGCGATCGGCCGCGAATGGATGGCGATCCGCGACATGGACGTGGCCGCCGCGGTGATCGGCATCCGGCCGATGTACGCCAAGCTGAGCGCCTTCGCGGTCAGCTCGTTCATCGTCGGCGTGGCCGGCGCGCTGTGGGCCTTCGTCTACCTCGGGGCCTGGGAGCCGTCCGCGTTCTCGGTGGACTACTCGTTCCGGCTGCTGTTCATGGTGATCATCGGCGGCCTCGGCTCGATCATGGGCAGCTTCTTCGGTGCGTTCTTCATCGTCATCCTGCCGATCGCGCTGAACCAGCTGCTGCCGGTGCTCGCCGGCTGGGTGGGCATGGAGATCTCCACCGCCGGCATCGCGCACGCCGAGCTCATGATCTTCGGCGGCCTGATCGTCTGGTTCCTGATCGTCGAGCCGCATGGTCTGGCCCGGCTCTGGTCCACCGCCAAGCAGAAGCTGCAGCTGTGGCCCTTCCCCCATTGACCCCCCCTTCCCTCACGCCTGGAGACAACGCATGAAGCTGAAATCGTTTCACCTCGCCCTCGCCGCGGTCTCGGCCCTGGTCGGCGCGTCGGCCGCCCACGCCCAGGCCAAGGAGCAGTTCATCCCGGTGCTGTCGTACCGCACCGGTGCGTATGCGCCGAACGGCGCGCCCTGGGCGAACGGCTTCGTCGACTACCTGAAGCTGGTCAACGCACGCGGCGGCATCAACGGCGTGAAGCTGAGCTTCGAGGAGTGCGAGACCGGCTACGACACGGCGCGCAGCGTCGAGTGCTACGAGCGCCTGAAGAGCCGGGGCGCGTCGTTCGTGCAGCCGCTGTCCACCGGCGCCACCTTCGCCATTACCGAGAAGGCGCCGGCCGACAAGATCCCGGTAGTCACGGTCGGCTACGGCCGCAGCGAGAGCGCCGACGGCACGGTGTTCAAGTGGAACTTCCCGATCGCCGGCACCTACTGGGTGGCCGCCGACGCCATCACCCAGGCCATCGGCAAGAAGGAGGGCGGCCTGGACAAGCTCAAGGGCAAGAAGCTCGCGCTCGTCTACCACGACAGCCCGTACGGCAAGGAGCCGATCCCGCTGCTGCAGGAACGCTCGAAGATGCTGGGCTTCGACCTGCAGCTGCTGCCGGTCACCGCACCGGGCGTGGAGCAGAAGGCCACCTGGCTGCAGATCCGCCAGTCGCGGCCCGACTACGTGCTGCTGTGGGGCTGGGGCGTGATGAACTCCACCGCCATCAAGGAGGCCCAGGCCACCGGCTACCCGCGCGAGAAGATGTACGGCGTGTGGTGGGCCGGCGCCGAGCCCGACGTGAAGGACGTCGGCGACGGCGCCAAGGGCTACAACGCGGTGACGATGCAGCACGGCGCCGAGCCGCAGTCCAAGCTCGTCAAGGACGTGCTCGCGCTGGTGCACGACAAGGGCCAGGGCACCGGGCCCAAGGCCGACGTCGGCCAGGTGCTCTACATGCGCGGCGCGATGAGCGCGATGATCGGCGTGGAAGGCATCCGCGCCGCGCAGGAGCGCTTCGGCAAGGGCAAGGTGATGACGGGCGAGCAGGTGCGCTGGGGCCTGGAGAACCTGAACCTGACCCAGGCCAAGCTCGACGCGCTCGGCTTCGCCGGCGTGATGCGGCCCATCAGCACCTCCTGCGTCGACCACATGGGCGCCTCCTGGGCGCGCATCCACAGCTGGGACGGCAGCAAATGGGTCTTCACGTCCGACTGGCTCCAGGGCGACGAGCAGATCATCAAGCCCCTGGTCAAGAGCACCGCGGCCAAGTACGCGTCCGAGAAGAAGCTGACCCCGCGCACGCCGGAAGACTGCCAGTCCTGACCCACCCCCGGAGCGGCTGGCGCCGCTCCCCCTCGAGGGGGCGTCGCCAGTGGCCCGGCAGAGCCGGTTCCACGGCGACCGCTTGAACAGACACGCGCATGAGCAACGTCTTCCTGAACGTCAACGGCATCGAGGTGATCTACAACCACGTGATCCTCGTGCTCAAGGGCGTCTCGCTGCAGGTGCCGGAGGGCCGCATCGTCGCGCTGCTGGGCGGCAACGGCGCGGGCAAGACGACCACCTTGCGCGCCGTCTCCAACCTGCTGGCCGGCGAGCGCGGCGAGGTGACCAAGGGCTCGATCGAGCTGCGCGGCGAGCGTATCGAGAAGCTCTCGCCCGCGCAGATGGTCGAGCGCGGCGTGATCCAGGTGATGGAGGGGCGGCACTGCTTCGCGCACCTGACGATCGAGGAGAACCTGCTGACCGGCGCCTACACGCGCCGCGACGGCAAGGCGGCGGTGGGCGAGACGCTGGAGAAGGTCTACACCTACTTCCCGCGCCTGAAGACGCGCCGCGGCTCGCAGGCCGCCTACACCTCGGGCGGCGAGCAGCAGATGTGCGCCATCGGCCGCGCGCTGATGGCCAACCCGAAGATGGTGCTGCTCGACGAACCCTCGATGGGCCTGGCGCCGCAGATCGTCGAGGAGGTGTTCGAGATCGTGAAGGACCTGAACCAGCGCGAGAAGGTCACCTTCCTGCTCGCCGAGCAGAACACCAACGTCGCGCTGCGTTATGCCGACCTCGGCTACATCCTCGAGAACGGCCGCATCGTGATGGACGGCGACGCGAAGGCGCTGCGCGAGAACGAGGACGTCAAGGAGTTCTACCTCGGCATGGGTGGGGGCGACCGCAAGAGCTTCCGCGACGTGAAGAGCTACAAGCGGCGCAAGCGGTGGCTGGCCTGAGGAGCTGAGGAGACCGACATGAGCGACGACTTCTTCGCCGCCCCGCCGTTCAAGCCCGAGGAAGCCCTGCAGCGCGCGCGGCGCGAGCTGCGCGAGCTGGGCCTGGCCGAACGCGAGGGCCGCTTCGAGCGCGCCGGCGTGTCGATCGCGAAGCTCGCGGTCGACGGTGCCGTGCTGAAGGCCGCTGTCGTGAAGCGCCCGAGCCGCAACAGCCCCGAGTGGACCGAGAAGACGCTGCGCGACGCCGCCGCGCTGCGCGACTTCGTGGCCGACCTGAAGAAGAAGCTGGCCGGATGGAGCGACCGGGATGAGTGACTTCCTCGACGCGCTCGAGACCCGCGACCCGGCGCAGCGCGAGGCGGACCTGCTGGCCGCGCTGCCGGCGCACGTGGCGCAGGCGCAGCGCAGCGCGGCCTTCGGCGAACTGCTGGCCGGCGTCGACGCCGCCGCCATCACTTCGCGTGCCGCGCTGGCCGCCCTGCCCGTGCTGCGCAAGCACGAGCTGCTCGAGCGACAGAAGGCCGGGCGGGCGGACGATCCCTTCGGCGGGTTCGCGCTGATCGGCTGGCGCGGCCTGCGTGCGGCGCAGGGCGCACGCCGGGTGTTCCAGTCGCCTGGTCCGATCTACGAACCCGAGGGCGAGGCGCCGGACTACTGGCGCATCGCCCGCTCGATGCATGCCGCCGGGTTCCGCGCCGGCGACCTGGTGCACAACAGCTTCAGCTACCACCTGACGCCGGCCGGCTCGATGATGGAAACCGGCGCACACAGGCTCGGCTGCACGGTGTTCCCCGGCGGCACCGGCAACACCGAGCTGCAGTTGCAGGCCATGCAGGACCTGCGGCCGCACGCCTACTGCGGCACGCCGAGCTTCCTGCGCATCCTGTTCGAGAAGGCCGCCGAGCTGGGTGTGGCGCTGCCCTGGCTGACCAAGGCCCTGCTCAGCGGCGAGGCCTTCCCGCCGTCGCTGCGCGACTGGCTGGCCGAGCGCGGCGTGCAGGGCTACCAGTGTTACGCCACCGCCGACGCCGGCCTGATCGCCTACGAGACCCCGGCGCGCGAGGGCCTGGTGCTCGACGAAGGCGTGATCCTGGAGATCGTGCGCCCGGGCACCGGCGACCCGGTTCCCGAAGGCGACGTCGGCGAGGTGGTCGTCACCGTGCTGAACCCGGACTACCCGCTGGTGCGCTTCGGCACCGGCGACCTGTCGGCCGTGCTGCCGGGCCGCTGCCCGGGCGGCCGCACCAACACGCGCATCAAGGGCTGGATGGGGCGCGCCGACCAGACCGCCAAGGTGCGCGGCATGTTCGTGCACCCGAGCCAGGTGGCCGAGGTGCTGAAGCGCCATCCCGAGGTGCAGCGCGCCCGGCTGGTGGTGGCCGGCGAGATGGCCAACGACACGATGACGCTGCACGTCGAGGTGCCCGGCGCGCCGGAGGGCCTGGCCGAGCGCCTGTCCGCCAGCGTGCGCGACGTGACCAAGCTGCGCGCCGACGTGGTGCTGGCCGCGCCGGGCAGCCTGCCCAACGACGGCAAGGTGATCGAGGACGCGCGCAGCTACAAGTAGCCTCGCCCGCCCCCCTGTAACGGGGGCATAACGTCACTGCGGCCAAGCTTCGCCCCAGGCAACAATCTTCTGCCACGGGGGAACCGACCATGAGCCTGCTGCAAGAGCTGAAACTGCGCCCGCCGAAGACGCGCGCCGCGCCGGACAAGTCCGCCATCGCCGAGGCGCAGAAGCATCTCGCCGGCTTCGTCGCCGACGTGAAGTCGCTGATCGGCGACCAGCACCCGGCCGGCACCGACCTGCGCACGCTGGCCCAGGCGGCCGGGGCGGATGCCAAGGCCGGCCTGTGGGACGAGGTGATGAAGAAGGTCGAGCTCGGCAAGAAGAAGGTCGAGGCGGCGAAGAAGTCGGTCGAGCAGGCCCTCAAGCCGGCCAAGGACGCGAAGAAGGTCGTCGACCAGGACTTCGGCTCCGACACGCCGACCGACAGCGCCGTCGACCCCGGCGCGGCCGAGCAGAGCCTGCAGGATTTCGCCAAGGACCTGAAGTCCACGGTCGGCCGGCTGAAGAAGGCGCAGTCGCTGCTCTCCAAGGTCAAGGGCGAATCGGACACCGCCAAGGCCCTGGGCGGCACGGCCGATGCGCTCGGCAAGGTGGCCGAGGGCCTGGACAAGGTCGGCAACGGCGCCGACAAGCTGCTGGCCGCCGCCGCGGCGGCGCGCAAGCTCGAGGAGTGCCGCCAGGTGCTGGCGCGCGTGGAGGCGGTGGACTTCACCGACCAGAGCCGGCGCGTCGAGAACGCCAAGGCGATGGGCGACCTGGCCAAGCTTTTCGGCGAGTTCGGCGCCGAGGCGAGCAAGGAAGTGCCGATGCTCAAGGGCTACTTCCAGCTGATCTCGCGCGCCGGCGAGATCTGGGTGCCGATCGCGAAGATGACCGACCGGCGCGTGAAGGAATGGGAAGACGCCGCCGACGGCCGCGAGAAGCCGGCGCCGCAACCCGACGCCAAGTCGATCGCCGCCGACACCTCGCGCGTGATCGCCTTCGAGCAGATCCCCGACTTCATCGAGGAGATGTGGGCCATCTTCGACCGCTCCGGCGAGACCCGCGACGCCCGCCGCGTGCGCGACCTCTCTGGCGACTACCAGGAGCAGCACGACAAGCTGGTGGAACTGCGCGAGAAGGCACGCGGCCTGAAGGCGCAGGCACTGCACGAGTTCGCCGAGCTGACCACGCTCGAACTGCCGGGCGAGAAGTTCCTGCAGCAGGACCTGGCGCGCCACTGGACCGCAGCGCACGACATCGCCGTGACCCTGCGCGACGAGATGGAGCGCTGGAACTGGATCGGCGTGACCTTCATCCCGATGGTGCGGGCGCTGGAGGCGATCCGGCCCAAGAAGGCCTGAGATGGCCTTGCGTTCGATTGCAGAAGATCTATGCGATCGAAAGCGGGTCCGTATCAGACCAGGCGGAACGCCACCGAGCCGAGCGGCCCGTAGTCGGCGTGGATGCTGTCGCCGGCCCGCGCGGTGGTCGGGCGGGTGAACGAGCCGGCGAGCACCACGTCGCCCGCGTTCAGCTGCTCGTCGTACGGCGCGATCTTGTTCGCCAGCCACGCGACGCCCGTCGCCGGATGGTTCAGCACGCCCGCGGCCAGACCGGTCTCCTCGATGACGCCGTTCTTGTGCAGCAGCGCGCCGACCCAGCGCAGGTCGACGGCGTCCGGCCGCACCGGGCGCCCGCCGAGCACGATGCCGGCGTTCGCGGCGAAGTCGCTGATCGTGTCGGTCACCTTGCGCATCACGCGCGTGTCGCGGTCGAACTGCTCGATGCGCGCGTCGATGATCTCGATGGCCGGCGTGACGTACTCGGTGGCCGACAGCACGTCGAACAGCGTCGTACCCGGGCCCTTCAGCGGCCGGCCGAGCACGAACGCGAGCTCGACCTCGATGCGCGGGGCGATGAAGCGGCTTGCCTCGATGTCGCTGCCCTGCTCGAAGAACATGTCGTCCATCAGCGGCGCGAAGTCGGGCTCGGATATCTGGCTGGCCTGCTGCATCGCGCGCGAGGTCAGCCCGATCTTGCGGCCGCGGATGCGCCGGCCGTCGGCCAGCTCGAGCGCCACCCAGGCACGCTGGATCGCATAGCCGTCGTCCACCGTCATCTGCGGGAAGCGCGCCGAGAACTGGCGCAGCGCGGTGCGGCTCTTGCGCGCCTCGTACAGCTCGCGGGCGAGTTGCGCGACGATGTCTTGCGGCAGCATGGTTCAGCCCTTGTCGAACATCGGATGCAGCGTGCTCAGCTTCGCGTCGAACACCTCGGCGCCGACGTCGACCTGCAGCGTCACGCCCACGTGCATCGTCGCCAGCAGCGGTTCGAAGTGCGCCTTCGCGGCAGCCACCAGCGCCCGGCCGACGGCCTGCTGCACCGCCTCGCTGCGGCCGCGGCCCATGCGCAGGTTCAGGTACGCGAAGCCGTAGTCGCCGTCGCCGCCGGCCGCGCGACCGGCCGTCCCGCCGTCGCTGATCGCGAAGTGCGGCGCCGGGTAGGCCAGCACGCGCGTGCCGCCGGGCGGGAAGACGGCTTTGCCGGCTTCGTCACGCTGCGCGAGCATGGTGTCGGCCAGGCGCCGGCACAGCGCCGACAGGTCGGTGCGGGCGTCGAGGTTGCCGCTGTAGAGGATGACGAGGTGAGGCATGGTCGTGTGGCCTGCGCGTGCTCAGAGCCGCGTCGCGACCGAGCTGTAGCCGTCGGCGCGCGACGCGACGGCCGCCGGCACCGCATGGCCGTCCTGCGGCGTGACCGGCAGGATCGCGTTGATCTGGCCGGTACCCGAGGCGCCGAAGTACGGCGTGACGATCTCCGGCCGGCCGTCGTACGCGGCCCAGCCGAGCGCACCGAGCAGCATCGCGGTGTCGTGCATGAAGCCCTCGCCGTGCGCCTTGGCCGCGTACTCGGGCAGCATGCCGCAGAAGGTGTTCCAGTCGGCGCGTTTCCAGATCTCGAGCACCTCGCGGTCCAGCGCCTCGAGGAAGGGGCTCCAGATCCGGAACGCGTATGCGGGCGCGAGGCCGTTCTGCGCGAAGCGGTGGCTCAGCGAGCCGCTCGCCAGGAACGCGACGGTGCCGTCGTAGTGGTCCTCGACGGCCTTGCGCATCGCCCAGCCGAGCCGCGCGCTGTCGTTCAGGTAGTGCACCATGCACAGCGCCGAGACCGACACCACCTTGAAGTGGCGGTCGGCGTTCATGTAGCGCATCGGCACCAGCGTGCCGTACTCGAGGCCCAGCGTCGTGGCCGGGTGCGCGAGCGTCTCGACGCCCTGCTCGTTGCAGCTCCTGGCCAGCAGCTGCCCGAGTTCCGGGTTGCCCGGGAACGCGTAGGGCAGGTTGCTGATGAAGTGCGGCAGCTCGTTGCTGGTGTAGCGGCCCTCGAAGCTCGGCGCGCAGTTGACGTGGTAGTTCGCGTTGACCAGCCAGTGGGTGTCGAACACGACGATCGTGTCGACGCCGAGTTCGCGGCAGCGCCGGCCGATCTCGACGTGTCCGTCGATTGCGTCCTGCCTCGTGCCCTTGCGCGGGCCGTCGAGCTCACTGAGGTACATCGACGGCACGTGCGTGATCTTGGCGGTCAGTGCGAGCTTGCCCATGGTGTGCCTTTCGTGCTGCGTCGCCGGTCAGTCCGTGCCCCAGTGGGGGATGTGGTGCGAGCCGAGCGACACGGCGACGTTCTTCGGCTCGAGGAACACCTCGTAGCTCCAGGTACCGCCCTCGCGCCCGGTGCCGCTGGCCTTGGTGCCGCCGAAGGGCTGGCGCAGGTCGCGCACGTTCTGGCTGTTGACGAAGCACATGCCCGCCTCGATGGCCGCGGCGACGCGGTGCGCGCGGCCGAGGTTCTCGGTCCACACGTAGCTCGACAGGCCGTACGCGATGTCGTTGCTCTTGGCGATCGCGTCGGCCTCGTCGCGGAACGGGATCAGGCACGCGACCGGACCGAAGATCTCCTCCTGCGCGATGCGCATGCGGTTGTCGACGTCGGCGAAAACCGTCGGCTGCACGAAGTTGCCGCGCTGCATCGCGGCCGGCAGCTTCGGCGTGGCAAGCCCGCCGCACAGCAGGGTGGCGCCCTCCTTCGGCCCGAGCTCGATGTAGCTGCGCACCTTGGCCAGGTGCGCGGTGCTGATCATCGGGCCGACGATCGTGTGCTCGTCCATCGGGTCGCCGACCGTGATGCGCCGCGCGCGTTCGGCGAAGCGCTGCGCAAAGTCGGCGTAGATCGACTGCTGCACCAGGATGCGCGAGCCGGCCGTGCAGCGCTCGCCGTTGTTCGAGAAGATCATGAACAGCGCCGCATCGAGCGCGCGGTCCAGGTCGGCATCGTCGAAGATCACGAACGGGCTCTTGCCGCCGAGCTCCATGCTGAACTTCTTCAGCCCGGCGGACTGGACGATGCGGTTGCCGGTGGCCGTCGACCCGGTGAACGAGATCGCACGCACGTCGGGGTGCGCGCACAGCGGCTCGCCGGCGTCGCGGCCGTAGCCGTGCACGATGTTCAGCACGCCCGGCGGCAGCCCGGCCTCGGTGGCGAGCGCGCCGAAACGCGCGATCGACAGCGGCGACAGCTCGCTCATCTTCAGCACCGCGGTGTTGCCGAACGCGAGGCACGGCGCGATCTTCCAGGTGCCGGTCATGAAGGGCACGTTCCACGGGCTGATCAGCGCGCACACGCCGACCGGGTGGAACAGCGTGTAGTTCAGGTGCGTCGGCGTCGGGTAGGTGTGGCCGTCGACGCGCGTGCACATCTCGGCGAAGTAGTGGAAGTTGTCAGCCGCGCGCGGCACGAGGTTCTTGCGCGTCTGCGCAATCACCTGCCCGCAGTCGCGCGTCTCGGTCTCGGACAGCTCGGGCACGTGCCGCGTGATCAGGTCGCCGAGCCGGCGCATCATCGCGGCGCGCTCGGTGGCCGGGCGCGCGGCCCAGGCCGGGAAAGCCGCTTTGGCCGCCCCCACCGCGGCCTGCACCTCGGCGGCGCCGCCGGCGGCCACCTCGGCCAGCACCTCCTGCGTCGCCGGGTTGACGGTCTCGAAGTAGTCGCGGCCCGCGACGGGCCGGCCGTCGATCAGGTGATCAACTCGCACGGTGGGCTCCTGGAATGGGATCTGCGCTCAGCGGCCGAACAGCTCGTCGCCGACGATGGTGTTGACGAGCCGCCCGATGCCGTCGATCTCGGTGACGACCTCGTCGCCGACCTTCACGTCGACGACACCGTCGGGCGTGCCGGTCAGGATGACGTCGCCGGGCGCGAGCGTCATGAAGCCGCTCAGGTACTCGATCAGCGCCGGGATGTCGGTGATCATGTGGCTCGTGTGGCCCTGCTGCGTGACGCTGCCGTTGACGAGCGTGCGCAGCGCGAGGTCGTGCGGGTCGGGTACGTCGGCGGCGTCGACGAGCCACGGGCCGAGCACCGTGCAGCCGTCGCGGTTCTTCACGCGCAGGTTGGGCCGGTACCAGTTCTCGAGGTAGTCGCGGATCGCGTAGTCGTTCGCGACGGTGTAGCCGGCGACGCAGCCCAGCGCGTCGGCGCGGCCGACGTTCTTCGCGCTGCGCCCGATAACGACCGCGAGTTCGCACTCGTAGTGCATGAAGGTCGCGTCGGCCGGCCGGCGCGTCTGGCCGCGGTGGCCGATCAACGCGCCCGGGCTCTTCAGGAACGCGAGCGGCTCGTCGTGCGCGCCGACGCTCAATTCCTTCGACAGCTCCTTGACGTGGTCGGTGTAGTTCAGGCCGAGCGCGATGATGCTGCCGGGCTCGAACGGCGGCAGCCAGACGACGGCCTGCTCGGGCAGCACGCGGCCGTCGGCCAGCCGCACGCCGTCGGCGTGCGCGAACGCGCTGTGGACGGCGCCGCCGTAGGCCACGCGGGCGCGCTTCATGCGGCCGCTCCGGCCACCAGCGACGTCTCGAGCGAGCCGACGCCGGGGATGTCGATGCGCACCGTCTGGCCGGCACGCGCACGCGGCGCGCCGGCGGCCACGCCGACCATCAGCACGTCACCGGGGAACAGCGTCATGAACTCGGTCACGTCGGCGATCAGCTGCGCGACCGGGCGCACCAGGCCCGCGGTGCTGCTGCGCTGCACCGCGCGGCCGTCGATCGAGACGACGATCTCGAGCGCATCGGGATCGGCCACCAGATGCCGCGCGACGACCGCCGGCCCGATCGGGCAGAAGCCGTCGCGGCACTTGAAGCGCATCGACGGGCGGTAGTACGACGCGTGCGGCACGCTGATGTCGTCGACCACCGTGTAGCCGGCGACGTGCTCCAGCGCCTGCGCCGCGGCGACGCGCGTAGCCGTCGCGCCGATCACGATGCCCAGCGTCGCGCCGATCTCGAGCTCGGGCGCGTCGTGCGGCACCTGCACCGACACGCGGTGGCCGACGACGGTGTTGCGCGGCTTGATGTAGAGCACCGGCGCCTTCGGCGGCGCCTTGTACGGCGCGGCGTGCACCTGCGCGCCGAGCGCGGCAAGCGCGTCGCGCTGGTTCAGCAGCGTGCCGTAGACCGTGCCGTGCGTGGGCGGCAGGAAGGCCGGGCCGTCGGGCCGCGCGGCCAGCGCCTGCCAGTGCGCCGGCGGGGCGTCCAGCGCGAACGGCTCGCCCTGCGGCCGGGCCAGCGACTGACGCAGCATCGACTGCATGAGGGGTCGCGGCCTGCGTGGCCGCCGCTTCACTAAGATATGAGTATTCTTTGGTGCCGTGCCCCGGGGTGTCAAGCCGGTGCGCGCGCGCCGTCGCCGGTGTTTACCCTCGACCCTGTGCCGTGGCGCCGGCCGCGATCACTATGATGTGAGCCATTCGGCCGGTCTGCCGGCCCAGCGCAGGAGTTGCATGCCCCTCACGCCGCGTCACCGCAACCTGCCGCAGCTGCTGCTGCAGGCCCGCGAGGCGCTGATGTCGCGCTTTCGCCCGATCCTCAACGAGAACGGCGTGACCGAACAGCAGTGGCGCATCGTGCGGGCGCTGCTGATGCACGGGCCGCTCGAGCCGCGCCAGCTGTGCGAGCGCTGCCAGATCACCAGCCCGAGCATCGTCGGCGTGCTGCAGCGCATGGAGGAAGCCGGCCTCGTCGAGCGCGAGCGCATGGCCGACGACCAGCGGCGCGTGCGCGTCACCGCGACCGCCCGCAGCCGCCAGCTCGGGCGTCGCATGATGCCGGCGATCGACCAGCGCTACGCCGAGATCGAGCGACTGGTCGGCGTCGAGACGCTGCAGCAGGCCTACGACGTGCTCGACGCGCTGCTGGCGCCGCTCGGCCACGCGCCGGCGGACGCCGACGCCGAGGCCGACGAAGTGCCGCGGGCGAGGACCCGGCGCTCGCGCTGAGCGGCGCGGGCCAGGAGCCTGCGCGGCGCAGGCTCCAAGCGCTCAGCGCGCGCCGCCGGCGTTGCGCAGCGCGCCCGGCGGAACGCCGAACTCGGCCTTGAACAGGCGGCAGAAGTGCGCCGCGGTGCGGAAGCCGCAGGCGCCGGCCAGCACGCCGATCGGCTGCCGCGCTGCGCTGTCCGACTGCAGCAGCCGGCGCGCGTTGTGCAGGCGCGTGGACCAGATGAAACGGTCCAGCGTCTGCGAGCCGTCGTCGAACGCGCGATGCAGATGCCGCTTCGAGCAGCGCATCGCCGCGGCGATCTGGTCGATGTCCAGCGACGGGTCGGCCCAGTGCGTGCGCACGTACTGGCGCACGCGCGCACGCAGCACGTCGGGCAGCGTCGCGTGCTCGTGCGCCTCGGCCTGGCTGCGCGCGAGCGTCGACGACAGCAGGCCGATCACCGTTTCGGACACCGCGGCGGCGGCGTCGTCCGGCAGCGTCGGCAGCTGCTCGGACATCGAGCGCAGGAACGATCCGAGCACGGCCGCGAGGCCGACGCCGCCGCTCGTCGGCGACTCGCAGGTGTGCAGTTCGAGGCCGGCGAAGCCGCGCAGCCGCTCGCGCGGAATCTGGATCGCCAGCAGCGACGCGCTCTGCCGGTTGTCGATGGCATACGGCACGCGCGGGTCGTACAGGCTCCAGTCGCCCGGGCGCAGCTCGAAGCGCCGCGCGCGCTGGCGGATGCAGCCGTGGCCGCGCACCTGCAGCAGCAGCTTGAAGCAGTCGTCCAGCCGGTCGTCGCGGTGGTGCGCGCTGCGCCGCACGCTGTGGGCGGGCACCTCGATCTGGAACACGCGCAGGTCGTCGAGCCGGAACAGGCGCAGCTCGGCCTCGTCGAGGCCGTCGTCCATCGCGTCGACCTCCAGCGCGCCGAAGTGCTCGCCGTTGATCTGCGCCCACAGCGCGCCCCGCTCGGACGGCGCGGCGAGGCGGGTGTGTTGCCGGATGAAGTCCATGACGGGTACGGCGCGCCCGCCTCGCGGCACACGCGTCGTTTGCTTAGATATTAGCAATTAGACGGCAGGCGCCGCGCCGCCGCCTCGGGACTATCCCGAGCGCGGCCGGCGCTTGTCCGACAAGGACCAAGCCGTTGCCTGAGCGTGCCCCGGCGCGCCGGATCCTTGTGGCCGGCGCGGCGCCCCCGCACGATGCGCGCCGTCCGAACGAGAACGGGAGCGTCCATGGTCGGGGAAGCGCAGTTCGACGCGATCGTCGTCGGCGGCGGCTCGGGCGGCTGCGTCGTCGTGCACCGACTGGTCAACGCCGGATGGAAGGTGCTGCTGCTCGAAGCCGGGCCGAGCGACGACCACCTGTTCGTCCGCATGCCGGCGACCTTCGTGCGCGTGATCGGCACGCAGCGCACCTGGGTCTACGAGACGCGCGAGCAGCCCGCCGCCGGCAACCGCCGCATGCACGTGCCGCAGGGGCGCACGCTGGGCGGCGGCAGCTCGGTCAACGCGATGGTCTACATCCGCGGCCAGGCGCAGGACTACGACGACTGGG
Organism: Piscinibacter caeni; assembly: GCA_003265685.1. Lineage (GTDB taxonomy): Bacteria > Pseudomonadota > Gammaproteobacteria > Burkholderiales > Burkholderiaceae_C > Piscinibacter > Piscinibacter caeni. Next base: position 27,252 of record KZ836116.1, on the reverse strand, counting down.
CCGCGGCCGGCTGCGCGGGCTGGGGCTGGCCCGACGTGCTGCCGTGGTTCCGCTTCGCCGAGAACAACCAGCGCCTGTCGGGCCCGCTGCACGGCACCGAGGGGCCGTTGAAGGTCAGCGACACGCGCTACCGCCATCCGCTGAGCCTCGCGTTCGTGAAGGCCGCGCAGGAATGCGGCCTCGGCTACAACCACGACTTCAACGGCCCGCAGCAGCAGGGCGTGGGCTTCTACCAGACGACCACGCACGAGGGCGAGCGCGCCAGCACCGCGGCGACCTACCTCGCCGCGGTGAAGACGAATCCTGCGCTGAAGATCGTCACCGGCGCGCACGTGCACCGCGTGATCATCGAAGGCGGCCGGGCGGTCGGCGTGCAGTGGCGCGATGCCGCCGGCATGCACCAGGCCCGCGCGGCGCGCGAGGTCGTGCTCAGCGCGGGCGCGCTGGCGACGCCCCGGCTGCTGCTGCACTCCGGCATCGGCCCGGCGGCGCAGCTGCGCGAGTTCGGCATCGAGGTCCGGCGCGACCTGCCCGGCGTCGGCGAGAACTTCCAGGACCACCTCGAGTGCAGCATCTACGGCCGCTGCAAGGACCCGATCAGCCTGCTCGGCAACGACAAGGGCTGGACCGCGTTCATGCACGGCCTGCAGTGGAAGCTGTTCCGCACCGGGCTGCTGACCTCCAACGTCGTCGAGTCCGGCGGCTTCGTCGACACCGCAGGCTGCGGCCGACCGGACGTCCAGTTCCACGTGCTGCCGACGCTGGTCGGCGACGTCGAACGCGAGCCGCTGGCCGGCCACGGCATCTCGCTGAACCCGTGTTTCCTGCGCCCCGCGTCGCGCGGCGTGGTGCGGCTGGCGAGCGCCGACCCGGAGGCGCCGGCCGACTTCGACGGCCGCTACCTGAGCGTGCCGGAGGACGTCGCGACGCTGGTGCGCGGCGTGAAGCTGGCGCGCCGCATCCTGCGCGCGCCGTCGCTGGCGCGCGTGATCAGCGAGGAACTCGCGCCGGCGTCCGATGCCGAGGTGCCCGACGCGCTGCTCGAGGCGCACGTGCGCACGCATGCCAAGACGGTCTACCACCCGGCCGGCACCTGCCGTATGGGCGCCGACGGCGACCCCCAGGCCGTGCTGACGCCCGAGCTGCGCGTGCGCGGCATCGACGGCCTGCGCGTCGCGGACGCGTCGGCGTTCCCGACGCTGATGAGCGGCAACACCAACGCGCCGGTCGTGATGCTGGCCGAGCGCTGCGCCGCCTCGATGCTCGGCGTGACGGCCCCGGCGGCCGCCGCCGTCCACTGACCCGTTGCCCGCGAAGGAACCCAGGACATGAACCTCGCAGACCTCAGCGCCGAGAACCAGCGTGCCATCGGCTTCCTCGCGCGCCGTCGCCGCGGCAACTTCATCCGCGGCGCCGAGTGCGCGCCGGCCGACGGCGCCTACCTCGCCGTCGTCGACCCGGCCACCGAGATGCAGGTCGCCGAGGCACCCGACAGCACGGCCGCCGACGTCGACGCCGCGGTGCGCTCGGCGCGCGCCACGTTCGAGGACTCGCCGTGGAGCCGCATGCGCCCGGCCGACCGCGAGGCGGTGCTGTACCGCCTGTCGACGCTGATCGAGGCGCACGGCGACGAGCTCAGCGCGCTCGAGACGCTGCAGGGAGGCAAGCTGCAGGGCATCGCGCGCATGGTCGACGTCGGCGCCGGCGCCGAGTTCGTGCGCTACATGGCCGGCTGGGCGACCAAGCTCGAAGGACAGACGCTGCAGCCCTCGCTCGGCTTCCCGCCCGGGGTGCAGTACCACACCTGGACGCGCCGCGAGGCGCTCGGCGTCGTCGGCGCGGTGGTGCCGTGGAACTTCCCGCTCGCCATCGCGCTGTGGAAGATCGCGCCGGCGCTGGCGACCGGCTGCACGGTGGTGCTGAAGCCGTCGCCCGAGACGCCGCTGACCGCGCTGCGCCTGGCCGAGCTGGCCGTCGAGGCGGGGCTGCCGGCCGGCGCGCTGAACGTCGTCTGCGGCGGGCCGGCGGCCGGTGCGGCGCTGGTCGCGCATCCGGGCATCGACAAGCTCAGCTTCACCGGCAGCACCGCCACCGGCAAGGCGATCGCCCGCTCGGCGGCCGACCACCTGACGCGGCTGACGCTCGAGCTGGGCGGCAAGTCGCCGCTGATCGTGCTCGAAGACGCCGACATCGACGCGGCCGCGGCCGGCGCCGCGATGGGCATCTTCTTTAACCAGGGCCAGGTCTGCACCGCGGGCTCGCGGCTGTTCGTGCAGCGCCGCATCTTCGAGCAGGTCGTGCAGCGCCTCGCGCACGCGGCCGAGGGCATGAAGATCGGCTCCGGGTTCGACCCGACCGTGCAGCTCGGGCCGCTCGTCTCGAAGCGGCAGATGGAGCGCGTGATCGGCTACGTCGACGGCGCGCGCAGCGACGGCGCCACGGTGCTGACCGGCGGCGCGCGCGTCGGCGAGGCGGGCTGCTTCGTGCGGCCGACCGTGCTCGTCGACGTGACGCCGCGGATGCGCGCGGTGCGCGAGGAGATCTTCGGGCCGGTGGTCTGCGCGCAGCCCTTCGACAGCGTCGACGAGGTCGTGCAGATGGCCAACGACACGCCGTTCGGGCTGGCGGCCAGCGTCTGGTCGAACAACCTGTCGTCGGTGCACCGCCTCGTGCCGCTTCTCAAGGCCGGCACCGTCTGGATCAACTGCCACAACATGCTCGACAACAACCTGCCGCTGGGCGGCTTCAAGCAGTCGGGCCAGGGCAAGGACCTCGGTCGTGCCGCCGTCGAGGCATGCACCGAGCTCAAGAGCGTGTGCATGGCGGTCTGAGCCGCCCGCGTCATCCCACCGGACCCCGGGATCATCACAGGAGACATTCGATGAGTCGCTTCACTCTCTGCCGCGGGCTGGGCGCCGCGTTCGTTCTGGCCGCGGGCCTCGCCGGCCAGGCGCAGGCGCAGGCCGGCAAGCCGGCCTGCGGGCTGAACAACGGCAAGAAGGCCAGCGGCGAGCCGATCGCGATCGGCGCGGTCGTCGGCAAGACCGGCCCGGACGACTTCAGCGCGTCGTCGACCGCCGCGGCGGCCTACTTCAAGTGCGTCAACGACAACGGCGGCATCAACGGCCGGCCGATCGACTACGTCGTCGCCGACGACCAGTGGAACCCGGAGACCGCGACGCAGGTCGCCGGCAAGCTGGTACGCGACCGCAAGGTGCTCGCGATGGTCGGCAGCTCCAGCTTCGTCGAGTGCGGCGCGAACGCGAAGCTCTACGAGCAGGAGAACGTGATGGTGGTCGCCGGCGTCGGCGTGCCGCGCGAGTGTTTCTTCGCGAAGAACTACGCGCCGGTGAACACCGGCCCGCGCGTCTCGGCCACGCTGGTGGCCACGCACATGGCGCGCACCTACCAGGCGAAGAAGATCGTCTGCGTGATCCCGAACATCCCGAGCCTGGGCAACTGGGCCTGCGAGGGTGCCAAGGGCTGGGGCGCCGGCAACGGCGTGGCGGTCGAGACAATCACGATCGACCCCGGCTCGGCCGACGCCACGTCGGTGATGCTGCAGGCCGCGTCGGGCAAGCCCGACGTGATCCTGCTGAACGTGCCCAAGGGCATCATGGTGCCGATGCTCGCGGCCGCCGAGCAGCAGGGGCTGAACAAGAAGATCAGGTTCGCCTCCACGACGCCGGCCTACAACACCGACGTGCCGAAGACCATCGGCAAGGCCTGGGACAACGCCTTCGACGTGCACCTCGAGTTCATGCCGACCGAATCGGGCGGGCCGGACAACAGCAACTGGAAGGCGGTGATGAACGCCTACGCCGACAAGTCCGCGCCGCGCGATTCGTTCGCGCAGTCGGGTTACCTTGCCGCGCGCATCGCCACCGACGCGCTGCTCAAGCTCGACCCGAAGACGCTGGACCGCGCCAAGGTCTCGGCCGCGCTGCGCGGCGTGAAGGACTTCCGCAGCGACATCCTCTGCAAGCCCTTCTACGTCGGCGACGGTGCGCGCCACAACGCCAACACCAGCGGCCCGATCGCGCAGGTCAGCGGCGGCGGCTTCAAGCAGCTCTCGCAAGGGTGCATGACCGCCGACGAGCCCGAGCTGAACGACGTGCGCGCCGACGAGAAGCGCCTGGGCGTCTGAGGCTGGGCACCGCCGGCCGATCGCGCATGGACACGCTGCTGCCGTTCCTCGTCTCGGGCCTCGGCGTGGGCGCGGTCTATGCCTTGTCCGGCGTCGGGCTGGTGGTGCTGTTCCGCGCGTCGGGCGTGCTGAACTTCGCGTTCGGCGCGATCGGCGCGCTGGCCGCGCACTGCGCCTGGTCGGTGCTGCAGGCCGACGGCGGGCAGTGGCTCGCGTGGAGCGTGGCCGTGCTCGTGGCGATGGCAGTCTCGCTGGCCTACGGCCGGCTGGTGGCGCCGGCGCTTGCCGGGCGCGACATCTCGATCCGCAGCATCGGCACGCTCGGCCTCGCGCTGATCCTGATGGGCTTTGCCGAGTGGTTCTGGGGCGAAGGCCCGCGGCGGCTGGTGCTGCCCACCGATGCGGACGGCATCGAGTTCGCCGAGGTGCGCCTGACCTGGACCCGCGTGCTCGGCCTCGTCACCGCGGTGCTGATGATGGCCGGCGTCGGCGCGCTGCTGGTGCGTACCCGAATGGGCCTGCGCATGCGCGCGCTGGCCGACGACCGCTCGCTCAGCGCGCTGCTCGGCGTGCGCGTGCTCGACGTCGATGCGGTGGCGTGGGCGCTGTCGGGCGCGTTCGCCGGCGTGTGCGGCATGCTGCTCGCGAACATCGTTCGGCTGCAGCCGACGCTGCTGACCTTCCTCGTGATCCCGGCGTTCGCCGCGGCGATCGTCGGGCGGCTCGAATCGCTGCCCGTCACCGTGCTGGCCGGCATCGTGATCGGCGTGCTCGAGGCCAGCGCGATCCTGGTGCCGGGCTTCGCGCCGTTCCGCACCGCGGTGCCGTTCCTGGTCGCGCTGCTGGCGATCTTCTTCGTGCGCCCGTGGGCGCGCCGGACCTGATGTCGAACGAAGCGACGCTGTCACCGCGCCAGGCGCTCGAGCCGGCGCTGCAGGCCCACGCCCGCCGGCAGCGCCGCGAGTGGCTGGCGCTGGGCATCGCGCTGCTGCTGACCGCCGCGCTGCTGGCGGCGCTCGCGAACAGCTACTGGCTGAAGACCTTCACGTCGGCGCTGACGCTCAGCGTCGCCGTCGCCGGCACCGCGCTGCTGTACGGGCAGCTCGGCCTCGTCAGCCTGTGCCAGTACGCGCTGGTCGGCGTCGGTGGCTGGGTCGCGCTGCGGCTGTCGCACGGCTTCGGCCTGCCGTTCGAGCTGTGCGTGCTGGCCGGCGGCCTGTCAGCCAGCGCGGCCGGCATGGTGGCCGGCCTGCCCGCGCTGCGGCTGAAGGGGCTGTACCTCGCGCTCGTCACGCTGATGATGGCCGGCGGCTACCAGGTGCTGGTGTCCGCGGTTGGCTTCCCGGACGGCGGCGGCGGCTGGCTCGGCAAGGCGCAGGGCACCGGCCGCCTGATGATGACGCGGCCGGCGCTGGCCGAGAGCGATGCGGCCTACCTCGTCTACGTCGTCGCGTGGCTCGCGGCCGTGCTCGCGATCGTCGAAGGCCACCGGCGCAGCCGCGCCGGGCGCGCCTGGGCGCTGATCCGGCGCGGCGAGGCGGCGGCGATGGGCGCCGGCGTGCACGTGCTGTTCTACCAGTCGTGGGCTTTCGGACTGGCCGGCTTCTGCGCCGGCGTGGCGGGCGCGCTGCTGGCCGGCAGCGTCGGCCAGCTCGACGGCCGCGCCTTCACCGCCGGCGAATCGGTGCTGCTGTTCGCGCTGACGGTCGTCGGCGGCGCCTACCACTGGCTCGGCACGCTGCTCGCCGGCCTGCTGCTGCGCGCGGTGCCGGCGCTGCTGACCGAATGGGGCGTCAACGGCTTCCTCGCGCAGGTGTTCTTCGGCGCGGCGCTGCTGCACGCGCTGATCACCGCGCCGCAGGGCATCGCGGGCCAGTGGCTGGGGCTGATCGGCCGCCTGGCCGCCGGCGTGCGCGCGAGGGCCACGCGATGATGCGGCTGGTTGACGTCACCGTGCAGTTCGGCGGGCTGAAGGCGGTCGACGCGCTGAGTGCCGACCTCGACGCGCCGGTCTGCGGTCTGATCGGCCCGAACGGCGCCGGCAAGACGACGCTGGTCAACGCGATGAGCGGCCTCGTTGCGCCGCGCAGCGGGCGCATCGAGGTCGACGGCGCAGACCTGGTGCCGCTGTCGCCGCTGCAGCGCGTGCGGCGCGGCCTGCGGCGCAGCTTCCAGACCGAGCAGGTGGTCGAGGACCTGACCGTCTGGGACAACGTGCGCGCCGTGCTCGACCACGTGAGCGCCGGCCCGCGCGACGTGGCCGACGACGTCGCCGAGGTGCTGCAGTTCACGCACCTGTCGCCGGTCGCGACGCAGCTCGGCCGCGAGATCGACCTGTTCCAGCGCCGCATGGTCGAGCTGGCCAAGGCGCTGGTCGGGCGCCCGCGGCTGCTGCTGCTCGACGAACCCGGCGCCGGCCTCGACGAACGCGAGTCGACGCTGCTGCGCGAGGCGCTGCTGAAGGTGCAGGCGTTCCGCGGCGCGCAGGTGCTGCTGATCGACCACGACGTGGACCTGATTGCCGCGACCTGCCAGCAGACGCTGGTGATGGACTTCGGCCGCCGCCTCGCGCTCGGCCCGACCGATCGGGTGCTGGCCGACGCCGACGTCCGGCGCGCCTACCTCGGAGCGTGACGATGCTGCACGTCGAAGGCCTGGTCCTGCAGCGCGGCGGCAAGCGGGTGCTGCACGGCGTCGAGCTGATGGCGCGGCCGGGCGAGATCACCGCGCTGATCGGCGCCAACGGGGCCGGCAAGTCCAGCCTCGTGATGGCAGTGGCTGGCGCGCTGCCGCTGCTGCAGGGGCGCATCACGGTCGACGGCCGCTCGATCGCCGGCTACCGGCCCGAACAGGTGCGCGCGCACGGCGTCGCGGTCGTGCCGGAAGGCCATCGTGTGCTCGGCGCACTGAGCGTGCTGGACAACCTGCGCGTCGCGGCGGGGCACCGGCCGGCGCGCGAGGTGCCGGCTGCGCTCGACGAGGTGCTCGCGGTGCTGCCCGAGCTGCGGGCCAAGCTGGCCGATCCCGGCCGCTCGCTGTCGGGCGGGCAGAAGCAGATGGTCGCGGTCGCGCAGGCGCTGCTCGCGCAGCCGCGTTACCTGGTCGTCGACGAACTGTCGCTTGGCCTCGCGCCGCTGGTCGTCAAGCGCCTGGCCGAGCTGCTGCGCGCGGTGGCCGCACGCGGCACCGGCGTGCTGCTGATCGAGCAGTTCACCACGCTCGCGCTGGGCATGGCGACGCATGCCCACGTGCTGGTGCGCGGGCGCATGGCCTGGACCGGGCTGGCCGCCGCGCTGGTGGCGCAACCCGAGATCCTCGAGCGCAGCTACCTCGGTACCTGAGCGGCATGTGTTGCGCGGCAACTTCGACTCAACCTGGACAGGAGAACGCATGACGGGTCCATTCAACGGCAAGGTCGCGCTGATCACCGGCGGCGGCACCGGCATCGGCGCGGCAGTGGCGGCGGGCTTCGTCGCCGCCGGCGGGCAAGTCGTGCTGATGGGGCGGCGCGAGGCGCCGCTGCGCGAAGTGGCCGATCCGCTCGGCGGCCTGGCCGTCGCCGCCGACGCCGCCGATGCGGCCAGCGTGCGCCGCGGCGTGGCGCTGGCGCGCGAGCGCTTCGGCGGCATCGACGTGCTGGTCGCCAACGCCGGCGGCCACGGCATCGGCGGCATCGCCGAGACCGACGATGCGAGCTGGGCGCTGTCGACGCGCCTGAACCTCGACACGGCGTTCGTCTGCACGCGCGAGCTGATGCCCGAGCTGATCCGCCGGCGCGGCAACGTCGTCGTGCTGTCCTCGCTCGCGGGCCATTTCGCCGGGCCGAACGTGGTCGGCTACGTGACGATGAAGCACGCGCTGATCGGCTTCACGCGCTCGGTGGCGCGTGACCAGGGGCGCCACGGCGTGCGCGTCAACGCCGTCTGCCCGGGCTGGGTCCGCACCGCGATGGCCGACGAGCAGATGCAGGTGCTGGTGCAGCTGGGCAAGGCGCGCGACGTCGACGACGCGTACCGCCTGGTCACCTGCAACGTGCCGCTGGGCCGGCCGGCCACCGCGCAGGAGGTCGCCGAGTCGGTGCTGTTCCTCGCTTCCGAACGCGCGTCGATGATCACTGGCACCTCGCTGATGATCGACGGCGGCGCCTCCGCCGTCGACCTGCCCACCATCGCCTTCGCGCCCTGATGCCCGCCGACAAGGACACCGCCATGACCGCCCAGACCCGACCCGCCGACTGGAAGAACTACGACGATTTCGCCGCCGGCATCGCGACGAACCGGCTGCCCGGCAGCGATGCGCTGGCCGGCCGCGAACTGTGCCTGAACCTGCCGACTGGCACGTGGATGCTGCGCCCGGCTTCGAACCACGAGATGCGCTGGACCGAGCACGGCGAGCGCAGCGGCAGCGGCAGCGACTGGTACGAGGCCGTCGAGGTCGCGCCGGGCACCTTCTTCGTCGACATGACCTTCTCGAGCCGGCCGGCCGAGGCGCTGACGCTGGTACTGAACCTCGCGAGCCGGCGCGTGCTGGCGGTGCTGTCGCGCATCCGCTCGGCCGAGGAGGCCGGCGCCGAGCCGCGTGTGCGCCAGGACTTCTGGCCCGGCACGCTCGGCGACGACCCAGCCGCGGCGAGCGGCGAGGTGCCGGCCGAGACGCGCGACCTGATCGGGCTGCGCACCTTCCAGACCTACAGCCCGCAGCACACCTACGAGCACACCTACCTCAGCTCGCAGCGCTACGCGTGGCAGTGTCTGGTCGGCGTGCAGCGCGGGCACGGCGACGTCGACATGGCCAGCTACTGGCGCATCGAGGACGGCCTGTACCTGTTCACCTTCCGCGAGTTCCTGATCCCGGTGGCGTCGGTCTTCCTGTTCAACTTCCGCGACCTGCGCTCCACCGGCAAGTTCCTCGGCATCACCGGCGACGGCGCGGTCTCGAACTCGCCTGCCGGCGCCTTCATCACGAAGGCCTCGATGACCTTCTACCCCGCCGGCGCCGCGCCGGTCTGACCTTTCCACCGGAGACATTCCCATGCGTACCGCGCACCAGATCGTGGCCGACCACTACGCGGCCTCCGACCGCCGCGACATCGACGGCATGATGGCCGACCTCGCACCCGACGTCCGCTGGACCGAGATGGCCGGCTTCCCGTGCGCCGGCACCCACATCGGCCGCGACGCGATCATCGCGAACGTGTTCGCGGTGCTGGGCCGCGAGTGGACCGGCTTCAGCTTCAAGCTCGAGCGGCTCATCGACGGCGGCGCCACGGTCGTCGGCATCGGCGACTACTCGGCCACCCACGCCGCCACCGGCAAGCCGATGCGCTCGCGCGTCGTGCACGTCTGGGACGTCGAAGGCGGCAAGGTGCGCCGCTTCGAGCAGTTCTGCGACACGCTGCTCGTCGACCGCGCCGCTTCGCCGGCCTGAGCGCGCCTCGGCCGAGCGCCCGGCCGGCCCGGTCCGGCCATGCGGGTTAGCGTGTATGGCCGCTGCGCGGCCGGGCCGGCAAACTCCGCGCTGTATGATAACGTTATCTGCAGTCACCGAGCCCGGCGGACCGTCCGGGCCCGCGGCGTCGACCCGTCGCGTCAGCGGGCGAAGCGTCGACGACGCGGACCTCGCCGCCGCGCCCTTCCACCTGAGTGCCGGCGACATCGCCTGGGTGCGCGCCACCCTCGCGGGCCTGAGCCCGGACGCGAAGCTGCGCCAGCTGTTCTGCGAAGCCTCGCTGAGCGACGATCCCGCCGCCGTGCAAGCGCTCGCCGACGAACGGCTCGGCGGCGTGACCCGTTTCGTCGGCGCCGATCTGGAGGCCGCATGGCGTGCCACCCGCCAGCTGGTGGTGTCGGCCCGCGTGCCGCTGCTGATCGCCGGCGACCTTGAAGGCGGCGGCATCGGCATGCCGTGCGCGACGCCGGTGCCGAACCAGCTCGGCATCGCGGCCGCGGATTCGGTCGCGCTGGCCGGCGAGGTCGCCGGACTGATCGCGCGCGAGGGTCGCGCGCTCGGCTTCAACTGGGCCTTCGGACCGGTGCTGGACATCAATGCGCGCCACCGCAGTGCGATCGTCGCGACGCGTTCGTTCGGCAGCGATCCCGGGCGCATCCTGCGCCTGGCGCGCGCGCACGTCGCCGCGCTGCAGCGCGAAGGCGTCGCCTCGACGCTCAAGCACTGGCCCGGCGAAGGCTACGACGACCGCGATCAGCACCTCCTCACGACGATCAATCCGCTCGACGTGGCGGCCTGGGAGTCGGGCTTCGGCACGCTGTACCGCGAACTGATCGCCGGCGGCGCGATGTCGGTGATGTCGGCCCACATCGCGCTGCCGGCCTGGGCCGAACGGCTCGGCGCGCAGGGTCTGGAGCGCTTCCGGCCGGCGTCGATCTCGTCGGAGCTCAACGAGGGCCTGCTGCGCGGCGAACTCGGCTTCAACGGCCTCGTGGTGTCGGACGCCACGATGATGGCCGGCCTGGGCAGCTGGGGCCCGCGCGACCGCACCTTGCCCGAGATCGTCGCCAACGGCTGCGACATGATCCTGTTCTCGTTCGAGCTCGCGGCCGACCTGGCGCGCCTGCAGCGCGCGATCGACGACGGCCGGCTGCCGCTGCAGCGGGTCGACGCGGCCGTGACCCGCGTGCTGGCGCTGAAGGCCGCGCTCGGGCTGCACCGCCAGACCGTCGACGAGCGGGTTCCGCCGCTCGAGCACACGCGCGCCGTCGTTCGCTGTGCCGCCCACGTCGAGACGTCCGAGCGCGCGGCGCGCGCGTCGATCACGCTCGTCAAGGACGTCGACCGGCTGCTGCCACTGCAGGTGGCGAGGCACCGCCGCATCGTGCTCGTGACCGACGACGAGCGTGCCGGCTTCGTCAACCAGGCCGCGCCGCCGGCGCTCGAGATCGGGGCCTTGCTGCGGCAGCGCGGCTTCGACGTGCGGCGCTACGCCCCCGAGGCGCCGCCGACGCCGGCAGACACCGACCTGGTGCTGTACGTGCTGGCCCAGGAGTCGCTGTTCACGCAGTCCAACATCTACCTCGACTGGCGCCGCGTCGCCGGCTCGGCCGAGGGCGCGATGCGCCGCCACTGGCACGAGCTGCCGTGCCTGCTGGTCTCGTTCGGCCACCCGTACTACCTGTTCGATGCGCCGCGCATGCCGTGCGTGGTGAACGCCTACACCGCCGTCGAGCCCGTGCAGCGGGCGCTCGTCGCGGCGCTGGTCGGGGAGTTCGAGCCCGGGACGACGAGCCCGGTCGACGCCTTCTGCGGACTGCCGGACGCGCACTTCTGACGCCGCAGCGGGGCCGCCGGGAGACCTCAAAGGGAAAGCCCGCATACCGACGGAATGCATCGCCTGATAACGTTATCTGACATTCGGAGGAACCGGGCGCCCGCGTGGCGCCCCGAGGACCGGATCGGCGACCCATCGACATCCGCAGGAGACGAACCCACATGAAGCCCGTCATCACCCCGATCGCCGCGGCCGTTCAGGCCGCGCTGCTGGTCCTGCCTTCCACCGTGCTCGCGCAGGCGAGCAACGATCCGGCGCCCCCCGCGGCGGCGGCCTCGGCGCCTGCCTCCGCGGAGCCGACGACCGTGCAGATCGAGGCGGTGACCGTGACGGCGCAGAAGCGCCTGCAGAAGGGCCAGGACGTGCCGATCTCGATGACCGTGTTGTCGCCGACGACGATCGAATCGCGCGGCGTGTCCGACCCGCTCACGCTGACGCAGGTCGCGCCGACGCTGCAGGTGGGCGACTCCAACAGCTACTCGCTGCGCGGCATCGGCACGCTGAACACGGCCGGCAACAACCTGCTCGAAGGCGCCGTCGCGGTCGCGATCGACGGCGTCAACATGTCGCGCCCGCAGATGGGCAACATGCAGTTCGCGGACGTCGAGCGCATCGAGGTGCTCAACGGCCCGCAGGGCATGCTGTTCGGCAAGAACGCGACCGCGGGCCTGATCAACGTGACCACCACGCGCCCGCGCCTGGGCGAGATGGAAGGCCGCGTGCGCCTCGACCTGCAGCACCGCACCAGCGGCGCCAAGACCAACGGCACCGTCGCCCAGGGCACGCTGAACGTCCCCGTCGGGGCCGAAGCGGCGCTGCGCATCAACCTGTTCGGAACCCGCCAGGGCGAACTCGTCACGCAGGTCGGGCCGGCGGTCGGCAGCGACCTGGGCGAGAAGCAGTCGGGCGTCAAGCTGAAGTACCTCTGGAACCTGACGCCGGACCTGAACGTCTACCTGATCGGCGACTACACCGACCGCCGCGGCGCAGCCGGCACGCCGATGGGCCGCACGCGCCGCGAATTCGGCCCCGGCAGCCTGGTGGCCGCCTTGCTGGCGCCGTCGGGCGTCGTCGCGTCGCCCGACAACACGGTCATCGCTGCGGACGGCACGAACAACTACAACTTCCGCAGCAAGGGGCTGCAGGCCGAAGTCAACTACGAACTCGGCGGCGGCTGGAGCCTGACGAACATCCTCTCGCACCGCACCTTCCACGAGTTCGCGGTGCAGGACGGCGACGGCGTCGTGGGCGACTTCCTCAGCACGATCCAGACGGACTTCAACTTCACGCAGACCTCCAACGAACTGCGCCTGCTGACGCCGTCCGACGGCGACTTCGAAGGCCAGGCCGGCCTGTTCCTGTTCCGCTCGCGCACCCAGGGCGGCGTGTTCATGCACGGCCAGCTCGGCCTGCCCGGCCCGGTCGTGCCGAACACCCTGTACAACATCGGCGGCATCGCGGGCAACGACCTGACGTCCAACAGCTCGGCCATCTTCGGTCAGGGCACGTACAAGGTGACGAAGGACTGGCAGCTGCTGCTGGGCATGCGCTACACCCGCGAGCGCGACTCGATCCACCTGACGCAGGATGCGTCTCCGTTCGGCCTCGCCCCGCTGATCTCGCCGACCCTGGACATCACGCAACCGGCCTCGTCGAACGACTTCACCTACAAGCTGGGCACACAGTACGACCTGGCGCGCGACGTGATGGCCTATGCCACCTACGCGCACGGCGCCAAGGGACCGGGCTTCAACGCCTCGATCAACGGACCGGCGATGCTGCCGCTGCTGGTGATCAGGCCGGAGAAGGTCAACGCGATCGAGCTGGGCATCAAGTCCACGCTGCTGAACCGCAAGCTGCTGGTCAACGCGAGTGTCTTCAACCAGGCGTACACCGACCTGCAGGCGCAGACCTTCAACGTGCCGCTGCAGGCCTTCATCACGCAGAACGCCGGCAAGTCGCGCAGCCGCGGCGCGGACCTGGAGGTCCAGGCGCGCCCCGACGAGCACTGGACGCTGACCGCCTCGGGCGTCTGGCTGGATGCGAAGTTCACGGAGTTCGGGAACGCGCAGTGCTACACCGGGCAGCCGCCGCAGAACCCGGACGGCACCTGCAGCGCCACCGGCCAGCGCCTGCCGAACTCGCCGAAGTTCACCGCGACGGCCAGCGCCGAGTACCAGCACGCCGTCGGCAGCGCAATGAAGGCGAGCTACGGGCTCAACGTGTACTACCGCACCGGCGTCAACTTCGGCATCGGCGGCGACAGGGGCATGGCCGTCGGATCGGAGACGCTGCTCGGCGCCAACGTCGCGCTGAGCGATGCGGCGGCAGCGTGGCGCGTCTCGCTGTACTGCCGCAACTGCACCGACAAGCGCGTCGTGATGAGCATCAGCCCGGATGCGCTCGATGCGGCGCAGGGCGGCGTGGCCTCGTACCTGCAGCAGTTCGGCTACAACTCGTTCCGCACGGTCGGCGTCACCGGCGAGTACCGCTTCTGACGCGCGGCGCGGCGGCTCCACGATGAGCGACTCGTTGGTCACGGAGTTGCCCTGCCTGCTCCTGCCCTTCGGCCATCCGCACTACCTCTTCGATGCACCGCGCATGCCCTGCGTCGTCAACGCGTACAGCGCGATCGACGCGGTGCAGCAGGCGGCCGTGAGGCGCATATTCCGATCGACACTCCGGTCCGCGTGCGCGCGGACCCTGCACGACATGAACGGAGCACGGCATGGCTGAATCGCCCGCGCAGACCCGCAAGGCGCCCAACGAATGGTGGGTCGGCATCGTCGCCGGCATGGCGTCGTACATCGACGCCGCGGCGATCATCGCGAACGCCATCGCGCTGGTGATCTACCAGATGACGCTGGGCATCACGCCGGACCAGATCGGCATCATGTCGGCGGCGCTGACCATCTGCATCTCGATCGGCGCGTTCACCGGCGGCCGCGCCGGCGATCGCTTCGGCCGCCGCCGGGTGTTCCTGCTCACGATGGCGCTGATCGTCGCCGGCTCGGCACTCAACACCTTCGGCACCACGTTCCCGCTGCTGCTCACTGGCGTCGTGCTGATCGGACTGGGCGTCGGCGCGGACCTGCCGGTGTCGCTGGCGAGCATCGCGGAGGCCGCGTCGGAACGCAACCGCGGCAAGTTGCTGATCCTGTCGAACATCCTGTGGCTGGTCGGCATCCTCTCGTCGGTGACGATCGCCGCGACGGCCGGCAGCCTGGGACGGCTCGGCGGGCAGCTGCTGTTCGGCCAGGTGGGCGTCGTCGCGCTGCTGGTGCTGATCGGCCGCCTGGGCATTCCGGAGTCGCCCTCGTGGCTCGCCGCGCGCGACGAGCGCCGCGCCGGGATCCGCACGCTGCGCGCCGCGCACACCGGGCTGCGCGAACTGGTGCGCGGCCCGTACGCGAAGCCCTTCTTCGCGCTGCTGACCTTCTACACGCTGACCAACCTCGCCGCCTCGACCGGCGGGCAGTTCAACACCTTCATCGCCGTCAACCTCGCCGGCTCGTCGGTCGAGGAGTTCAACCGCATCGCGCTGGCCGTGCTGCCGTTCGCCGCGCTGCTGTCGGTGCTGTTCATGCGGGTGGTCGACACGCGCCTTCGCATGACCTTCTTCGCGATCGGCGGCTTCTTCATGATCGTCGCCGTGCTCGTGCCCGTGGTGTTCGGGTTCACGCTCGCCACGCTGTCGACGAGCCTGGCGCTCGCCGGCATCGGCGGCAGCTTCGCGTTCGAGGGGATCCTGAAGGTGTGGGCGCAGGAGTCGTTCCCGACCATGCTGCGGGCGTCGGCCCAGGGCAGCATCATCGCGATCGCGCGCCTGTGCTCGGCGGCACTCGCGGTGGTCACGCCGGCGCTGCTGCTGGGTTACGCGCGTCCCTTCTACCTCGCGCTGGCGGTGCTGACGGCGATCGGGCTCGGCGTCGCGTGGCTCGTCTTCTCGGGCCGCACCGGCACCGCGTTCGACCACGAGGCCGAACTCGCGCCGGCCGAGGCGCCGGTGCCGCCGGCACGGCTGCAAGGTCACGGGGTGGCCGGATGAGCGAGGCGCCACCCGTGCCTTGCCTGGCGCGCCTGCGGGTCGACCACCTCGAGGCGCCGCTGGCGCTGACGCGCGTGTCGCCCGGCTTCTCGTGGCGCATCGACGCACCCGGCCACGCGGGACTCGCGCAGCGCGCGTACCGCATCGTCGTCAGCGACGGCGCGTCCGGACGCGCCGTCGCTGACACCGGCGTGTGCGCCGGCGCCGACTGCATCGCGGTCCGCGTGCCGGGCTTCGCCGGCCGCCCCGGGGCGGACTACACGTGGCGCCTCGAGGTCTGGCTCACCGGTGCGGACGAACCGCTGGCCGCGGCCGCGCGCTTCGGCATTGCGCACCGCGGCTGGGCGGCCGACTGGATCGAGCCGCAGCAGCCCCGCGTCGTCGCCGAAGGGCCGACCAACCCGCACCCCGAGGCGGTCGCGCGTGCCTGCGCCGCGGTGAAGGGCGTGCCGATGGGGCAGCGCCTGCATCCGCCGCGCCGGCTGCGCCACGCGTTCGCATTGGCCGCCGCGCCGCGCCGCGCGGTGCTGCGCATCACCAGCCAGGGCGTGCACCGCGCGTCGCTGAACGGGCAGGCCGTCGACGACGCACTGCTCGCGCCGGGCTACGAGAGCTACGAGCTGTCGATGCCGGTCGTCTCGCACGACGTGACGGCGCTGCTGGCGGTCGGCAGCAACGTGCTCGGCGTCGAACTCGCGGACGGCTGGTGGGCCGGGCGCATTTCCTTTCTCGGCCGCAGCGCCCAGTACGGCGATCTGCTGCGTGCGAGCTGGCAGCTCGAGATCGAGCACGCCGACGGGCGGCACGAGACGCTGACGCCGACGGCCACCGAGGTGCTGGCGTCGCGCGGGCCGATCGACTGGAGCGATCTGTTCATCGGCGAACGACGCGATGCCCGCCGCGAAGAGCCCGGCTGGGATCGTCCGGGCTTCGCGCCCGCCGACCCGGCCGCGTGGACCCCGTGCCGCGCGGTCGCGTTCGACGGCCCGGTGCACCCCTTCCACGGCGAACCGGTGCGCCGCGTGATGGAGCTGCCGGCGTGCCGTGTCTGGACCACGCCGGGCGGCGACGTGCT
The DNA here is from genome assembly GCA_003265685.1 of Piscinibacter caeni. Classification (GTDB taxonomy): domain Bacteria; phylum Pseudomonadota; class Gammaproteobacteria; order Burkholderiales; family Burkholderiaceae_C; genus Piscinibacter; species Piscinibacter caeni. Next base: position 10,697 of record KZ836116.1, on the reverse strand, counting down.
GGCCGACTTCGGCCAGGTCATTGCAGGACGCGTCCGCCTGAACGTGCGCGGCCCGCGCGGCAGCGTCGTGCGGCTCGAGCACTTCGAGGCGCTCGGGCCGGACGGCAACCCGGCCCACAACATCTTCGGCTTCGCGAAGGACCAGGCCGACGAGTTCGTGCTCGCCGGCGATCCGGCCGGCGAGAGCTGGGAGCCGGCGTTCACGTTCCACGGCTTCCGCTACGTGCGCATCCTCGGCTGGCCGGGCACGCCGGCCGCGCAGGACCTGTGCGCCGTCGTGATCGCCAGCGACCTCGAGACGACCGCCGGGCTGCGCAGTTCCGATGCGCGCATCGACCAGCTGTTCCGCAACATCGTGTGGTCGCAGCGCGGCAACTTCCTCGCGGTGCCGACCGACTGCCCGCAGCGCGAACGCGCCGGCTACACCGGCGACATGCAGATCTTCGCGGAGGCCGCCGCGACGCTGATGCACGTGCCGGCCTTCCTCGAACGCTGGCTCGCCGACCTGCGGCGCGACCAGGTCCGCCGCGACGGCGGCGTCTCGGTGATCCTGCCCGAGCCGCCGGCGATGGGCGCGGACTTCGGCGCCGGCACGATCTTCGGACAGATCCGCACGCCGGCCGGCTGGGCCGACGCCGTGACGATCGTGCCGTGGGCGCTGTACCGCCACTACGGCGACCGCCGCTTCCTCGAGGACAACCTCGACGCGATGCGCGCCTGGGTCGCGTTCCAGACCGCGCAGGCGGCGAGCCGCAACCCGGCGCGGCTGGACGGCACGCCGCTGTCGCCCGAACGGGCGGCGCGCCACGCGCTGCTGTGGAACGGCGGGCTGCACTTCGGCGACTGGCTCGCGCCGTCGACGATGGAAGGCTTCGACGAGCACCCGGGCGACGCGATCCTGCGCGCGCCGCTTCGGACCTCCGAGCTGGTCGGCCCGGCGTTCCAGGTCTGCTCGCTCGAGCTGCTCGCGCGTGTCGAGGCGGAACTCGGCCACGTCGAAGAAGCGGCCCGACTGCAGGCGCGCCTGGCCGCGGTGCGCGCCGCCTTCGCCGCCGAGTACCTCGGCGAGGACGGCGCGCTGAGCCCCGACCTGCAGGGCATGTACGTGCTCGCGCTGGCCTTCGGGCTCGCGCCCGAGGCACTGCGGCCGCGGCTGGTGGCGCGCCTCGTCGAGCTGGTGCACCGCGCCGGCGACCACCTCGACACCGGCTTCCTGTCGGTGCCCTACCTGCTGGACGTGCTGTGGGACCACGGCGAACGCGAACTCGCCCGCCGGCTGCTGATGCAGGACACCGCGCCTTCGTGGCTCTACGAGGTCGCGATGGGCGCCACCACCGTGTGGGAAGCGTGGCACGCGGTACGCGAGGACGGCACGGTCGAGCCGGTCTCGCTGAACCACTATGCGTTCGGCTGCGTGGTCGACTGGGTGATGCGGCGCCAGGCCGGCATCGAACTCACCGCGCCGGGCTACCGCACGACCCGCATCGCGCCCGACCTCGAAGGCCCGCTGAGCTCCTGCGCCGCGCACGTCGACACGCCGTACGGCCGCCTCGCCGTCACGTGGGAGCGCACGCCCGGCGGCGCGCGCCTCGCGGTGGAGGTACCGGTGGGCGTGACCGCGCAGGTCGAGCTGCCGGCCGGCTGGCGCACCGGCGACCCGGGGCAACTCAGCCACGGACACCACACGCTGCACGCGTTCCGACCCTGAAGCCGACCATGAACATCGTCATCGAGAACATCACCGTCCCCGGACCGCACGGCGCCGTGCCGGTGCGCACCTACACGCCGCGCCAGCCGTGTGGCGACGCCTTGCTGTGGTTGCACGGCGGCGCCTTCTTCAAGGGCGACCTCGACATCCCCGAGGCGGACGCCGTGTCGCGCGAACTCGCCGCCGCGGGCATCGCGGTCGCATCGGTGGACTACCGGCTCGCGGTGAACGGCGTGCATTTCCCGGTGCCGGGCGACGACGTCGATGCGGCGTGGCGCTGGGCCACGGCCGGCGCCACGCTCGGCATTGCGGCGTCGCGCTGGCACCTGGGCGGCGCCAGTGCGGGCGCGAACCTCGCCGCGGCCGCCGCGCTGCGCGCGCGCGACACCGGCTTGCCGGCCGCCGCCAGCCTGGTGCTCGTCTACCCGGTGATGCACGACGTGCTGCCGCCGCCGTCGCCCAGCCTGCAGGCCCGGCTCGCGGAATTGCCGGAAGACCAGCGCTTCCCGCTGCACCTGTGCGACGAGCTGAACCTCAACTACGTCGGCGATGCGGCGCTGCTGAAGCATCCGTACGCGTTCCCGGCGCACGGCGTGCTGACCGGCCTGCCGCCGACGCTGATCGTCAACGCCGAGGTCGACGACCTGCGGCCTTCCGGCGAGGAGTTCGCCGCACTGCTCGCGCGTGCCGGCGTGGACACCGCGGTCGTGCGCGAACCGGGCACGCAGCACGGCTACCTGAACGGCGCGCTGCCGGCGACCACGCAGACGATCTCGCGCATCGTCGACTGGATCGTCGTCAACGCGTTGCGCGTCACGCGCCACGCCGACGCCACCGCTGCGACGGCGGCACGCTGACGCCGGCCTTTCCGCCTTCCGTCCACCACTTCCTCACACGCCGCATGAACAAGCTCCTGCTCGCCTTCCTGCTCGCCATCGCCGGCAACGCCGCGCTCGCCCAGGTTCCCGTCACTGCCGCGCGCGACCATGCCGCGCTGCTGGCCAGCGCCGACCCGAAGCTGGCCGCCAACAAGCGTCTCGTCTACGACTTCTGGCGCGAGGTCTTCGAAGGCGGCCACCTCGAACTCGCCGACAAGTACCTCACCGAGAGCTACATCCAGCACAACCCCAACGTGCCGACCGGGCGCGCCGCCTTCGTCGAGTTCTTCGGCCGGTTCGCGAAGCCGCGCGCGATCGCCCAGACCGTCGGCGCGCCGCTGGTGGCCATCACCGCCGAGCGCGACCTGGTCGTGCTGAGCTTCGTCTCCGAACGCCAGGATCCGAAGGACCCCTCGAAGTCGTACACCACGACCGCGTTCGACATGTTCCGCATCGAAGGCGGCAAGATCGCCGAGCACTGGGACGCCCAGCCGCGCATGCCCTGAGGCGCGGCTGGGTTATCGTCGCCACGGACGGCGCCAAGCCACATCGACCCCGCGAGGATGAACAAGCCGGAAAAGATCACCATCCGTGAAGTGGCCGCCCGCGCGGGCGTGTCGGTGATGACGGTGTCGCGGGTGCTGCGCAACGAGCCCTACGTGGCCGAGGACAAGTGCCAGGCCGTGCGCGCAGCGATCAAGGAGCTCGGCTACGTGCCGCTCCAGTCGGCCCGCAACCTCGCCAGCAGCGTGCCCAAGGCGATCGGCCTGCTGCTGCCGCGCGAAGCCGGCGACATGTCCGACAAGACCGGCTACGAATACCTCACGGCGCTGCACCTGGGCGCGCTCGGCGTGTGCCAGGAACGCAACTACGCCCTCGTGCTGGTCAAGGGCCAGAGCGAGCGGCGCGTCGCCGAGGACCTCGTGGGCCTGGTCCGCAGCCGGCAACTGGGCGGCTTCGTCGTCCCGGCGCCCGCGACCGAATCGCCGGGCCTGCTGAACGCGTTGGCCCGCCACGCCATTCCGTTCTCGGCGGTCAGCCCGCTGCGCACCGATCGTGCACCGCTGTGGGTGGCCGCCGACGAACGGCCCGCGGTGCGCGCGATGACCCGCCACCTGATCGAGCTGGGCCATCGTCACATCGCCTTCGCCGGCGGGGGCAGCGCGCGTGCCGGCTTCGAGCGCCTGGAGGGCTTCAAGGAGGCGCACCAGCTGGCCCACCTGCCCGTCTCGGATCGCTACCTGAGCCTGACCGGCTTCGGCTTCGACGGCGGCCTCGAATCGGGCCGCGCGCTGCTCGGGCTGGCCAAGCGCCCGACCGCGGTGGTATGCGCGAACGACGACATCGCCGCCGGCGTGCTCGCGGTCGCGCACGAGAAGCAGCTCGTGCTGCCGGCGCAGCTGTCGGTCGTCGGTTTCGACAACTCGGGGCTGTCGCGCAAGACCTGGCCCGCGTTGACGACGATCGACCTGCCGGTCGCGGCGATGGCCGCGCAGGCGGTGCGCCAGCTGATCGGCACGCTCGAGTCCGGCGGCGAAGCGGTCGCGGCGACGGCGCTGCTGCCGTGCCTGCCCACCTTCCGCGATTCGGTCGCGCCGCCGCCGCGGGCCTAGACGCTCACGCCACGCGGCAGCGCGCGACGTCCGCGGCGTTGGCGATCACGAAATCGCGCAGCGCCGCCGGCAGTGCCGGCAGCGCGCGGTCGCGGCGCTGCACGATGCACCAGTCGAGGTACTTCGGCAGGTCGACCAGGTCCAGCACCGCGAGCCGCCCGGCCTCGAGTTCGACCTGGAAGGTGTGCGCGCTCAGGAAGCTGATGCCCAGGCCGCACATGACGGCCTGCTTGATCGTCTCGTTGCCGGTCATCTCGAGGCTGGCGCGCACCTGGATCGCCTGGCTCTGCAGCAGCGACTCGAGGAACTGGCGCGTCGCGCTGCCCGGCTCGCGGAAGATGAACGGCTCGCCGCGCAGGTCGGCCCAGCGCAGCCGCGAACGGCCGGCGAGCGGATGGTCCGCGGCGGCGACGATGCAGTGCGGGTTGCGCGCGAAGGTGGTCGCCTCGAGGTCGGCCTCGGAGGGCGGGAAGCCGGTGATCGCGATGTCGAGCTGCTGCTGCTGCAGCAGTGCCAGCACCTCGTCGCGCCGCGCCATCGTCAGCTTGAGCCGGATGTCCGGGTGCAGCGCCTTGAAGGCCTGCAGCAGCCGCGGCGCGAAGTAGTTCGCGCTGCTGACGACGCCCAGGTGCAGCACGCCGCACAGCCCGGGCCCCTTGCCGCCGCCGACGTCGGCGCTGAATCCGCCGATCGCGGCCTGCGCGAGGCGGACCTGCTGCAGGATCACGCGCGCATGCTGCAGCAGTTCGCGGCCGGCGTCGGTCAGGTGATGGCGGCGCGGCCCGTCGAACAGCGGCACGTGCAACGCGGCCTCGAGCTGGCGGATCTGCATCGAGACGGCCGGCTGCGAGATGTCGAGCTTGTCGGCCGCCAGCGAATGGCCGCCGGCGTCGGCCACGGCGGCAAACACCTCGAGCGCGCGCAGGTTCATCGCCTTCAGGTCCGGCGCGCTCGCTGCCGCGCCGCGTGAAGCGGGCCGTGCACGATGGGACTTTCCCTCAGGCGCATCGACGCCATGTGCCGCCGGGGCCGGCGGCGGGCGGCCTCTGGCGGGGTCCGGCGGACCTTTGCGGGTGTCCATAAGAAAGTCTGATAACGCTGATCAGTCCGGCGCCATTGTGCCTGTCGCAGCGGCTTCCTACCATCCGCCGCGCTTCACGCAGACCCCGCCTCACGCCGCGTCGCCACGCCATGCCCCACACCTCCGCCACGAAGCCCTTCCCCCTCTGGGACGACGCCCGGACCGCCGGACTCGACGAGCCCGGCCTGCTGCTGTACCGCTCGAACCTGCTCGGTTCGGACCTGCGCATCACCAACTACGGCGGCGGCAACACCTCGGCGAAGATCCGGCAGCGCGACCCGCTGACGCAGCAGCAGGTCGAGGTGCTGTGGGTCAAGGGCTCGGGCGGCGACCTCGGCTCGATGAAGCTGGACGGCTTCGCGACGCTCTACATGGACAAGCTGCGCGCGCTGCAGGGCCTGTACCGCGGCCTCGCGCACGAGGACGAGATGGTCGGCCACCTGCCGCACTGCACGTTCAACCTGAACGGCCGCGCCGCGTCGATCGACACGCCGCTGCATTCGTCGCTGCCGTACGCGCACGTCGACCACATGCACCCCGACGCGGTCATCGCGATCGCCGCGATGGCGCGCTCCGAGGCCATCACCGCCACGGTGTTCGAAGGCACCGTCGGCTGGCTGCCGTGGCTGCGGCCCGGCTACGAGCTGGGCCAGCGCCTGAAGGCCTGCGTCGAGGCGCATCCCGGGCTGCGCGGCATCGTGCTCGCGGGCCACGGGCTGTTCAGCTGGGGCGACACCTCCAAGGCCTGCTACGAGAACACCGTCGACCTGATCGCCCGCGCCCAGTCGTGGCTGGCGCAGGAGCGCGCCCGCAAGGCCGTGCCGGCCTTCGGCGGCGCGGTGACGACGGCGCTGCCCGACGCGCAGCGCGACACGCTGCTGGCGCGGGTGCTGCCGGTGCTGCGCGGGCTCGCCGCCGAGGGCACGCCGAAGCTGCTGCACCTGAACACGTCGCCGGAGGTGCTGGAGTTCGTCAACGCCGCCGAGCTCGAGCCGCTCGCGGCGCTGGGCACCTCGTGCCCCGACCACTTCCTGCGCACCAAGATCCGCCCGCTGATCGTGCCGGAGTCCGCCTACACGCTCGAGGGCGATGCGCTGCGCAACGAACTCGGCCGGCTGCTGGCCGCCTACCGCGCCGACTACACGGCCTACTACGAGCGCTGCAAGCGCGCCGACAGCCCGGCGCTGCGCGATCCGAACCCGGTCGTGATCCTGCTGCCGCGCATCGGCATGGTGACGATCGCACGGGACAAGTCCACCGCGCGCATCGCCGGCGAGTTCTACGTCAACGCGATCAACGTGATGCGCGAGGCGAACGCGATCGACCGCTACGTCGGCCTGCCCGAGCAGGAGGCCTTCGACATCGAGTACTGGCTGCTCGAGGAGGCCAAGCTGCAGCGCATGCCCCGCCCCAAGCCGCTGGTCGGCAAGGTGGCGCTGGTGACCGGCGGCGCCGGCGGCATCGGCCAGGCGATCGCACGCCGCTACCTCGCCGAGGGCGCCTGCGTGGTGCTGGCCGACATCGACGCCAAGGCACTCGAGGCGGCCACGGCCGAGATGGGCCGCACCTTCGGCCGCGACCACGTGCGCGGCGTGCGCTGCGACGTCACCGCCGAAGACAGCGTGATCGCCGCGTTCGGGCGCGCCGCGCTCGAGTTCGGCGGCGTCGACATCCTCGTCAGCAACGCCGGCATCGCGTCGGCCGCGCCGATCGAGGACACGACGCTCGCGCTGTGGAACCGCAACCAGAGCATCCTGGCCACCGGCTACTTCCTGGTCGGCCGCGAGGCGTTCCGCCAGATGAAGGCGCAAGGCACCGGCGGCGCCATCGTGGTGATCGCCAGCAAGAACGGCATGGTCGCGAGCAACCAGGCGACCGCCTACTGCGCAGCCAAGGCGGCCGAGATCCAGCTCAGCCGCAGCTTCGCGCTCGAAGGTGCGCCGCTGGGCATCCGCTCGAACGTCGTCAACCCCGACGCGGTGATCCGTGGCTCGAAGATCTGGAGCGGCCAGTGGAGCGCCGAGCGCGCCGCCGCGAACCGCATCGACGAAGGCGAGCTCGAGGCCTTCTACCGCGACCGATCGATGCTCAAGCGCAGCGTGCTGCCCGAGGACATCGCCGAGGCGGCCTACTTCTTCGCCGCCGAGCACCTGTCGGGCAAGAGCACCGGAAACATCCTCAACGTGGACGCCGGCAACCTCGCCGCGTTCACGCGCTGACATCCGACGGAGGACGCGCGATGAAGCCGATCGACGAACACCTTATCCATGCGCACAACGAACGTGCCGCCGCCGACCACGCGGCCGACTACGCCGCGCTCGGCGCGACGCTGGCGCGCCGCGGCATCGACCTCGAAGCGGTGCGCCGGCAGGTCGCCGCGTTCGGCGTCGCGATCCCGAGCTGGGGCGTCGGCACCGGCGGCACGCGCTTTGCGCGCTTCCCGGGCGTCGGCGAGCCGCGCCACGTGTTCGACAAGCTGCAGGACTGCGCGGTCATCCAGCAGCTCGGCCGCGCCACGCCGACGGTGAGCCTGCACATCCCGTGGGACCGCTGCAGCGACTGGAGCGAGCTGCGCGGCGCCGCCGCGGCGGCCGGCCTCGCGTTCGACGCGATGAACTCCAACACCTTCAGTGACCAACCGGGCCAGCCGCTGAGCTACAAGTACGGCAGCCTGACGCACAGCGACGCCGCAGTGCGCGCGCAGGCCGTCGCGCACAACCTCGAGTGCATCGAGATCGGCCGCGCGCTCGGGTCGAAGGCGCTGACGGTGTGGATCGGCGACGGCAGCAACTTCCCCGGCCAGCAGCACTTCCGGCGCGCGTTCGAGCGCTACCTCGACAGCACGCGCCGGATCTACGCCGCGCTGCCGACCGACTGGCGCATGTTCCTCGAGCACAAGATCTGCGAGCCGGCGTTCTACGCGACGGTGATCCAGGACTGGGGCTCGAGCTACCTCGCCGCGACCGCGCTGGGGCCGCGCGCGCAGTGCCTGGTCGACCTCGGCCACCACGCGCCGAACGTCAACATCGAGCTGATCGTCGCGCGGCTGATCGCGGCGGGCAAGCTCGCCGGCTTCCACTTCAACGACAGCAAGTACGGCGACGACGACCTCGATGCCGGCAGCGTCGCGCCGTACCGACTGTTCCTGGTCTTCAACGAGCTGGTCGCCGCGGCGCACGAAGGCGTGGCCTTCGAGCCGGCCTACATGCTCGACCAGAGCCACAACGTCACCGACCCGATCGAGAGCTTGATGGCGAGTGCCGCGCAGGTGCAGCGCAGCTACGCGCAGGCGCTGCTCGTCGACCGCGCGGCGCTCGACGCGGCACAGCAGGACAACGACGCGCTCGCGGCGACGCGGCTGCTGCAGCGTGCGTTCCAGACCGACGTCGAGCCGCTGCTGCAGCGTGTGCGGCGCGACGCCGGCGGCGCGATCGATCCGATCGCCGCGTACCGCGCGAGCGGCTACCGCGCGCGCGTCGGCCGCGAGCGGCCGGCCGGCAAGGCGGGCGGCGGCGGCATCGTCTGAGCGACGCGGCACGCACACCGACCCAGGACCAGGACATGAACCGCGGCGCCACGCTGGTGCTCGACGTGGGCAAGAGCCACGCGAAGCTGCTGCTGATCGACCGGCAGGGCGCGGAGCGCTGGGGCGACAGCATCGCCAACGAGCCGCAGTGGGTGGGCGCGGGCGCCGACGGCGCGCCGGGCTACCTGGGCCTGGGCATTCGCCGCCTGGCCGATTGGATCGACGCCGCGCTGCGGCGGCTCGCGGCCTGGCGTAGCGGGGCCGGCGCGAACGAGGCGGCGCCGCGCCGCCTGATCGTCACCACGCACGGCGCGGCCTTCGTCGCGCTCGGCGAGGCCGGCGCGCTGCTGCCGCCGATCGATTACGAGTGGGATGGCTACGGGCAGGTCACCGCCGGCTTCGAGGCCTCGCTCGGCAACTTCGCCCACCACGGCACGCCGCGCCTGCCGCAGGGCCTGAACGCGGGCCGCCAGCTCGACTGGCTGCAGCGCTGCCGTCCGAAGGAACTCGCCGGCCTGCGCCACTGGCTGCCGTACCCGCAGTACTGGGCCTGGCGGTTCAGCGGCGTCGCGGCGAACGAGGTGTCGTCGCTGGGCTGCCACACCGGCCTGTGGGCGCCGACGCACGATCGCTTCAGCGACTGGGCGCAGGCCAGCGGCATCGCGGCCCGCTTCGCGCCGCTGCGGCGTGCGTGGGAGCCGCTCGGTCCGCTGCGGCCCGAACTGGCGCGCCGCTGGAGCCTGCCCGCGGACCTGCAGGTGCTCGTCGGCGCGCACGACAGCAACGCGTGCCTGGCGCGCCATCTGCGCACGCATCCCGACGCGCTCGTGCTGTCCACCGGCACCTGGGTCATCGCGATGGCGCCCGGCGCCCCGACGCACCGGCTCGAGCCAGGCATGGACGAGCTGATCAACGTCGCCGTCGACGGACGCAGCCTGCCGACGGCGCGTTTCATGGGCGGCCGCGAATTCGCCGCGCTGTGCGCCGGCGCCGATCCGGCGCACGCCACCGTGGAGCGGCTGCGCGAGGTGCTGGCGTCCGGCTGGCAGGCGCTGCCGAGCTGGTCCGACAGCGGCGGGCCCTTCGTCGGCCGCCGCGGGCAGCTGCTGCGCCGCGGCCGGCCGGTCATCGACGGCCCGGCCGCGCTGCCGGCCGCGCTGCGCCCGGCGCTTGCGGCGCTGTACTGCGCGCGCGTCAGCGCACTGCTGATCGACGAGCTGCTGCCGGCCACCGCGGCCGGAGCGCCGGCGGTGATCGTCGAAGGCCCGTTCGCGCACAACGAGGCCTTCTGCAGCGTGCTGGCGGCGCACCTGCGCGGCCGCAGCCGGCTGCTGCGCTGTACCGACGACATCGAGGGAACCGCGCGCGGCGCCTGGCTGCTCGCGCACTGGCACGACCCGCAGGCCGTGGGTGCGCTGCCGGCGCTGGCGCTCGTCGACGCGCCGGACGAACCGCTGCGCGCGGCGCTGGCCGCCGATGCCATCGGCTGGCGGGCGGCGCTGTCGCCCGCGGCCATGACGGAGGGTGGCGAACGTCGACCCCTTCCACGAACAGGAGACATCCCGACATGAACTTTGCCCAGCGACAACGCGACCCGAGGCAGCACGTCTTCGGGTTCATGATGGTGGTGCTCTTCCACGGCGTGCTGGCCTACGCACTGCTCACCGGGCTCGCGAAGAAGGTCATCGACGTCGTGCGCGCGCCGATCGAGACCAAGGTCATCGAGGAGATCAAGAAACCGCCGCTGCCGCCCGAGACGGCGGTGCCGCCGCCGCCGCGTCTGGAGGCGCCGCCGCCCCCGTTCATCCCGCCGCCGGAGGTGCAGATCGCGACGCCGCCGCCGCCGGCACCAGCGATCACCGCGACCACGCCGACGCCGCCGCCCGCGCCG
>QJOU01000053.1 GCA_003265685.1 Piscinibacter caeni | reverse complement strand
GAACAACGAACTCGCCGTCGACGCTGGCCATCGGCCCCTTGTTGCCGCCTTCGGCGATCTGCTCTCGTCCTGCCTGGTGCACGTTGAACCACGCATGCCGGAGCGTCACGACCTGGCTGTAGTTGATCACCTCGCCTCGGTAGAAGCCCTTGCCGCGGGCGTGCCCGCCGTGGGTGGTGCCGCGGTGGATCGAGTGGACTCGCACGCCGGTGCTCTTGATGATGTTGAGGTTCAGCCGCACGCCGACGAGTTCGCCGGCGGCGGGCTGGCAAGCCTTGGCCATAATCCGCCGCGCGGTGGCGTCGGAGTTCAGTGCTGCCCGCACCTCTTCTGCGGTCTCCAGCTGGAGCGCGCGCACGTCGAAGAGCGGGCTGTCTTGCGAGAGGATCGCAAGGCGCCCGCTGAGGGCGGGAATGTGGTGTTGCATGTCGGATCTCCTGCTGAACGGCGCGGGAGTGCGCCTGGTAGCTCGGGATGCGACACACGCGGCCAGACGAGCAGGGCATGAAAAGGCCGCAGAACCACCACCCTCCTCCCCCTTGTCGCGCTCGCTTGTCCCTGAACGGCACCGCACAGGGGAAGGCGGCCTACTCCTTCTTCAGCTCACCCGCGATTCTTCCGCGCCAATCGCCAAGGTAGTCGCCGAGCTCACGTCTCGCGAGCTTTCTGGGATGCTTGCGCCCCCATTCCTTCAGCGCCAGCCACGCGCGAGACCGCTCGAAGACAAACTTCTCGGCGGGCAGGTGCACACGATAGGAGAAGGCTGACATCGGCTTTTCGATGACCAGGCCGAATTCCAAAGCGAGTCGGCGGATGCCCGCGTCAGAGAGACCGGCAAGGCTCACTCGCGGCTGGTTGTCGTACTTGCAGACAAACCACTCGAACTCGCTACTTGGGCGCGGGTAGTCCTGCTTGGCTCGGTTGATTGAGCAGGCGCCCAGCTGCACCCAATGCAGGCCACCATGTTCCTCGAGGATCGGGTTGGGACCGACCACCTCTGCTCGAAATCTTCGCCCTTCGATGGTCAGGTCGATGAAGAAGTCGCCCCTCAGCGGATGGTGCACAACCGGCGCAAGTTCGCTCTCCTCCAGGAGTTTGAAGTAGGCGTCCGAGCCGTCGATGGTGGCCGACGCGCGCACTGTGTGCGGATCAGCGTCAGCCTCATCCAGAAACTCAACCCGCACTGGCTGCCCTCGCCTCGCTGCAGGCGCTGCAGATGCGGCGGCAGCGCAAGCAGCTAGGCATGCCGTCACGTGTTTCCAGTTCTGGTAGCCAGCCTGCAGCGCGACAGCCTCACGACACTCCGTTAGCGACTTGCCTGTGGCGCGACTGAGCTCACGCGCCTGGCGGCGCAGCTTCTCCACGGCAGTCGCCGTGGTCTTGATCATGTCCATGTTCGTTCCACCCGTGTCGGCACGGATACCGAAGGTGTCCGCATGCCCTCGACATCCGAGCCAATGGCCGAACGTGGTGATCGAATTGGGAACAGGACGCCCCGCGAACGGGGTATGCAGAAGCGGACAGCAGGCGCCGTCCAAGCGCCTAACGCGCAATGCTACATCCGACACCGAGCAAGCACCAGCCGGTGCGGAGTCGAGCAAAGAAAGCCCGCCGGTCCATGAGGAACGCGGCGGGCGGAGGGGGTTACGGGCGGTGCTTGACCTCCCAGAACTTGCATCCGTTCTCGAACGGGAAGTGCTTGTTGACGCTCAGGATCGCGTGGTACTTCGGGTGTGCGCAGGTGGCGGGATCTTCCGGGTGGCTCCTGGACTCAGGAATCGCCGGATCGAAGTGCTTGCAGTTTCTGCAGGACGCGCCTCTGTCGCGCTTCAGACCCTTGAAGCGTTCCTCGCATGCGCCGACGACGCCGCGGAAGATGCTCTCGAGCTGCGCCTCCAGGTCGCCAGCCAACGCGTCGAGCGCGCGGCAGACGCCGTCGAACCCAGTTCGCCAGTGCAAGCTGCGGTAGTCGGACTCGGTGTTGTTCTCACCGATGCCGCACCCTTCTGCCAGGTCGTCGAAGAGCGAGTCGATCTCATCCTCTTTCAGGCCGATCTTCGTCAGCGCGTCCCACCCTGAGCTGCAGTACGCGTTGCCGCCGGCAGCCTTCCAGAACGCCGTGTCGAGCAGATCTCTTGCCTCGTCCATACTGGCCGAGACCTCGATCGTGATCGGACCATTGCGCCGTGCGCGGCTGACGCGCGCGGACTGGATCTCCTTCTTCACGCTGTACCAGCCGGTGTCGAAGGGGTTGCCTGTTGCGATCGCGCAGCGCAGCGCCTCGGCGTTGTCGTCGTAGAAGTCAGAGACGCCCCACTTGGCAGCGTCCATCCCCTTCAGGCCCGCGAATACGCGGGTCGGAGCAGGTTCGACTGGCTTTGGTCGCGCGGCGCGCAGCAGCACGGTCGGGGACCGATGCAGATTGCCGCACACGGTGACGACCAGGCCGCGCTCGGCGCCGGTGCGCCGGATGCGCTCGATGCCATCGGCCAGCGAATCCCAGGCGTCGATCGGTCGCCCGATCAACTCTCGTTCACCGCCGACCAGCTGCAGCAGCAGCGGGTGGTGCTGTGGATCAGCCGGGACAAGGACCCAGGCGCCGATGGTCGGGTTGACGTAGAAGGTCTCAGTGGTGTTGCCACTCTGGTTCATGATTACTCCAAGTTGGGTAGGTGCTCGCGCACCCGGCCAACCGGGAGTCCCCAGACTCTGTGGGGCCCAGACCGCTTACCGGACGTTGTCCGAACCTCGCAATTGAGGTGTAGGTCACCGCATTCAGGAAGCCACAAGGGCTGCTACTGCGGACCCGGCCGAAGCCGGGCGGGAAATCAGGAACGAGCGGCCGAAGCGGTGTGCTTCATGGCTCTTTCCTTTCGTGGGGCCGATCTTACGGTCCCTGGGTTGATGTTGAATGCCGCGGCCGGATTGCCGTGGCACTTCGGAGATGCGCGACATCGCGGCGGAAAGAAGAAGGCCCCGTCAGCAAAGCTGAGCGGGGCCTCTGGGGTTCGTCTTGACGGCTACTGCGTCAGACCTTGTTTCCTATCCGTGGTCACACGATCCGCGGTGTCGCGAAAGAGTGTCCACAGCGCGATCGCCGGAGCAAAGAAACCGCGGGGGGTCTCCTTGCAAGCGTTCCAGAATGTCCTCAACAGCGACGTCATGTCAGTCCTTCATGAGTTCCTTGAGTGCCTTGTAGGTGCTGTAAATCAGCCACCAGACGAAGAACACCGCATCGGCAAACAGTATGCACTGCTCGACTCCGTGCAGCAACCCGGCCGCGAGGCTCGAGCTGTGCAGGAACGGCAGCCAGTCGACGAACCGCGAGAGTCCGACGGCCAGCAGCGCCATTCCAACGAACATGGCAGCGCCCGTGAGCATGTGGCCGAAGAACTCGGCCAGGATGGTGAGGTTTTTCTTCTTCATGAGATGAATCTCCTTTCGAGTTATGAGGTGAGCCCTTGCGGGCGCCCGCCGTACCGGTTGGTGTTGGCGTGGTAGGGCGTGATGCGTCACGCGGGCCTGTACGCTCATCGAAAGAAGAAACCCGCCGGCATGGCCAGCGGGCGGGGTCGGTCACACCCGCGCCTACACGTCAGAGGCTCTTCCTTGGACGGTGCGGCTTCGCCGCGGGGGCTGGCTCTCGGGCGACAATGGAGCCCAGGAGAAGAACGACATGGAACAGGCGATTCACACGGCGCTCAACTGGATGGGCTACAGCGAGCTCAAGACGCTGCTCGAGGAGTTCGGTTTCGCGGTGCGCCCGAGCGAGTCGGAGGACGATCTGCGCGAGGCAGTCCGTGCCAACCTGGTGGACGGCACGATCCCGACATCGAAGATCGACACCAGCCGGGTTCCGAGCGGCCCGCGCCGCTGAGACTCAGGCGCGCCGCGCGTTCGCGCGGAACATCTCCCGCCAAGGCAGCGCCTCCTCCGGCGGGCCCAGTTCGCCCGTGGCCCGTCGGCGCAGGTTCATCGCCGAGGCCTGGCGCAGGGTGATCTCAACGGCACCGGCCTTCACCGCCAGTGCGCGTTTCGTCAGGCAGATGTCGTAGTGGCTGCCGCTTGTCTTCTCCGGGCTCTGCCACCAGCGCCGCGCCACACCGATCAGCGCCGCCATCGCGTGTAGCTCGTCGTCGGTGTCCGCCAGCATGTGACACATCAGCATTCGCCGGTAGGGCGCGCGCATGTCGTCGACGTAGACGGCCAAGGCAGCCTCAGGCGTGTGCAGCTGCGCGCGCGAGCGCGGCGCGAACCGGTGAGAACGTGCGACGGTGCTCGGGACAGGCCCCGTGCTGGACCAAGGCTGCCAGGTGATCGGCCGTGCCGTACCCCTTGTGCACAGCAAAACCGTACAAAGGGAAGGTCTCGTGGAGCTTGGCGCACAGGCGGTCGCGGTGCACCTTGGCCAGGATGGACGCCGCCCCGATGCTGGTCACCCTGGCGTCGCCCTTGACGATCGCCTCGGAGCGCATGGGCAGCAGCGGCGACCGGTTGCCGTCGATCAGCACCAGCTGGGGCGTCACGCTCAGGCCGGCGATGGCGCGCTGCATGGCCAGCATGGTGGCCTGCAGGATGTTCAGGCGGTCGATCTCCTCGACCGATGCCTCGGCGATGCAGTAGGCCGCGGCGCGCTCGATGATCAGGTCGAACAGGCGATCGCGCCTCTTCGCGCTCAGCTGCTTCGAGTCATTCAGGCCATCGATCGGGCGGCTCGGGTCCAGGATGACGGCGGCGGCCACGACGGGACCGGCGAGCGGGCCGCGGCCGGCCTCGTCGACGCCGGCGGTCAGTTCGAGGTGAAGCGACTGCATCAGAACGGCACCGGCGCGTTGGTCACGATCGCGCCATAGCCGCGCGCGTCCCACGGCAACCACGAGTAGATCCCGGCAAGCTCCTGGGCGGGAACCCACCCGACGCTGTCGCGATTCACGTCGTAAAGGGCGACGTGCGAGAGCGCGCCGCGGGTGTCTCGCCGGAGCGCCGAGAGCCGGACAACGTGATAGCTATTGTTCAAGCTCGACGGGTCGGTGAGCTTCTCGCCTGGCTCGAGCTGAAGTTCGATCAGCTTCCTGGTCGGGCCGGCAAGGAAGACGGCGCGATCACTGTCGATCGCCTGCACCAGCGCGTCGAAGTCCAGGTTCGATCGGCCGTACTGGGTCGCCGGCATCTGGAGCTGGCGGAGCACCTCCAGGATGTTCGTCATCCACATGCCGCCTGGCATCAGGAACTTGTGGTCATACAGGCGACGGACCACCTGCGCGAACGGCTTCTCGTGCCCGCGCGGGAAGAGGGTGTAGAGAGCCGCGGCGCTGCAGATGCCGTCACGAAGAAACGGCGCGACCGCCCTGCGCTCAGCCTCGGTGGGCCCCCGGGAGAGGATCTCCCTGGCCCTGGCTGCCTGCCGCTCGTTGTAGATCGCCCATCGTTCTGGACTGACAAAGACGGGCTCGGCGGCGATCGCGGGAAGGCCTGCCAGCGCGAGAAGGGACACCGCGCTGCGGCGAGAGATCGACGCGTACTGGTTCATGCAAGCGGGCAACGCCGGTGAATCGATGGGCTGTTGGATGGCGATCAGCAGGGGACTCGAACCCCTCTCACCCCGTTAGTTCGCTACTCTCAAGCGGTGGTCCGCGCCGGCCGTGCGGCCGTTGAAGTCTCTGCCGGGTACGGACACCAAGCCCGTTCGCCGATCGGTGATGTGCGTACTCTAACACATGCACATACGCGCTGCGTATCGCTTCGATTCTTTGAGTGAGAAAGCCCCGCGCTGACATGGAAGTCGAGCACGGGGCTGGGATCGGCTTAGGCCGTCGGATCAGTAGATGTAGACGTACTTCTGGATGCCGACGGTCGGCCAGCTCACGTTCATGCCGGAAGATTCGCTGGCCGTGAACGTCGGCGACTTGATGGCGACAACACAGCTCTCGCCGGCCGCCAGCGTGGCGCCGCAACTGTTGGATGCGGTCGTCCAGGCAATGCTCGACTTAGCGAAGGAACCGATCGCCATCGTGGACGACGTCGTGTTCGTCAAGCGCATGTTCCAGGTCGTCGGCGTGCAGTTCCAGCTCTGCCCGCCCAAGTCGCTCGTGAAGTCACGGATCTGGTAGGCGGATGCGGTTCCGCAGAGAGCTTCCTTTCCGGCCGGCGGAACCATCTGCACTTCCAGTTGGAGCGTCTGCGGGGTTCCGGTCACGGGGCCATCGCCGTTGGCCGCGGCCGCCGTCACCTTGAACAGGCCGGTCGCCGGATCCTTGGCCACGGTGACGGTCATCACCGGCGTCGGATTCGCGTTGCCGGCGCTGCCTGCCTGCTGGCCCAACGTGAGCACCGGCGCCGTCAGCAGCGGACCGTCGGCCCATGTGGCGACCTGAACGACAGCCTGGGTGCCGGCCGGGGCGCCAAAGTTGTTGACGGCGATCGTGTAGGTGCCTTCGGCGAGCTGGCTCGCATCGCAGGTGGTCGTGTAGTGCTCGGGGCCGGTCGTCCTCGTGTCGTCGTAGTCCAGCATCCCCGACTGGCCGTTGGGCATGCCGTAGAAGACATGAGCGCCGTTCGGCTCGAAGGCGTGCAGGTCCACGTCGCCGTTGCGGTCCCAGTTGAGCGTGGCGGTGAAGAAGCCGGAGCGCGCCAGTTGCGAAGGCGTCGTGAGGCCGTCGATCAGCTGGTAAGCCGCGGACTTGATCATCGGCGCTGGCGCGCCGGCACCGGTGAACATGGCGTTCAGGTACGTCTCCGCGAGCAGGTCAGCGCTGATGTCGGGGTCCGACACGCCGAGGGCGATCTGCTCCTGGTAGGTCGGCACCGTGGCGTTGTTGGCCGGCACGTTCGCCGCCTGGCGCAGAGCGTTGATCACTTGATCCTGCGAGACCAGCACGTGCTGGCTGCGCGCCGGAGCATAGGAGCCAGCCGGGGCAATGCGCAGCGCGGCATAGGAGCCGGCCGTCACGCGTCCGGCGGCGACGCCGGCGTCGAGGTGCTGGTAGGCCTGTCCAAGGAACAGGTCGCCCTGCGAGTGCGCGACGAGCAGCAGCTTCCTGCCTTCCAGCGTCATCGTGTCCAGACGCGTGTTCTGCTCGGCGTAGTCGCGCGCCGTCGGCGGGTTGGCCGCCAGCGAAGTCACCGAGTTGACGGAGGCCGTCGTCACGATGGCGCGCAGGTCGTTGGCCAGGCTGGCCATCGAACTGAAGGTCTGCCCCAGCGTGGCGAGGAAGCCGGCACCGCCCGGGCCGCGGCCCTGCAGGGTGTCCCAGAACGACTCCCATCGGTTGGTCAGCACGGCGTTCTCTTGCGCCAGCCGCTGATCGAATGCCTGCGCGATGCCTTCCCAGCCGTTCGTCGGGTTGTACATGAGCTCGTAGCGGATGTGCTCGCCGCGATAGGTCTCCCCCAGCTGCGCACGCAGCGCGCCCATGCCGCGCAGGGCATCGGCGCTGGTGCTCCAGACGCCGTTGTAGAAGCCGACGTAGAGGCCCTGGTCACCGCACGCCGAGGGCGTGGGCGCGGGGGCAGCGAAGGTCGGGGCGGCCGTGACGACGGCCAGAGCGGCGCACGCCGCGGTCAGAAATCGCTTATTCATCGCAGGTGTCCCCCGACGGCAGGCTCAGGACGGCGCCGGACAGCGCCTTGTTGAAGGTGATGTAGGCGAGGACACGTGGCTTGGTGTTGAACGTGTACTTCTCGATGGCCTTGTGGAGCTCGAAGCCGTTGTTGCTGGCCGTGTCGCCGGCGAAGACGGTGGAGATGCAGTTGATGTCGCGCGCGCCTTGACGGGCGACGGCGCGGACGGCGGACGAATCCGCCGGATTGACCGTGAGGGCGGCCTGGGCCGTCTTCGCTGCACGGGTGAGCGCCTTGGTGCGCTGCGCGCTCAGGGCACGCCCGGCGATCCAGGTGTCGATGTCGTCACGCACGCCGTTGGCGTTCGCGTCCGAGCCCAGCAGATCCGTCGAACGGTCCAACCTCGGCAGCTGGCCGCTGGCCTCGAGCTGAGTGATGCGCTCGCTGAGCGAAACCGGGGTGTTGTCGGTCGGCTGCGAGGGGCCGTCCGAGCCACCGCCGCCGAAGTCGCAGGCGGCGAGCGCGAGGGTCAGGGAGGCGGCGGCCGCGATGAGCAGCGGCCGGCGCAAGAAGTGGGGTCGGCTGTTTGAGTGCATAGTCATACTATACACGTACCGATAAGATTGTGTGTATCGGAGTTGCACAACAACTACACGAAAGAAGGAAGCCCCGAGCCGACAAGAAGTCGAGCACGGGGCTGGGAGGGTTGGGTCAGGCCTTCGGAGCGAAGACGCCGACGACGAAGACGCCGGGCTGTCCGTGGACGTTGGCGCCGCGCACCAGGACGACATCCTGGCCGTCGAACTGCTGCTGCAACTGCTCGGCGGTGCCGTGCGCTTCTTGCTTCAGGCTGTAGCCGGTGGGGACGTTCTGCGGCGCGGTGCCGAACTCGTGGATCGTGATCACGGCGGCCTCCTTAGGCGTTGGCGAGAGCGGCGAAGTCCCGCCTGGCGTAATGCCCGGCAGCGACGGGGTCCGGTTGCTCGGACACCCAGGCGGCGACGCCGGCCAGGTGCGCGTCGCGGCGCGCGCGCAGCTCCGCTTCGGACCCGGCACTCAGGAAGCCGGCACCGATGGCCAGCGCCTTGTCCAGGTCCTTGGCGGCGAGCATGAAGCCTTGGGCTTCTTGTGCCGATTGAACAGCGAGCATCACTGCGCCTCCGCGGTGGTGTTCGCCGGAACGCCGGTGCTGTCGCCCTGGGCCTGGCGGACGGCCGCACGCAGGCCGGCCAGATGGCTCTCGTGCACGGTGCCGCCCCAGCTGTCGATCTCGGCGAGCAGCTTCTGCGCCTCGCGCAGCAGGGTCGCGCCTTGCGGGCAGAGTGAGGTGGGATTGGTCATGGTTTCTCCGTTGGTTGCGGCCGGTTGGCCGGGGTGTGGGCAGGCGGATGCCTGTTCTCTTGCCACCGGAGATGCCGAACAGGCAGGTGGAGATCTGGGGGGACGAACACAGCGAGAAAGGAAAACGGGCCCACAAGGGGCCCGTCGAGGTTGGTTGAGGAAGCAGCAGCTACGCGAAGGCCAGCTCCAGATCGACCGCCTGCGTGGGGCCGGGTTCGCCGGCGCGCTGTTCGCGCGCACGACGCTCCTGGTCCAGACGATGGATGAAGCCTTCGTAGAGCGATTCGCTGCCGAAGTAGGGGCCGTCCACGTCGAGCTCGCCGCCGCTGTCGATCCACCATTGGGCAAGCCGGCGGCCGCTCTCGTAGCTGGTCATGTCGGCGACGTTCACGACCATGGTCAGGCCGCCTTCTTGCCGAACAGCTTGAACGCCGTGGCCACCAGCAGGAGGCCGCCCATCACGGACGGCAGCATCAGGTTGGCATCGAACGCATACCAGGTCAGGGCCGCCGCGACCACGAAGGCCGCGAGGCTCAGCCGGCGCGCGTGCGTCTGCACGAACTGGTGCGCCACCGATCCGGCACCACCCTTGCGCGGACGGAACAGCGAGAACGCGCTCCAGATCAGGAAGACGGCGCCCAGGACTGCGAGCAAGGCGGAACGCTCTTGCAGGCCGGACCAGATGGTGATCGCCGACGCGACGAACGTGGCGGCGTTGGCGTAGAGGTCGTGTTTCGGGTGGGTGGGGGTCGTCGGCGGCGCGCCGCCGGTGAGTGTGCTCATGTCGCTCCTTGTGGTTGAGGCGACGAAAGCATAACACGGCGCGATACGTCGCGTGTATCCGGTTTGCGCATCTTGTCCGCCTTTGCCTGGCGAACGCCGGTCAGAGCACGCCGGGGATGATGAGGCCTGCCGGGCCCTGCGGCTTGCAGCGCGCGCGCTGGGATTCGGTGCGACGCTCGGGCGGTGTTCGAACGCAATCGCGCTCCGTCGCTTCGAGCTCGGCGAACATCGGTCGAATCACCGGCAGCGCGAGCAGCAGAGCCGCCGCGCACAGCACCAAGCCAAGCGACACCCTCACGACGCGGCTCCTGAGGACAGCTTGCGGTAGGCCTTCACCAGCGCCTTGGCCGAGTATTCGGGCAGCGGGCAGGTCTCGAAGTCGGGCTCGGTCGCCCACGACAAGAACCAACGGTGCGCGCCAACAGGGGACTGCTGGATCACCAGCAGCGGCCGGCGCGTGTTCCACGGCACCACACGGACGGCGGGCCAGGTGCACCCGAGCGACTCGAACAGCGCGAGCTGCAGGTGGCGGCTCCAGTACGGGTTCTCGCAGCGCACCTTCGCGCCGCGGAACGCCTCGTCCTGCGCGGAGCGTGTCACGCCGTGCGGGATGTCTCCCAGCAGAAACTCCGTCAAGCCCGATCCTCCTGCGTGCCGGCGGCACGCGCGATCGCCGCCTCGGCTGCGAACTCGGGCCGCGCGGCCAGCTTGGGGGCCAGGTCGCTCGCGCGCAGGTCCAGCAGCTTCGCCTCGGCAAAGAACTCCGTCAGGTTGTTGATCTTCCTGGGTCCGTTGCGCAGGCGATCGCGCAGCTCGTCGATCATGTGCTCCTGGCTCCACCAGGCGTCCGTCACCCGCTCGATCAGGGCGCCGGCCGGATCCGCACCGGTCAGGAGAAGGAGGGTCCGAAGGGCGTCCTCGCGCCAGTGGAACGACAGGGCGTCGCCCTCGCCCACCGTGTGCTCGCCGATGTAGATCTCGGGGAAGTCCTCGGCCGACGTGCCCATCAGGATGGCCAGCGCTTCGGCCCGGCCGGCACGGCGCGCGTCGGCGTTCGCCTGCAGCGCGAGGTCCAGCTGCGCCTTGAGCTCGGCCAGGCGCTCCGGCGACTCGGACACGGGCGGCCGCACCGGCGCTTGTTCCTTCGCGACATTGACGCTCGCGTCGAGCCCCTCGAGCCAGCGGGTCGGGTTCGGCCCGAGCGGCTGGTTGTCGTTCATCACGTCGTCTTCGTAGATCCAGCCCGACCACTCCTCGCCGGCCAGCCACTTGGCGGCCGCCCACGGCGCGCCGCCGCCGGCGTTGTCGTCGACCAGGATCACGCTGCCGTCCTTGGGCGCGGTCTCGATCGGCGACCAGCGGATGGCAGGTGCCGCCGCAGCGGGTTGCGCCTGCAGGACGCCTTCGATGCGCCGCGACAGCTGGTTCAGGGCGTTGTGCCCTTCCTGCTTGGCGTCGAAGTGCAGCAGGACGCGCGACGAGTCGATCTCGTGCCCGCAGTTGATGACGGCGAGCAGCAGCGCGCGCGCCAGGGGTTCGGTGGTGGTGGATGTCACGTGGACTCCTGGTTGGGTTCGAAGCGGAAGCCTTCCTCGATCGCCTCGGCGAACTGCTCGAAGGCCCGCATGCGGCCGTACTCGACGGCCCGGTTGATGATCTCGTCGGTGATCTCGTCACGCGCGCCAGGCGGGCGCAGCTGCGACGTGCCGTTGCTCCGGTCGAACTTCTGCTCGGCCGCGATGCGCGCCGCGCGCGCGTCCAGCGCAGCCAGCGCCGCCGACTTGCCGAATCGCTTCGTGGGTTTGGCTTCCTCTCGCACGGTCATCCCTTCGATCACAGGTCGCCAAGGAACCGTTCGTTGCCGCGCGAACGCTTGGTGAACGCATCCGGGGCGCGCGCCGCGCTGCGCAGGAAGGCCTGCACCTGGACGCCACGCTGGAACTGCGACATGGTCAGCAGCAACTCGCCCTTGCCGTCCTTCCAGCGCAACCAGACGTCGCCCATGGAGCCACCGGCGAAGACTTGCGGGTTGGCGCCGGCGGCCGCGGCGAGCGTCTCGGCGATCTCTCCGAAGGCGTCGACGCGCGCCGGCGAGATCTCCTGGCCCATCGTCAGCGCCACCTGGTCCAGGACTCCGGAGGACGTGAAGGACAAGGCGAGGTAGTGCACGCGCTCGCGGGCGAAGGTGAAGCCCGCCGAAGCAGGGAGAGGCCCGGCCTGGCAGTGCTCCTCGCCGGCGGAGTTCGCCGAACACTTCAAGGGCGAGCCCAGCTGGAGCCGCTCGACGACTTGCAGTGCGGCGGCCTTGGGCAGGCCGAGGTCCAGGCCCTTGAGGCCGCGCGGGACCACCGCGTCGCCCGCCAGCGCGGGCAGCGCGGCGGCGAGTGCGAAGGAACACAGAGAGGCGCGCGCCAGACGGCGCAGGAAAGAGAAGGTCATGTCAGGGACGGTAGAAGGCGAGCGGGCCGGCGCGCAGCGCGAGCCAGCGACCCAGGTTGAAGAGGATTCCGGCGGGGAAGAAGACGGCCACGGCCCACAGCATGCGCACGGGGATCGGGATCGCGTCGGCCGACAGCAGCTCGCCGTAGCCCATCCAGATCGTCAGCGGCTTGCTCCAGTAGAAGAGCGCGGCCGTGCCCAGGGCGATGTAGGCCAGTGCGAACACCGACAGCCACGGCGCAGCCTTGCGCAGGAGAGACAGCGGCGCGCTCACTGCGGGCAGTTCCCCGACTCCCAGCACTGGCGTCGCCACTCCCACGGCGGCACCGGGTTCGAGCCGGCCCACAGGCCCTGGCGCGCACCCTGTGCCTGCGCCTGCAGCTGCGGCAGGCCGGCGTCGCGCAGGTAGCGCCCGCCGGAGGCGGTGTTGGCCCAGGCCCAGCCGGCGCGCACCATTTCGCGGTTCACTTCCACGCGGCCCACCGTCAGCGTGCACACGTGGCGGCTGTAGCGGTCGACGTCGTGGCACTGCGCGTCCACGGTCTGGCCCTTCACGAGCTGCTCGAGGTAGCGCTTCGCGTTGTCCGAGAACGGCTGGCCGATCCGGCCGCGTTCCTTGTTGGTGTGGGAGGACTCCGGCGCGTCGATCGACGCCAGGCGGATCTTCACCTGCTCGTTGGCCGCAGTGAGCAGCACCACGGTGTCACCGTCGTCGACGTAGACGACCTTGCCCTGCATCGCGCTGGCCTGGGCGGCATGCGCGTAGGCAGCGAAGAAGACGGCGAGGAAGGCGATCAGGATCGTCGCGAGCGGACGCGACAAGAAGTTGGTGAATGGGCTGTTGGATTGCATGCGCACAGTGTAGCGTATGCATACGTGTTATGCACGACTATTTGAACCACACTGCGACGCGATCAGTTCGCCGGCGCGGCGATCTCGAGGTCGGCGGCGTACGCCCAACGCCAGTACCCGCCGGCGCCTGCCCAGTGCACCTTCGGCTGGTGGACCGCATCAGCACCATTGGGGCCGTCGTGCCACACGTACCCAGGATCCACCGAGAACGCTGTCACGACGTGGGTCATCTTGGCCGGCTGGCCAGCGCGCTGCTCGTCGGAGCGGAATCCGTACACCAAGGCACCCTTGGGAACACGGACGCGCATGCCGCGCGTGAAGGGCACAGTCCCGAACGGACCCACATAGGGCAGACGGTCCAGACCCTTCCGCTCCATCCAGGCCGCACAGGCCAGGGCTTGCTCCATCAGGCGTCGCTGCTCGTTGCGCCCCTCGTGGAACGTGCCGGGCGGGTGCTGCGAAAGCAACTCCAGGTAGCGTCGCTCTGCTTCCTGTGCCATCGAGAGAAGCAAAGCGGGCGTGAAGCCGGCGGAGAGTACGGGGCCGACAGACTGCGGCGCCGAGACAGTGGCGTGCATGACGATTCGGAGCTAGATCACCTTCTGCGCAGCGCGAATCGCCTCCCGGCACTCCAGGGCCTCGAGCACGAGATCGCGGCGCACGTCGCCGGGCAGCGGCCGGGAACTGCGGCGGTCACGGCGGAGGCTGGTGACCAGTTCACGCATGTGGCCGCGAAGTCGCGGCGCCAGGATCGCGCGCAGGTTGGCCATGGTGGCCGGGTCGCTGCGGTCCGCCAGGTGGCAGGACTGCGCGTAGCGCGCGAGGAATCCCTGCAGCACGATGCGCTCTACGGCTTGGCCGGGGTTTCGCCCTGGGCGTCGGCGCCGGCGCGCGAACGGATGAGATCCGCCGCCTTCTGGCCCAGCGGGCCGTCCTGAGGGATGCCGGCGGCCTCGGCTTCGCGGCGCGCCGCCTGGAAGGCTTCCAGGCCGGAGTCGTCGTCCTCGGCGGGCTGCGTGGTGGTCGGGGTGTTGTTATGCATACGTGTTATGGAGTATATCGGTCGACGGCGGAAAGAGCAATGCGCCGGGAGCGGGAAAGAAAGAGACCCGGAGCACATGGTGCGTCCGGGTCCTGTGGCCTAGCTCGAGAGCAAGCCGACTTTGACCGCAGCACGGTAGAGCTGGCGGTACTTGTGGTGCGGAATTGCGCCAATGCGACGCAGCACCTTGTTCTTCGGGAAGCGAGCGCGCGTTTCCAGGTGGAATGCGGTCGGGCGCAGCAGGCCGCTTGCGTGAACGTCCGCAGGGTCCGAGATGGACACCGCGGTGTCGATGGCTGCCGCCTCGGTCACCCTCTTGGAGGTGCCGTAGGCGACATAGACCACGTGCTCTTCCACTTCCAAGACAAGTGCAGGATGCACTTTGTCAGCCTTGCCGTCCCCGTAGGGGAACAGCATCAGCACGATGTCACCGGGTTCCATGGGTTCTCCTTTGGGGTTGGCTGTACCCCGCGGGATGACTCACACCGGCATGCAATCGAGCGCAGGACGCGCGGCTTCAGGCGGCTTCGGCGAGTTCGCCCAGCTGTGAGTCGTTGGCCGACTGGCCCGCCGGGTTCATGGCCTTCATCGCCCCATCCAGCGCCAGTTCCATGTAGTTGAAGCTGCGCGTAATGGCGCGGCGCACCTCGTCGACGACCTCTGCGGGAGGGTTGTGGCCGAGCAGCGTCGCGACGACATCGAGTGCTTCCCAGGGATGATCGTCGTCGTAGTCCGCATGCGCGCGCAGCCAGCGCGAGGCCTTGGGCGGAAGCGACTCGATGTAGTCCTTGTTCGAGCAGACCACGATGGACCATTCGCCGGTGGCGCCCTCATATCGCGCCCGCGGCGCAACGACCGTCGCCCTTGATGTCTCCTTTGACACCTGCATGGCAGACGGCCGCGGGGCCGCGAGGGGGCCGGCCGTGAGGGAGGTCCAGAGGGAAGAAGTGCCTTCAGGATCAGCGCCAGATCCTTGATTGCGCGGATAACGAAGAGAACCGGGGAGCCGCCGTCCTTCGGGGGAAGAGCGGGATTGGGCCCGGAAGCGGCATCAACGTACCGATCGGGGAGAGTGCAGGAAGGCCACTGCGTGTCGTCTTCCGATGTGGCGGCGCCCCACAGCGGTACTGCGCGTGTTGACGCCGGAGGCGGAGATGGATCGAGCAGGTTGATCGCGCTCACCGACGCATCGAGAGTCATCGTGATCGCTAGGGCAATTCGGGCAAGGTGGAGCCAGCGGACAGAGAAAGTGAGCTTCATTTCGAATTTCAGAGGTTGCGAGGATTGAGTAGCTCTCAGAACAAGGTACACCCCGTTTCGCAAATACACCGAGCAACGCGACGGGCGTCAAAGAGCAGACTCAAAGGCAATCCTCACCCCCTTATTCGGCTGAGCAAATCAGTCATGGCCGCAAAGAAGAAGCCCGCGGCCGACCGAAGTCGAGCGCGCGGGCTGGGGGTTGGTGGCCGGGTGGCGTTACGGCGTCATCTCGAATGCGATCTTCGGGTGGTGCTGGTAGTTGACCAGCTTCACCTGATTGGGATCGAGCGTCGCGAAGATGCCGGGGATCTCGGCGGCCGAGGTCAGCGTCGGGATGTTGCCCAGGTCCAGGGTTGGTTGCGGGAAGTGCTCGCGCGCGAGCATCTCCTTCACGCCCGGGATGTGCTTGGCGTAGATGTGCGCGTCCGAGATGAAGTGCGTGAACGTGCCAGCCTTCAGGCCCGCCAGGCGCGCCATGATCTCCAGGTACATCGCGCCGATGGCGACGTTGTAGGCGAGCGGCGCATCGAAGCTGCGCTGCCAGAGCGTCAGGTGCAGCGTGCCGGTGGCGACGTCGACCTGGAGCATGTAGCTCACGTGGCAGCTGCGCAGCGCGCCCTGGTCGATCTCGGCCGGGTTCCAGCCGCTCAGGATGATGCCCCGATCGCTCGGGTTGGTCATCACGGCGTGCAGGCTGGTCTCGAGCTGGTTGATGCTGCGACGCAAGATCCACACGCCGCGCTCGGCGTCGTGCGCTCTCACCTCGTAGCCCTGGGCCAGCATCTCGTCGCGCTGCGCCGGCGTGGTCGCCTCACGCCAGTCGCGCCAGTCCGTCCACTGCAGGTAGCCGAAGCGACCGAGGTCGTCCTCGCCCTGCCGGTAGGGATTGGCCAGCCAGGCCTTGGTCTTGTTGGCGTTGTCGTTCCAGACGGTGCAGCCGATCTCGCGGAACTGCGCCGCGCTGGTGAAGCCGCGGAAGAAGCCGAAGAGCTCGCCCTTGGCCATCTTGAAGAACAGCTGCTTCGTCGTGATAGCCGGGAAGCCGTCGGCCATGTCGAAGCGCAGGGTGTAGCCCGGCACGAAGAGCACCTCCTCGCCGGTGCGCGCGTTGAGCTGGCGCGAGCCGTGATCGAGGATGTGCTGCAGCATGTCGTGGAACTGCTGCATGGGGTGGGGTTTGGTGGTCAAGTGGGTTCTCGCAGGTTGGTTGGCAGCTTGCGGCCGCCGGGTTAGTCGGTAGAGGCGAGATGCGCCACAGGAACAGACAACGCCGGCGCGGGGTCGGCGCGCACCAGCAGCTCGAAGCCGGTGAAGTCAACTGGCCGATCTTCCAGGTAGCCCGCCATCAGCCAATGGCGGTCCCACATCTCGCGCCGCGCGGCGATCTCGCGCCAGAGGAACTCGCCGCGGGTCGCCGTGATGGAGTGGCTGCGCCAAATGGAGGAGACCTGGTGCGCCAGGCCGCCCAGACGTAGATCAGGGGGATGGAAACTCATCCCTTCTGCTCGGTGCCCCGAGACCCAGCGTACTCGACCCCGATGCGGTCGCAGATGAACTTGGCGACATCTGTGCTGTGGTTGCCGACGCTCGAAGCCGCCTGCGAGATGACCTCGAACTGGTGCAGCCAGTCGGCCATGTCGCGCGACCAGAGCCGGTGCGCCGGGAGCGGCTCCTCGTTCCGATCGAACGCCTCGCTGCCGCCAAAGCAGTCGAGGAAGCCCACCTGCTCGGCGCCGCGCTCGCGCAGGAGCTGCGACAGCAGGATCATCGCCGCGTTGTTCAGCTTGTAGTGCGCCGCGGCGAGTGGTGCCTGGCTCCCCTTGATGCCCTTGTGCAGGTCGCGATGGCAGAGCAGTAGCTCCTGGTGCCGCTGGCCCAGGACGTACAGGGCATATTGCAGCGCGCAGTTCGAATCGACGTCGTTGATCCGGTCGTCCATGGGATCAGGCCGCCTTCTGCAGCTTGTGCTGCAGGACCATGATCTCCCACTCCTCCTTGCGGATCCGCCGGCACCCGGGGAACTCGAGCTTGAACGATGCGGCCGGCTCGGCCACGGTCTCGTTGTCGGCGCGCGCCGCGGCGACGATCGCCGGCACGTCCGGGGTCCACATGGCAAACGGACCGTCGTGGCTCATCCACAGGAAGCCGCACTCCGACAGCGGCGAGCCGATGCAGCGCCAGCCCTCGTACTCCTCGCCACCGGCGCCGCGGCCGGTGTAGCCGATCGACAGCGGGATGCCGAAGGTCTGAGCGATCAGCTGCGACTGGTCGGCGTGGCCGACCTGCTCCTTCAGCCGCTTGGCCCACGGCGAGCCCTTGCGCGCATAGCTCACGCCGCGGCGGTCGGGCTTGCGGAAGTCGGGGTGGATCTCGCCGTCGAAGACGACACCTTGCAGCACGCCGGTGCGGTGATCGGTCGTCGCGCGCGAGATGCCCAGCTCCTTGGCCAGGCCGGCGACGACGGTGGCCACGCGGCCGCGGTCGGCGATGTAGTCGCGCACGAGTTGCAGCGCGGCGCCGCTCTCGATGATGAAGATTGCGTTGTCGGGGGTTTCTTGGTTCATTCTGTGGGTCTCACTCGATTGATCAGGCCGCGGCTGGCTCGGCGTTCGTGCGGAAGAAGGCCATCGCCTGCTGCAGCGCGCCGGCTTGCTGGAGCAGGCTGCTCGACGCGGCGCTGCTTTCCTCGACCAGCGCGGCGTTCTGCTGCGTGCCGCTGTCCAGCGAGGCCACGGCCTGGTTCACCTGACGGATGCCGCCGCTTTGCTCGCGCGCGGACTCGTTGATCTGCGCGATCAAGTCGCTGACCCGGCGCACGCCGGAGACCAGGCCGGTCATCGTGCGGCCGGCCTCGGCCACCTGCGCCTCGCCCGCCTCCACCTTCTCGACGCTGCGGCCGATCAGCACCTTGATCTCCTTGGCGGCCTGGGCGCTGCGCTGGGCGAGGCTGCGCACCTCGGCGGCAACCACCGCGAAGCCGCGGCCCTGCTCGCCGGCGCGCGCTGCCTCGACAGCGGCGTTGAGCGCCAAGATGTTCGTCTGGAAGGCCAGGCTGTCGATCACGCCAACGATCTCGGCGATCTGCCTGCTGGACTCGGTGATCTCGCCCATGGTCGACACCACACGCTGCACCGCTTCGCCACCGAGGCCCGCGGTCTGCGCGGCGTCGTGGGCGAGTTGGCTGGCCTGGCCGGAACTCACGGCAGTGACCTGCACCGCGTCGGTCATCTCCTGCATCGACGAAGCGGTCTGCTGCAGGGCGCCGGCCTGATGCTCCGTGCGGGTCGACAGGTCCTGGTTGCCGCTGGCGATCTGCTCCGAGGCAGTGACGATGCCGTCGGCCGAGGCCCGCACGCGCGACACCATGTCCGCGAGACTCTCGTTCATGCGACGCAACGCCGCCAGCAGCTGGCCGGTCTCGTCCTGGCGATCCACATCGATGCGCGTGGTCAGGTCGCCGGAGGCAACAGCCTCGGCCAGCGCGACGGCGCGGCGCAACGGGCTGGTGATGGAGCGGCTCAGCATCCAGCCCAGGAAGATGGCGCCGGCAGCCGCGGCCACGCTGGCCAGCGTCAGCACGAGACGGTCCTGCGCGACTGCCGCCTCGGCAGCCTTCGCCGCCGCATCGCTGCGCTCGGCGCTGTACTGGATGTAGCTCGATGCCGCCTTCAACAGCTCGGCCAGCAGCGGCCGGCACTCGGCGTTCATCTTCTCGATGGCGTCCTGGTTGCGGCCGTGCAGCGCCATGTCCACGATGGCCAGCGCCACCGGGCCGTAGCGCTGCTCGACCTCCTCGATCTTTGCCAGCAGCTCGCGATCGCGCGCGGTGGCGTCCGAGCCCTTGGCGTGCACGGCGCCGTTGAGGCGTTTCAGCGCGGCGCCGGTCTCTTCGTGGGCGCGAACCACCGCGGCCTTCTCGATCTCGCGGTCCTGATCCGAGGTCACCAGCACCAGGTTGCGCGCGGCGATCGCGCGCTGCGCAGCGGCGTCCATGACCTGGTTGGCCAGCGCCTCGCGCTGCGACACGCCGTCGACGAACACGCGGAACTGGTGACTGGCGCCGGAGAGGGAGGAAAGCGCCTGGAGCGACACCATCGCGACGATGGCGGCCAGCAGGGCAAAGGCGAGGATGAGCTTGGTCTTGATGCTCGTGCGAGAGAGATTCATGTTTCAGCGGGACAGCGCGCGCGAGGATGTGGTCAACATCCGTCGACTATAACACGTCACAATACGTGCACTGTATCCATTATCGCACCGCCGTGACATCCGCACGTGCGGCGGAGATGGCCCCGCAGCCTTGCCCGGGTCGGGTCGGGCTAGTGGTAGTCCTCTTCCCGCTGGTGCCGCACGCCGAGGATCAGGACGATCTCGGGCAGGATCTCGTAGCGCGCGACGTAGCCGGTGGTGCCGTGCGGGATGATGAGTTCGCGCGTCGTGAGCGAGGCGCCGACGCGGCGGAAGATGAACGGGGTCCGGGACAGCTGGTTGGCCACCGCGTGCTCGACGGCGGCGATCGCCAGGTCGGCGGCGCCCAGGTCCTCAACGGTCTGGGCGCGATCGAGCAGGAAGTCGTGCAGGCGAAGCAAGTCGGCGCGGGCTGCCGCGCTCCAGCGGACCTGGAAACTCACGCGGAGCCGGCCGCGGCTTGCAGCTGCGCGCGCCGCGCCTCGGTGCGCTGGCGCAGCTCGGCCAGCAACTCGTCGCTGCCGTGGCTCTGGCCGGTGGCCAGGAAGTGCTTGAGCGAGGCGTCACAGCGCGCGTCGAAGTCGCGCAGGGCCTGCCGGTGCTCGATCGCCCGGCGGACCGAGGATTCGACGAACGACGACAGGGTCTCGCCCTCGGCCAGGACGGACTCGAGCTCCGTGCGCAGCTCAGGCTCGATTCGAACTTGGGGCAGGACAGCGGACTTCATGACAGTCAGTGTAACGCTTTTGCGTTGCGGGGGCCACCTGCGCCGATGACGCAACGACGGTCGGCCCGGTGGGCGCGCGCCATCAGCCCATGAACGGATCGACCCCATCTTCGACCAGGCGCTCGCGCGTGTACTCGGCCGCGCCGCTCACCAGGCCGCCGGCCTCGGGCAGGGCTGCCAGCGAATCGGCGCCGCCGCCCTCGCCCGTCGCCCCGGAAACGGTCACCTGAGCATCCGCCGCCGCGCCGCCGCCCGCGCCAGGCGCGTCGTCCGCAAGCGCTTTCGCCCCGGAACCGGTCACCTCGGCGTCGACCGCCTGCGCCTTCCCCTTCCTGCCCGGTGCCTTCTTGGCGGCCGTGGCCGCCTTCTTGATCGCCTTCTTGGCTTCGCGGCCGGAGCTGCTGCCCTGGAAGTTGTCCCACTCGGCGCCGGCGTCGTCGGCGGCCGGCTTGGCCTTGCCGGTGGCAGTGGCGCCCTTGGTCTGGAGCACCGTCAGGCCGGCTTCGACCACCTCGCGGATCTTAGCCAGCATGCGCTTGTGCACGAGGCGCGAGACACCGGTGGGCTCGGCGCTGGCCTGGCGCTCGCCGTCGGCCTCGGTGGCCCACTGGCGCAGCTTGGCGCGCGCGGCGCGCACGTCGCCTTCGATCAGGCAGAAGGTCTGGTACAGGTCCGGGTCCATCGAGATCGAGGTCCGGTTGCGCCGCGGCGTGGCCTTCGGGCTGCGCGCGGTGCCGGCGCCGGCGGCCGCGTTGATGCGTGCGGAGCGGTAGACGATGCGGATCAGGTCGTCGCTGGCCATGGTGGGATCTCGTCGAAGGGTGGAGCGGTGGGGATGGAAGGGGTCAGGCGGCCGCGGCGAGCACGGGGCGCTTGAACGAGTGCGCCAGGGCGCGCGCGTCGTGCAGCGCGTGGCTGCGCAGCGCCTCGGGGCGGCTGTCGAACCAGCTGTCGAAGCCGGCCTCGTTGAACTGGTTGCCGACGTCCATCGGTACGAGCTCGGCCAGGCCCAGCTCGTTGGCCAGGCCGCGGAAGTGATCGCGCTCGCGCTGGCTGCGCACCACCTGTGCGCCGGCGCC
Organism: Piscinibacter caeni; assembly: GCA_003265685.1. GTDB lineage: Bacteria > Pseudomonadota > Gammaproteobacteria > Burkholderiales > Burkholderiaceae_C > Piscinibacter > Piscinibacter caeni. The sequence goes on along the minus strand of QJOU01000053.1, from coordinate 40,637 downwards.
GGGCAGGCCCGACAGCAGGTCGAAGGCGATCTCGCGGTCGGCGAAGAAGTCGTGCACCAGCACCACGGCCTGGCCGGTGTAGGCGCGCATCCACTCGCGCAGCTGGGCGGCGACGGCCGCGCGCGGTGCGATCAGCGTGCCCTCGGCGCCGAGCAGCGGCAGGACGCGTTCGCGCACGAACAGCGACGCCTCTTCTGTCGGCGTATCGGCGAGTTCGGCGTAGAACTCACGGCCGTTGTGGTCGACCAGGCCGACAGACAGCGGCTTGCGGTCCTTGAAGTTGGTGAATTCCGTGTCCAGGAAAAGGAAGGCGTGTTGACGCGTGATGGTGTTGAGCATGGGTGACAAGATTCAGGGTGTGTTCAGCGGGCCTCGCGCGAGGTGAGCGCCCATTCGATGAAGGTCGCGCTCCAGCGGTGCAGAGCGTCGGGATTGAAGTTGCGGGTCTGCAGGATCAGCGCGGTGCTGCGCGCCGGCCCCACGAAGCGGGCGGTCGCGCCGCCGGCGGCCACCTCGATGGCCAGCGTGTAGCGGTCGCGCGGGTGGTGCGCGCCCGGCAGGCGCCAGGTCAGCTTGGCCGAGGTGCAGTCTTCGGCGGCGGCCAGCGTCGCCGGGTGGCCGTGCTCGAGCATCTCGATGCGCAGCTGGGTCAGGTGCGCGGCCACGCCCACCAGGTCGAAGTCGCTCTTGGCCTGCTCGACGGCGCCGGCCGGGTCCGCACCCAGCAGGCTCATCTGCTGGCAGGCGATCAGGGTGTCGGTGAAGTCGGGCATCGCGCGCTCGCTCGTCTCGTGGCTCAGGCCCGGCCCGTGGCGTGGACGAACCACACGTCGTGCGCCATGCGCGTCGCGTGCTGGAACTCGGTGAACCACTGGGTCAGGATCGCGTCCAGGTCCGCGTCGGCGCCGGCGCGGCGCTCGGTGCGCGCGCAGTCCAGGCCGCAGCCGGCGAAACGCGCCACCACGTCGCCGGCGCCGGCCGGCAGCGAGATCTCCAGCGCGTACTCGCGCGAGGCCCGGCTCGTCAGCGGCGAGCACTCGCCCGGCACCCAGGTGAACACCAGGCGTGCGCCGCTGCCGGCTTCCACGGCCGGCCGGCGGGCCAGGTCCGCCGCGAAGCCGCGCGCCTCCAGCGCCCACTGCTTGCTCTGCAGGAACGACCAGCACAGCACGAGGTCGTGCGGGTCGGCACCTTTCTGCTCCTCGGCCGGTTGCTCCACATCCTCGTTGGCGGCGCCGTCGCGCTCGGCCGCCAGGTCGCCGCAGCCGGCCGGGCAGGCGTTCGGGTCGATCCCGTGCGTGCACCAGCCCTGCGCCAGCATCTCGGCGCGGTCGCGGGCAATCTCCTCGGCGGTGGCGTAGTCGCCGAGCTCGCGGGCGATCGCCAGCGCCAGCGGCTGCTGGGCGGCCGGCACGTCGCGCAGCGCGGCGTCGATCGCGGCGCTGTACAGCGAGGTGAAGACCGTGTCCGACGCACCGCAGGCGCGCGCCGCGGTGTCGCAGGCGGCGGTGCACAGGCGGCGCCAGGCGGGCTGGTCGAAGTATCGGGGGGCGGCGGTCAGGGCCAGAGCGTTCGGGGCGGGCATCGTCAGCGTGATCAGTCGTTCGGGCCGCGGCAGGCGGCCAGGCAGGGTTCGTCGGGGAGCACGCCGTTGGCGATGGCCATCGCGGCGTAGCTCGGGTGGAGGTCCAGGCCGCCGTCGGTCACGTCATGGCCGTAGCGGCCATTGAGGTAGCCCAGGCGGGCGGCCAGGTTGTGGGTGGCGCCGCGCAGCAGGAAGCCTGCGCAGGTGGCGGGCTTCTTCTGGCCCGATTCGTGGCACGAGAAGACATGCTGCGACATGTCGTAGGCCGTCTCCGCCGAGTGGCGGAAGGCTTCGGCCGGGAACGTGCCGGTGGCGTCCACGCGCCAGGGGCAGGACGGGCACGGCTGGCGGCGGTAGGCCTTCGAGGCGCTCGTCACCGTCACGACCTGGTGGTCGGGGCCGGCCGGGCGCACGCGCAGCAGCTTCGGGGTCGATTTGGACATGGGCTCAGCGGTCCTTGTCCAGTCGGAACCGCGGGTCGAACACCCGCGACGTGATGTCGGTGTCCCGGGCGTCCTCGGCGCCCAGGCGGCGCGTGCCGCCGCGGCGGATCAGGCGCAGGGTCAGCACCAGCGCGGCCAGCACCAGCAGCGCGATCGCGATCTCCCAGCCGCTCATCGGGCGAGCTCCGCGTGCTCGGCGCGCAGCGCGCCGGCCAGGCCGATCAGCGCCACCACCTGTTCTTCGATGCGGGCCAGGCCCTCGGCGTCGGCCAGGCGGCAGGTGTCGGCCGCGGCGATCTCGCCCAGCAGGCTCATCGTCATCAGGAAGCCGCCGGCCACGCTCACCACCAGCAGCGGGTCGAGCGTGCCGTCGTCCTGCTTGGCGCCCACGCTGAGCGTGTCGAAGCCGTCCTCGAGCACGACGACGAAGCCCGCGGCGCCGGCGGCCAGGGCCTGCAGCCGCTTGTGCAGCAGGCGCAGCCACTGGCGCGAATCGGTGCGCGCGGGCAGTGCGGTGTCGGGCGTGAACGGCAGCATGGAGCGAAATCCCCTTCCTTGATCGGTGATGGTCAGACGGTGCCGCGGCTGCGGCGCGCGGTCAGGCACAGGTCGACGAAGGTGGCGAACCAGCGCTCCAGGAGGGCGCGATCCAGGTAGGTCGCCGACAGGAACAGCTGCGTCTCCTGGCCTTCGTCGTTCACGTAGGACAGGTGGGCCGTGAAGCGCACCGTCTTGTCGCCGGTGGAGCTGATGTCGAAGGTGGCGGTGGCGCGCGCCGGCATCTCGCCGAGGGCGGCCGGGTGCCACTCCAGCACCTGGTTGGCCACGCCGATGTCGTTGGAGTGCACGCGGGCGCGGAAACCCGCGGCGCGCATCGCCTCCATCTGGGCCGTGAGGAACTCGCGCACGCCGGCGTCGGCGAACAGCTTGGCGTCCTGCGCCATGCGCGCCTCGGCGCCCTCGGCCGGCGGCGTGCCGGCGCGGTCGACCTGGGTCAGGATCTGTTCGAAGACGGTGGTCATGGTGGGCTCCTCTCGGGGTGGTTGCTTCTGGGGCGGCGGGTCAGCCGAACTGCAGGCAGCGCATGGACAGCGTGCCGCTGTGGAAACCTTCGAACACGGTGGCCGGCGGCGTGCCGGCGTCGGCCGCGCCCAGCGCGTAGAGGAACGGCCAGTAGTGGTCCGGGGTGGCCACGGCCATCGCCGCGCCGTCCAGGTTCTCGTAGGCCAGCAGCGCCTTGTCGTCCCGCTGGGACAAGGCGGCCTTGACCGCCTCGTCGAACGCGGCGGCCCAGGGGCGGCTGGCGATCTGGCCTTCCGGGGTGCCGCGGTCGGTGGCGCGCAGGTTGTGCACGATGTTGCCGCTGCCCACCACGAGCACGCCCTTCTCGCGCAGCGCGGCGAGTTCGCGGCCGATGGCCAGGTGGAAGGCGGCGCCCTGGTCGTAGTCGATCGACACCTGCAGGACGGGCACGGGCGCGCCGGGGAACAGGTGGTGCAGGACGGTCCAGGTGCCGTGGTCGAGGCCCCATTCGGTGGTCGGCACGCCGCGCTGGCTGCGGATGAGCGAGGCGATCTCGCGGGCCAGGCGCGGGTCGCCCTTGGCCGGGTAGGTCATCTCCTGCAGCTCGCGCGGGAAGCCGCTGAAGTCGTGGATCGTCGGCGGCGCCGGGTTCGAGGTGACGCCGGTGGCGCCGCGCGAGAGCCAGTGGGCCGAGACGACGACGATGGCGCGCGGGCGCGGCAGGCGCTTGCCCCAGGCGGCCAGGGTGTCGGTGAAGCTGTTGCGCGAGATCGCGTTCATCGGCGAGCCGTGGCCGATGAAGATCGACGGCATGCGCGCGCTCGCGCCGGCGGCCTGCAGGAGCGGGCTGGCGGTGAGGCTGGCCACCAGGGCGGACAGGTTGGCGAGGGCGGCGCGGCGCGACTGCATCGGAGTGCTCGGCGGTCTTCGGATCAGGCGGCGGCGCCGGCCGGGTGCTCGGCGGCCTGGGCCTGGGCGGTCAGGCACAGCTCGGTGAAGTGGGCGAACCAGCGGTTCAGCAGGGCCGCGTCCATGTACTGCGCGCAGACGCCGGCGACCTCGCGCTGGCCGTCGAACGCCTGGTAGATGAAGCGCGCGCGGAACGGCCGGTTGCTGCCTTCGACCACGCGGATGTCCAGACGCGCCTCGGGCGCATCGGGCGCGGCGTCGCGCTGCGGCACCCAGGACAGCGACACGTGCGTGCCCGCCTCGACCAGCTCGGCGGCGGCCCGGAAACCGGCGGTGCGCATCGAAGCGGCCTGGGTTTCCAGGAAGGCCGGCACGTTGAATTCGGCGAACATCGCGGCGGCCGCGCCGGGCGCGGCCGCGGGGCCGGGCAGCTCGATCTGCTGGCGGATCTTCTCGAAGACGGTGATCGGGGTCTTGGGCTGGGTCATGGTCAGGTTCGTTGTCGTGGATTGCGCAATACAGGGTTGGCGCGGGTGGATCAGAGGAAGTCGATGGCCGCTTGCGGTGCGGCGGCCTGGGTCTGGGCGGCGGTGGCCGAGGCGGCGATCGCCGGCTCGTGGGCGAACAGGCGAGCCGAGATGTGGCCCTTGGCGATCAGGTTGCCGAGGATGCGGGCGGTGTCTTCGCGGGTGCGCGCCAGCAGGGCGGCGAGTTCGCCCAGGTCCAGCAGGCCGACCACGAGGATCGCGTGCTGCACCTGCTCGAGCAGGGCGCGCTTGTGGAAGTCGTGCGGCAGCTTGGGCAGTTCGCCGGCCAGTTGCACCGGGGGTTGAGCGGCGCGCGCAGCTTCTTCCGCCGAGTGCATGGTGGCAGCCAGGCCTTCGGCGCGCGGGGCGACCGGCGCCGCGGCGGCGGCCGGGGCCTTCGCGGGTGCGGCGGCCGGGGCCGGCAGGGCTTGTTCCTTCGGCAGCTCGAAGTTGGCCTTGGCCAGCAGCTGCTCGATCTCGAGGATCTGGCGGTTCTTCTCCAGGGCGCGCAGGGCGCGGGTGGCGGCCACGTACAGGAGGTTGGCTTCCTGCACGAGCTCTTGCGTCGTGGCGCGGCGCAGGTCGCCCTTGTCGCCGATGAATTCCTCGAAGTCGCTGCAGAGCACGACCTGATCCCATTCCAGGCCCTTGGAGCGGTGGGCGGTGGTGAGGGTGACGTGGGCGTCGTGGCCGTCGCGCAGGACTTCGGCCTTGATGCGCGAGACCAGGGCCGGCACGTTGCGGCCGTAGTCTTCGGCGATCTTGACCAGCATCAGCAGTTCTTTGTCGTCGGCGGCGCCGGCGTAGTCCTTGAGCTGGGCGGGCGACTTGAAGGCGCGGATGAACGCGTCGCGCGCCAGGTGGCCCTGGTGCGTGAGGACGTAGTGGACGTCGACCAGCTTCTCGAACGGGGCGTAGGTCAGGTTGCGGTCGCGGTCTTCTTCGAGGCCGACCAGGTGGAACTTGACGCGGCCCAGCAGCGCCACGGTTTCGGCGAAGAGGGTGCCGTTGGAGCGGGCGATGACGGTGTAGGGGCGGGTGCGGTCGACGGTGAAGACCGACTCGTTGCGGCCGCGGCCGACGAGCGGGTGCTTCTCGCCCTTGAGGCCGGCGAGGATCTTGGTGGCGAGCTGGGCGATGCCCGAGCCGAAGCGGAACGAGTGGGTCAGGCGCAGGACTTGTTCCGCCTTGACTTGTTTCATCGCGTTGACGGCGCCGCGGAAGGCGAAGATCGACTGGTGCGAGTCGCCGACGAAGACCTTGCGGCACTGTTGTGCCGAGACAAGGGCGTGGGTGACCGGGTTGGTGTCCTGCCACTCGTCGCCGAGGATCACGTCGCACTCCATCGACAGGTCCGGGTTGCTCAGCTGGAACAACTTGAAGTAGCCGTCGTGGGTCATCTTCAGGGCCGAGTTCTGCAGGTCGCGCATCACGTCCCAGGCACGCGCCGCCAGTTGACCCGCCCTTGCACGGTGAGCCGTGTTCATGATGTCCGAGGGCACGTGGGCGTCTTGGACCTTGGCGTCGGCCGACTGGATGAAGCGCTCCAGGGTGGTGAGAACGACCCGGGCCTCACGAGCCTCGACGCTGAAGAGTTGCATCAGGTCGCGCACGTTGATGAAGCCGAGCTTGCCCGCCTCCTTGTAGAGGGCGCCCGAACGCCGCCAGGCCAGACCGTGGGTGGTCTTGCAGGTGACGTTGGTCGGGAAGCGCTTGGCCGCCTCCAGCTGGATCGCCTTGGAGAACGCCAGGTAGAGGATGCGCAGATGCGGGTTGGCCCGGGCGTACTCGATCAGGGTCGAGGTCTTGCCCGTGCCGGCGAAGGCTTGAACCAGGAGCACGTCCACGCTGCTGTGGACGATCAGGCTCTGCTCGGGGGTGAGTTGAAGGGTCGTCATGATCTGGATCTCGATTCGTTGCGCCGGGCTCACTCGCCCTTGCTGCCGTCTTGCCACAGGTGGTTGACCGGGGTGAACGGCTCGTCCGGAGCGACGAAGACATCGCTGCCGGCCGTCACCACGTCTTCAGCCGCCCAGGCCGGGTCCACCACAGCTGCCGAATCAGCAGCCCGGGTGTAGCCCCTGTAGGCGCCCACCAGGCCGAACAGGGCCGCGCCGCCGACACCGAACAGGGGAAGAGAGGCGAAGGTCACACCGAACGCCAGGACCCCGACGAAGCCGACGAAGAAGCCAGCGATGGCACCGACGAAAGCGGCGAGGAGTGCAGCGACTGCGGCGGAGGTGAGGGATGCGAAGGTCTTCATGGATGTGGCTCAACGATTTATGCCTCAATGATAGCCTCAGTATCGGTTTTACGCAACGGCTTTATCAGTCCGTGTTGCGTGACACCGACACAGGCATTTATGCCGGTGCGAGGCCATCAAGAAGGCATGCTGATGCCCATCCATTTATGACGGAGCGCTCCCGTAGAAGAGAACTCCACCGGCCGCAGTTCAAGATCACCACCGGGTTCGAGCCCACCAGAAGGGCCCAAGCATTTATGCAGGGTGGAGAGGGGAAAGGATAGCTCGGCACCCAGCCATTTATGCCGGAGAGAAGGCCCAGAGAAGACATCCCGCCCCGACCTCACCCGGGGATACGCGCCGGGCGCACACCACCGGATCAGACGCCCACCACCCGGGCTCACGCACACCGCGGAACAAGAACACCAGGGGGCTCGAGAACCTCTCGACGGTCAGCAGGCCCCGAGACCTCCCCGCTACAACCGCCAGACGCCCACCACGGCCCAGACGCCCACCAACCAGCAGGCTCACGCACACCAGGGGGCACACGCCAAACTCTCGACGGTCAGGCCCGCCCCGCTACCCACGCCCACCAACCAGGCGGCAACCGCACCACGGCCTCTCTACGGTCAGCAAGGCCCCCGGACCACCACGCTGCCCGCGCAAGACGCCCACCACGTTGTCCACGCAGAACGCCCACCACGCCCAGACGCCCACCCGGCCCCGAGATCACCACGGCCTCTCTACGGTCAGCGAAGGCCCCGGCCCACCACGCTGACGACGCAAGACGCCCACCCCGCTACGCACGCCGAACGCCCACCACGACAAGACGCCCTGCCCGCCCCGCCCGCACAACCAACCCAGAACGAAGAAGAAGACCCAGACGAACAAGTGCCCGCTGTCCGCGCCAAGAGGCCGCAGGCGAAGCTGGCCCTCTCGACGGTCAGCCAGGGCTCAAGTGACCCAGTGGACTCAGCAGAAGGATCCACCGGCGCAAGTGCCTCTCGACGGTCAGCGGACGCCACCAGGGATGTCCACGCCGACCAGGCGGCAGCAGCACCCCGGCCTCTCGACGGTCAGCAGAAGGCCCAGGTGACCCAGTGGGCCCAGGAGAGGACCCGACCGCCGGACCGCTACACGACGCCTCTCGACGGTCAGCGGCCCCAGGCCCCGCCGGCTACCAGGGCGCGGGCCCACGCCGCACCCGCTACCCACGCGCCCCCGCATGCCGCCACCCATGCCGCGCCGCCAACGAGCGGCGCACCCGCACCCACCGCCGCACCCCCACCGGCCGGGCCCCCACACAAGAAGACCAGACCGAACAAGGAGAAAAGGCCTCCTGCCCACCAAGTGCTCAACCGTCGGGACAGGCGCAAATAGTTATGCCTGCGCAAGAGCTTAGGAGGGTGCCTTTGGGGGCGACCCCGGTGAATGCGAACACCAGATGCACCACCGGAAGAACCAGCAGCACCGATGCGAAGACGCCCGCCACCGGATGAGGAGATGACCCCGGCCGAGGGACACCGAGGCCATGCAAAGGACCCGCGCCCCGGACGATGACGACGAGCTGCGCGACCGCCGGCCCAGATCACCTGCCCCGATCTACGTTGACCTGAGCCACCTGGACAAGCAGGCCCGACCCCACCGGATGACGCCATGGATCACCTGCACCGACGGGACGACCGGACCGACCGGATCACCCCATGAGTCACCTGCACCACCTGCACAAGGCCACCGCCAAGGGCTGCCGGCAACCCAGGGGGAACGCGCTTTCCTCTCGACGGTTGCGCCCGCCAGGAGGTTCAAGCCCCCGGGGATCCAGCCGACGCAAGTGCCTCTCCACGGTCAGCTGCCTCGCGACCACACAGGCCTCGAGCACGGGTTCCGACGACGCAAGTGCCTCTCGACGGTCAGCGAAGGCCCATGTCCCGGAAGGCAAAGGGACGACACCCCCGGCCGCTGTCCCCGCCCGGCCGCCGCCACCCGAACCACCCGGCCCCTATCTCCGTCCCCTCACCTCACCTGCCTCGCCTGCACAACACCCCGCACCGCGCCGTCGACGCCTGGCCCGCTGACAGCGCACACCACCAGGTGCGGCCGGCAACCCGATGGGCACACGCCAAACTCTCGACGGTCAGGGGACGCACTGGGTCCAGGCCCCCGGGGATTCAGACGACGCAAGTGCCTCTCGACGGTCAGCTGGCTCAAGCACCCCACAGGGCCCACGCCAGGGTTCGGACATCGCAGATGCCTCTCGACGGTCAGCTGGTTCGCGCCCCCAAGGTGACCAAGGTCAGGGCAAAGAGAAACCCCCGGGACCACGGCCAAAGGGCTCGGGCCACCAGGGGCTCAGTGAACGGTCAGCGGGCTCAGGTCAGGTCGGGCTTGTCCGAGCTCGTGCCCTCCAGGCTCCAGTCGAAGTGCTTGCCGGCATCCACCTCGCTCTCGATGCGCCGGAGCGTCTGCTTGCTGGCGCCTGCCTTCCTGCCCGCCGGACCAACCACCTTCTTCGTGTCGGCTGAGAACGCGGCGATCTGGTTGATCAGCTTCGTGCGCATCTCCAGAAGATCCTGCGCCACACCAAGAAGCACCTTCATCACCTCGCGGTTGCGGTGGAACTTGCCCTGGGTCTTCCCGCGGCGCCGCAGGCCGGGGATCGGGTGGTCGTCGGCCAGCCACGACTTGCTGCCCTTCGCCCAATACCAGTACGCCGGCACTGCGCGCTTGTAGCGATCCTTCTTCTCCTTGCGCCACCACTGAATGCGGATTCGACCAGTCATCTTCGGCTGCAACCGGTAGAGCAATTGGTCCAGATCAGCCAGGGCCTCGTCAACGACAACGACCTGGTTGGCCACCGAGGTGGCGGTCTCCATGGCCATCTTGATGAGGATGGAGTGGATGTCTTCCTTTTCGGCGATCTCGGGGGGATCAACGGGTGCCATGTGCTTATGGGAAATCGGGGGGTTCAGAGGGAGAGGGGCTGGAGGCGGACTTTGGGGCCTGTCCGCGTCCGACTAGGTGCGCATGATACACGCAGTCTTGCACATACGTGTTAGGTATCGTATGATCCGCTCCGTTTCCGCAATGGATTGCGGAGAACTTTCTGTAATTGATTGCAGAGAACTTTCTGCAATTCGTTCCCGCAAGTCGACTGACCCACAAACCACCGTCGCCACACCCTTCTTTTCTTGTTCGGTACTTCTTTCAAGGACACCATGCTCACCAAGACCATCATCGGACTCGACGTCGGACGCTCTGCCGTCAAGGTCGTCGCCTTCGCCAACGGGCTCTACTACCGCCTGACCTTCCCTTCGCTGGTCTCGCCGGCGTTCCCGATCAACGACGAGGGCACGGCCGCGCGGGCCGAACTCGAAACGGTGGAGGTGCTGGGCAAGCGCTACTTCACCGGTGACACGGCCCGGCTGCAAGGCGGCGTGAACATGTCGGTCGGCCTGTCGCACGACTGGACCAACGGGCCGGAGTACCTGGCTCTGGTCGCGTCCACGATGAAGCGCCTGGCCGCGCTGGGTGTCCCCGGCCTGGACTCGCCGTACATCGTTCTGGGCACCCCGGCCTCGTTGTTCGGCCGGCAGAAGGAAGCCCTCGCGCAGCGCACCCAAGCGGTGGTCGCTGCAGAGATGAAGGTCTTGCCCCAACCGATGGGCGCCTACTGCAACTTCTTCATGGACGCTCGCGGCGTGCCGATCAAGGACCGCCAGAAGCGGCCGGACGGGAAGAACCGGTCCTGGGCTGTGGTCGAGGTCGGCCACTACACGACCGACTTCCTCCTGATGCGCGAGGGCAACTACATCGAGCGGGCCGCGGTCTCCTGCGAGGGCGTTCACTTCGCCGCCGAGAACCTGGTCCGCATCCTGGCGGCCAAGGACATCCAGGCGACGCCGCTCACCGCCGAAGAGGCGCTGCGCACCGGCGTGATCGTCGACTTCGGCGAGCGCCGCATCGAAGCCCAAGTGGCCGAAGCGGTCGACCACGTGGTCCAGAAGATCATGACCATGGCCGACTCGGTGCTGTCCAACGATGTCCGCTCGCTGGACGGCGTACTGCTCGCCGGCGGTGGCGCCCCGATCCTGGCGGCCGGCCTGCAGAAGAAGTGGCCCCACACGGTTCTGCTCGAGAACCCCCGCATGGCCGTGGCCGACGGGTTCTGCCGCTACGGCGTGGGCCAGATGCTCCGCCGCGCGATGGCGGCCGAGAAGGCAACCGCCTGATCAGGCGAGCTGAACCGAACCAATCGGACTGATGACTTCCGCAGACCGCACCTCCAAGAGGATCTCCTTGACCCTGTTCGAGCATCAAACGCCCGGGGTCGTGGAGTTCTTCGGACGCATGCCGGGACGGGTCGAGTCGGCTTTCATTCGGGGGCTGATCTACCAGTGGATGCTCGACAACCAGGACGCGCCGGACTTCGAGGAGCGGCTGGCTCGGGTGGTGAACGGACCGGGCGGCCGCCTGCTCGCCATGCCGATCGGCGGCAGCCAGGTGATGCACCGGAAGAAGCCGGGCCCCAAGCCTGGATCGCGCAAACCAGTCGCGACTCCCACGGTCGATGTTCCGCGGGCACAAATTGTTATGCCGGTGGTCGACGCGCCCCGGCAACCAGTTCGCGAACAGGCGGCTCACCACGGCGCCGCCGTTGGTGCTCCCCTTCACCAGCCCGCGCCCGCTCCTGTGCATGCCGCACCTGTTCCTCCACCCACTGCTGCTCCTGCTCCCCTCGACCCCAGCGAGCTGCCCCAACCCGCCAGCGCCGCAGACGCGCCGACGGACGCCGGTGCCATCACCGACGACGCGATGGACGCGCTCGCAGCCCTGGACACGATGTTCTGACCTTCACCCTTTGCCCGGTGCCTACCCGCGCAACACATAGACCGAACAGAAAAGAGAGACGCCCTACGGGCACAACACCATGAAGACCACCGCCACCCTCCCCTACGCCGGCCTCTGGCGCCGCATCGCTGCCGCAACCTTCGACGGCGGCCTCGGCCTGACCATCTCGCTGGGCATCACCTTCATCTTCGGCGTCGTGTTCGGCACGGCCGGCCTCTACTCGGCGGTCGCCATGAGCGCGCTGCTCTGGTGGCTGTACAGCGCCGGGATGGAATCGTCCGACCTGCAGGCGACGCTCGGCGGCCGGATCTTCAGCACCCGCGTGTCCAGCCTCGAAGGCGGCCGCATCGGCTTCTGGCGCGCGAGCCTGCGCCAGGCCGTCCGCATCGGCGCCGTGCTCGCGGTGCTGGCGGCCGAGGAGTTCGCCGGCGGCCGCGCGGCGTCGACCGTCGTCTTCGTGCTGTCCGTGACGGCGTTCGCCGTCGCAGCAGCCCTGCCGCGCCGGCAGGCCCTGTTCGACCTGGCCGCGAAGACCGTCGTCACCACGCACTGATGCTTGCGCAGTCGAGACAATGAGCATCGAACTGATCAAGTCGCAGCACGTCGACGAGCCGCTGCCGACGCGTGTCACCGACTACAAGCTGGTGAACAAGCAGGCCGGCCGCGGCGGCACGTGGCTGACCCTGAACCTGCGGGTGACCACCAGCCTCAGGATCGAGCGGGTCGTGGCCGAAATCACCGACATGCAGCCGGAGGTGGAAGCCGACGACGCCGAGCAGGCGCTGGACAAGCTGGCCGAATGGATGGAGCGCGCGGCGGCCGAGCTGCGCGCGCGTGGCAAGCCGGCCGTCGGCGTGGCGATCTACCCGAACGGCAACCCGTGATCACGCTCCTGCGCCCAGTGGCGCCCTCCCCCCGACTGGTCTACTCGCTCAGCCCGCACGCCAGAAAGCGCCTGGCCGAGCGCACCACGATGAGCGAGCAGGCGATGCTCGATGCGTTCGCCGACTGCATGGCCGTCCAGCTGAACCGCGCCGAGAACCACTTCGAAGGCTGCGTCTACGAACTCTTCTTCTCCCTGCCGGACAAGCAGTTCTTCGTCGCCGTCACCAAGCCGCTGAGCCAGATCCGCGGCGGCATCGTGGTGACGGTGCTCACCGCCGTCCAACACGAGAGCGATCGCGGGCCGATCCTCCCGGCGCTGCTGCTGCAGGCCGTCCGCAACTTCACGTCGGACACCGAATTCGAGGGCGTCGCTGCCGCGGCGCGCGACCGGCTGAGTCGGCTGGCCGAAACGGCCGAGCCCGGCGGAGAAGGGTCGAACCACTCCGCCTTGCCCGTCTTCTCCGAGGCCGTCGCCTCGTCGACGGGCCTGGCGCGCGGCACCCTCGTGCGCACCGCCAAGATCCTGCTGGACGATGCGGGCTATGCACGCTACTGCGCGATCCTGGCCGGCCAGTGCCCTGACAGCATGCGCCCGAACCAGGTCCGAGTCCTGGTCCACTACTGGGACGCCCAGCACAACGCCCAGTGCCTGCGCCTGTCCAACCCGAAGGTGCCCCAGCAGCACCTGCTCGACCACGGCCTGGCCGCGGTGAATCGCCACCCCGCCTTCTGGACGTGGCTGGCCGGCAGGTTCGCCGCGCTCGGCATCGACCCGGGGCTCAAGATCGACAAGCTCGAGGCCTACCTCTCGGTGCCGCACAAGGCCAACGAGACGGTCGAACTCGACCTCGAAGCGACGATGGTCGACGACCCGGCGCCCTACCCCACCGTCGACTTCTCGGACTCCACGCCGGAACCGGCGGCCTGCTGAGCCTCGCGATGCTCGCGAAGCCAGCGACCGGCGTCGGCATGGTCCTTCGCCCTGTAGAGGATCTCCATCGGCTGGTCCGGCCGCTGCGGCATCCGCACGACCAGGTCCTCGCCTCCTTCTGTCATCGAGACAACTGGGGCCTCGCGGAACCCGCGCCAGGCCGCGAGCTTCTTCACCGCCAACTCCTTCGCCGCCTCCAGGTCCGGTGCGAGCCCGTACCACGTCGAGCGATCCCAGGCGCCGCCGTCCAGGCAGCGCACGTCGTACTGCCCATCCGGCCGGCGAAGCGCAAATGGCCGGTCCCACCACGCATCCAGATGCGCCTTCGATCGTTCCTCGTTCGGTGTCTGGTCGAAGCGTCTCGGCAGCTTCGGATCCACGAGCAGCTCGGGCGCCGGCGCGGCCGCGGCGTGCGCACGCTGGAGTTCGTGCCAGCTGGAGTAGCCGGCGTCGGCCGCGGCGCGCTCGAGCGCCTCGGTGTGGCTCATGCCGGTGGATCGTGCAATCGACTTGGCGGCACGCTTGGCCTTGGCGACCAGAGTGGCGGTCGCCGGAGCCCGGGCGGGCTTGGTCATCTCGATCTCCTCGGCGCTGTACGTGCTGCCCGCTTGCACCTCACGCCGCAAGGTCGAGGTGGTGTGTGCGTCCGTCACGCCGAAGCGTGTTTCCCAGTGCGGGCGGGCGGCGCCGGAGTTGTGCGCTCGACCGTGAGTAGATCACAGGTGTCGTCGTGCATGTGCTGCATCTCCATGGACGAGGCGATCTTGCCTTTTCACTGGAGAACCCATGCACGTCTTTCAATCCACGCCGAAGCTCGTCGGCAATCAGCAGGACAAGCCGCTCACCTACCGGCCCAACACCGTTCCTCGCATCTTCATCGTCGACACGGCCTTCGGCCGCACCGTCAAGGAGTACGAGGGCGACATCCGCTCGGCGCGCCGCCAGGCGCTGATCGAGTACGGCACGCGCGGCTACGCGGGCATCCAGCGGGCGACCCTGGATGTGCTGGTGGAGATCAAGCGCTGCGGCGGCTGGATGCCGGCGCACGTCCGCCCGGCTGTCGAGGAACACGAACGCAAGCTGCGCGGCGGCGCGCACTGACCATCAACAGGAGTTCAGCATGAACGAGAGTTACGAAGAAGCCCTGGCAGAGTTCCTGCCGCCGTGGGCAACCGGCAGAGCCAAGGGCTGGACCGACATCGGCGCGCAGTTGCGCACGAAGGACGGCCGGCGCATCGGCAACGCGGTGCTGGTCGGCAGCGAGCAGCAGCAAGGCCTGACCTTCTACCAGGTCCTCACCGACGTCGGCACGCTGGTGCACTTCACCGAGCGCGAGCTCGAGGAGATGTTCCATCAGCCGGACTACACGATGAACGTCGAGACCCACTCGGGCTACCGACGCGCCAAGGGAGCGCCTGAGATCCACCGCGAGAGCGGGCGGACCGCCGACGAGCTCTGGCTCGAGACCGGCCGACTGCGCTCCCAGCTCGCCGACCTGAAGGCCGACCAGAAGTCGAAGATCGAAAGCCAACGCGATCGGTTCGAGGCGATGTACGCGGCCGAAGGGCGATCGGTGAACCAGCCGATGCCGGACTTCAAGATGCTGCCCAGCGGCGTCTACGCCGACATGGCCATCCGCACGGCGTTCTACTGGTTCAACCGGCAGCAGCTGCCCGACGGCTGGCACCTCGGGGGCTACCTCCAGGAAGTGCTCGCCGCGCGTGAGCAGCAGCAGCCCGCCGGCGCGCCGGCCGAACCCGAGTCGCTCGACGCGTGGATCGACCAACTGGTCGCCCGCTTCGGCATCTCGGACACCGACGTGTGCGGCGCGGCCGACCTGGTCAAGCTCGCCTTCGACAACCTGGCGACCAAGATCGGCGAGCCCGGTTGGAGCCCGAACCAGTTCGCGGAATCGCTCGTCGAGGCGCTGGTCAACGACGACAGCTGCCTGCAGGCCGGCGCCGACATCGCCGAGCTCAAGTCGGTGATCGAGCAACGCGCACGCGCCGTGGAAACGGCCGCGCTGAGCGAAGCCTGACGCAACAACCCCTCACGCCCCGCGCAGTTCATCTGCCGGGGCGTTCTTCTTCGCGCGAGATGGACATCACCAGGTGTTCGTCAACCCTCCAACACAGGAGCCACCATGCTCAACCTGCAGGACTACCCCGCGCGCGACCACTCGTACCACCTGGCGCACGCCGCGGCGTCGAAGCTGCTGCGCGATCGCGAGATCCGCGCCTTCAGCACCAGCTTCAACAGCGCCACCGGACGCATGATCCACGTCGAAACGGAACAGGGCTGGGATCCCGACCCGATGTTCCAGGAGTTCGTCGAGCCGGGCTACGCCTCGCCGTCGAACTGACCAACCCCTCACGCCCCGCGCAGCCATGCTGCCGGGGCGTTTCTCTTTGCCGGGCGGCGGCGGCGGCAGTGCGCCCAGGTGTTGCGCATCTCCACGGGTACATCAACCGCGGAACACCCGCAACACCCGAAAGGAACCCAACATGAGCATCACGAACAAGGACTACAAGGTCGAGGCCAAAGGCGGCGGCGAGTGCGACATCACGCCGCGCGTCGTGGTCTTCTCCATCGACCTGGAGACCGCCAAGAAGATCGTCAAGCTCGCGGCCCTGGCCGAAGCGAACGATCTGCACCGCATCGAGTCGTTCGACTACCGCGCCCAGTTCCTGCAGTTCGACCCCGAGGCGGAGCCGGAGGAAGTCGAACGCGTGGGCGACGAGAACGAGATCCGCACCGAGTGCGACCTGCTGGCCGTGGGCAAGAAGGACTTCACCTTCAGCGCCTACATCAAGCACACCGACATCGAGATCCGCAGCGAAGGCTGCTCGATCGCGGACCTGATGGCGCACTTCGGCCTCCAGGCCGGCACCGGCATCACCGACGCCCAGCTGGACACGCATCTCGATGCGATCCTGCGCGGCGGCGGCTCGGCGCTGAAGCACTACAGCATGGCCAAGTCGAAGGACGACATGCGCAACGCGCTGCGGCGCGCGCTGGCGGAGCTGGGCAATGGCTGAGATCGTCGCCCAACGGGTGCAGATCTCGCATCGCGTCTGCCTGGATGACCAGTTCGACCCGCGCGGACCGGACGGTCAAGGCAGGAATCGGCTGGGACTCTGGTCGCTCTCGCCCACCACCAGGTGTGAACTGCGGCCGATGACCAAGCCTGCGGCGCTCGACACGCTGCGCGGAATGGCCAAGCTGGGCAACCCGACGGCCTACGGCATGTGCACCTACGAAGGTGAGTGCACGAACTGCCCGAGGAAGCTGAAGGCGCGCGATCCATGGCGAGCCGAGTGGTGTCTCCGCGAGGACCTGCACGGCAACGTCTGGATGATCGGCTCGGTCGAAGCCGGCTTCGCCGGCCGAGGCTACTGCTTCAGCAACTGGGAGAAGCTACTCGACGAAATCGAGGTGCCTATGCTCAAGCGCCAGCAGGACGCCACCGGCTTCTACTGGGTGGCGGCGACCAGCGCCGACACCAAAGCTCAACTCAAGGAGATCTGAACATGGCGGCCACCGTCATCCATCCGGACGCGGCGAAGCCCATTCGCTGGCTCTTGTGCACCTGCTGCGGCGGGCGCTTTCAAGGGCGTCAGTTCGCAAACCAGGACACAGGTCACGGCCTGGGCGACTGCTGCGTCGAATTCGTGACGCCTCGGGTCGAGGACCTGGAGCGCACGTACGGCGTCAGCGGCGTGCACTACAACGTCGTGAGACAGCCCACGGCTTAAACCCACCCACACGCCCCGCGCAGTTCATCTGCCGGGGCGTTCTTCTTCGTCGCGCCGGCCAGCGCAGACGGTCAGCGGACGTACAGCCCGAACTGAGGCGCGTTCCGGTGGAAGCTGCGGCCGCGGCCGTCGATCTCACGCATGCGGCGCTCGAGGTCGCTCATGTCGACCGAGCCGGCCAGGTAGGCCTCGTCGAGTTCACGCTGGGTGGGCAGGGAGATCTGGAACAGACCTTTCAGGAAGGAAAGCAGGGCGCTCATGGCGTTCTTCAGGGGCATTAGGGTTAACCCTCAGATCGTACCGGCTACCGGCCTGTCGCGTCGAGGCAATAAGCCCGGAATCGCCGCCCAACTCGGCATCGGAAGTTGCGGACACGCGTTCTGCATCTCGCTCCTACGAAGGGAATCCGCCCTTCTTCTTTCACAGGAGCAACGACATGCACACCAACCACGAACCGGTCACCGTCGAGCAGCTGCTCGCCCGGCTGGAGGAGATGACCCAGTACGCGCGCACCGTCGGTGACGCGACGCTGCCCAGCTTGCAGACGATGTTCGGCCGGGCCGACGCGGCGATCGCCGCCGCGAAGGCGCAGATCGGCGCGAGCGCGAAGCGAACGGCCGAGGGAGACCTCGAGGCGATCGCGCAACGCATCACGGAACACGCGGCGCACGCGCAAGGCGACTTCGGCGTCACCGTCGGCATCGCCATCACCGGCGTCGTGTCGCTCGGCTATGACGCCGGCGAGACGGTCTCGGCCGATCGGCTGCGCAAGGCGCTGTTCGAGAACTTCCTCGACACGCTCAAGCTCGACGAGCTCCACGGCTCGCTCGACACCGCCGACCTGATCGAACCCTTCCCGGCTCCCTGACCAGGCCAACCCCATCACGCCCCGCGCAGTTCATCTGCCGGGGCGTTTTACATTCGCAGCTTCGGCTCACATGTAGAAGCCGTAGCGAATCTGCGGATCGTCCCGGTCGCTCAGGTACTTCATGATCTCGCCGACCTTTCTCGCGCATCCGAGCGTAACAGGGTACTTTCCATCGAACTGCGTGTTGTTCCAGTTCATTTTGGTCAGTCCCAGAATCTCGCGAGCGATGAACGACGGAGACTCCTCGGACCGCACGATTCGCAACTCAATAGGCTCGGGGATGTAGAGCCCGGTGTAGGTCTTGTAGTACCAAACCGAGCCCCGGGAATACAGGACGTGGCGGCGGTCGTCCATCTCAATCCTTGTCCCGCGATACGGAGGATAGTTTCCCTCCCGAAAGAGACGCAACCTCGAGTCCATCACGGTGACCAAATCAACGGTATCAATCCTCAGGTCGGAGGCCGCCTCGCTGAGGCCGTCGATCTCTTCCGCTGAGAAGTTCGACGACTTATGGACCACGATCCTCGCTGGAAAGTTGCGCAACGCGACTCTGTATTCGTTGAGTGCGGCAGTTAGAAGGTCGTAGGCCTGCTGGGCATTGAGGTGGGGAACTCGGTCATCCCGAGTCATGTCGATCGGGGTGCCACGAAGGATCAGACCGTTGCCCAACTCATCGAAGATCTGCGCCAAGCTGGTGTTGAGCACCTGTCGATCTCTACTGCGATAGAACGCAATCCCGACCGCGCAAGATGAAGGTCGCCTGTCGTCGGCTGACAACTTCCATGGAACGCGTGGCCCAGCCTTGTAGTAGAGCGCCGTGCAGAAGTTCCATGCCTTAGTGGCATCGTCCTGCTGTCCCTTCTTGTTGCTCTCAAGCGAGAAGGCTCGTATGAGCTGCAACGGCTTGCCCAAGTGCATGGCCTTGGCCTTCAGTGCGCGCCGGAAGTTCAGCTCCGACGCCACCTCGACACTTGCATCAAGTGTCTCTTCGAGCGGATTCGACTCCTCCGTCGCTACCACCTTGTAGAGAGCATCGGGAATCACGCAGACCACGGCGTCGATCTGCCGATTCTGCGCAAGGAACTTTATGTGCTCGTAGTAAAGGTCAATAGCCTTCGACAGCCTGGTGGTTCGGTCGCCAATGGCGACGATTTCGTCGACCTCGCTTTTCTTCAGTGTCCGAGCGAGGTCACTGCCAAAGACCAGCTTGGCATCGAAAGCGTGGCCGCGGCCGACCCCGGGGAACGGCACCCGCAGGTTCGGTTGCTTCGCCGTCTCCGGCGCAGGAATCTCCGAACTGCAGCGCTCAACCCACCGGCCGAGCGCTTCGATGCATGTAGCGGTGCCTACCCCGCCAATCATGACGTCAGTGCGGCGGGAGTCCATGCTCCGATCGAACACGCCGTAAGCTGCGATGCCCCTGCGCGGGCAGATGTGTTCGCCGGACGCGAACCGTAGTCGTGGTTCCGGGATGTGTTCGAGCTTCATTCTGAGTCGAATAGGCCCTTGATCGTCGCGGCCTCGTCGTCGTCGCCTGTGGCGTCGCGCAGCGGCAGCCAAGCCTCATCATCAAGAGATGGGTGATTGTCGAACGCCAGTACCTCACCGAAAGTTAGCGTCGGCGCGCCACCTGCAGCCAGAGCGAACAAATCGTCCTGATCGAGAGCTGCTAGCCAGGACGTCAAGAACCGGAAGTGGTCGGTGACTGTTCGATTCACTTCCTTCCGCTTCAACCACTTCAACGACTCGTCCGCGTACCGCGAGCGCCGATAGTCGTCGCCATAGCTGAAGTACCAGTCGGGGGTGAGCGCGATATACCAACGACCGTCGTTCAGCACGAAGTCGGTGGCGAATGCGAAGTGCTTGCAGATGAAGGTCTTGCTGGGGTCGTTCTTGTTCTGCTTTCGCTCAAACACTCGGCGCGACGTCTTCTTGTGACCTGTCCACGTCTCCTCGCGAAGTGACTCCTTGTCATCAAACGGCAGAAACGCAAAGAGCCCATCGTCGTGAAACCAGCGCACGCGATGCCTGTGCAACTTCTGCTGCAGCGTGAAGCGTAGCAACGACTTGAAGATCCGCTCCTGATCGTTGTTGCTCCCATAGAACTCTGACGGAACCAGCGGGGTGACTGTCCCAAGCTCTATTAGTCTCGCAAAAGGCCCCTGAGAATCATCAAGTGGGTGAAAGGTAATTAACTGCCTGCTGCTTACCTCGTAGCCGGAGGGCACACGCAAGTTCAACTCTTCCAGCGTAGTCCTGATCAGCTTGCGTTCATTGCGCGGACGCCTGTCGGCCTTCGAACCCACATCGTCGCGCAGGTCCGCAACGTAGATGCGCGCTGGAAAGTAGACCTCAATGAGATTGAGGATGGCGCGCTCCACCGGGAATGCGGGAGGGTCGAAGTCCTCCTCAGCGAGACCGGCAGCAACGCCTCCTCGCATGTAGGAGCGAAGGACCTCAAGTGCGTTCGCCAAAGTCTTTGGATCAACGGTCGACGCCTTGGCGCACACGTCACGCACATCAAGTATGTCGTCGCGAGCACTGACGTTCACGCGTCCCAAAGACACCTTGTCGATCGCGTCCTGCGAATAGCTGCCCTGCTTCCGAGTCAGGACATAGATCACCAGTCGGTCGTACCGCTTGTCTAGGCCGTGCGTCAGGAAGGTGGAGACGGTTCCCTTGATCTTGTCCAGCGTCGGCGTGCCCGTGACCTGCACTGCCACGCGCGCCTCGTCGTCAGCGAGATCGATCCCAGGGAAGTTGGTTCGCTCTTCCGTGTTCAGATTGCGCAGCCTCGGCCAACCATATAACTCACGCAGTAGCCCCAACACCAACCCTTCGGATGCTCGGTGGATGTCGAACTGGCTCATGGCCGCGGAGGCCTCCACCTGCGTCACGAGCTGCGACATCAGATCCGTGAACTCGTGGAGTAGCGCAAGGTGCTTCAAGTTATGCCTTCAGAACCTGCGCGAGCGATCGAATGTCCGCGAAATGACGACGCCCTCACTCACGGCGAGCTCCGCTCAGCCAATGCTGGAAGACTCTGGATCAGCTTGGCGCTCTCTACGCTGACTCGAATGACGCGCTTGAGCAGGTCCACCAGTTCACGCGGGTTGTCAAACCATGCGTTGGGGTCGTTGCGAATCTGGCTGTCCGCGTCGACCTTGACTTGGTACATCTCCATCACCCACTCGATTGCCGACTTGCCCGCGATCGTGTACTCATAGGCTTGGGCAGGAATGCCACGCAGCACGAGATGCTCGTTGAAAACGATGGCCGACTGGTCTGCGCCACCGTCCTTCTTCGCGAAGACCATCTTCGTAACCCTGTAGTCCTTCGCCTCCATGACCAGCCGTCCCGCCTCCTCGTGGAGATCGAAAGGATTGACGCTCTCGTAGCCGAGGTGGAGGTCTCCGAGCTTGCGACCGGTCGCGCTGAACGCCCAGAAGTCCTCAGCGAATGGCACCCGTGGAATCGACTTCTTCAGGTCGATTGCAAATCTCTGTCGATACTCCGTCGAATGGAGAACGCCATAGACGTACCAGAAAATGTCCTCTTTGCTGATCTTCTTGTCCGAGTAAGTCGACCGGAACTGCTGCAACGCCCAGTCCGTGATGCTGTCGTGTCGGATGTAGCCAAATTCGTCGGGAACCTGCTTTGATGCTGCCGAGCTGAAGAGCTCGTCCTGACGATCAACCTCTTCGTCGTCGTCATCTCCGCCAACCTTCTCGTACCAGTACATCGGGAAGCACTGGCCCGTGTCGGTGAGGTGCATGTTCGGGATGCTGTCGACGGCGAAGGCCGAGTAGCCTTTGCGATCGGCCACGCCGGTGCTCGAGATCACCACGTTGGGGTGAGCTGGCGTGGGAAAGAGCTTCGGCACTTGGTACACCATCTCGTTCAGCGTTCTGCTGAAGTAAAGCCACCGCGGCGCAAACGGTCGGTACGCCGTCTTGACGATGGCTGCTTCGTCAAACTCTAGCTTCTTCAGGCGCTTGAGGTTTGCCTTCAGCGAACGGGTCCAGCTGATGCGCGTGCTGTCAGTGGTGATGTATCCGTCGACGTCGGGGTACTCCTTCTTGCTCAGACCTTTCACTGCGCTGCTGTACTTGCGCAAGTCGGCACGGTACTGCTCGAGCAGCTTGTGAACGCTGTGTGCTACGGCTTGCTTCGAGTAGTTTGATACCCATGCGTCCCTGTTCGTGATGACGCCAAGCGTATAGACACCGAACACCACTTGATCGCCGCTGCCGTCCTTGTCCCCAAGCGGCAAGAAAGTCGCGAACTTGGGGTCGCTCTGCTCGGCCCAATCGCCATCCTCGTTTGGCTGCAGCCGGGACCAGGGCACGCTCTCGATGCTTCCAAGACGCTCGATCGCATCGAGCTTCTGCTCGGTCGTGAGGTAGTCACCGATGTCGTAGTAGTGAAGCTCACTGGGCCCCTGATGCCGGGGGTCCTTGACCAAGACCGTGATCGCCACCTGTGTCTTGGAGCCCTCGCGGAAGATCCCACCACCCTCCTTGCGACGAATCTCTCCCTGGCCCAGCGCGCTGCCGCGGCAGTTGAAGACGTACAAGTGGCTGAAGTCCTCCACGAGACCAAGCCTGACGCCGTCGAGATTGGGCGCCTTCAGGAACGAGCCGTTCGTCACGAAGGCGACCACCCCCCGATCTGCGATCCGGTCGGATGCCCAGCGGATCGCTCGCACGTACGAGTCGTACATGTTCTTGAACAGCTTTCGCTTCGAACGCGCCACGTAGGTGCTGGCGATTCGTTCGTCAAGAAGCGGATAGTCCTCGTTCTTGTTGTTGTCGCCCTCACTGTCTTGCTGCGCAGAGTAAGGCGGATTGCTGAATACCACTCGAATCGGCTGCTGCCGCTGCTTCTTGGCTCGCGAGCTGTTCTCGATGGAGAAGCCGCCCTCTACGTCACCCTGTGACGGTTCGTTGAGCTGGAAGGTGTCGGTGAGAACGATCCCCTCGAACGGCAAGTGCTCGCCGGCGACGGCAAAGAAGGCGCTCTCGATGTTGATCGTGGCGATGTAGTAGGCCAGCAGCACGATCTCATTGGCGTGCAGCTCGCTCAGATACTTGCGCTTTAGCGCCTTCGGGCGGATCAATCCCAGCTGCAGAAGACGAACCGGGAAGGTTCCGGTACCAGTGAACGGGTCGAGGAGCTGAACGCCTTCATCGGAGATGCTTGCATCGAAGTGCCGGCGCAGCGCGACCTCGATGCTGCGGATGATGAAGTCCACGACAGGGATCGGCGTGTAGACGATCCCCAGTCTCTCGGCAACGCGCGGGAAGGCGCTGCCGAAGAAGGTGTCGTACAGATTACGGATGATCTCCTGGCGGGACTTCTCGCTCTTGGCCAGGCTGACCCGGTCACGCACGTTCGCGTAGAACTTCTCCAGGCCCTCTGTCTCGCTGCCGACCTCATGATCATCGAGCAGCTCGACGATCTTCTGCATGGACTGTGAGACCGGGTTGTTCTTCGTGAACGAGTAGCCTTCGAACAAGGCCTCGAACACAGGGCGCGTGATGATGTGCTGCGCCAGCATTTCGATGGCCTCGTCCGGTGAGACCGCCGGGTTCAGGTTCTCGCGCAGACCCTTGAGGAAGGATGCGAAGGCCTTCTTCGGCTTTGGGCGCTCGACGAGAGAGCGAATGCGCGCGACCAGTCGGTCAGCGATCTGGGCGACGTCACGCGCCCACTGGCTCCAATACTCGCGGTCGCCCAGCTTCTTGGGCACGGCCGCATACACGGCCTCGGCAACCTTGTCGAGCGGCAGGACGGGGAAGTCAAGCGGCAGGTTCTCGTTCTTCCGATCCTGACCGCCACTCTTGCCCCCACTGTCGCCGATCACAGTGATCTTCCGACGGAATTCTGCTTCGTCCACCAGCGACTCATCGTGAGCGCGCAGAGCCTTGATGACGCGCCAGATCCCCTTGAACTGTGGGTCGCTCTCGATGTAGTCGTTGTACTTCGCGACCTTCGTCGAAGGTATGCACACCGGCAGGATGATGTAGCCGAACCTCTTGCCGGGCGCCTTGCGCATCACGCGGCCGACCGACTGCACGATGTCGACCACTGACTCTCGCGTGTCGAAGAACGCAACCGCGTCAAGTGCCGGGACATCGATCCCTTCGGACAAACACCTTGCGTTCGAGAGGATGCGGCACGAGCCATCGCCAGGGTTGGCGCGCAGCCAGTTCAGCTTGTTCAGGCGAACCAGCGCGTTCATTCCTCCGTCCACGTGGTCAAGATCGCACTCGACCAGCTTGGTCTCCTCGCCGGCGTGCATCCTGTGATACAGACCTACCAACTGGCCAAATACCTCGGTGGTTTGCTTCGAGTCGCGGATCGATCTTGAGAAGGCAACCGCGCGCTTCATGGGCTGCAGGTCCTCCTGCAGTGCAGCCTGATCTCCGGTTTCGTCAACCTCCACGAGGCCGTGCTTCGACAGACCCTTCCAAGCCCCGATGATCTTCGTGGCGAAGCGAATGTCGAGCGCGCGCTTGTCGTCGAGCTTGTAGGCGTTGTTGTAGGCGTTGGCCAAGCCGGCCATGGCTTCCTCTTCCACCGCCACGATGAGCACCTTGTACTCAGAGAGCAGATCGAGGCTCACGGCCTTCCCGAACCCTAGGCGGTAGAACTCGGGGCCGAAGGTTTCCTCGTCGTCCATGGAGAAGAGAACCGCCTCGCGCTCGCCGGCCTTCGTCTTCGAGGCCTCGCCGTAGATGCGCGGCGTGGCGGTCATGTACAAACGCTTCTTCGCCTTGATCAGCGCGGGGTTGTGCACCTTCACGAACTCGGATGCGTCATCCCCTGCGAGAGTCAGCCCAGTGGTTCGGTGCGCCTCGTCGGACACCACCAGGTCGAACTCACCCAGGCCGAGCTTCTGCGCGTCCGCCACCACCTGGATCGACTGGTAGGTGGAAAAGACGACGGTGCGTCGGTTCTTGCTCAGCAGCTTCGCCGCGGCTGCGAGAGCCTTGTGATCGGTGGTTGCCGGGTACGCTAGGTCGTGCGTCTTCAGATCCTCGTCGTCATTGCCGACCTTGCTGTCCGAGCAGACAACGAACGCGTGAAAGGGCTCCTGCGCCTGCGCGGTCCACTCGCGCAGCGTTTGCGACACCAGTGAGATCGACGGCGCGAGAAAGAGGATGCGGCCGGCCTTCGGTGTTTGACGCTCTGCCAGACGCAAAGCGGTGAACGTCTTGCCAGTGCCGCAGGCCATGATGAGCTTGCCGCGATCGACCGATTTGAAGCCTGCCAGCGAACTGTCGATCGCTTCGTCCTGGTGCGGTCGCGTCTCGTGGCGCGCCACCAGTCGCAACTGATCGGGACGCGCCAGATCGAGTTTCGCCCAGTCGATCGGGCTGTTCGCGAGATCCTTGAACCAGAGTCGGCTGACCGGTGTGACCTGGTTGGCCAGCGCATCCTCGGCGTGCTTGCTCCACTTGTCAGTCGTGGAGACGATCAGCCGATGCGCGAAGTGCCGAGAGCCGTCCTTGGTTGAGAACTTCTTCCCGGAGGCGGTGAAGAAGGAGTCGATCTCAGCCTTCTGCAGGTAGGTATCTGGATCGAGGAACTTGCACTGGATCGCCCAATACTCGCCGGTGCCGCGCTCTCGGGCTACCAGGTCAATGCCGACGTCGACGCTCCAGCGATCCGGCCACTCACTCCAAAGCCAAACGTCGCTCAGGCGGTCCGAATACTGCGGATCAGTCACCAGGTAGGTTGCGAACAGTCGCTCGAAGCTGGTTCCAAGGTCGCGGTTCGTACGCGCTGCCTCTCTGAAGTGAGACAGCACGTCATCGAGCGATGTGACCTTCGGCGTGCGCTTGCTCAACTGGATCTCCCTGGATGCTTGTTCCGACACCTTGAATGAACCGGGAGATTGTGCCTTCAGCTGAGCGCTACCGAACAGAGGAAGGCGGGCAATGATGGATGGAGGAATTGCTCAGGGTATGTGTTCGCCACCTCCTGGTAGTCGCATGCGACGGACGGGCTGCAAGGGTACGTGTGCGCGCAAGGCATCCCCAGTGGTCACGTCAACCACTGAGGAGATCCCCATGGATACCATCGTCAAAGCTCTGAACGCAGACCTGCCCTTCAAGCTCCTAGTCCTGCTCGGCATCGCCTACGGCTGCTACGTCCTCGCCGGCGTCGCGCGTGTCAGCGAATTGCACCTGGCGCGCGCCGCGTGCGAGTCAGCTCAGCTGGAAGCCGCGCGCAACAGCTTCGGCTCTGCCGGACAGGTCCAGCGCAAGCGCCTCGAGGAGGAGGCCGAGAAGATCTGCGCGAAGCTCAAAGATGTAAGCAGGCCCTAACCAGCCGCCCCGGGTGCACCATGTGCGCTCGGGGCTTCTTCTTTGCACTGATCGCGTATGTGCCCGCGTTACGCATCACGTGGGGCACGGTAAGAGAGCGAGAGGCGTCATTGCCCGTTCCGAGCACATGCTCCCTGCAGTCATCCTTGTCTAAGGGTCAGCGTACTACCCCAGACAGACTGAGCTGTGTGTTTCCTCAATGCTTCCCGATTGGTCGCGGTTGGTTTGGAGGTGCGGTGCACCGCTTTCCCACAACCTTAGGTTTCGTGCTGCTGATGAATCAGCTGCAGACACCCAAAAGACACGTCACATACCCGGTAACCCGTGGGTGGACATCGATCGAGCCCCAGAGGCCTCGTAGGAAGTGAGAGTCGAAGACACACGACTAGCTCGAGTTGCTCGCAGACCGCGAGAAAACGCAAATGACTTACTGTTGTCGAGTCCGGCCCTGAGTCAAAAACGATGCTTCGGCATCAGATCGCGCGCGACCATGTCGCACCGATCTTTTTGACCAGGGCCGGGCTCACCATTGGTGACCTGGCCTTGTTTCTTTCCAGCTTCCACCCGGCCGTTTCGCATCTCCTGGGCACACGCTTTCGCGGCGCCGCCGCTTCCCCCAACGGAGATCACATGAGCGCCATCGTATCGCGGTCGGCTACCTTGGCCAGGCCGTTCCACTTCACCCGCACCCACATCCCCACCGGCAAGACGACCGTCGGCGACTTCAACGGCACCCACGAGCCGTGCTGGAGCGACGACAACTGGCGCTACACACCGATCGCATCCCTTGCGCGGTCAGCGGTCTCGCTGGTCGAACGCTGGAACGGGCAACGACCCGAGAACACGCTCTGGCGCTACGCGCTGGCCAACGGCCCCGCGCCGGCCGCCAGCTGAACCACCCTGCCCGCCCTAGCTTCATGCGTTGGGCGGGCTTCTCTTTCTGGATTGCGCATTCCGTCCGGGGGTCGAAGTACACGCCCGAGTGGCTCATCACGGTTCACCAGGAGCACGTCGCTCTTGTTCAACGTGAAGGAGCAAATCCACATGGGATACCGAGTCGTCTCGGGCGCCCAGGCCAAGCAGGGAACACCTGAATGGCTGGCGTGGAGACTAAACGGACTGGGCGCGTCTGACGCGCCCGCGGTCATGGGGAGGTCCAAATGGACAACACCCTACGGCCTGTACCGGCAGAAGATCGGCCTCGACCCGGGGCCGAAGATGAACCCAGCGATGATGCGCGGCATCAAGCTGGAGCCGAAGGCGCGAGCAGCCTACGAGAAGCACACCGGCAACATCATGGTGCCGATGGTTCTCGAGAGCACGACGCATCCGATCCTGAGGGCCTCGCTCGACGGACTGGAGATCGACGGCTCGATCGCGCTGGAGGTGAAGTGCCCGGGCGAAGAAGCGCACATGCTCGCCAAGAACGGCCTGGTGCCCGACTACTACGTCGACCAGACGCAGCAGCAGCTGCTTGTCTCGGGAGCGAAGGAGTTGCACTACTGGTCGTTCGACGGTGACAACGGCGCCCTGGTGATCGTCTACCCAGACCCTGCTCGTCAGCAAGCCATCATCGATGCCTCGCTGCGATTCTGGGAACGGGTAACGGCTCGCGTATGGGAGTCCGACGAATGGGCTGCTGCAGCAACGCTGTGGCGCGCCCTGAAGATGGAATCCGACGCGGCCGCCGAGCGCGAAGAAGCCGCCCGCAAGGCGCTGATCTCGCTGCTTGCAGACGACGAACAGAAACGCGAAGGTGCCGGAGTGATCGTCACCCGCGTGACCCGCAAGGGCACCGTGGACATGGCGAAGCTCCTGGCCTCCAAGGGCTTCACGTACACGCCGGAAGAGGAAGAGAAGTTCCGCAAGAAAGACTCGACCACCGTTCAGGTGAGAGAGGCTGCAACCGCGGAAGAGATCAACCCCGAAGCGCTGCAAATGCCGAAAGAGCAACCCAAGTCGGACGCCAAGGTCGACCCGATCGCAACCGTGGTCGACGATTCGTTCATCCTGACGGTCTAACCCACCCCACCCCATCCAGCGCTGCTGGGTGGGGTTTTTCTTTGCGCCTGCGCCAAGCTCACGAAGAAAAGCGGCCTGGTCTCCGAAGAGAGCCAGGCCGGGGTGAGGTTGAGCGCTACACCGGCAGGGACCGGAGCAGACGCGTCGTGATGCTGAAGTAGCCGTTCTCCAGTCGCGGCGCGCGCCGGCTGATCCACTCCATCGCCTTGTCGCTCGACAGGATCGCCTCGAGCTCGTCGAGGGATCGGTCGCCGGCGGCAACGATCGACAGGTTGTGATTCACCGCCAGCATGCCAGCGGGCACGCGCACAGGGCGCAGCGTTTTCGCGATGCGAGGCACCAGCAGGTACGGTTGCGAGAGATCGAACTTCTCGAACGACTCGGGCGGCATCCAGCGCGGGCTCTTGCGGCCGCGCGCGCACATGCGTGGCAGCTCGCGATCCAGGTGCTCCATGACGGCAGCACTCGGGTCCACGTCGCGCCGCGTGCGGATCGCGTAGCGCGTCGGTTTGCCGAGCACGCCTTGCGTGATGTCGTCCGTGTCGATCGCCGGCACCAACTCGTCGCGCGGCAGACCCTTGGCCACTTCTTCGTGGATCAGGAAGATCCCTGGGGTGCCCAGCCACGGGGCGATGCTCACCTTCGCGAGTTCCCCCAGCGTCGGGCCGCCGGCGTCAACCTCGTCGTCAGCGCCCGGGAACACCGGAGCCTTCGAGAGCGGCGAAGCGCACTGGGCGGCATGCCGCAGTACCACGCCCACCGGGTGAATCCGCGGCGGCGCGCCGCGGCGGCGCAGCTTCGGCCGGTAGAAGGCGCTCGTGACGTCCAGGCGCTCGAGGTGAGCGATGCCAAGTCGTTGTCCGATCGCTTCGCGCAGGCGCGCGGCGTTTTCATTGAAGAGCCACCTATCGCTCGTGACACAAGCGATCTCGCCGTCCCCGTGAAGGGACAGCGCGCAGCGATCGAGGAAGCTGTGCAGCATGTCGGCCGTCGCGTAGTCGGGCAGCTCGCGCTCGTAGTCGTCGCGCAGCGGTTGCGGCACATTGGCGAAGCGAAGGTACGGGGGATTTCCCGCGATCGCATGGTAGACCGGCTCACGAGGGCCCTCCAGCAGGAAGTCGCCGTGGCGTACGATCTCTTCGGCCAGTGCTCGCGCGTCGGCCGCCTGGCGGCCATGAGTCACCAGCACACCGGCAACGCGTGCACGGGCTTCCGACACCGCGAAGAAGTGGATCTCCCAGCCTTCGATCACGTGCGACAGGCGCGCGTCGTCGATGTTCGGGTACGCGAGGAGCAGGCGCTCCAGCGCACGACCGAGGAAGGCGCCATCGCCGCAGCTGGGGTCGACCAGGCGGCGCGTGCCGTTGGGCCAGTCCAGCATGTCGAGCAGCTGGTTGACCACGGGGTCCGCGGTGTAGATGGCGGTCGAAGCGTGGAGCGCGTCGATCGCCAGTTCGCGGTCAGATTGTCCAAACATGTCCATTGAAAGTTCTCCGTTGAAAGAGGCGTGACGTACGCCTTGCTTTGCGAGATGAGGAACACGCTGGCTCACGCGCGCTTGCGCTGCGCCCGAGAAAGAAGAAGCCCCTCACCAGCGAACTGGGAGGGGCTTGAGGGGTTGCGCGTCAGATCTTGATCCGCAGCGTGCGAATCGCGTCGCGGGCGGCCGCGGCCACCGATTCGAACGAGGAGCCGGTGCCGCTGTGGACCGTTCCGCCGTGCTGCCAGGTGATCGTGTGATCGTCCACGATTTCGACGCCGGCGGCTTCGCAGGCCTTGACCAGCGATTCTTCGTGCGCGCTCATGACGTCGTCGCAGTTCATGTGCCACCAGTCGGCCAGGTGCTCGTTGCCGCGCGCCCCGAGGATGTCCTCCAGGCTGCGGCCGGCAGATTCCAGCGCGCGCGCCTTCAGAGCGGGCAGCTCCTCGTCGGTGACGCCCTCGGGGGCATCCTCGTCGAGGAACGACAGATCCTCGGCAGTCCAGACGCTTGCGACCGCACCGCGGCCGCGCAGCTCGTCGAGCAGCTCCGTCTCGGTGAACATCGACAGCGGGTTGCTGTGACGCGCGGCCGAGGCCTCGGGGGCCGTCTTGGGCACGTCTTCGAACAGCTTGAGCAGATCGCGCGCGTTGCTCAGCCACTCGTTCTCGGCCGTGTCGACGTCCTCGCTACCCCACCACTCGCCGTGCTCGCGGATGAAGGTCTCGATCCACCCAAGGGACTTTTGCAGCTGCTGAGCCAGGGCCCAGACGCGGCGCAGCGTCTCGCGGTTGGCGACGAGCTCGTCTTCCATCTTGATGATCTCCGCAGCCTGGTCGCCAAGGTCGATCAGTGCCTGGAACTGGGTGTCGTCCCCGCCGGACATGCCGGCGGCGTAGTTCTGCTCGATGGCCAGGGCCAGTGCTTTGATGCTCATTCGTAGATTCCTTTCGTGGTGACGCAGGGGCACCGTGCCCCTGATGCGACGTGATGCGCGACACGCGCCACGACGACGCCACCGATTCACTCCGTGCGTGCGCCATCTCCGGGTATCCCGACAACCCTCCCCTGGAGAAACCATGAACGTGACCATCAACAACGAGCAGAAGCTCTTCGTCATCAAGTCCGCCGGCGGCTACTCGTGCTTCGGCTTCGAGAACTGCTTCCGCGAGGCGAAGGCCCTGGCCGAACGCCTGGGCGTGAAGGCTCTGGAGCCCACGCCCGATCAGATCGGCAAGCTGGAGCAGTACGAGAACTACATCAAGCTGCTCAACATGCTGCGCGACAGCGGCCGCGACCTGGGCACTTGGTTCGACCCGCGCACGACGCAGCCGGTTCGCCGCATCCTCGAGGACGCCCGCGAGCGCGGCATCAAGCTGCGCATCTTCCTGGGCGACCACGAGACCGGCAACGACTGGATGGAAGAGCACGACGTGCTCGGCCGCATCGGTCGATCGACGGGCTTCCTGAAGGTGCCGCTGATCATCGAGAAGCAGAGCGACTGCGGCGGTCCGGCCATCCTGGACGCCTCGATCGTGCGCATCATCGACGCAACGAGCAAACGCGAGCTGTACCGTCACCCGACGTACCGCATGGCCAAGCTCGAGATCAGCCCCTCGGGCGACGACAAGCTGCCCCACCAGGTCACCGCCGACGGCGAGCTCCACGCTCGCTTCAAGACGTTGACCAAGGCGCAGAACTGGGTTGCCTTCATGCAGGGCACCCGGATGAGCCGCTAACCCTGACAGGCCCTCACGACATTCGTGGGGGCCTTCTTCTTTGCACCGTGCAAAAAAGGAAAAGGCCCACCGAAGTGGGCCCCTGTCTGCGGAGGAAGCGGCTTGCTCGAGGTCAGCCGGAGACGCGCTTGAGCGCCGACTTCATCGCCTCCTCGATCTTGCCGACCTGCGCGTCGTAGCGGACCAGCGCGGTCTTGTCCGGCTTGGTCTCGTTCGTGTTCCAGCGATGGATCGTCATCGTGGTCACGCTCAGCAGGCTGGCCAGTTCCTCGTTCGTCTTCGCATCCAGGCGCTTGGCCCAGGACTTGAGGATCTCGGACATCGGCTTGTCGAAGCGCTTCTTCAGCTCCTTCAGGCCATGGCTCTGATCGTGGAACACCTCGCGCGCACGATCCATGACCTCCTTCGGAACGGAGGCCGTGCGCCCGTAGATGTACGAGGACAGACGCGGCAGGCCGATGCCGATCTGCACGGCGAAGTCCTGGTTGCGCACGCCCAGCTTCTCGATCATGTCGACCAGTTCTTGCTGATCGGCGGACAGATCGCGCTTGGCCTGCTCCGGCCGCGGCTTCGGCATGTCGATGACTTGCGCAGCGGGCTGGTCGCCCTCCGCGCGCTTGACCTTGGTGACGCTCACCAAGGGCACGGTCTCGAACTCCGGTTTGTAGACTCCCGTGTCGCCCAAGGTACCTTTTCCTTCCAATACGCCTTTGAGGCGAGTGCTGAGGTATGAGTTGTTGATCCGGGTGTCGACCATGAAGTCGCGGTCTTCTTCTTCTCGTCCGGCCAGGTCGGCTTCCCGAAGATCGTCACCCTTCTCCTTCATCACCTCGATCGAGTCGTGGTTGATGACCAGGGCGAACGCCTCCCGAGAGACTTCCTTGGCTACGTTGTTGGCGACCGCGTAGACCACTGCGTAAACAGCATCCGACGAACGCATCTTCGCAAGCATCTTGGCGAAGAAGACCTCCATCGTCCGCTGAAGCACGTCATCGACTTCGTCGATGTCGACGCCGTTCTTCAGTGCTCGCAAGCGGCAGATCTTGCGAACACGGGCATCATTGAACATGATCGAGGCGATCTTGTCAATACGTGTCTTGTCGCCCGAGGGATTCTTGATGTATTCCGCGAGGATGTTTTCGAGGGGGGAGGCCGGCGCGGCTGCGCTTTCGGCCTGGATCTCGCGCAGGTCAGCCTCGTCGAGGCCGGCCTGTGTCGAGAGATTGTCGAGCTGTGGGCTGTCCCGGCCGTCGTCGGCTGCGGTCAGTTCGGCGATCTCGATCGCCGACGCTTCTGCCAGCATGTAATTCTCATTCTGCTTCCGCGCAGATGGACTCGCTCTTAGGCGGCCACCAGTGCGCGGTCGACGGCAAGGTCCATCCGCGGCAGCACCACGCTACGAACCTGCTCGATGTCATCCACCTCGCCGAGGAGGATGTACAGGCCGGCCGCGACGATCTCGCTGCGGATTTCGGGGTGGTCGATCAGCGTCTCCTCGACGCGCTTCGTCACCCGCTTCACCATGTCGTCACCATAGACACCCTCGACACCCAGCTGCTGCAGCATCCCTTCAGGGGACGACACGCCGAGGGCGTCGAGACCGATTTCGATGGGGGAAAAAGCGTTCAGACCGTTCATGATATGTGTTGTGGTGGCGACTATAGCGAAATCACACGTATGTGTAAAGCAGATGGAGCGATTGGATTCTGATCAGGCGACGGTCGCGGCCATGATCTTCTCGATCTTGGGCAGCTGGGCGCGCAGGTCGCGGCCCGACTTGGCGGTGCGCGCCATCAGGGCGATGGTGGCCAGGATGATCTCGGCCTGGGCTTCGGCGTGGTCGACCATCGCCGCGCGCAT
Organism: Piscinibacter caeni; assembly: GCA_003265685.1. Lineage (GTDB taxonomy): Bacteria > Pseudomonadota > Gammaproteobacteria > Burkholderiales > Burkholderiaceae_C > Piscinibacter > Piscinibacter caeni. The sequence goes on along the minus strand of QJOU01000053.1, from coordinate 7,184 downwards.
GCACTTGCCGGCGCGGTTGCCGGTGCACAGGCCGTCAGCGAACATCTTGCAAGTGGCCTGGCCGGCGTCGCCGATGCAGCCGAGGCACTCCAGGCCGATGTCGATTGCGCCGTGGTCGTTGTTCGTGGTCTGTGCGTACATGATCGTGTTCCCTAGTGAGTTGTCGCAGCGCAAGAGTGCTTCTGCATAAGCGTTAATCATAGGCTCGACGAACGACCTGTAGCAATCGAAAACATCAAGCAAAACAACGACTTAGGCGTCAACGATCCTTTCCACGGTAAGGGCTGGAAGATCGCGTAGACACCGCTTTCCAGTCGAGCGCGGAACAAAAAAGGGAAGAGGCCCGACCGGTGGCGGTCGGGCCTCTGGTGCTGGTTAGGCGACGTCTCGCGGATCGTCCTCGCGCTGCCAGCGGCAGCCTTGACAGCCCGGCTCCTCGAGCTTCAGGTCGTACCGGCAGCTCTTGGACATCGGGTTCGGAATCGTCACCATCAAGCGGCGGCCGTCGGGGTGCCATCCGCTCTGGACTTCGACGGTGTCCTTGTACGGTGCGCGGTCGAAGCACTTCACGTTCATGGGCAGGCGCACCGCGGGTGCGGCCTGGGCGGGAGAGGTGTGCATGGGATGCTCCTGTGGGGTTGGTTGGATCTGCCAAACGAGATGCGGCACACAGGAAAAGAAGAAACCCTCCAAGACATGGTCTTGGAGGGCTCTAGCTCAGCGAAGCAAGGCTTCGAGAGCGGGTTCAGATCACAGCCAGCCGAGGTTGTCCGCAAGGCGAACGACCGGACGGCTGAGGATGTAGCCGGTGATGGCGATAGCGCAGAGGACGAGGGTCATTTGGGAGCTCCTGAAGGGTTGGGGGATGTGCAAAGGTCTTTGCGTTGGCCTGTGCCCTTGGTAATCGAGAACATGGGCCTATAAGACGCGTTGGCCTTACACAACCGTGTTCGTCCTCGTCGCCGCCGCCGCTTGCGGTGCTGCCACCACCAACCGGGTCTTGTTGTTCCGCTGAAAGAAAAAGCCGCCCACGAAGGGGCGGCTTGGAGGGATTGAGGCTGGTCAGTCGGCGAACGACAGAGCCTGGCCGAGCGTGGCGGTTGCGGCTTCCTGCTGGTCGGGGTCGCCGAACAGCGATGTGACGCCCTTCATCAGCTTGGCCGTGGCCAGAGCGATCTTGTTGAGCTCTTCGAAGGCTTCGCGGCGCGCGGCCTCGACCATCGACAGCTGCAGGTAGGGCTCCAGAGTGAGATCCTCGATCACCTGGCCGGAGCCTTCGAGCATGATCTCTGCCGTTTGGTCGTCCTCGACACCGGTGATGCGCACGCGCATCAAGGCGACAGGGCCGCTCTTGAGCGCGACGCGCCACACGGCGTGAGCCGCCTTGCTCGGTTCGGCACCAGGAGGCGACACGTCGACGACGAACACCTCCTCGGCAACCGAGACGGTGCTGTCCTCCATGAAGTCGCCCAGCTCGAAGCCTGGCGTCAGACGGAGGTGATCGATCGCGTACTCCTCGCAGCCGGGGAAGGCCTTGTTGTCGCCGATCTTGTTGAGCGTCACGGGGTTCTCGGTGACGAGCGACAGGAAGAAGTCGAGCTTTTCCATGGTCAGAACTCCAGGGTTTCGAGTGTGGCAGCCGGGGCTGCGTACATCGCTTGAACCGCCGCCGGGGTGACCAAGTCGAGCAGAACGCCCTCGTCGGTCCAGTGAGGCATGTCGCCCGGCATGCTGTGTTCGATCGCGCCGTCCTTGGAGAGGTCGGCGATCACGGCTGCAGCAGAGTCGCCGGAGACCACCTGGGTCGCCTGGTCCAGGGCGCCATACGGAGCGCGCACGACGTGGCAAAGGATCTCGTTGCCGCGCTTCGTGTAGAAGCAGGTCGCGCCCTTGCGCAGGAAGAGCAACTCGTAGGGCCCGGGCTTGCGCCAGCGCCAGACGATCAGGTCGGCCGAGGCGCCGACTGTGGTGTGGTCAGACTTGAGCATGATTGGATGTGCTTTCGCACGTTGTCGGGATGCCCGGTGATGACGAACAGCGAGGGTGACGACGGGCGTGGCGAGGCCGGACATGCTTTGCGCGCGGCGGATGAGGAAAAAGGAAACCCCCGCCGGTTGGGGCGGGGGTGGAAGGCTGCGGGGCGCAGGCCTGGCGGATCACGACTCGCAGATCGCCTCGAGAACCGCGAGGCTCACCGCGGAGCGGGCCCGCGTGGCCAGGGACTCGATCTGCGCGGCGGCCGGGCCGAAGCCCAGCTGAAGCGACTTCCTCGCAAGGTGCAGAAGCGCCTCGGCGGGGATGATCTCGTGGTCGGCGCCCATCGAGTCGATGAAGCGCAACGTCAGGTCTTCGTCCGCGTACCCGTCGGCACCGATGGTCAGGCCATCGAGCGCGTGGGGCGCGTCGCTCAGCACCAGCTCGAACAGTTCGAGGTAGGTGTTGAGCATGTCGATCTCACTGGCCTCCGACGCGTCCGCGGCCGAGGTGGCCGGGCCGGGAATCGTCTCGCGGAGGTGGGTGATCAGGATCTCCAGGGCGTCGGATTCGACAAGCATGTCGAACGCGTCGGCCGTCGAGTCCTCCACCACCTTGCCGGCGGCGTCCAGGACGCAGGAGACTTCCAGATCGCCGCCCTCTTCCGAGTAGCGCAGATCCGAGATGACGCGGATCTTGGCTTCCTCGGGGTCGCGAGCGAGCACGGTGTCGGAGTAGCCCTCGCCGCTCGGAAAGAACCCGACGACGGTGAAAGCGAGATCACGGGACTGATGTGATTGTTGAGCGATGGTCAGCATGAGCTTCTCCTGTCGGAAGGTTGGTGGAGCGGGGTCCAGGTGGACGGTGCCCACGGAGATCGGCAACATGCGCGAATAAACCTTCCAGACAGGTGGGCCGAAATTTAGAATTCGGGGTCTATATGAGCGATCTGAACCGCGTCTTTGGACAGGCCACACGACTGCCGCATCTGCCGGAAGTCGTCTTGGAGCTCGACCGCGTAACGCGAAGCGATGGTTCGGACATGCGTCAGATCGCCGATGTGATCGCCAAGGACCAGGTGGTGGCCGCGAAAGCGCTGCGCCTGGCCAACAGCGCCTTCTACGGAAGCAAGGGCAGCGTAGGCACGATCGAGCACGCGATTCGGGTGCTCGGAATCAGCGATTTCAGGGTGCTGGTCCTCGCGTCATGCGCAATGTCTGCAGTCGGGACCGTTCGTGGCGTGGACATGACCAACCACTGGATGCACAGCGCCATCGCTGGGCAGGTGGCGGCGGCGATCACGGCGCGAGGCAGTAGCGAGGGGTCTTCGGCGTTTGCCGCAGGCCTGCTGCACAGCTTGGGCGTGCTCGTCATGCACCTCACTCTGCCGGATGAGGCTCAGCAGGTGCGCGATCGGTCAGTCGCCATGGACCTTCCGGCACGTGCCGCAGTCGAGAAAGAAGTGCTTGGATTCGATCATGCCCAGGTCGGTGGCGAGCTCCTGAGGCGGTGGGGTTTGCCAGCGACGATCACTGAGGCAGTGCAGCAGTACATCGCGCGTGACGCAGCGCCACGCGGGCTCCCTTCGGCCGTCTACTGCGGGAGCGTGTCGGCGAGCGGCGCGCTGAGAGGGGACGGCATCGAGTCGGTGCTCGAAGGCATCGGTGGCGAAACTCTCGGCTCGCTAGGCGTGGAGCAGAAGTGGCTGGCGGATCAGCTGAAGCGAAGCGCCGACCAGGCTGGAGCACTGGTCTCAGCCATCTCATGAGGCGCGCATGATCGCGGAGCGCCTGTACCAGGCGATCATCGACAAGTCCATTGAGAGAGGCATCGAGTTCGAGGATGCCGCGACGGCGTGCGGGTTTGATCCGGACGTCCTGCTCGAATGCTTTGACGCGAAGCCGAACAGCCGCCCGCTGAGCATCTACGATCACCTCGGGCGCGCGCAGATCGAGAAGACTGCTCAGTTCCTCGGGTGTCCGTGCGTGAGGATCTTCTTCCTGGCCGACGTCCTCAGAACGGAGGACATACGCGCGTTGGCCAGTGCCATGTTTGATCCCGCAAGGGTGGTGGACATGGATGCAATGAAGGCGCTGATCAATCGCATAGGCGACCGAGACGCACCGAAGGAAGAGATCCAGTCGCTCTTGGATCGTGCGCTCGCGGGTAGCTCGGAGTCGAAGCAGCAGATGCTTCATGCCCTCGCTCAGTATTTCGGCGACATCTCCCGCGCGAAGTTTGCCGGGCACCCAGAGGTCGTGCTTGATGAGTTCATCGCATCCACCTTCTCGCAGTCGCTGGAAGAGGCCTGTACGAAGACAGGGCTTCCATTCGATCTGATCCGCGCGTGGCGTGACAGCGAGCCAGCGACACTTCGGGACCTGGGCACGATGCGCGCCGTGGCCAAGACGATCGGTCTGCCGCTTTCACCAGTGCTCCTGTCGCTGAATGTGGCTAGGCCGGCAGATCTCCTCTGGAACGGATTGCCGGTGGATCCGATGGAGGAGCTCGTCAAGGCGCTCGACGTCGACATCTGGTAGCCGACGCGGCCGCGGACCAGCTCACCGATCAAGGGAGCGGGGTCGTCACCCTTTGCTGGGCGCGCCGTGCTTCTTGCGCAGCTGAGCGACGTAGCTCTCGACGGCGGCTTCGAACAGTTGCTGCTGGGTGACGCGGCGGCCCGTCTCGGCCTGCTCCAGGCCGCCCAGGCGCATCAACTCCTGCACCAGGTCGCGCCGGAGCCTCACGTTCATCTGCACCCTGTCGGCCGGCGGCGCCGGTTCGATCTCCCGATTCATGGCCGCGAGTGTAACGCATGTGCAGCAATGCTAGCAAAGATAGCGAAGCTAGCTATAATGCGCTCATGGAACCCAAGCACATCGACCCCGCCCAGCTGGCCGCCGCCGTGCGCGCGCTGAAGATCCCGACCCCGAACGAGAAGATCATCAACGAGATCCTCCAGGTCGAGGGGACGATGCTCGTGCGCGCGCTCGAAGGCGCGAAGCGAGGTTCCGCGCGCGAGTCGCACTACCTGCGCGGCGTGCTGCTGGCCTGCCACGAGTCGACAATCCAGCGCCTGCAGCGCGGCCGCCTGGCTGCGCTCTCGACGCGCACGATGGTGGCGATCGGCAAGGCCGAGGGCCCCGACTTCGCGATGCGCGTCCGCGAGTGGGACGAAGCCGGCCTACCCGACGGCGACAACGCGCGCTACATCCGGCTGACGATCGCACGCCACCTCGAGGCCGAAGCTGCGGCCGCCGAAGCGCCTGCGCAGCCTCCGGCGCGCGGCGCCGCCACGACGGCGGTGGTCATGCCCAACGCGATGCACTACCGCCCGGGCCGCGGAGCACCTGCAGCAGCGGCGCCGGCGCCCTCCCCTCGTGGCGACGCGCCGCATGGTGACGATCGCCCTGCCCCGCCGGAGTTCGACGAAGACATCCCGGGCCGCGCGCACATGGGGCGTGACAGCGGCCGGCGCGAGCCGGCTGCCCGTCAAGAGCAGCGCACCGAGCATCGTCCGGAGCCGCAGCGCCAGGATCAGCGTCACGAACAGCGCCAGCAGGCCCGCCAGGCCGAGCCGGCGGAAGCGTCGGCCGACCAGGAGTACCTTAGCCAGCACATCTACGGTGGCAAGGCGGCGCTGTGTTTCAGCGCCGACCAGACCCGCGCCAAGGTGCACACGGTGCGCCTGGAAGCGGCGGAGGCCAGCGCCACGCGCCAGTATGACTGGCAGCGCAAGATCGCCATCCAGCTGTCGCAGCGCGAGCTGCCGCTGGTCCTGGCCGTCTTCATGGGCTGGATCAACCGATTCGAGGGCAAGGGCCACGGCGAGAACAACTCGAAGTGGTTCACGATCGAGCAGCAGGGCAACAAGCTCTACCTCTCGGTCAATGCCAAGGGCCAGTCACCGCGCGGCGTGCCGATCATGCCGGGCGATGGCTACGCGGTCACGACGCTGCTGATGCGCCAGATGCTCAAGAACGACCCGTTCCTGACGCCGGAGATCCTGCTGTCCCTCGTGCGCAAGCAGGCCGAGCTCTTCAACGCGCCGGCGCAAGCGCCCGCGGCGCGCGCGGCCTAAAGCCTCAGCGAGTCTTCGCCGCCAGCATCTGCGCGGCGAACTCGAGCAGGTCCTCCTTGGACGGCTCGCCCCACGTGTCGATCGCCAGCCATCGCGAGAAGGCCGCCTCGGCCGCGCGCGTGGGCTTGGTCTTCACCTGCAACGCTCCCAGTGCCTGCTGGCAGTTGTACCGCTCGACCAGCTGGCGCTGTTCGTCAGCGTCGAGCTCTCGGTAGTACGCCTGAGCCTCTCTTGCCCGGTGGGAGCGAAGCTGGGTGGCCAGGTCCTCGCTCGGCGAAGTGGTCTGCTCCGGCGCGATGGCGATTTCCGCCGGACGCGCGTAGCCCGTGTGCAGGGCGTGCCGGAAGTAGGCGCCTGGATTGCTCAGCGGCTCACGCTTCGTGTCAGCCATGCGATCACGCGTGTACTGCAACGCGCCCTTCAGCTTGGCCTCGCCGTACATCTTGGCCAGGCGGCGCGCGTCGCCCTGCGGCACGCCGATCTGCACCATCTCGCCGACGATGTGCATGGTCTCAGGTGTCAGACTGTCGGTAGCCTCAGCCTTCGGCCGGATGGTGAACGCGATCGTCGAGACGAAACGCCCGACGTAGTTCATGCGCATCTCGACCTGGTGGTTCGACTCGCTGTTGATCTCGCGGATCGCGGGAGCCAGGACCTTGGCCTTGAAATACTTGAACTCGTTGTACGTCTTCGAGTCGGCCGACTGGCCCAGCAGGATGTCGCGCAGCGTCTGCCAAGGCACCTCTGACGTCGCGCCGACGCGCTCGAAGCGAACGCAGTGTTCCCAGAGCGCGAGAGATGCGGTGCGCCGGAATCGACGCACGACGGCCATATCGATGAGCGCGTAGACCTCGGGCTTGACGATCAGCGGCAGCAGCTCGGGGTTGACCTGGAAGCGCACGACGCCGGCGCCGGGAGGGATCTTCACGTTGGGGAAGAGACTGGCAGCCTCCCAGCCGCGGCGCTTGGTCACCGGAGTCACAACGTCCCACTCGAAGACCAAGCCCATGAGGGCGCGCAGCGCGGACTTCAGGTGCGCGAAGTCCTTGGAGTCGAAGCCGGCCATCTGGGCCAGCGGGCTGATGCCGATCTCGTACCAAGCATCGTCGCGAGGGCCGACGTTGACGAC
>QJOU01000052.1 GCA_003265685.1 Piscinibacter caeni | reverse complement strand
CGTGGCGAAGATCATCGAGTAAGGAGCGGACCATGCAGAAACAGAAGATCCGCATCCGCCTGAAGGCGTTCGACTACAAGCTGATCGACCAGAGCGCGCTCGAGATCGTCGACACCGCCAAGCGCACCGGCGCCATCGTCAAGGGCCCGGTGCCGCTGCCGACGCGCATGCAGCGTTTCGACATCCTGCGCTCGCCGCACGTCAACAAGACGAGCCGCGACCAGTTCGAGATCCGCACGCACCAGCGCCTGATGGACATCGTCGACCCGACCGACAAGACCGTGGACGCGCTGATGAAGCTCGATCTCCCGGCCGGCGTGGACGTCGAAATCAAGCTGCAGTAGAATCGCAGGCTTTTCCGGCCCGACACCTCATGTGTCGGGCCAAACTCGTCAGCTCCGCCAATCGATGTGGGGCATTGGAGAAAACATGAGTCTGAGCAACCGTCTCGGTTTGCTGGGGCGCAAGGTGGGCATGATGCGCATCTTCACGGACGACGGCGATGCCGTGCCCGTGACCGTGCTGGACGTGTCAAACAACCGCGTCACCCAGGTCAAGACCGCGGAGTCCGACGGCTACAGCGCCATCCAGGTGGCGTTCGGTGCCCGCAAGGCCTCCCGCGTGAACAAGCCCGAAGCCGGCCACCTCGCCAAGGCGGGTGTCGAAGCCGGTGAAGTGCTGAAGGAATTCCGCGTCGCCGCCGACATCGCCGCCGGGCTGAAGCCGGGCGCCACGCTGCCGGTGACCACCTTCGCCGTCGGCCAGCTGGTCGACGTGCAGGGCACGTCCATCGGCAAGGGTTTCACGGGCACCATCAAGCGCCACAACTTCGGCTCGCAGCGCGCCTCGCACGGCAACAGCCGTTCGCACAACGTGCCGGGCTCGATCTCGATGGCGCAGGACCCGGGGCGCGTGTTCCCGGGCAAGAAGATGTCCGGCCACCTCGGCGACGTCACCAAGACGGTCCAGAACCTCGACATCGTGCGCATCGACGAAGCGCGTTCGCTGCTGCTGGTGCGCGGCGCCGTCCCGGGCGCGAAGAACGGCCACGTGGTCGTGCGCCCGGCCGTCAAGGCCAAGCTGAAGAAGGGGGCCCAGTGATGCAGCTCGAGCTCCTGAACGAACAAGGGCAGGCCACCTCGAAGGTCGACGCGCCGGACACCGTATTCGCGCGCGACTACAACGAGGCGCTGGTGCACCAGGTCGTCGTCGCCTACCAGGCCAATTCGCGCCAGGGCACGCGTGCCCAGCTCGACCGCGGCGAGGTGAAGCACTCGACCAAGAAGCCGTTCCGCCAGAAGGGCACCGGCCGCGCCCGCGCGGGCATGACCTCCTCGCCGCTGTGGCGCGGGGGCGGTCGCATCTTCCCGAACCGGCCGGACGAGAACTTCAGCCAGAAGATCAACAAGAAGATGTTCCGCGCCGGCATGGCCGCCATCTTCTCGCAGCTGGCCCGCGAAGGCCGTGTCGCCGTGGTCGACTCGCTGTCGATCGAGGCGCCCAAGACCAAGCTGCTGGCCTCCAAGTTCAAGGCCATGGGCCTGGGCACCGGCACCGACAACTCGGTGCTGGTGATCGCCGACCAGGTGGACGACAACGTCGCGCTGGCCTCGCGCAACCTGGCCAACGTGCTGGTGGTCGAGCCGCGTTACGCCGACCCGCTGTCGCTGGTGCACTTCAAGAAGGTGCTGGTGACCAAGGGCGCGATGGAGCAGCTCAAGGAGATGTTCGCATGAGCACCGTGAAGCATGACGAGGGCCGGCTGGCCCAGGTGCTGGTGGCGCCGATCGTTTCCGAGAAGGCCACGCGCGTGGGCGAGAAGCACAACCAGGTGCTCTTCAAGGTGCTGCGCGACGCGACCAAGCCGGAGATCAAGGCGGCCGTCGAGCTGATGTTCAAGGTCGAGGTGGCGTCGGTGTCGACCGTCACCCAGAAGGGCAAGGTCAAGCGCTTCGGCCGTTCCATCGGCCGCCGCGACCACGTCAAGAAGGCGTACGTCGCGCTGAAGCCGGGCCAGGAGCTCAACTTCTCCGGGGAGGCCGCGTAATGGCCATCGTCAAAGTCAAGCCGACTTCGCCTGGCCGCCGTGCCGTGGTGAAGGTGGTGCATGCGCACCTGCACAAGGGCAAGCCGGAAGCCTCGCTGCTCGAGCCGCAGAAGCAGAACGCCGGCCGCAACAACAACGGCCACATCACGATGCGGCACAAGGGTGGTGGCCACAAGCACCACTACCGCGTCGTCGATTTCCGCCGCAACAAGGACGGCGTGCCGGCCAAGGTCGAGCGCATCGAGTACGACCCGAACCGCACCGCCCACATCGCGCTGGTGTGCTACGCCGACGGCGAGCGCCGCTACATCATCGCCCCGCGCGGCCTGGAGGTCGGCTCGACGGTCGTCTCCGGTTCCGAGGCGCCGATCAAGGCGGGCAACACGCTGCCGATCCGCAACATCCCGGTCGGTTCGATCATCCACGCCATCGAGCTGCTGCCCGGCAAGGGTGCGCAGGTGGCACGTTCGGCCGGTGCCTCGGCCACGCTGCTGGCGCGCGAAGGCACCTACGCCCAGGTGCGCATGCGTTCGGGCGAGGTGCGCAAGATCCACATCGACTGCCGCGCGACGATCGGCGAGGTCAGCAACGAAGAGCACAGCCTGCGCCAGTACGGCAAGGCCGGTGCGATCCGCTGGAAGGGCATCCGCCCGACCGTGCGCGGCGTCGCGATGAACCCGGTGGACCACCCGCACGGTGGCGGCGAAGGCCGCACCGGCGAGGGCCAGGCTCCGGTGTCGCCGTGGAACACGCTGACCAAGGGCTACCGCACGCGCAACAACAAGCGCACGCAGACGTTCATCGTCTCGCGCCGCAAGAAATAAGGGGCCGACGACATGACGCGTTCGCTCAAGAAGGGTCCCTTCGTGGACCACCACCTGATGGCCAAGGTCGAGAAGGCCGCCGCCATCAAGGACAAGAAGCCCATCAAGACCTGGTCGCGCCGCAGCACGATCCTGCCCGAGTTTATCGGGTTGACGATCGCCGTGCACAACGGCAAGCAGCACGTACCGGTCTACGTCTCCGACCAGATGGTCGGCCACAAGCTCGGTGAATTTGCGCTGACGCGCACGTTCAAGGGCCACCCGGCCGACAAGAAGGCGGCGAAGAAGTAAGGATGAGCAGCATGGAAACCAGATCCATCGTTCGCGGCGTGCGCCTGTCGGCCGACAAGGGCCGGCTGGTCGCCGACATGATCCGCGGCAAGAAGGTCGACCAGGCGATCAACATCCTGACCTTCACGCCCAAGAAGGCCGCCGGCATCATCAAGAAGGCGCTCGAGTCCGCGATCGCGAACGCCGAGCACAACGACGGTGCCGACATCGACGAGCTGAAGGTCAAGACGATCTTTGTCGAGCAGGCCGCCACGCTGAAGCGCTTCTCCGCGCGCGCCAAGGGCCGCGGCAACCGCATCAGCAAGCCCACCTGCCACATCTTCGTCACCGTCGGCGACTGAGGCCACAAGGAAGACCATGGGACAGAAAATTCATCCGGTCGGCTTCCGTCTGCCGGTCACGCGGAACTGGTCCTCGCGCTGGTACGCGTCGAACCAGAACTTCGCCGGCATGCTGGCCGAAGACCTGAAGGTGCGCGACTTCCTGAAGACGCGCCTGAAGAACGCCGCCGTCTCGCGCATCCTGATCGAGCGCCCCGCCAAGAACGCGCGCATCACGATCTTCTCGGCTCGTCCGGGCGTCGTGATCGGCAAGAAGGGCGAGGACATCGAGAACCTGAAGGCCGAGCTGACCCGCCGCCTGGGCGTGCCCGTCGCGGTGAACATCGAGGAGGTGCGCAAGCCCGAGATCGATGCGCAGCTGATCGCCGACAGCATCACCCAGCAGCTCGAGAAGCGCATCATGTTCCGCCGCGCGATGAAGCGTGCGATGCAGAACGCGATGCGCCTGGGCGCGCAGGGCATCAAGTTGATGTCCTCGGGCCGCCTGAACGGCATCGAGATCGCGCGCTGCGAGTGGTACCGCGAAGGCCGCGTGCCGCTCCACACCCTGAAGGCCGACATCGACTACGGCTTCTCCGAGGCGAAGACGACCTACGGCGTGATCGGCGTGAAGTGCTGGGTCTACCGCGGCGACCGCCTCGGCCAGGGCGAGGCCCCGGCCGTGAAGCCGGAAACGCAGGAAGACGACCGCCGCAACCGCCGCGGCCCGCGTGGCCCCGGCGACCGCCGTGACGACCGTCGCGGTGGCCCGCGCGGCCCGGGTGGCGATCGCGGCCCGCGTGGCTCCGCCACCACGGCCGCCCCGGTCGACGGCAGCGACAAGCCGGCCGCCGCCGCCGATGCGCCCAAGACCCCGGCCGTCAAGCGCGTGCGCAAGGCCGCCGCGCCGGGCGCCGAGGGCAAAGGAGAATAAACAATGCTGCAACCTGCACGCAGAAAATTCCGCAAGGAGCAGAAGGGCCGCAACACCGGCATCGCCACGCGCGGTGCTGCGGTCTCCTTCGGCGACTTCGGCCTGAAGGCCACCGAGCGTGGCCGCCTGACGGCGCGCCAGATCGAGGCCGCGCGCCGTGCCATCTCGCGCCACATCAAGCGCGGCGGCCGGATCTTCATCCGCATCTTCCCCGACAAGCCGATCTCGCAGAAGCCGGCCGAAGTCCGCATGGGCAACGGCAAGGGCAACCCCGAGTACTACGTGGCCGAGATCCAGCCGGGCAAGGTGCTGTACGAGATCAACGGCGTGCCCGAGGCGCTGGCCCGCGAGGCGTTCACGCTGGCGTCGGCCAAGCTGCCGCTGAAGACGACCTTCGTGGCGCGCGCCATCGGGACCTGAGGAGCAAACGATGAAAGCATCTGAACTGCGCGCCAAGGACGTCGCCGGCCTCGAGAAGGAGGTCAGCGATCTGCTGAAGGCCCATTTCGGCCTGCGCATGCAGAAGGCGACCCAGCAGCTGACGAACCATTCGCAGCTGGGCAAGACCAAGCGGGACATCGCGCGCGCCAAGACCATCCTGGCCGAGAAGAAGAAGGAGGCCGCGAAGTGAGCGAAGCCCAAGCCGCCGCGCCGAAGGCGAAGAACACCCGCACCCTGATCGGCAAGGTCGTCAGCGACAAGCGCGCCAAGACCATCACCGTGCTGGTCGAGCGCCGCACCAAGCACGAGCTGTACGGCAAGATCGTCGGCAAGTCGAGCAAGTACCACGCGCACGACGAGAAGGGCGAGTACAAGCTGGGCGACGTCGTCGAGATCGCCGAGAGCCGGCCGATCTCCAAGACCAAGTCCTGGGTCGTGACCCGCCTGGTGCAGAAGGCGCAGTCGGTCTGATCCGCCGCGCGCCGCGCCGCACGACGGCTGGTGTCCCGGGCAACCGGGCCCAGCCGTCTTGCTTTTGGTGCGGCCAACAAACGAAACGCGCCGGGCCGTTGCACGGAGCCCGCGTGAAACGCGTGCCGCCGAGCATGGCGTTCCCGCACTTGAGGAACGATCCATGCGCCCGACGATCCTGCCGCCCGCCCTCCGTGCCGACAAGGCGCTCGCCCGCCAGGTGGCGGACATCGACGAATCGCTCGATTGCGCCGAGGACTTCATCGAGCTGATCCGGACGGACAGCGTGCGCGCCGGGCTGCGGCGTGAGGTGACGGCGCTGCGCAAGCGCCTGGCCGACGCACTGGACGGCGCGGACGCGCGAGCCGCGGCCAAGCCGGTCGCTGCGCTGGTCAAGGAGGCCGCCAGGCTCGCCGACAAGGCCAGCGAGGCCAACGCCAAGGACCTGGCCGATCGCGCGCTGCCGCTGCTGAACAAGGCGCGCGCGCTGCTGGCGCAGGCGATGGTCGAGGTCGGCCGCATCGAGCCGCCGGTGCAGCGCCTGCCGCTGCAGCGCGAGCAGGCGGCGCTGCGCCTGGCGCTCAACGAGCTCGAGGGCGAACGCTGCGCCACCCCCGGTGGCATCGCCGCGCTCGAGAAGCTGCTGCCCGAGGTCGAGCAGTTCCTGCGCCGGCTGGAGCCGGCGCGACGTGCCGGCGAGTGGCTGCGCGCCGCCTGGCTGCCGCAGCGCGCGCGCACCGAGGCCATCGTCAAGCGCGTTCCGGCCGAGCGCTGCCGTCGCAGCCTGCTCGCCGAGCTCGACTTCATCGAGGTGGACGCGCACAAGGTGCTGGCCCGCGGCGACGTCCGCGCTGCCCAGGCGCAGGCTTTGCCGGCGCTGCAGCGCATCGAGCGCCTGGCCGCGCGGGTGAGCGCCGCGGCGCCGGCGGTCGACCGCGAACTGCTGCGCCTGGCCCGGCAGCTTGCCGGTGCGGGTGACGCTGCGCTCGGCAAGCGGCTGCGCGCGCTGATCCAGGCCCGGGCAGCCCACTGGCCGGAAGGTGCCGACGCCGACGCGATCGACGCGGCGTTGACCCGCTTCGAGTCGGACCTTGCCCGGGTCGGGAACGACGCCGCGGCCGCAGCCCGGGTGCCGGCGAAGGCCTGAACGTCGACAGGGCGTCGCGCGGGCGGAGATACTTGCGGCCGTTCCCCATCATTCCCAACGAGGAGAGCCCATGATCCAGGTCGGAGACAAGCTGCCCGCCGGCAGCCTGCAGGAGTTCATCGAGGTCGAAGGCAACGGCTGCACGCTGGGCCCGAACACCTTCGACATCCAGAAGTCGACCGCCGGCAAGACGATCGCCTTGTTCGGGCTGCCCGGCGCCTACACGCCGACCTGCTCCGCCAAGCACGTGCCCGGCTATGTCGAGAAGTACGACGAGCTGCGCGCCGCCGGCATCGACGAGATCTGGTGCGTGTCGGTCAACGACGCCTTCGTGATGGGTGCCTGGGGGCGTGACCAGCACACCGCCGGCAAGGTGCGCATGATGGCCGACGGCAGCGCCGACTTCGCCAAGGCCATCGGCCTGACGCTGGACCTGACCGCGCGAGGCCTCGGTCTGCGCTCGAACCGCTACTCGATGCTGGTGGTCGACGGCGTGGTCAAGACGCTGAACGTCGAGGGACCGGGCAAGTTCGAGGTCAGCGACGCCGGCACGCTGCTGGCGCAGGCGAAGCAGTTGCGGGCCTGAACCCGCCGCGCCAAGCCCGGGCCGTTTGACACGGACCCGGGAATGCCCTCATAATTCGCAGCTTCGCCGACAGCCAGGCGAGTTCCATTCGGAATTCGCCTGCTTCGGATCCGCCCCTTCGGTAACTCACGGGGCCCAAGACTGACCGACGCCTGGCGCCGGTTCAAGTTGGGGATCAGACAATGATTCAAATGCAATCGCGACTCGACGTCGCGGACAACACTGGCGCCAAGTCCGTCATGTGCATCAAGGTGCTGGGCGGCTCCAAGCGGCGCTACGCCGGCATCGGTGACGTGATCAAGGTCTCCATCAAGGAGGCTGCGCCGCGCGGCCGGGTCAAGAAGGGCGAGGTCTACAGCGCCGTCGTCGTACGCACCGCCAAGGGCGTGCGCCGCCAGGACGGCTCGCTGGTCAAGTTCGACGGCAACGCCGCCGTGCTGCTGAACGCCAAGCTCGAGCCGATCGGCACCCGCATCTTCGGGCCGGTGACGCGCGAGCTCCGCACCGAGCGCTTCATGAAGATCGTGTCGCTCGCGCCGGAAGTGCTCTGAGCGTCGAGCTGAAGGACAGGCCATGAACAAGATTCGCAAGGGCGACCAGGTCATCGTGCTGACCGGTCGCGACAAGGGCAAGCGCGGCACCGTGCTGCAGCGCGTCGATGACGAGCGCGTCGTCGTCGAGGGCGTCAACGTGGTGAAGAAGCACGTCAAGCCGAACCCGATGAAGGGCACCACCGGCGGCGTGGTCGACAAGACGCTGTCGATCCACCAGAGCAACGTCGCCATCTACAACGCGACCACCGGCAAGGCCGACCGCGTCGGCGTCAAGGTCCTGGGCGACGGCAAGCGCGTGCGCGTCTACAAGTCCAGCGGCGAAGAGATCAAGGCCTGAGAGGGTTGCTGACCATGGCGAAACAACAAGCTGCTGCCCAGGGCGCCGAGCCGAAGTCGGCCCGCCTGCAGGCCGTCTACCGCGAGAAGATCGTGCCGGACCTCATGAAGAAGTTCGGCTACAAGACCACGATGCAGGTCCCGCGCATCACCAAGATCACGCTGAACATGGGCGTGAGCGAAGCGGTGGCGGACAAGAAGGTGATGGACAACGCCGTCGGCGACCTCACCAAGATCGCGGGCCAGAAGCCGGTCGTGACCAAGTCGCGCAAGGCGATCGCGAACTTCAAGATCCGCGACAACGTACCCATCGGCACGATGGTCACGCTGCGCGGCGTGCGCATGTACGAGTTCATCGACCGCTTCGTGACGATCGCGCTGCCGCGCGTGCGCGACTTCCGCGGCATCTCGGGCCGCGCGTTCGACGGCCGCGGCAACTACAACATCGGGGTGAAGGAGCAGATCATCTTCCCCGAGATCGACTACGACAAGATCGACGCGCTGCGCGGGCTGAACATCAGCATCACGACGACCGCGAAGACCGACGACGAATGCAAGGCGCTGCTCGCCGCATTCAAGTTCCCGTTCAAGAACTGAGGTGGCCCGTGGCTAAGCTGTCCCTGATCAAGCGCGAAGAGAAGCGCGAGCAACTGGTCGCCAAGTACAAGAAGAAGTACGACGAACTCAAGGCCGTCGCCAACGACGCCAAGAAGTCCGACGACGAGCGTTATGCCGCGCGCCTGGAGCTGCAGAAGCTCCCGCGCAACGCCTACCCGACGCGCCTGCGCAACCGCTGCGAGCTGACCGGCCGCCCGCGCGGCACGTTCCGCAAGTTCGGCCTGGCCCGCAACAAGATCCGCGAACTGGCCTTCAAGGGCGACATCCCCGGTGTCGTCAAGGCCAGCTGGTGATCGGCGCATCGCAGGAGATAACCCATGAGCATGAGTGATCCCATCGCGGACATGCTGACGCGCATCCGCAACGCGCAGATGGTCGAGAAGGCCAGCGTGTCGATGCCCGCGTCCAAGCTGAAGGTCGCGATCGCCAAGGTCCTGAAGGACGAGGGCTACATCGAGAACTTCGCGGTGCGCGGCGAGCCGGCCAAGGCCGAGCTCGAGATCGCGCTGAAGTACTACGCCGGCCGCCCGGTCATCGAGCAGCTCGAGCGGGTCAGCCGCCCGGGCCTGCGCATCTACAAGGGCCGCCACGACATCCCGTCCGTGATGAACGGGCTGGGCGTGGCCATCGTCACCACGCCCAAGGGCGTGATGACCGACCGCAAGGCACGCCAGGCCGGCATCGGCGGCGAAGTGCTCTGCTACGTCGCCTGAGGAGCAAGAACATGTCTCGCGTGGGAAAGATGCCGATCGCCCTGCCGCAAGGTGTGGACGTGTCGGTCAACGCCGATCAGATCAGCGTCAAGGGCGCGCTGGGCACGCTGGTGCGCCCGGCCAATGCGCTGGTCACGGTCAAGAACGAAGGCGGCAAGCTGCAGTTCGCGCCGGCCAACGAGTCGACCGAGGCCGATGCGATGAGCGGCACGATGCGCGCGCTGGTGGCCAATATGGTCAACGGTGTGAGCAAGGGCTTCGAGAAGAAGCTGACCCTGGTGGGCGTGGGCTTCCGTGCCCAGGCCGCCGGCAGCAAGCTGAACCTGCAGATCGGCTTCTCGCACCCGGTCGCCAAGGACATGCCGGCCGGCATCAAGGTCGAGTGCCCGACGCAGACCGAGATCGTCATCAAGGGCGCCGACCGCCAGGTGGTGGGCCAGGTCGCCGCGGAAGTCCGCGCGATCCGTCCGCCCGAGCCCTACAAGGGCAAGGGCATCCGCTACGCCGACGAGAAGGTTTCCCTCAAGGAAACCAAGAAGAAGTAAGGAGCGACGACCATGTCCCTGACCAAGAAGGAACAGCGCATCCGCCGCTCCCGCCAGACGCGTGGCCGCATCGCCACGCAGCGCGTCGCGCGCCTGACGGTGCACCGCACGAACCTGCACATCTACGCCAGCGTGATCTCCGAGGACGGCACCCGTGTGCTGGCCAGCGCGTCGACCGCCGAGGCCGACGTGCGCAAGGAGCTCGGCGCGGCGGGCAAGGGCGGCAACGTCGCCGCGGCGACCGTGATCGGCAAGCGCATCGCCGAGAAGGCCAAGGCCGCCGGCATTGAGAAGGTGGCCTTCGACCGCGCGGGCTTCGCCTACCACGGCCGCGTCAAGGCCCTGGCGGACGCGGCGCGCGAAGCCGGCCTGCAGTTCTGAGCAAGGAAGACACGAGATGGCAAAGTTCCAACCCCGCGTTCAGGACGAAGGCCGCGACGACGGCCTGAAGGAAAAGATGATCGCGGTGAACCGCGTCACCAAGGTGGTGAAGGGCGGCCGCATCCTCGGCTTCGCCGCGCTGACCGTGGTGGGCGACGGCGACGGCCGCATCGGCATGGGCAAGGGCAAGGCACGCGAAGTGCCGGTGGCGGTGCAGAAGGCGATGGAAGCCGCGCGCCGCAACATGTTCAAGGTCCAGCTGAAGGACGGCACGATCCACCACAAGGTGGTCGGCGAGCACGGCTCGGCCAAGGTGCTGATGGCGCCGGCGAAGGCCGGCGACGGCATCATCGCCGGCGGCCCGATGCGCGCGGTGTTCGAGGTGATGGGTGTGACCGACATCGTCGCCAAGAGCCACGGTTCGACCAACCCGTACAACATGGTGCGCGCCACGCTGGACGCGCTGAAGAGCTCGACCACGCCGGCCGAGGTTGCCGCCAAGCGCGGCATGACCGTCGAGCAGCTGTTCGGCTGAGCGGCCGCGGAGAGAAGTCATGTCTGACAAGAAAACCGTCAAGGTCAAGCTGGTGCGCAGCATTGCCGGCACGCGCGAGTCGCACCGCGCGACGGTGCGCGGCCTGGGCCTGCGCAAGCTCAACAGCGAGTCGACCCTGGAAGACACGCCCGCGGTGCGCGGGATGATCAACAAGGTCTCGTACCTGGTGAAGGTGCTCTGATGGAACTCAACTCGATCAAGCCCGCTGCGGGCGCCAAGAAGGCGCGCCGGCGCGTCGGCCGCGGCATCGGCTCGGGCCTGGGCAAGACCGCGGGTCGCGGCCACAAGGGCCAGAAGTCGCGTGCCGGCGGCTACCACAAGGTGGGCTTCGAAGGCGGCCAGATGCCGCTGCAGCGCCGCCTGCCCAAGCGCGGCTTCAAGTCGGCGCAGCAGAAGTTCAACGCCGAGGTGACGCTGGCCGATCTGGAGAAGCTCGGCGCCGCCGAGGTGGACCTGCTGGTGCTGAAGCAGGCCAAGCTGGTGAGCCAGCTGGCCGACACGGTGAAGGTCATCAAGACCGGCGAGCTGACCAAGAAGGTCGTGCTGAAGGGTATCGGCGCGACCGCCGGCGCCAAGGCGGCCATCGAGGCGGCCGGCGGCTCCGTCGCGGCCTGAGCGACGGGCGAACGGGGTCCCAGTGGCAACCAACGCGAACCAGCTGGCCAAGAGCGGGAAGTTCGGCGACCTCCGGCGTCGCCTGGTCTTCCTGCTGCTCGCGCTCGTCGTCTACCGTATCGGGGCGCACATCCCGGTGCCGGGCATCGACCCGCAACAGCTGCAGCAGTTGTTCCAGGGCCAGCAGGGCGGCATCCTGAGCCTGTTCAACATGTTCTCGGGCGGCGCGCTGTCGCGCTTCACGGTGTTCGCGCTGGGGATCATGCCGTACATCTCCGCGTCGATCATCATGCAGTTGATGACCTACGTGGTGCCCTCACTCGAGGCGCTCAAGAAGGAAGGCGAGGCCGGCCGCCGCAAGATCACGCAGTACACCCGCTACGGCACGCTCGGGTTGGCCCTGTTCCAGTCGCTGGGCATCGCGCTCGCGCTGGAAGGTTCGCCGGGCCTGGTGATCACCCCGGGCTTCGGCTTCCGCCTCACCGCGGTGGTGAGCCTGGTGGCCGGCACGATGTTCCTGATGTGGCTGGGCGAGCAGATCACCGAGCGCGGGCTGGGCAACGGCATCTCGATCCTGATCTTCGCCGGCATCGCCGCCGGCCTGCCGAACGCGATCGGCGGGCTGTTCGAACTGGTGCGCACCGGCGCGATGAGCATCATCGTCTCGCTGTTCATCATCGCGCTGGTGGTGCTGGTGACCTTCGCCGTCGTGTTCGTCGAGCGGGGCCAGCGCAAGATCCTGGTGAACTATGCCAAGCGTCAGGTCGGCAACAAGGTCTACGGCGGGCAGTCGTCGCACCTGCCGCTGAAGCTGAACATGTCGGGCGTGATCCCGCCGATCTTCGCTTCGTCGATCATCCTGCTGCCGGCCACGGTGGTGGGCTGGTTCGCCACCGGCGAGGGTTTCCGCTGGCTGAAGGACCTGGCCGCGCTGCTCTCGCCAGGCCAGCCGATCTACGTGATGCTGTACGCCGCGGCGATCGTGTTCTTTTGCTTCTTCTACACGGCGCTGGTGTTCAACAGCCGCGAGACGGCCGACAACCTGAAGAAGAGCGGCGCCTTCATCCCGGGCATCCGCCCGGGCGAGCAGACGGCCAGGCACATCGACAAGATCCTCTCGCGGCTGACGCTGGCCGGCGCGATCTACATCACGCTGGTCTGCCTGCTGCCCGAGTTCCTGGTACTGAAGTACAACGTGCCGTTCTACTTCGGCGGCACCTCGCTGCTGATCATCGTCGTCGTGACGATGGACTTCTGGGCCCAGGTGCAGAGCTACGTGATGAGTCAGCAGTACGAGAGCCTGCTGAAGAAGGCGAACTTCAAGGCGAGCTGAGATGGCGAAAGACGATGTCATCCAGATGCAGGGGGAGATCATCGAGAACCTTCCCAACGCCACGTTTCGCGTGAAGCTGGAGAACGGGCATATCGTGCTCGGCCACATCTCCGGGAAGATGCGCATGCACTACATCCGCATCCTCCCGGGCGACAAGGTGACGGTCGAGCTGACGCCCTACGATTTGAGTCGTGCCCGGATCGTGTTCCGGGCCAAGTGAGCAGCCAGACGAGGCTGAGGAGAAGAGCATGAAAGTAGCCGCTTCCGTCAAGAAGATGTGCCGCAACTGCAAGATCATCCGGCGCAAGGGCGTCGTGCGCGTGATCTGCACCGACCCGCGCCACAAGCAACGTCAAGGCTGAGCAGAGGAACACCATGGCACGCATCGCCGGCATCAACATCCCGCCGCACAAGCACACCGAGATCGGCCTGACCCACATCTACGGCATCGGCCGCACGACCGCGCAGAAGATCTGCGACACGGTCGGCGTGCCGTACGCGAAGAAGATCAAGGACCTGACCGACACCGACCTGGAGAAGATCCGGGAGGAGATCGGCAAGCTGACGATCGAGGGCGACCTGCGCCGCGAGATGTCGATCAACATCAAGCGGCTGATGGACCTGGGCTGCTACCGCGGCTTCCGCCATCGCCGCGGCCTGCCGGTGCGCGGCCAGCGCACCAAGACCAACGCGCGCACGCGCAAGGGCCCGCGCAAGTCCGGCGCCCTGGTCAAGAAGTAATTGAACGAAGGTCACGAACATGGCTAAGGCTCCCGTCAATACCGCCGCGCAGCGCGTCCGCAAGAAGATCCGCAAGAACGTCGCGGACGGCATCGCGCACGTGCACGCGTCGTTCAACAACACGATCATCACGATCACCGACCGCCAGGGCGGCGCGCTGGCCTGGGCCAGCAGCGGCGGCCAGGGCTTCAAGGGCTCGCGCAAGAGCACGCCGTTCGCCGCGCAGGTGGCGGCCGAGAACGCCGGCCGCGCCGCCCAGGAGCAGGGCATCAAGAACCTGGACGTGCGGATCAAGGGCCCGGGCCCGGGCCGCGAGTCCTCGGTGCGCGCGCTGGCCTCGCTGGGCATCCGCATCACGTCGATCTCCGACGTGACGCCGCTGCCGCACAACGGCTGCCGCCCGCAGAAGCGCCGTCGCATCTGAGCGCCGTTTTTCGCGGTCGGCGAAGCCCTCGGCGGCCTCGCCGACTTTTTCGCTTGTAGAAGCCCACCGCCAGAGCGCCCACAACAACACCCGCCTGGCTCGCGCGACGTTACCGGTCGCGTCAGATTGAACGAAGGAAAGCAAAGTGGCACGTTACCTCGGACCCAAGGCCAAGCTGGCCCGCCGCGAAGGCACCGACCTGTTCCTGAAGAGCGCGCGCCGCGCCATCAGCGACAAGGCGAAGTTCGACTCCAAGCCCGGCCAGCACGGCCGCACCTCGGGCACCCGCACGTCGGACTTCGGCCTGCAACTGCGCGAGAAGCAGAAGGTCAAGCGCATGTACGGCGTGCTGGAGCGCCAGTTCCGCCGCTACTTCGAGGAAGCCGAGCGCCGCAAGGGCAACACCGGCGCGAACCTGCTGACGCTGCTCGAGTCGCGCCTGGACAACGTGGTTTATCGCATGGGCTTCGGCTCGACCCGAGCCGAGGCACGCCAGCTGGTCTCGCACCAGGCGATCACGGTCAACGGCAAGGTGGTCGACATCGCCTCCTTCCTGGTGAAGGTGGGCGACACCATCGCCGTGCGCGAGAAGGCCAAGAAGCAGCTGCGCGTCACCGACGCGGTCAAGCTCGCCGAGGCGCAGGGCATGCCGGCCTGGGTGCAGGTCGACGCGAGCAAGCTGGAAGGTGTCTTCAAGAAGACGCCGGACCGCGACGAATTCGGCGCCGACATCAAGGAAGCGCTGATCGTCGAACTGTATTCCCGTTGATGCACAACACGAGGGCGGGGTGACGGCCGGCGGCCCTCACCCCCTCTCGGCGATGCTTCGCGTGCCGGAGCGAAGCGATCGGTCACCCGCCCGGCGATGTCCGCCAGCCTTATCGGTGTAACGAGCCGAGGGCACGAGAGGAACAGGACTCAATGCAAACCAATCTGCTGAAACCCAAAGCCATCAACGTGGAGCCGCTGGGCGGCAATCGCGCCAAGGTCACGCTCGAGCCCTTCGAGCGCGGCTACGGCCACACGTTGGGCAACGCGCTGCGCCGCGTGCTGCTGTCGTCGATGGTGGGCTACGCGCCGACCGAGGTGACGATCGCCGGCGTGCTGCACGAGTACTCGACGATCGACGGGGTTCAGGAGGACGTGGTCCACATCATGCTCAACCTGAAGGGCGTGGTGTTCCGTCTGCACAACCGCGACGAGGTCACCCTCGTGCTGCGCAAGGAGGGCGAAGGCCCCGTGACGGCCGGCGACATCCAGACGCCGCACGACGTCGAGATCATCAACCCCGAGCACGTCATCGCGCACCTGTCGCAGGGCGGCAAGCTCGACATGCAGATCAAGGTCGAGAAGGGCCGCGGGTACGTGCCGGGCACGCTACGCCGCTACGGCGACGAGCCGACCAAGTCGATTGGCCGCATCGTGCTCGATGCTTCGTTCTCGCCGGTCTCGCGCGTCAGCTACACGGTCGAAAGCGCGCGCGTCGAGCAGCGCACCGACCTCGACAAGCTGGTGATGGAGATCGTCACCAACGGCGCCATCACGCCGGAAGAGGCGATCCGCTCGTCGGCCAAGGTGCTGGTGGAGCAGCTCGCGGTGTTCGCGCAGCTCGAGGGCCAGGTCGACCAGCTGTTCGAGCCGGGTGCGCGCGACCGCAGCGACCAGAAGTTCGACCCGATCCTGCTGCGCCCGGTGGACGAGCTCGAGCTCACGGTGCGTTCGGCCAACTGCCTGAAGGCCGAGAACATCTACTACATCGGCGACCTGATCCAGCGTACCGAGACCGAACTGCTGAAGACGCCGAACCTCGGCCGCAAGTCGCTCAACGAGATCAAGGAAGTGCTGGCGTCGCGCGGGCTCACGCTCGGCGCGCGCCTCGAGAACTGGCCCCCGCAGGGCCTCGACAAACGCTGAGCGACAGCTCGGCGTGTGTGCAACCCCCGGTACCTGATACGGCCGGGGTTCAATAAAGACAGGAAAGCACCATGCGTCACCGTCACGGACTCCGCAAGCTCAACCGCACCAGCGAGCACCGCCTCGCGATGCTGCGCAACATGTGCGTCTCGCTGCTGCAGCACGAGGCCATCAAGACCACCGTCCCGAAGGCCAAGGAACTGCGCCGCGTCGTCGAGCCGCTCATCACGCTCGGCAAGGAACCGACGCTGGCCAACAAGCGCCTGGCCTTCGACCGCCTGCGCGACCGCGCGATCGTCGTCAAGCTGTTCAACGAACTCGGCCCGCGCTACAAGGCGCGCCCGGGTGGCTACACGCGCATCCTGAAGATGGGCTTCCGCGTCGGCGACAACGCGCCGATGGCCTATGTCGAACTGGTCGACCGGCCCGAGCCGGCCGCCGCCGAGCCTGCAGTGACCGAGAAGGCCGAATAAGGCAGCGGACTGCGCGAGAAATCCTCCTCGAAAGGGCCGGCTTGCCGGCCCTTTCGTCTTGATCGGGCGCGTTGCCGCGAGCAGAGTTCAGGGCATGCTCGAGCACCTGATTCCCCGTTTCCGGCTGCGGCCACCCACGGGCCCGGATGGCGCACCCGACTGGAGCCGCGTGCGCAAGCCGGCAAGCGATCGGGACCGGGTGATCCTGACCCCCACGCACCTGTGGCTGCGCAACGTCCCGACCCCGCTGCACCCGAAGCGCCTGTGCCGGTACTACCCGCACGTGGCGAACCGTCTGGCCGAGGCCTGGGATGACGTCGAACGCACGGACCGGCTGTTCGACGAGCTGCTCAACGACCGGCGCGGCAAGCGGCGCGGTTTCCCGGAGCGCATCACGCTCGAACTGCAGAAGCTCGAGCGCTTCCACGCCCGCCGGCCGCGTTTCGGACGGCCTCTCGCGCTGGGCGAGCGACTGCGGTGGTGGGTGCGCCGCTGACATCAGGTCCTGCACACGTCGCGCGCTGTGTTATACTTTCAGGCTCAGTCGCGAGGTGGAGCAGTCTGGTAGCTCGTTGGGCTCATAACCCAAAGGTCGCAGGTTCAAATCCTGCCCTCGCAACCACCGAATCACCGAAGCCCGCCCCGTGCGGGCTTCGTCGTTTCCGGCATGCGGCCCCGGTGCAGGCCCCGATGGCCGCCGTTTTGCCGGCGCGGCTAAGCTGCGGCGAGGAGGTCACCGATGCTGCCCCACGACCCGCACCGCCGCGCCCATGCCCCGCGCGACAAGATCGTCAGCGCCGCCGAGGCCGTGCGGCTGATCCACGACGGCGACACCGTGGCCACCGGGGGCTTCGTGGGCATCGGCTTCGCCGAAGGCATCGCCGTGGCGCTGGAGGAGCGTTTTCTCGCCACGCAGGCCGAGACGGGCCGCGGCGCGCCGCACGACCTCACGCTGGTCTACGCCGCCGGCCAGGGCGACGGCAAGGAGCGCGGACTGAACCACTTCGGCCACGAGGGCCTGGTGCGGCGCGTGGTCGGCGGCCACTGGGGCCTGGTGCCGAAGCTGCAGGCCCTCGCGGTGGCCGGCCAGATCGAGGCCTGGAACCTGCCGCAGGGCGTGATCACGCACCTGTTCCGCGACATCGCGGCGGGCAAGCCCGGCACGCTCTCGCGCATCGGCCTGGGCACCTTCGTCGACCCGCGCCTGGGCGGCGGTCGCATCAACGACAGAAGCACCGACGAGCTGGTGCGGCTGATGGAGATCGACGGCGAGGAACTGCTCTTCTACAAGGGCTTCCCGATCCACGTCGGCATCATCCGCGCGACCACGGCCGACGCCGACGGCAACCTCACGATGGAGCGCGAGGCGCTGACGCTCGAGGCGCTGGCCATCGCGATGGCGGCGCACAACAGCGGCGGCATCGTGATCGCGCAGGTCGAGCGCCTGGCCGAGCGCGGCTCGCTGAACCCGCGCCAGGTGAAGATCCCCGGCGTGCTGGTCGACTGCGTGGTCGTCGCCGAGAAGCCCGAGCACCACCAGCAGACCTTCGCCACGCCCTACAGCGCCGCCTATGCCGGCGAGATCCGCGTGCCGGTGGCCACGCTGCCGCCGCTGCCGCTGACCGAGCGCAAGGTGATCGCGCGGCGCGCCGCGCTCGAGTTGCAGCGCAACGCGGTCGTGAATCTCGGCATCGGCATGCCCGAAGGCGTGGCCGACGTGGCCACCGAGGAGAAGATCTTCGACCTGCTGACGCTCACCGCCGAGCCGGGCGTGATCGGCGGCATCCCGGCCTCGGGGCTGAACTTCGGCGCGGCGGTCAACACGCAGGCGATCATCGACCAGCCGAACCAGTTCGACTTCTACGACGGCGGCGGCCTCGACCTGGCCGTGCTCGGCCTCGCGCAGGCCGACGCCCAGGGCAACCTGAACGTCAGCAAGTTCGGCCCACGCCTGGCCGGGGCGGGTGGCTTCATCAACATCAGCCAGTCGGCGCGCGAGGTGGTGTTCGTCGGCACCTTCACCGCCGGCGACCTGCAGGTCGAGGTGCGGGAGGGCCGCCTGCGCATCGCCAGCGAAGGCACGATGAAGAAGTTCGTGCGCGAGGTCGAGCACCGCACCTTCAGCGGCGCGGTGGCCCTGCAGCGTGGCCAACGCGTGCTCTACGTCACCGAGCGCTGCGTGTTCCGGCTGGTCGACGGCGGGCTCGAGCTGATCGAGATCGCGCCGGGCATCTCGCTCGAGCGCGACGTGCTCGCGCAGATGGAGTTCGAGCCGGCGATCAGCCCGCAGCTGCGCACCATGGACCCGCGCCTGTTCGAGCCCGGCCCGCTCGGCCTGCGCGAGCGGCTGCTGGCGGTACCGCTGGCGCAGCGGCTCGAGCTCGATGCGGTGCGCCGCCTCCTGTTCATCGACTTCGAGGGGCTCGCGGTGGCGAGCGTCGCCGACGTCGATGCCATCGAGCGCGCCGTCGGTACGCTGCTCGACCCGCTCGGCCAGCGTGTCGACGTGGTGGTCAACTACGACCACTTCAGCATCCCCGCCGAGCTGATGGACGCCTACACGGCGATGGTGCAGCGGCTGGCGGCGCGCTACTACGGCCGGGTGACCCGCTACGCCGCCAGCGGCTTCCTGAAGGCGCGGCTGGAGCGCGGGAATCCGGCCCGATGAGAACGGCGGTCGCGCTCCACCACGCCAGCCGGCTGATCAACCACGGGCCGACGGTGCTCGTCACAAGTGCCGCCAACGGGCAGCGCAACGTGATGGCGGCGGCCTGGTCCATGCCGGTCGAGTTCACGCCGCCGCGCGTGGCGGTGGTGATCGACAAGAGCACCTTCACGCGCGAGCTGGTGCAGGCCGGCGGAGCGTTCGCGCTCAGCATCCCCGGTCGCGCACTGGCCGACCTGACCTACACGGTGGGCAGCGTGTCCGGGCGCGACGGCGGCGACAAGTTCGCACGCTACGGCATCGAGACCTTCGCCGGGCCGGCGCTCGGGCTGCCGCTGATCGAAGGCTGCATCGCCTGGCTCGAGTGCCGCCTGATCCCCGAGCCGCATGCCCAGCAGGCCTACGACACCTGCTTCGGCGAGGTGCTCTCCGCGTACGCGGACGAGCGCGTGTTCGCCCAGGGGCGCTGGTCGTTCCGCGACGACAACCTCGAGTTGCACACGCTGCACCACCTCGGTGGGGGACAGTTCGCCTGGCCGGCGCGCGCCCTCCAGGCGAGGGTGCTGCCGACCGTGCGCTAGTTGACGGCGTACACGTCCTGCAACCGCTGAAACCGTTGCGGGCCCCCACGCCGGCGCCCGCCGCGGCCACACTGAGGTCATGCCTCGCTCGCCCCTGCTCCGTGCCACCGCCGCCGTGCTGCTGCTCGGCGCCGCGGCGGCGCAGGCCGAGCCCTGGCTCGATGCGGACGACCTGCAGCGCAACGGCGCCGTCTCGCGGCGCCTGTGGAAGCCCGAGGCCACCTCGGTGGAGTGGGGCGGCGTGCGCCTGTCGGCCGGCGTCGCGCTCGGCCTGCGCGGCCCGCTGCAGGCGCAGCTGGGCCGGCGCCACACGCCGGCCCTGACGATGGAGCTCGGCGCCCGCTCGTCGCTGTCGCTGCTGCCCGGCGACGACGGCGCGATGCTGGTCTGGCAGACCGCGCCCTAGCGTCTTCGTTCAGGCCGCGTGGCCGGCCAGCACCTGCGCGCGCAGGTCGTCGTACTCGCGCTTGGCCACCGGCTCGGCATCCTGGCGGCCGAGGTCGTTCATGTGCAGGCGGTAGGTCTCGCGCGCCGTCCAGGCCGCGATCGCCGCCACCACCGTGATGGCCAGCGTGATCGCACCGACCGTCAGCGGGATGTTGCTCGCCCCCGGCGGCGCGACGGCCACGAACAGCGCCGGCAGCAGCGCCGTCACCGCGGTGCCCAGGTTCTGCGAGATCGCCATGCCGGAGACGCGCGTGCGGGTCGGGAACATCTCCGGGTAGAAGCTCGGGAACACCGCGTTGTAGCCCTGGTAGACCACGCCCCACATCAGCAGCGACATGGCAACGGCCAGCCACACGTTGTGCACGCTGATCGCGTAGAGATAACCGAACGACAGCAGGCCCGCGAGCACCGAGCCGACGATGATCGGCGGGCGGCGGCCGATGCGGTCGGACAGGTTGCCGACGTACGGGATCACGACGCAGGCGACGATGTTGCCCAGCACCGGGATCCACAGGTACACGTCCTTCTCGAAGCCGATGCCGTACCCCGGCTGCACCGCGTAGGCGGCGCCGAAGATCGTGGTGACGACCGGGATCACGTTCATCAGCGAGCACAGCATCACGCGCAGCATGTCGCGCCAGCTCTCGGTGACGGCCTGGACGACCGGCGCCTTGGGCACCGTGTGCTGCTGGCTCTCCTCGGCGAAGGCGGGTGTCTCCTGCACCTCGCGGCGGATGATCCAGCCGGCGATGATCACGACCACGCTGAGCAGGAACGGGATGCGCCAGCCCCAGCTGTTGAAATCGTCCTTGGGCATGTAGTGCGCCAGCGGCAGGAACACCGCCGCGGCGAGGATCTGCCCGGCCTGCACACCCTGCAGCGTGAAGCTGGCGAAGAAGCCGCGCCGGCCGAACGGCGCATGCTCGAGGATCATCGAGCTGGCGCCGGAGATCTCGCCGGCCACCGCGAAGCCCTGGATCAGGCGCAGCAGCACCAGCAGCGCCGGCGCCAGCAGGCCGACCTGCTCGTAGGTCGGCAGCAGGCCGACGGCCACGGTCGAGAAGCCCATCAGGAACATGCACAGGATCAGCACGTTCTTGCGGCCGTGCGTGTCGCCCCAGTGGCCGAGGAAGAAGGCGCCGATCGGCCGCGCCACGTAGCCCACGCCGTAGGTGGCCAGCGAGGCGATGATGGCCACGGTCGGGTCGGTCTTCGGGAAGAAGACCTGCGGGAAGATCAGCGACGCGGCGGTCGCGTAGATGAAGAAGTCGTAGTACTCGAGCGCCGAGCCGATCCAGCCACTGGCAGTGGCCTTCCTGGTCTGGTGCGCCCCGTGCGGTTCGTGCTCGGTGAGGCTGGACATCGATGTCTCCGATGGTGTGGACGTGTCCGGGCACTGTAGGCAGCGGGGCGGGCAAATCCCAGTGCCTTCCCGAGGAGAACGATCGATGATCGATCGCGATTGGGCGATCATCGATCGCACCGCGGGTTATCCCTGGCCAAGCCCACCGCCACCGTCGACCGCTCCCTGCTCATCGAGGGGCTGGGCAAGGGCTTGCGCGTGATCGAGTCCTTCTCCGACGAGCAGCCGCGCCAGACCGCCACCGAGGCCGCGCGCCGCACCGGCCTGACCCGCACCGCCGCGCGGCGCTACCTGGTGAGCCTGGTGCACTACGGATATGCGGCCACCGACGGCAAGCACTACTGGCTGCTGCCGGCGGTGCTGCGGCTCGGGCGCAGCTACCTCGAGTCGGCGCGCCTGCCGCGCCTGGCGCAGCCCTTCCTGCAGCGGCTGTCGATGCAGATCGGCGAGACCGCCAACCTCGGCGTGCTCGACGGCCACGAGATCGTCTACCTGGCGCGCAGCAACTCGCCGCGGGTGCTGTCGATCGGCTTCCACGCCGGCGCACGGGTGCCGGCGCACGTGGTCTCGCCGGGCTACGCGATCCTGTCAACCTTCGACGAGGCGGCGCTGGAGGCCTGGATCGCGGCGCACGACTTCGCCAAGTTCACGCCGCAGACCATCGCCGCGGCCGAGGGCTTCCGTGCCGCAGTGGAGGCCACGCGACGGCTCGGCTACGCCTTCGTCGACCAGTACATCGATGCCGGCCTGTGCGGCCTGGCCGTGCCGCTGACCGACCGGCGCGGGCGCTGCGTCGGGGCGATCAGCACCACCTTCCAGGCCCAGGCCTGGCCGCGCGAGGCGGCGCTGACGCGCCTGCTGCCGGCACTGCAGGACGCGGCCGGGGCGATCCGCGCGGTGCTGTGATCAGCCGATCCCGGCGTCCGCGTTGACCGCCGCGGGGTCGACCTGCAGCGTCGCGGCCGCCGCGAGGATCTCGCGCCAGGTAGTCGCATCCACCGGCACGCCGTCGCGGCGGCGCTGCGCGCGCATCGCCCGCTCGGCGTCACCGGCCACCTGCACCGCGCCGACACCCTCGCGCGGCGGGCTCTGCTGCACCCAGTCGATGAAGGCCCGCGCCTGCGCCTCGAAGGCCGCTGCATCGCCCAGCGCTGCGGGATCGAGCAGCACGCTCAGCATGCCGTTGAGCACGCGGCGCTTGCCGTCGTCGGCGTCGTGCAGCGTCCGGCCGGCGGCCAGTGCGCCGCCGAGCAGTTCGCACAGCAGGGCCAGCCCGTAGCCCTTGTGGGCGCCGAAGGCCAGCAGCGCGCCCCAGGGCGGCACCACGGTGTAGCGCGGCTCGGTCGTGGAGCGGCCCTGGTCGTCCAGCAGGCAGCCCGGCGCGACCGGCTCGCCCTTGTTATAGGCCACGCGTGTCTTGCCCTGCGCGATCACGCTGGTGGCGAAGTCCAGGATCACCGGCGCGCGCCCGGCCAGCGGCACGCCGGCGCAGAACGGGTTGGTGCCGAAGCGCGCGTCCGCGCCGCCGTGCGGCGCGACGATCGGCCGCGAGATCACGTTGACGAAGTGGATCGACACCAGCCCGGCGTCCGCGCACTGCTCGGCCCAGGCGCCGATGCGGCCGAGGTGGTGCGCGTTGCCCAGCGCGACGATGCAGCTGCCCGCGGCGCGAGCGCGCTCGATACCCAGCGCCATCGCCTCCTGCCCGATCACCTGGCCGAAGCCGGCCTGGCCGTCCAGCCGCAGCAGCGTGCCGGCGTCGGCGAGCAGCTTCACGTGGGTGTTCGGCCGCAGCCCGCCTTCCAGCCAGGCGTCGGCATAACGCGGCAGCATGCCGATGCCGTGCGAGTCGTGCCCGGTGAGGTTGGCCTCGACCAGGTTGCCGGCCACCGCGACGACTTCCTGCGGCGTGCTGCCGAAGCCCCGCACGACGCGCTCGACCGCGTGCTGCAGCCGGTCCGCCGGCACGAGATGTTGCTTGTCGCCCATGGATTCGATTCTGCTATGGGCACAATGCGCGCTGCAGAACCGGGCGGCGCAGGACCGCCGACGGGGCTGCCAACGACCAAGGAACGCCGATGAAAAGCTACAAGGCCCTGCGGGCCCAGATCGCCAAACTCGAGCAGCAGGCCGAGGCCCTGCGCCAGACCCAGGTGAAGGCCGTCGTGGCGCAACTGAAGAAGACCATCGCCGAATACGGCCTGACGGCCGAGGAGCTCGGCCTCGTGCCCGGTGGCCGCGGCATGCGCCGTGCCGCCAAGCCGGCGGCCAAGCGCCGCCCCGGCAGCGGGGTGGCCAAGTACCGCGACCCGAAGACCGGCCAGACCTGGACCGGCCGCGGCCGCCCGCCGGTCTGGATCGTCGGGGCCAAGGACCGCGACGCCTTCCTGATCACCTCGGCGCCGGCGGCCGAGGCGGCAGCGGCGCCCGCCGCGCCGCGACGCGCCAAGGCGAGCAAGCCGGCCAAGGCCGCCAAGGTGTCGAAGAGGCCGGCCGCGCCGCGCAAGGCGGCGGCGAAGAAGGGGCGGCGTGCGCGGGCGTCGGACAAGACGCCGGCAGTGCAGATCGAGGGCGGCGTCGCGATGGAGTGAGTCCGCGGGGCGCCCGACGCCCCGAGTCCGCTCGAGTGTGGCCAAGTTCACTTGCGGCGCGGCGCGCGCTTCGCTACCGTGCGCGCTTTCTTGCGTCGGAAACGTCCTGACACCACATGCCGCAGCGCACGCCCGTGACGGAGGAGCAGCTGGTCCGCGCGCAGTACCAGGCCGACCCGCTGGCGGATGACACGATCGCCGCGATCCTCGGGCCCTGGCCCGCGGACCCGGCCGCGCTAGGCCGCGACACCACGCTCGCCGCGCTCGAGCCGCAGTGGGAGCGCCTGCGCCAGGTGAACCGCGCCATCGCCGGCTGGCAGACCAACGCCGACGTGGCGCACTGGCAGGCCCCGGCCGACCTGCCCGCGGCCATCGCACAGCCGCTGCGCCGCTACCTCGAGGCCGCGCATCGCCTGCCCGGCTGGGCCGACCGCGACGCGCTGGCCCGCGCCGAGGCGATGTTCTTCGACCAGGGCCTGCTCTCCGTGCTGCTGCTGTTCTGCGCCAGCCTGCCGGAGTGCTACGTGGTGCCGGACCTGGCCGAGGTGCTGCACACCACCGGCGCGCTCGAGCAGCGCACCGACTACCGCATCCGCAGCACCGCCGCGATGATCTTCCCGGTGATGATGGCCGGCGGCCTGACCGACCCGGCGGGCGCCGGCGTGGCGCAGGTCCTCAAGGTGCGCCTGATCCACGCGACGGTGCGCCACCTGATCCTGCGCGGCACGCCCGCAGATGCGGTGCTGCCCGGCGCCGCGGCGCTCGCGCCGCTGGCGCTGCAGGGCCCAGCGGCCGGCATGCACCAGGCGCTCTTCGCGCACGGCTGGAACGTGCCCGAGCGCGGCCTGCCCAGCAACCAGGAGGAGCAGGCCTACACCCTGCTGACCTTCGGCTACGTGCCGCTGCGCGGCATGCGCAGCCTCGGCGTGCCGGCCACGCCGCAGCAGGAGCGCGACGTGCTGCATGCCTGGAACGTGGTCGGGCACCTGGTGGGCATCCGCGACGAGCTGATGGTCGAGTCGATGGGCGAGGCGCAGGCGCTGTTCGAGCGCATGCAGCAGCGCGGCCGCGCCGACCTGCACCTGCCCGACCAGCGCGGCGCGCTGGCCGGCGCGCTGTTCGCGACCCTGGCGCGCGCGCTCCCGTTCGCCGCGCTGCGGTCCTTCCCGCTGCTGCTGTGTCGCCAGTTGATCGGTCCGCGCTCGTCGGCGGATCTGCGCCTGGACGGCCAGGTCGGCTGGACGAGCCGGCTGCTGTTCGCGCTGGTCATGGGCCTGGTGCGGGTGTTCGACACGGTCGGCCGCTGGTTCTCGCCCGGCTTCTCGCTCGCGCGCGTGATCAGCCGGCTGCTCGGCACGCGGCTCATCACCGGGCTGCTGATGGACCAGACGCGCCCGCTCAAGCTGCCCGAGCACCTGCGCGCGAAGACCGACCAGATGATGCGTGCCTGGGCGGCCGGGGGGCGTGCGTGAGGGCGCCGACCGTCCTGCTGCGCGGCCTGCTGCTCCTGCTGCTGCTGGCGGCCGCGCTGCCGGCGCGCGCCGGCGGCGAACTGCTGCTCGAGGACGCCCGGCCGCGGGTCGAGGCCTGGTCGGTGGTGGAGATCCTGCCGGATCCGCAGCGCCGGCTCGACTGGGTGGCCGCGCTGCGGGCGGCCGAACGCTTCGAGCCGCCCGTCTCGGCGCGCCAGACGCTCGGGCTGCGCAAGGAGGCGGTGTGGCTGCGCATCCCGCTGCGCAGTGCGCCCGACAGCCGTGCCCGCTGGCTGCTCGACATCGACTACGCGGTGCTGAACCGCGTCGACGTGCACCTGCTGCGCGAGGGCCGGCTGGTGCAGCAGGCGCGCCTGGGCAACCTGCAGCCCCCCGACGAGCGGCCGGTGCGCTCGCGCTCGCACGCCGTCGCCCTCGATCTGACGCCGGGCGTGCCGCACGAGCTGCTGCTGCGCGTCGACACGCTGGGCGCGATGATCCTGCCGATCTCTCTGACGCGGCTGACCGAGTTCCACAGCCGCGCCCAGGACGAGATGCTGCTGCAGGGCCTGCTCACCGGCCTGGCGCTGTGCCTGGTGCTCTACACGCTGGCGCAATGGGCCTCGACGCGCGAGCCGCTGTTCCTGAAGTACGCGCTGCTGACCTTCGGCAGCATGATGTTCTCGGTGGTGCAGTTCGGCCTGGGCGGCATGTACCTGTGGCCCGGCAACCTGTGGCTCGAGCAGCACGCCGCCGCGCTGGCGGCGCTGCTCGCCTCGGGCTGCACCTTCCTGTTCGTCGAGGAGGTGCTGCGCGGCCCGGACGTCAGCCGGCACTTCAGCCGCGTGATGTTCGGCGGCGCTGCCGCGCTCGGGCTGACGGCGCTGCTGTACGCGCTCGACCTGATCCACGTGCACCTGGTCAGCACGGTGGTCGGTTCGCTCGGGCTGCTGCCGGCGCTGATGGGCCTGCCCGGCGCGGTGCGGCGCGCGCGCCGCGGCGACTCGATCGGCTGGTACTTCCTGGTCGCATGGCTGGGCTACTTCGTCTCCACCGCGACCATGGTCGGCGTCATCAAGGGCCACGTGGACGCGAACTGGTGGACGCTGCATTCCTTCCAGGCCGGCGCGGCGCTGGACATGGTGCTATTCCTGCGCGTGCTGGGCCTGCGCATGAAGGCGGTGCATGCCGCGGCGGTGCATGCGGTGCGCGAGCGCGATACCTTCGTCTCGATGGCGCACACCGATGCGCTGACCGGGCTGCCCAACCGGCGCGGCCTCGACGCCCGCCTGGCCCAGGCGATGCGCGACTGCGGGCCCGACCGCCAGCTGGCCGTCTACATGCTCGACCTGGACGGCTTCAAGCAGGTCAACGACCGCCATGGCCACGACACCGGCGACGAACTGCTGGTGCTGGTGGGCCGGCGCCTGCAGTCGCAGTTGCGCGCCAGCGACGTGGTCGCGCGCCTGGGCGGCGACGAGTTCGTCGTCACCGCTGCCGGCCTGGCCGACGAGCAGCAGGCACGCGATATCGGCGCCAAGCTGGTGGAGTCCTTCCGCACGCCGTTCGAGCTGTCGGGGCAGCGCCGCATCGAGGTCGGCCTGACGATCGGCTTCGTGCTGGTGCCGCAGGACGGCGTGGACCCGGCCAGCCTGCTGCGCCAGGCCGATGCCGCGATGTACGCCGGCAAGCAGGGCGGCAAGGGCTGCGTGCGGCGCGGCGTGCCGCCGGCCCAGCCCGGCTACGCCGGCAGCGTGTAGCGCGTGCTCGGGCCCTTGCCGGTCTGCTGCAGCAGGCCGCGCTCGGCCAGCAGGCCGAGGTGCTTGGACGCGGTGGCCGGGCTCAGCCCGCACAGCTCGGCGTAGCGGCTCTTGTTCAGCGTGCCGTCGGCCAGCAGGTGCTGCAGCAGCGCCTGGCAGCGCTGGCTGGTGATGAGGTCGGCGGTGGCCGCGCGCCAGGCGGCGGCCAGGCGCTGCTCGCGCGAGATCTGGCGCTCGAAGGTGCGGCGCAGGCCGTCGAGCTCGTCGGCGAAGCGGCCGCCCAGTCCGTGCCGCTCGATCAGCGCCAGCGCCGCCTCGCGCTCCTTGACCGCCACCGCGAGGTAGGCGTTGGCGATCGCCAGGCGCGCCCGCACATGCTCCTCGGGCGCGGCCGGCACGGCCAGGCGTTCGCGCTGGCGCGTCACCTCGCTCATCTCGGGCAGGTGGTCCATCGCCTCGGCGCTCAGCAGCCGGTCGCGCGAGCGGTCCTCGGCCGGGCCGAGGATGTCGCGCTTGAGCCGCTTGGTGCTCTCGGCGTGCGACGGGTCGCTCTCGTGCGGCCAGACGGCCACGGCCGCCGCGGCATGGCGGTCGCCGCGCTGTTCGTCGTGCGGGTCGCGGGTCTGCTTGAAGCGCAGGTAGGCCACCTCGGCGAGGTTGTAGTGCGCCACGCCGGCCACCCGGCGCAACTGCGCGCGCAGCGCGATCTCCAGGGCCTGCTCGTACTCGGCGCTCGCCTCGGCGTAGTGGCCCTGCCAGAAATGCGCCACGCCGAGGTTCAGGTGCGTGCTGGCCAGGATCTCGGGGTCCACCGCCATCGTGTCGGCCAGCGCCAGCACGCGCCGCGCGTACTCGCGGGCCCGTTCGTAGTCCTTGGCCTCGCCGTAGATGAGGCTCAGGTTGCCGCAGGTCTTGAGGATCGCCTGGCGGTCATCGACCCGCTCGTACAGCAGCAGCGCGCGGTGGCGATGTTCGATCGCGCCGGGCAGGTCGCCGCTGCGCCGGCAGCATTCGCCCCAGGTCTGCTCGAGCATGGCCAGCGTCGGCAGCGTGATGCCGGGCCGCGCGCACAGCTGCTGGGCCCGCTCGAGCACCGGGCGCGCGCGCGGGTCGTTGCGCAGCACGTAGAGCCAGGCGAGCCGCGCCAGCGTCACCGCATAGGCCTCGATGACGCGGTCGGTCGCGGCGCGGTCGTCGGCCACGCCCGAGCGCAGCAGCGCGTCGGCGCTGTCCTGGTAGCAGGCGAAGGCGCGGTCCATGTCGCGCAGCTCGTGGAACTTGCCGAGCTCGCCGTAGACCACGCCGAGCATCAGCGTGTCGTCGCCCGCGACGGCCTCGCGCAGCGCCTGCTCGCAGGCCTGCAGCTCGCGTTCGGCCTGGCCGCGCATGCGCCACAGCGAGGCCTCGGCCAGCAGCAGCTCGCAGCGTTCGCGCACGCCGGCGGTGGCGGCGCGCATCGCCTCCAGCAGCGCATCGGTCTCGGGCTCGCTGGCCAGCTCGACGCTGTGCCGCTGCAGCGCCTGGGCGAAGCCGGCCTGGTCGCCGGCCTGGGCCAGGTGCCACAGCGCCGAGGCGCTGTCGTGCCGGGTCAGCGCCTCGCCCGCGCGCTGCCGGTGCCAGGCCTGGCGCTGCGGCACGCCGTCCAGGCCCAGCCGCGCCAGGGCCTGGTCGCGTGCCATGGCCCGCAGCGCCAGCCGCCCGGCCGCCGGGCCCGGCGGATCGCCGAGCAGCGCGGCCAGGCCACGTTTGCCCTTGTCGAGGTAGCGGTAGTAGGTGCTCGGGCCGACCGACCACAGCCCGCACAGGTGGCTGGCGGCCGGCTCGTCGGCATGGCCGCGGTAGCGGTCGCGGAAGGCCGGCACCGGGCCGAAGCCGAACTGGCACCACAGGGCCAGCATCGGGCGCCAGCTGGTGCGGTCGAGCCAGGCCTCGCGCGGCACCGGCACGTCCTCGCCGGCGCGGTCGGGCCGCAGCTGCAGCACGGCCCAGCGCAGCAGCAGGCCGACAGCCGCGGCCCCCGCCCCCTCGCGCGCCGCGTCGCCGCCGCTGGCCAGCACCGGCGCGAGCCAATGCGCCTGCAGCCAGCGCGCGATGCGGCGATGCCGGCGCAACCAGCCTTCCAGCGTGCCGGCCTTGTGGGCCGCCAGCAGGGCGCCGACCAGCGCCTCGGCCAGTGCCGGTGGTGGCACGCGCCGCCGCGCCGAGGGCGCCGGGGCGGGAGAGAGGTTCGGGTTTTCCATGGGCGGCCGAAATCGTCTCACGATCGTCTGAGCAGCACCATCCCACCGAGGGACGAGATGCTTGTGAATGCAAGTCGGGCAGGATTACCGTTGCCGGCCTGACAAGAACGAGGAGCTCCCATGACCCTGCCCCGGCTGTTGCCCGAGAAGCCCAACGACCCGGCGCGCACCGACAGCGTGCTGCTGGCGGTGTACGCGCCGTTCGGCACCGACCCCGTGCTCAGCACCTTTCCCGACGGCGACAGCCAGACGCTGGCCCAGCATCCGCTGGTGCAGGGCCTGCTGAAGGTGGCCGATGCCGGCGTGCACGTGTGTGCACTGATCGACCGGGTCGACGACGACACCTGGCTGGTCGAGATCGAGGCCGGCAAGCCGGCCGGGATGGTGGTCAGCTCGCGCTGGAAGCAGGACATGTCGCAGCCGCGCAACCTGGCCGGCTTCCTGCGCCACGCGCACCGCAGCCGACCGACCGCCGCGATCGTGCTGGCACTCGAGGGCCATGGCGCCGGCTTCCTGCCGGAGATCGACCGCACCCAGCTCGACACCGCCACGCTGACCGACAACGGCCGCTTCGAGTGGCGCTTCAATGCCGACAGCGCTGCCCCGGTGCTGCCGGGCGATTCGCCGCTGCTGCCGGGTGGCTCGCCGATGCTGCCGGGCGGCTCGCCCATGCTGCCCGGCGGCTCGCCGATGCTGCCGGCCAACCACATGCCGCTGTCCACCTGGGGGCTGGGCGCGGCGCTGAAGATGGCGCTGGAGGCGGGCGTGCCGCGGCTGTCGGTGATCCACTTCGACAACTGCTTCAACATGTCGGTCGAGGTGCTGCACACGGTGGCGCCCTACGCCGACTACGCCACCGGCTACCCCAACTACAACTTCTTCACCGCCGGCGCGCCGTACCCGGGCGTGTTCGACAAGCTGCGCCAGCAGGGCAGCGCCACGGCCCAGCAGCTCGCGCTCTGGTTCGCCGAGGGCAACCACGCCATCCTGCAGGCCAAGGGCAACCACCCGACCGCCGGCTGCGTGGTGCGGCTGGCGCGCATGGGCGCGATCGCCGAGCGCGTGGACGACCTGGCCGACGCGCTGCTGGCCGCGATGCGCAGCGCGCCCGGGCCGGACCAGCGCAAGGTGGTGGTGCAGCGGATCATGAACGCCATCATCCTGGCGCAGCAGTACGACACCGAGAGCGGCTTCGCGCTCGAGACGCCCGACCAGCTGACCGACCTGTACAGCTTCGCCTCGCAGCTGCTGAAGTTCGACTTCCGGCCGCACCCGGTGCACCCGGCCTGCCGCGCGCTGCAGGATGCGCTCAAGGGCATCAAGGTCTACGGCGACGCCGACCAGCCCTGGGTGGCCGACGGCACCAACATCACCTGGAACTTCGGCTCGCCGCTGCTGGCGATGAACATCTTCCTGCCCGACCCGCTGCTGCGCGGCGTGTGGGACTGGCGCAGCCCGTTCTACCTCGACGTCAACCCCGATCCGGCCCGGCCGCCGGTGCAGCCGCACATCATCGAGTTCGTCAAGGTGACCGACTGGGTCGACTTCCTGATCGAGTACCACCGCGATTCGCCGCTGGACGGCAGCTACGTGCGCCTGCTGCCCGCGGCGATCCCCGAGTTCCCGGTCTTCAACGCGAGCTTCAAGCCGAGCCAGAAGGTCCCGGGCACGCCCGGCAGCACCGGCGCGGCCGGCACGCTGCCGCACCTGCCCTACACCCCGCCCGCGGCGGGCCTGGTCGGCCGCAAGGCGCGCTGAACCCGTCGCTGCCCGTGCGGGCCACCCCGGTGTCCGGCCGGGGTGGCCCGCAGCGCTTGCGGGGCCCGCCGGCACGCGACGATCGTCTGCCGATCGTCGCCGCTCCCCCCCCATCCGGACCGGCCGCGGCTGCGTCGCAATGGGAAGCACGCTGGACTGAAATGAAGCCAGGACGACACCGCAGCGCCGGCCGTCCGGATCACCGACACCGAGGACCATCATGCTGAACACCCAACTCCTCCATGCCCTTCCTGCCGAACAGGCGCGCTGCCGCGAGCTGGTCCGCAAGTACGTTGCGATCGGTTCGGCGGGGGCGTTCGCCTCGGCCCTGATCGAGGCCTCGCTGCGCCGCGCCGACCGCGCGGTGATCGACGGCGACGAGCAGGACATCCGCCGCGCGCTCGAGGAACTGCAGGCCTATGAAGGCGCGCGCCGCGCGCCGCTGCGGCTGGCGGCCTGAGCCGCGCTGCGGGCCCCGGGCGGGGGTACGATCCCCGCCCGGACCATTTGGAGGAGCCCGCATGCAGCCATCCGGCAAGATCCTCGTCGCGCAAGGCGGCGGACCGACCGCAGTGATCAACCAGTCGCTCGTCGGCGTGGTGCTGGAGGCGCGGCGCTTCCGCGAGGTCCGGCAGGTGTACGGTGCGCACCACGGCGTGCGCGGCATCGTCAACGAGGATTTCGTCGACCTCACGCAGGAGACCAGCCACAACCTCGAGCTGGTGGCCGGCACGCCGGCCTCGGCGTTGGGCTCGACGCGCGACAAGCCCGACCTGAAGTACTGCCAGGAGATCTTCAAGGTGCTGCAGGCGCACGAGATCGGGCACTTCTTCTACATCGGCGGCAACGACTCCTCCGACACAGTGCGCATCGTCAGCGAGGAGGCGAAGAAGGCCGGCTACCCGCTGCGCTCGATCCACATTCCGAAGACGATCGACAACGACCTGGTCGGCAACGACCACACGCCCGGCTTCCCCTCCGCCGCACGCTTCGTCGCCCAGGCCTTCGCCGGCGCGAACCTCGACAACGCCGCGCTGCCCGGCGTCTACGTGGCGGTGGTGATGGGCCGCCACGCCGGCTTCCTGACCGCCGCCTCGGCGCTGGGCAAGAAGTTCCCGGACGACGGCCCGCACCTGATCTACCTGCCCGAGCGCACCTTCGAGCTGCCGAGGTTCCTGGCCGACGTGAAGACCATGTACGAGCGTTACGGGCGCTGCGTGATCGCGGTCTCCGAAGGCATCCACGACGCGAGCGGCCAGGCGATCGCCGCGCAGCTCGCCAAGGACCTGGAGCACGACGCCCACGGCAACGTGCAGCTTTCCGGCACGGGCGCGCTGGCCGACCTGCTGTGCGAGGAGATCAAGGAGAAGCTCGGTATCAAGCGCGTGCGCGGCGACACCTTCGGCTACCTGCAGCGCTCGTTCATCGGTTGCGTCAGCGACGTCGACCAGCGCGAGGCGCGCGAGGTCGGCGAGAAGGCGGTGCAGTACGCCATGTGGGGCGACCGCGACGGCTCGGTGGCGATCAAGCGCACCGGCTACTACTCGGCCGACTACGAGCTGGTGCCGCTGGAGACGGTGGCCGGCAAGACGCGCACGATGGACGACGCGTTCATCAGCGACTCCGGCACCGACGTGACCGACGCCTTCCGCCTCTACCTGCGCCCGCTGCTCGGCTCGGGCATGCCCGACGCTTACCGCCTGCGACCGAACCCGGTGCCCAAGGTGCTCAAGCGCTGATCAAGGCCGAACCGCGGGTGTCTCCAGCGGCATGCCGGCGGCGCGCTGCATCAGGTGCAGCTCGAGCTCGACCCATTCCGGCGCATCGGGCGCAAACGGCTCGGCGCGCACGCCGGCCAGGCAGCCGCGCAGGCGCCGCTGCAGCGAGCCGGGCGCCTGCCATTCGAGCCGGTAGACCGGGTAGCCGGTCGGGTGGCCCTGCGGGATGGTGCTGCCGCCAAGGCGCTTGCCGGCCAGGCCGTCGTGGCACTGCGTGCAGGCGAGGTTGAGCTGGCCGATGCGTTGCCCGTAGAGGGCGCGGCCGCGTTCGCGCCAGGGGGCCAGGCGCGGGTCGGGGTCGGGTTCGATCGGCAGGCCGCGCGACTGGTGCGCCACGTAGGCCTCGAGCGCGAGCCGGGCGCCGTCCTCCGGGCCGGGCCGCTGCAGGCCCTGGCGCACGCGGCAGGCCGCGATGCGCTGGCCGAGCGAGACGGGCCGGCCGCTCGCCGCGTCGAAGCGCGGGTGACGCGCGGCCACGCCGCGCATCGTGGCCGCCGCATCGCCGTGGCAGCCGCTGCAGCGCTGCCCCTGCGGCCCGGCCGGCTGGTCCCACAGCGCCGCGCCCTCCAGCACCGCCAGCAGGCCCGGGTTCTGGGCGTCGTCGCGCTGCAGCGCCTGCAGTGCGGGGCTCATGTCGTCGAAGCCGCTGCGCCGCGGCGCAGCGTCCGGCAGGGCGCAGCCGGCCAGCAAGGCGGCGATCAGCAGCGCGGCTTGCACGCACTTCATCCGCGCCTCATCCGCGCCTCATCCGCGCCTCATCTGCGCAGCAGCGTGCGCCGTTCCTGGTGCACGAAGCCGTTGTCGCCCTCCCACTCGAACTCGAGCAGGCCGGGGCCTTCGCCCACCTGCAGCCAGAAGGCCAGGTAGGGGTTGGCGGCGATGGCCGCGTGCAGCTCGGCCTCGATCACGGTCTCGCCGTCGCAGCGGCAGCGGAAGCGCCGGATCAGGTCGCGCGGCAGCATGCGCCCGTCGGCGTCGCGCCGGTAGCCGGTTTCCATCGGGTGGCTGACCAGCACGCGCAGCTCGACCACCTCGCCCGGGCGGGCCGGCGGCGGCAGGGTGACGATCGCGCGGGTCGCCATGGCGTCAACCTTCCACGCAGGCGGCCAGCGTCACCACCACCTCGGCGCTGCGGCGCCAGCAGCTGCCGTCGGCGAACTGCGCCAGCGCGACCACGGTCTGCGAGCTGGCCAGGCGCATGCGCGTGTCGAGCCGGGCGCGGCCGCTGCGCGGGCCGAAGCGCGCGACGATCACGCCGGGCTGCGGGTTGCCCGGCGTGAACAGCGCCAGCGCGCGCACCGCGCCGGGGGCGAGCGCCTCCTCGACGCCGAGGCCGACCGGCACCGCGTTGCCGTTTTCCACCAGCGGCGCGATCTCCAGCGTCACGCGGCCCTCGCGCAGCGGCGCGCCGCCGGTGAAGGCGGCGATCGCCAGCTCCATCTCGAGCGGCGTCGCGCGCGCCGGGCGCAGGCACACCGCGGCGCCGGCGGCGATCAGCAGGTGGCGTCGTGGCAAGGTCATCGCAACGTCAACGCAATGTCTGCAGCCAGGCCACGATGTCCTCGACCTGCTGCGCCTCGAGCACCGGTCGGCCCTGCCAGGCGCTGCCCACGCGCTGCAGCCCCTCGTTGGCGTGGAAGGGCGGCATGGTGGTGGCCGGGTTCAGGCGCCGCGCGTCGACGATGCGGGCCCGCAGCTGCGCGGCGCTCCAGCGCGCACCGGCGCCGGCCAGGTCGGGCGCCAGGTTGCCGGCCTGCTGCCCGGGGATCGGCGCCGGGTGGCACAGCAGGCACAGGCTGGTGCGGCGCTCGGCCACGAGCGCACGGCCGCGGGCCGGGTCGCCCGGGGTGGCGGTGAGCGGCGTGGGCAGGGCGTCGCCCTCCCAGGCCGGCGGCGCGGCGGCGGCCCCGGTGCCGAGCAGGGCGACGACCAGCAGCGCCGGCTTCACGCGCGCTTGAGGCTGTGGTGCTTGAGCGGCAGGTCGCGGATGCGCTTGCCGGTGGCCGCGAAGATCGCGTTGAGCACCGCCGGCGCCGCCACCGCGATGGTCGGCTCGCCCACGCCGCCCCAGAAGCCGCCGCTGGGCATCACGATCGTCTCGACCTTGGGCATGGTGTCCATGCGCATCACCGGGTAGCTGTCGAAGTTGGTCTGCACGATGCGGCCCTTGTCGACCGTGCACTCGCCCCACAGCGCGGCCGACAGCCCGTAGGCGAACGAGCCCTCGACCTGGGCCTCGATCTGCTGCGGGTTGACGGCGTGGCCGCAGTCGGTGGCGGCGACGATGCGGTGGATCTTCAGCGTGCCGTCGGTGGCGACCGACACCTCGGCGCAGGCGGCCACGTAGCTGCCGAAGCCCATGGTCTGCGCCAGGCCGCGGAACACGCCGGCGGGCGCCGGCTGGTCCCAGCCGACCTTCTTCGCCACCGCCTCCAGCACCGCGAGGTGCTTCGGGTGCCCGGCCATCAGGCTGCGGCGCAGCGCGAGCGGGTCCTGCTTCGTCGCATGCGCCACCTCGTCGAGGAAACACTCCAGGTAGAGCGTGTTCTGGTTCAGGTTCACGCCGCGCCAGAAGCCCGGGGGCACGTGCGGGTTGCGCATCGCGTGGTCGACCAGCAGGTTCGGCACGGTGTAGCCGATCGAGGCCTCGGGGCCGGGCGCGTTCAGGCCCTGGAACACCACCGGATCCTTGCCGTCCTTGATGTTCTGCGGAAAGATGCCCGCGAGGATGGACTGGCCCGAGATGCGCATGTGCAGCGCGGTCAGCTTGCCCTGCGCATCCAGCCCGGCACTGAGCTTGCACATCGTCACCGGGTGGTAGCGGCCCTGGACCATGTCCTCCTCGCGCGACCAGATCAGCTTGACCGGCGTGCCCGGCAGCTCCTTCGCGATCGCCACCGCCTGGCGCACCCAGTCGTGCACCGCACCGCGCCGGCCGAAGCCGCCGCCCAGGTGCAGCTTGTAGACCTCGCATTGCGCCGGCTTCAGGCCCGAGGCCTCGGCCGCGGCGGCCAGCGCGGCCTCGCCGTTCTGCGTCGGTGTCCAGACCTCGCAACGCTCGGGCGTCCAGCGCGCCGTCGCGTTCATGGTCTCCATGGTCGCGTGGTTCTGGTGCGGGTACGAGTACACCGCCTCGATGCGCCGCGCCGCCGAGGCCAGCGCGGCCTTCGCGTCGCCGGCGCTGTGGCCGACCACCGCGTCGCTCGCGTCCAGCCCGGCCTTGAGCGTGGCGGCGAAGGCCGTGCTGCTGGCCTGCGCATGCGGGCCCTCGTCCCACTCGACGGGCAGCGCGTCGAGCGCGGTCTTGGCGCGCCACCAGGTGTCGGCCACCACGGCGACGGCGTTGTCGCCCACGCGCACCACCTTCTTCACGCCCGGCCGCTTGGCGATCGCTGCGGCGTCGAAGGACTTCAGCTTGCCGCCGAACACCGGGCAGGCGCGGATCGCCGCGTTGAGCATGCCGGGCAGCTTCAGGTCCATGCCGTAGACCTGCGCGCCGGTCAGCTTGTCGCGCGTGTCCAGGCGCGGCAGCGGCTTGCCGGCGATCGTCCAGGCCTTCGGGTCCTTCAGCGCCACGTCCGCCGGCGGCTTGAGCCGCGCGGCCGCCGGCGCCACCGCGCCGTAGGTGGTGCGCCGGCCCGAGGGGCCATGCGTGATCGTGCCGGCGCTGGTGCTGCACTCGGTGGC
Organism: Piscinibacter caeni; assembly: GCA_003265685.1. GTDB lineage: Bacteria > Pseudomonadota > Gammaproteobacteria > Burkholderiales > Burkholderiaceae_C > Piscinibacter > Piscinibacter caeni. The sequence continues at coordinate 26,680 of QJOU01000052.1, read as the reverse complement.
GGGCACCTTCCACTGCTCGGCCGCAGCCTGCACGAGCATCGCGCGGGCGATCGCGCCGCCCTTGCGCACGTACTCGTGCGAATCGCGGATGCCGCGGCTGCCGCCGGTGGAGAAGCTGCCCCAGACGCGGTTGCGCGCCAGGTTCTGGCCGGGGGTGGGGTACTCGGTGCTGACCTTGCCCCAGTCGCAGTCCAGCTCCTCGGCGACGAGCTGGGCCAGGCCGGTCAGCGAGCCCTGGCCCATCTCGGAGCGCGCGATGCGCACGATCACGCGCTCGTCGGGCTGCACCACGACCCAGGCGTTGATCTCCGGCACGGCCGGCACCTCGGCGGCGGGCTGCGCCGCCGGCACCGGGAAGCCGACCACCAGGCTGCCGGTCACGGCGGCCGTGCCGCCGAGGAAGCCGCGGCGCGAGAGCAGGTTCGTGTCGCTCATGGCCGCCTCCCTCAGGCCTGCTGCGCGGCCACGAGCTTGATCGCGGCGCGCACGCGGTTGTAGGTGCCGCAGCGGCAGATGTTGCTCATCGCGGCGTCGATGTCGGCATCGCTGGGGCGCGGCTTCTCCTTCAGCAGCGCGGCGGCGGTCATCAGCATGCCGCACTGGCAGAAGCCGCATTGCGGCACGTCGAGCTTCTCCCAGGCGCGCTGCAGCGGGTGGCGGCCGTCGCTCGACAGGCCCTCGATGGTGACGATCTTCTCCTGCCCGGTCAGCGTGGACAGCGGCCGCACGCAGGAGCGCGTGGCGACGCCGTCCACATGCACGGTGCAGGCGCCGCATTGCGCGATGCCGCAGCCGTATTTGGTGCCGGTCAGGCCGAGCTGCTCGCGCAGCACCCACAGCAGGGGGGTGTCGGGCTCGGCGTCGAATTCGCGCGTCTGGCCGTTGACGTTCAGGCGGGGCATGCGGCTCTCCCGGGGGAATGGCAACGGCGCGAACCGTACCACCGCAGCCCGCGCGCCGCGCCGAAACCGGGCGCCGGGCCGGGGCAATCGGCGCCCCGTTTGACAGGCCGTCCCGACGCCTTCGTGCCGCCTCAGCTGCGCAGCACCAGCACGCGCACCGACTGCGCCGGCACCGTCACCGTCACGCTGCCGCCGGCGTCGGTGGCGAGGTCGGTGCCGCTGGGCGGGAAGGCATTGTTCAGCGTGGCGCTGGCCGGCAGGCCGTCGACGGTGGCGCTGGCGTTGCTGCGGCCGTAGTTGATCAGCACCAGGCTGCGCTCGCCGGCCACGGCGCGCTGGAAGTGCAGCAAGCTGCCGCTGGCCACGGCCGCCTCGTAGCTGCCGCCGTTCAGCGAGGGGTTGGCGCGGCGCAGCGCGGTCATCGCTCGGTACCAGGCCAGCAGCGAGTTCGAGGCGGTCAGCTGCGCCGCGACGTTCTGCGACGCGATGTTGGCCGAGACGGCGCGGAACGGCGTGCCGCTGGTGAAGCCGGCCGACGTGGCCGTCCAGCTCATCGGCGTGCGCAGCTTCGGGTCGCCGGATAGCGTGGCGGCGCCGGCCATGCCGATTTCCTCGCCGTAGTAGATGAACGGCGTGCCGGGCATCAGCAGCAGCGTGGCGGCGGCGAGGCGGTATTGGGCCTGGTCCCCGTTGAACTGGTCCCACGCGCGCTGGCCGGCGAAGCTGTCGTGGTTGGACAGCATGGTCGACATCGTCAGCGGCGCGGTCTTGAAGTAGTCGGCCACCGCGCGCACCGCGGTCGCGTCACCCCGGGCGGCCGCGATCAGGTCGAACTGGTGCCCGAACGCGAAGGCGCTGCCGCAGGCATCGCCGAAAGGCAGCGGGTTGGCCGGCGACTCGCACACCAGGAAGCGCCGCTCGTAGCCAGCTACCAGCGCCTTCACGCCGCGCATCAAGGTGTAGTTCTGCGGCTGGCTCTCCCACGCGCTCGGGCCGTTCTCGACCAGGTTGCCCACGGCGTCGAAGCGGAAGCCGTCGACGCCGCGGTTGAGCCAGAAGCGCAGGTTGTCGTGGTGCCAGTCGACCACGGTCGCGCTCTTCAGGTTGAAGTCCGGCATCTGGTCCCAGAAGGCGGCGTAGTACCAGCCGGTGAAGCCATTGCGCCACGGGTCGCTGCCGAACACGTTCCAGCCCGAGGGGTGACCGGCCTGCCAGACATACCAGTCGCGGAACGCGTTGCCGGTGCCGGCCTTCGAGTTCACGAAGGCCGGATGCTGCGCGGCGCTGTGGTTCATCACGTAGTCGATCACCACGCCGATGCCGCGTGCATGCGCCGCGGCGACCAGGGCGTCGAAGTCGGCCAGGCTGCCGTAGTCGCGCTCGATGCGGCGGTAGTCGGTGACGGCATAGCCGTGGTCGCCGTCCTGGCTGGCGGTGACGGGCATCAGCCACAGGCCGGTGACGCCCAGGTCCTTCAGGTAGTCGAGCCGGGAGATCAGGCCGCGCAGGTCGCCGATGCCGTCGCCGTCGCTGTCCTGGTAGGCGCGCACGAAGATCTCGGCGAACGGGCCCTGGCGCCAGTTCGCCGGCAGCGTGCTGCCGGGGTCGTCCTGCGCGACGGCGCGGGTGTCGACCTCGGGCAGCGGGCCCGTGTCGCCGCTTCCGCCACCGCCGCCGCAGGCGGCGAGCGCGAGGAGCAGGAGGGTCAGTGCGAGGCGGCGCAGCGGGGGTGTCGACATCATGGCGCGCGACTCTAGCGGTGCCGCGCCAGGGTGTGTAGTCGAATTACCCTGAACTACGCTCGACTACATGGCCGTGAGACGCTGCTCGCTAGGGTAAGCACGGGTTCTGGCTTGTAGTTTGACTTCAATACCATGCTTTCCCCGCCACCTTCGGCGGGCCAGGAGACGGCCATGGGCATCGCGACGAGTTGGCGTTTCGGACTGGTGCTGCTGCTGGCCCTGCTGGCCGGATGTGGTGGCGGCGATGACGGCAGCGCGACCGCGCTCGACGAGCGCGCCACGGCACAGCATGCCGGGCGGGGCGATGACCTGGCGGTGTGCAACGCGGCCAACCTCTCCACCGTGCTGGCCGCCGTGCCCACGCCGCCCACGCCGGCGCCGAGCGGCCAGGTCAAGGTGCACTACCAGCGTGCCGACGGCAACTACGCCGACTTCGGCCTGCATGTCTGGCAGGTGAATGCCGCCAATGCCTACATCGCCGACTACCCGAACGTCAGCTGGCCCAACCCGCTGCCGCAGGCCGGCACGGATGCCTACGGCGCCTATTGGCTGATTGATGCGAGCGTGTTCCGCAGCGATGCGGCGGGCTTCGGCTTCATCGTGCACAAGCCCAGCGCCGACGGCGACCCGCCGGGGTTGGACCGGATCTGGAAGTTCGCCGACGGCGACGAGCTCTGGCTCAAGTCCGGCGAGGGCACGGTCTACCGCACGAACCCGGACGCACTCGCCTCGCTCGACCTGAACACGCTGCGCGTGCACTACCGCCGCTTCGACGCGAACTTCGCGCCCTGGGGCCTGCACCTGTGGGACACCAGCCGCATCGATGCGGCGCGCCTGCCGGGCCTGACGCTGAACGTGTGGGAGAACCCGGTGCGCTTCGCCTCGATGCCGGGCTATGCGGCCACGAGCGCCAACGAGATCGTGTTCGAGCTGCCGGTGCTGAACCCGAAGGACGATGCCTCGCGCAGCTCGGTCGAGTTCATCATCCACGGCACGCCGGACAACCCGAACGGCGGCAGCGGCAACAAGGACGGCTGGAGCGACAACGTCCGCGTCGCCTACGCCAACCTCACCGCGGTCAACGGCGTGGCGGACATCTGGCTGGTGCAGGAGACGCCGCAGGTGTTCTACCGCGAGCCGGATCTGCGCCAGGTCTCGACCACCGACGCACGGGCCTACTGGCTGACCGACCGGCTGCTGCAGTGGCCGAAGGTGGATGTGTCGGGCACGTTCAAGCTCTACCACTCGGCGCGCGGGCAGATCGTCGCGGCACGTGATGCGGCCGTGAGCGGTGCGGACGGCGCGATCACGCTGGCCGTGAACACCGCCGGCGTGCCCGGCGACGTGGCGACACGCTTCAAGTTCGTCGCCCCGGGGGCGGTACTCTCGGTCTCGCGGCGCGATGCGCAGCGCCTCGCGCACAGCCTGCTCGCGAGCCAGCTGGTGCTGGTGCAGGAAGATGCGCAGGGCAAGGTGCAGAACGCGACGACCGCGCAGCTGCCCGGCGCGCTGGATGCGGCCTTCGCCCGCGCGGCGCGCGAAGACGACCTGGGTGTCGAGCTGCACGGCCGCTCGGCGCACTTCAAGCTCTGGGCGCCGACCGCGCAGAAGGTGCAGCTGTGCCTCTACGGTAGCGGCGACGGCCCGGCGCGCGCGGCCGAGCCGATGCGCTTCAACCCGGACACCGGCATCTGGAGCGCGCAGCGCCCGCAGGTCGAAGGCGGCTACTACCGCTACGCCGTGCAGGTGTTCGTGCGCGGCACCGGCCTCGTGCGCAACCTCGTCACCGACCCGTACTCGATCGGGCTGACCACCGATTCCGCACGCAGCTACATCGCCGACCTGGACGATCGCGCGCTCAAGCCCGCGGGCTGGGACCAGCACCGCGCCCCGCGCATCCCGGCGCAGACCGACATGTCGATCTACGAGTTGCACGTGCGCGACTTCTCGGTCAACGACCCGACGGTGCCGCTGGCGGACCGCGGCAAGTACCGCGCGTTCACCTACCCGGCGTCGAACGGCATGCGCCACCTGCACGCGCTCGCGCATGCCGGGCTGACCGACGTGCACCTGCTGCCGGTGTTCGACATCGCGTCGGTGCCCGAGAAGGGCTGCGTGACGCCGGCGATCCCGAACGACGCACCCGATGCCGAGACGCAGCAGGCCGCGGTGAACGCGGTGCGCGATGCCGACTGCTTCAACTGGGGCTACGACCCGTTCCACTACACGGTGCCCGAGGGCAGCTACGCCAGCGATGCGGCCGATGGCGCCAGGCGCATCGTCGAGTTCCGCCAGATGGTGATGGCGCTGCACCGTGCCGGCCTGCGGGTGGGCATGGACGTGGTCTACAACCACACGTCGGCCTCGGGGCAGAACGACAAGGCGGTGCTCGACCGCATCGTGCCGGGCTACTACCACCGGCTCGATGGCAGCGGCAACGTCGAGCGCTCGACCTGCTGCGAGAACACCGCGACCGAGAACCTGATGATGGGCAAGCTCATGATCGACTCGGTGAAGACCTGGGCGACGCAGTACCGCATCGACTCCTTCCGCTTCGACCTGATGGCGCACCAGCCGCGCGCGGTGATGGAGCAGCTGAAGAAGACGGTCGACAAGGCCGCCGGCCGCCCGGTGCAGCTGATCGGCGAGGGCTGGAACTTCGGCGAGGTGGCCAACGGCGCGCGCTTCGTGCAGGCCTCGCAGCTCTCGCTCAACGGCTCGGGCATCGCCACCTTCAGCGATCGCGCGCGCGACCACGTGCGCGGCGGCGGGCCGTTCGACGGCGGCGACAGCCTGGTGAAGAACCAGGGCTACATCAGCGGCCTCTGGTACGACGACAACGGCAGCGGCGGCAACAAGAGCAAGACGGACCTGATGTGGTCCGCCGACATCATCAAGGTGGGCCTGGCCGGCTCGATCCGCGACTACGTGCTGACCACGCACTGGGACGAGCAGCGCACGCTCGAATCGCTCGACTACAACGGCCAGCCGGCGGGTTACGTCACCAGCCCGGCCGAGGTGGTGAACTACGTCGAGAACCACGACAACCAGACGCTGTTCGACATCAGCGCCTACAAGCTGCCGCTGGCCACGAGCAAGGAAGACCGGGCGCGCGTGCAGATGCTGGGTGCGGCGATCAATGCCTTCAGCCAGGGCATCGCCTACTTCCATGCCGGCGTGGACACCTTGCGCAGCAAGTCGATGGACCGCAACAGCTACAACTCGGGCGACTGGTTCAACCGGCTGGATTGGAGCTACCAGGACAACTACTTCGGCACCGGCGCGCCGCCCCAGGGCGACAACGGCGACAACTGGTTCCTGATCAAGCCGCGGCTGGCGAACGCCGACCTGAAGCCGGCGCCCGAGAACATCGCCTGGACCCGCGACGCCTTCCGCGACCTGCTGGCGATCCGCGGCAGCTCCACGCTTTTCCGGTTGCGCACGGCCGATGACGTGAAGGCCCGCCTGGCCTTCCGCAACATCGGCTCGGGCCAGGTGCCGACCGTGCTGGCCGGCCACCTGGATGGCAACGGTTATCCGGGGGCGCGCTTCAAGGAGGTGCTCTACCTCGTCAATGTCGACAAGGTGGCGCAGACGGTCACGATCGACGCCGACAAGGGCAAGGCGTGGGCGCTGCATCCGGTGCAGCGCGCGCCCGGCGCGGCCGACCGGCGCGCCGCCAACGACGCGCGCTACGACGCGGCCAGCGGCGCCTTCACCGTGCCGCCGCGCAGCGCGGTCGTCTGGGTGCTGGAGTGAGCTGAGGGTGTGGATCGCCCGGGCCTTGAAAGCCCGGGCGGTGCCCCCATACTCCGGTCCGCCGGCGGGTGGACCGGCGGGCAACGCATTCCCAGACCATGAGCAAACAGACCCTCTCCTTCCAGGCCGAGGTCAAGCAGATCCTGCACCTCGTCACGCACTCGCTGTACTCCAACAAGGAGATCTTCCTGCGCGAGCTGATCTCCAACGCGTCGGACGCCTGCGACAAGCTGCGTTTCGAGGCGCTGAACGACGCCGCGCTGTACGAGGACACGCCCAACCTCGAGGTGCGGGTCGCGTTCGACCCCGAGGCCAAGACCATCACCATCACCGACAACGGCATCGGCCTGTCGGAGAGCGAGGCAGTGGCCAACCTCGGCACCATCGCCAAGAGCGGCACGCGCGAGTTCATGGCCAAGCTGGAAGGCGACCAGAAGAAGGACGCCAACCTGATCGGCCAGTTCGGCGTGGGCTTCTACAGCGGCTTCATCGTGGCCGACCGCATCACGGTCGAATCACGCCGCGCCGGCCTGACGCCGGATGAGGGTGTGCGCTGGACCAGCGAAGGCGCGGGTGACTTCGAGGTCGAGACCATCACGCGCCCGGAACGCGGCACCAGCGTGACGCTGCACCTGCGCGAGGGCGAGGACGAATTCCTCGCGTCCTGGAAGCTGCGCTCGATCATCGGCAAGTACTCCGACCACATCTCGCTGCCCATCCTGATGCGCAAGGAGGAATGGGACAGCGAGGCCGGCCAGCAGAAGCTCACCGACGAGTGGGCGCCGGTCAACAAGGCCTCGGCGCTGTGGGCCCGCGCGAAGAACGACATCACGCGGGAGCAGTACGAGGAGTTCTACAAGCAGATCTCCTACGACACCGAGGCACCGCTGGCCTACACGCACAACCGCGTCGAGGGCCGCAGCGAGTACACCCAGCTGCTCTACATCCCCGCGAAGGCGCCGTTCGACCTGTGGAACCGCGACAAGCGCGGCGGCGTGAAGCTGTACGTCAAGCGCGTCTTCATCATGGACGACGCCGAGGCGCTGATGCCGGTGTACCTGCGCTTCGTCAAGGGCGTGATCGATTCGGCCGACCTGCCGCTGAACGTCAGCCGCGAGCTGCTGCAGGAAAGCCGCGACGTGAAGGCGATCCGCGAGGGCTCGACCAAGCGCGTGCTCTCGATGCTCGAGAGCCTGGCCGACAGCGAGGACGCGGCCGAGCGGGAGAAGTACGCGAAGTTCTGGAAGGACTTCGGCGCGGTGCTGAAGGAAGGGGTCGGCGAGGACCACGCCAACCAGGAGCGCCTCGCCAAGCTGCTGCGCTTCGCCTCGACGCAGGCGGACGAAGGCGTGTCGCTGACGGACTACGTCAAGCGCATGAAGGACGGCCAGGAGGCGATCTACTACATCACCGCCGACACGCTCTCCGCCGCGAAGAGCAGCCCGCAGCTGGAGATCTTCCGCAAGAAGGGCATCGAGGTGCTGCTGCTGGTCGACCGGGTCGACGAGTGGATGCTCGCCCACCTGTTCGAGTTCGACGGCAAGCCGCTGCAGAGCGTGGCCAAGGGCGCGGTGGACCTCGGCAAGCTGCAGGACGAGGAAGAGAAGAAGAAGACCGAGGAAGCCGCCGAGGCCTTCAAGCCGCTGCTCGAGAAGCTGAAGGAGGCGCTGAAGGACCGCGCCAAGGACGTGCGCGTGACGACGCGCCTGGTCGATTCGCCGGCCTGCCTGGTGGTGGACGAGGGCGACATCAGCGGCCACCTCGCGCGCCTGCTCAAGCAGGCCGGCCAGGACGCGCCCAAGGGCAAGCCCATCCTCGAGGTGAATGCCGAGCACGCGCTCGTGAAGCGCCTGGACGGCAGCGCGCACTTCGACGACCTGGCGCACATCCTGTTCGACCAGGCGCTGCTGGCCGAGGGCGGCCAGCTCGAGGACCCGGCCGCCTACGTGCGGCGGGTCAACGCGCTGCTGACGGCCTGAACGTCAGCCTTCAGTCGGCGGGGCTGCCCAGCGGCGGCTCCGCCATCGCCTCGATCTGCACGCGCAGCCGCGTGGTCTGCTCGTTCCAGTAGGCCGGGCTTTCGAACCACGGGAAGGCGATCGGGAAAGCCGGGTCGGCCCAGCGCCGGGCGATCCAGGCGCTGTGGTGGATCATGCGCAGGGTGCGCAGCGGCTCGATCAGGCGCAGCTCGCGCCAGTCGAAGTCCATGAACTGCTCGTAGCCGTCGAGTATGGCGGCGAGCTGACCCGCGCGCTCGGTGCGCGGGCCGGCGAGCAGCATCCACAGGTCCTGCACGGCCGGGCCGTTCATCGCGTCGTCGAGGTCGACGAAATGCGGGCCGGCCTCGGTCCAGAGGATGTTGCCGAGGTGGCAGTCGCCGTGCAGGCGCAGGTGCCGCAGCTCGGGCAGGGTGTCGAAGGCCTGCTGCACGGCCGCGAGCGCGTCGGCGCTGGTGTGCTCCCACGCCGGCCGCGCGTCCGGCGGAATGCAGTCCATCGCCAGCAGCGCGTTGCGTGCGCCGTGGCCGAAGCCGGCCACGTCCAGCGTCAGGCGATGATCGAAGGGGCGCACGGCACCGACGGCATGGATGCGGCCGAGGAAGCGGCCGATCCATTCCAGCACCTCCAGGTTCTCGGTTTCGGGCGCGCGCCCGGCGCGGCGCTCCGCCACGGCGAAGCGGTAGGGCCCGTCGGGCGTGGCGAAGCTCGCCAGCGTGGGCCCGCAGGGTGTCAGGTGGTCGGCATGCAACGAGGACGCGTCCGCCTGCAGCGGCCAGGGCGCGGCGAGCGGGATCTCCTGTGCGGCCAGCTCGGCGGCGAAGGCGTGCTCCTCCAGGATCTGCGCGTCGCTCCAGCGGCCCGGGCGGTAGAACTTCGCCACCACCACCCGGCCGTCTTCCAGGAAGACCTGGAAGACGCGGTTCTCGTAGGAGTTCAGCTGGATCAGCCGTCCATCGCCGCGCAGGCCGACGGCGTCGAGCGCGTCGAGCACGGTCTCGGGCAGCAGGGCGGCGAACGGGGTGACGGAAGGTGCGGCGTCGGGCGGGGGCATCCCGCATCCTACGCGGGGCGCGGGGTTCAGAAGCGCGAGGGCGCCGACGGGTGAGGGTTGTCGACCACCACGCCGGCGATGTCGTCGCCCGCGTCATCGCTGGCGCGCGCCGGTCCCGGCACTGTGCGCGGACCGGCCAGGCTGCCGAACTCGCTGCCGGAGAAGCCGTCCGGTCGGGTGTCCGGCGCAAAGAAGGAATCCTGGAACAGCGTCGAGTCCTGCCACAGCGCGGTGCGCGCCGCGCGCCGGGTCGCCACCGTGCTGGACAGCGAATCACGCGCCTGGTCCAGCGTTGGAGCCGACGCCGGCACGGCCTGCGGCGCACGCGGCGTGGAGCCCGACTGCGGCACGAGCAACTGCAACTCGGCCACCGACGGCAGGTGATCCACCGGGCAACGCAGGTAGCGCACTCGGCAGGCGCCGAGCACCGCCTGCTTGATCTGCATGACCCGGCGCGAGTTGCCGCGGTCCGTGTCGAGGTCGACCGCCGCCAGCACCCGGCCATTGGCACTGCACACGGCAAAGGTGACGTGGATCGACCCCAGCAGGTCGTACCAGAACCGCACCCGGCCCGGATCCACCGGCTGGCTGAATCGCACCAAGGGCAGCTTGGACAGGATGATGTGGTGCGGCAAGGCCTCGCGCAGCAGGCGGTAGACGCGCCGCTCGTCGGTCGAGAACACCGGTCTGGAGGAGAGGGACCAGTCGGTCGGAAGCGGAATCGGTTTCGGCGGACGACGCTGCCACCACCAACCGACGAGCGCCGCAAGCGCGAAGCCTGCCAATGCTGCTGTCACGATGATCCACGGTGGGGTTTGCATCTTCAGGGCCCGCTGCTGGCTGCTGGGCGCAGAGGATGGCAAGGCGCCCCGGCCGGCAATGTACAGGATGTTACGGTTGCCGTTGGCCGGGGCGAGAGCCCCAGACCCGGGGGCCGCCTGCGGTGAGTTCGCGGGGTCGGACCGCGCCGGGAACTACTCGCCGGCGATGTGGGATGCCTTGGACAAGTTTGCCTTTACTTCCGAGACGATGTCGAGAAGACGGCCCATTTGGTTGGCGTGAAGCTTCAGGTGATAGTCCACTTCCGCGGCCTGGTCGCCCATGATCTGCTCCATGTGCGAGGCCAATGTGTCCGGCGGCAGGCGTACCCAGGCCTCGGATTCGGGTCCGGCACGTTCGATGGTGGCGCCTGCATTGCGTGCGATCTTCAGCATCGCCGCGTTTTCGCTCAGCGCGTGGATCGTCAAGGTCTGCACGCCGCGGTTGCGGGCATGCAACATCGCGTGCTCGAACAACCGGGCGCCGAAGCCCCGGCCACGTGCCTTGCGAACCACCGACACGCCGAACTCGGCCGTGCCGCCGCCGGGCGGGGTCGTCGGGGCGTCGGGCATGGCCAGGTGAGCCAGCGCAATCAGCTCGAGCCGGCGATTGAAGATGCCGAACACCTCGTCGCGGTCGAAGTCGAGCATGTCGACGTACTTGGCGATCTGCGCATCCGTCGCCGCATAGCCGAAACGCAGGTAGCGATCCGCCTCGTCGAGCCCGACGAGGTGGGCCATGATCCGGTCGCGGTGCCTGGCGCCGAGCGATCGGGTGGGCACCCAGGCCCAGCGCGTGCTGGACGAAGCGGGGGGTGTGCCCGAGTCTTGTGGACCCGGTGTCGGCACGGCGGTGGCCGGCCTGTCTTGGGGCAAGGTCATTGAGTGACCTCCTCAGTAAGGGTTAACCCCAGTCTACGCGAATCGATTGACGCCTGCTCAGTGCTCGTCGCGTCCCGGCCATCGCCTGGGCGAGGAACTTCTGATACCATTTCGGGTTCTCCGTTTTGCCCTGCCGGGGAGCCTGACAGAGGCCGCCACACGAGAAGCGGCACCTGTGCGGGCCCGGGCCGATCCGGCCCCAGGGGCGACCAACGACCCACATCCATGAAAACCTTCAGCGCCAAGCCGGCCGAAGTGACGCATGAGTGGTTTGTGATTGACGCGACCGACAAGGTCCTCGGACGGGTGGCCAGTGAAGTCGCCCTCCGCCTGCGCGGCAAGCACAAAGCCATCTACACGCCTCACGTCGACACCGGCGATTTCATCATCGTCGTCAATGCCGACAAGATCCGCGTCACCGGCAACAAGGCCGAGGACAAGGTCTATTACCGCCACTCCGGCTTCCCGGGCGGCATCTACGGCACCAAGTTCAAGGACATGCAGGCCAAGCATCCCGGGCGCGCGCTCGAGAAGGCGGTCAAGGGCATGCTGCCGAAGGGCCCGCTGGGCTACGCGATGGTGAAGAAGCTGAAGGTGTATGCCGGTGCCACGCATCCGCACACCGCCCAGCAGCCCAAGGCGCTGGCGATCTAAGGAGCGGTGATGATCGGAAACTGGAACTACGGCACCGGCCGCCGCAAATCGTCGGTGGCCCGCGTGTTCATCAAGAAGGGCACGGGGCAGATCCTCGTCAATGGCCGGCCGGTCGAGCAGTACTTCGGCCGCCAGACCTCGATCATGATCGTCAAGCAGCCGCTGCTGCTGACGGCCAACGACGCGGCCTTCGACATCAAGGTCAACGTGCACGGCGGCGGCGAGTCCGGCCAGGCCGGCGCGGTGCGCCACGGCATCACCCGCGCGCTGATCGACTACGACGCGGCGCTCAAGCCCGAGCTCAGCCGGGCCGGCTTCGTGACGCGCGATGCGCGCGAGGTCGAGCGCAAGAAGGTCGGCCTGCACGGCGCGCGTCGCCGCAAGCAGTTCAGCAAGCGCTGAGGCGTCACGCCGACCCTGTCACGACGAGGCCGCCGCTGCGCGGCCTCGTTCGTTTCCGCGGCCGGTGGACGAAACGAAGCACGCCACGCGATGCGCTGGAAACTCTTGCGTCGTCGTCTCTCGGTGAGTGCGCCGAGGATGATCGTCCGCAGCCACCTGCCCTGGCCCTTGCGCTGGGCGGTGGCGGCGCTGGCGCTCGGCTTCTCGGCAGCGATCGCGCTGTGGGCCTTCGAGTTCGGCAAGGACATCGCCGGCCTGGACCGCGGCGCCAAGGAAGAACTGGCGCAGCTGCGCGTCGAGGTCGCCGACCTGCGTGCCGAGCGGGAGAAGGCCCTGGCGATCGCCAGCAGCGTCGACAGCCTGCTCAAGACGGAACGGGCGGCGCAGGAGAAGCTGGCCCAGCAGCTCAAGCAGGTCGAATCCGAGAACCTCGCGTTGAAGAACGATCTCGGCTTCTTCGAGCGCCTGCTGCCCGCAGGCACCGGCGACAGCGGCTTGAGCGTGCGCGGGCTGCAGGCCGAGGAGGCCGGGAACGGTCAGCTTCGTTACCAGCTGCTGCTGATGCAGACCGGCAAGGGGCGTGGTGAATTCAACGGCCGGCTCGAGGTCAGCCTCGGCGGGACGCTGGACGGCAAGCCCTGGGTGCAGGCCGAGCCCGGTGGCCCCAAGCCGCTGCAGCTGCGCCAGTACCGCCGCATCGAGGGCGTGATCGAGCACCCGCCGCTGGCGCAGGTGCGCTCGGTGACAGTAAAGGTCACCGATGGCCGCGGTTCGGTTCTTGCAACTCACACGCTGAAGATGTAATCCTTTGATCCGGAGGGACCCGCGCATGTTCGGCAAGAAGAAACAACCGCCCATCCGCACGCTGATCGGCGAGGGCACCGTGATCCACGGCGAGCTGAAGTTCGCCGACGGCCTGCGCATCGACGGCGAGGTCATCGGCGACGTGCTGTCCGAAGGCGACGCCTACAGCATCCTCGTGATCAGCGAGAAGGCGCGCATCACCGGCAAGGTCATCGCCGGCCATGTGATCGTCAACGGCACGGTCATCGGTCCGATTCAGTCGACCGACCTGCTCGAGCTGCAGCCCAAGGCGCGCATCACCGGTGACGTGCGCTACGAGGTGCTGGAGATGCATCAGGGCGCCACGATCGACGGCGAATTGCGCCCGCTCAAGGCCGAGGAAAAACCATCGTTGAAACTGGCCGCGGCCAACATGTGACAATCGGCGCCTCGGCAGGGTGCCGAAGGAGCAGACGATGAGTGCAGTGGCGGAGAACCTCCAGACCGCGGTCCCGATGGACGAGCCGCCGGCGCCGATCATCTTCACCGACAGCGCGGCCGGCAAGGTCAAGGAACTGGTCGACGAGGAAGGCAACCCTGACCTGAAGCTTCGTGTCTTCGTCCAGGGTGGTGGCTGCTCGGGCTTCCAGTACGGCTTCACCTTCGACGAAGTCGTCAACGAGGACGACACGCAGATGACGAAGAACGGCGTCACGCTGCTGATCGACGCGATGAGCCTGCAGTACCTGGTCGGCGCCGAGATCGACTACAAGGACGATCTGCAGGGTGCCCAGTTCGTGATCAAGAACCCGAACGCGACCACCACCTGCGGCTGCGGTTCCAGCTTCTCCGTCTGACCCGTTGCCCGTCGACTCGAGGCCGCCTGCGGGCGGCCTTCGTCGTTTCTAGGCGGGGTAGAGCGCCCCGAGCAGCCGCGGCCCGCGCGCGCCCGTGACCGATGCGAGGTTGCCCGGCCGGCGCTGCACCAAGGCCGCAGCCAGCCAGGCGAAGGCGCAGGCTTCCACCTGGTCGGGCGGCAGGCCGCGGGCGGCTGTCGTCGACACCGTGCAGCCCGGCAGGCGGGCGCGCAGGCGGGCCATCAGGTCGTCGTTGAACGCGCCGCCGCCGCAGACCAGCAGCTCGGTCGTCGCCGGGCCGTGCAGCTGCAGGGCCTGCGCGGCCGCCCAGGCGGTCAGCTCGGCCAGTGTGGCCTGGACATCCTGCGCTGCGACGCTGTCCGGCCCGACGCCCGCGAGCCAATCCGCATTGAACAGGTCGCGCCCGGTGCTCTTGGGCGGTGGCAGCGCGAAGTAGGGCTCGCGCTGCAGCGCGGCCAGCAAGGTGGCGTCGACACGTCCGCCGGCGGCCCAGCGGCCGCCCGCATCGAAGTCCTGGCCGAGATGCCGCCTCGCCCAGTGGTCGAGCAGCGCGTTGGCCGGGCCGCAGTCGAAGCCGGTGACCGAGCCGTCGGCATGCAGCAGGCTGAGGTTGCCGATGCCGCCGAGGTTCAACACCGCGATCGCCTGCCCGGAGCGCGCGAAGCGGGCCCGGTGGAAGGCCGGCACCAGCGGCGCACCCTGGCCGCCGGCGGCGACGTCGCGGCTGCGCAGGTCGGCCACGACGTCGACGCCGCTGAGCTCGGCCAGCAGCGCGGCATTGAGCAACTGCAGCGTGTAGCCGGTGCCGTCGAACGACTGCGGTCGGTGCCGCACCGTCTGGCCGTGGGCCCCGATCGCGCGGACGCCGCCTGCCGCCATGCCGGCGCGTTCCAGCAGTTCGGCCGTCACCGCGGCATACGCGCGGGCCAGGGCGTTGCCGGCCAGCGCGGCGCGGTGCAGTTCGTCGGGCCCCGGCGCGTTGAGGGCGAGCAGTTCGTCGGCCAGCGGGCGCGCGAACGGCTGATGCACATGGGCGTGCACGCGCCAGGTTTGCGGATCGTCGAGGTCCAGTTCGACTAGCACACCATCGACGCCGTCCAGCGAGGTGCCGGACATCAGCCCGACGTAGGCCGCGCTGGCCATGGCCGCAGCGCGCCTTACTCGGCGACGCTGCCGCCGAGCGTGCCTGCCGCCTCGAGCTGGCCGCGCAGGCCGGCCGCCAGGGCCGTGAAGCGTGGCCGCGCGGCGGCGCTCAGCTCGATCGCCTCGGAGTTCTGCGCGATGGTGATCGGATTGCGCTGCTGGCCGGCGACCTTGACCTCGAAGTGCAGGTGCGGCCCGGTGGCCCAACCGGTCGAGCCGACCGCGCCGATGCGCACGCCCTGGTCGACCCGCTGACCCTTGTGCACGTCGATGCGGCTCAGGTGGGCGTAGACGGTGGAGCGGTTGCCGCTGTGCTCGATCTCGACCACGTTGCCGTAGCCGTTCTGCCAGCCCGCGAAACTCACCACGCCGTCGCCGACGCTGCGCACCGGCGTGCCGGTCGGGGCGCCGTAGTCCACGCCCTTGTGCTGGCGCCACTGGTTCAGGATCGGATGCAGTCGCATCGCGAACCCCGAAGTGACGCGCGAGAACTCCATCGGGCTGGCCAGGAAGGCGCGGCGCTTACTGCGGCCATCCAGGTCGTAGTAGCCGCCCTTGCCCTGCTCGTCGGTGAACCAGACGGCCGAATGGCGCTCGGCCTTGTTGACGAACTCCGCGGCCACCACGCGGCCACCGGCGTTGCTCCAGGTGATCGGCTCGCCGTCGGCGGTGAGCGCCTCGTAGACCACCGAGAAGGTGTCGCCGCGGCGCAGTTCGCGGTGGAAGTCGATGTCGGTGGAGAACACCTCGGCCAGCTGGCTGGCGACGTTGTCCGGGATGCGCGCCTCGTCGGTGGCGGCGAACAGCGAGCTCTGGATCGTGCCGCTGCCCAGGCGCACCTGGCTGGCCAGCAGGTCGGTTTCGACCGCTGCGGTCAGGCCGACGGCGTCGCGCCGCACGGTCAGGCGTGTGAAATGAGTGCCGAGCAGCTTCGTGTCGGCCGGCGCATAACGCGCCACGAGCTCGGTCAGCCGGCCGGTCTCGCCGGTCACCACCCGCACCATCTTGCCGGCCCGGCCCTCGAGCAGGCGGCGCGCGACCGGGTCGCGGCGCAGGAAGGCCGCCGCCTCGGCATCGCTGACGCCCAGCCGCGCGAGCAGGCTGTCGGCGGTGTCGCTGGCGCGGGTCAGGTCGCTGCGGTAGAGCTCGAGCTCGTGCTCGGCCAGCGCCTCGAGCTGCGCCGGCACGTCCTCCGGGGTGACCATTTCCGTCACCAGTCGACGCGGCAGGTCGGCCGCATCCGGGCCCTGCGTGGCGATACCCCAGGCGGTGGCGCCGAAGCCGGCCAGCGCGAAGGCGACCGCCGCGGCCAGGCTGCGCGGGTGGGTGGCGACGAAGCGCTGCACACCGGCGAGTCCGGCGGCCAGGCTGCGTTCAGCGGATTCCAACGACATCGGTTCTGTCTTCGGGAGCGCGCGGCTCCGGCGGTCATGGGTCGGACGGCGGGATCGTCCGGGAGCGCCGAGGCGCGTCCACTAGAATCCCTGCGCTTGACGGGCCCCTCGCGGGCCGGTCGCAGGCGGTGCAAGACCGCGCCGCAGTATACCGGCCGGGTGCTGCGGGCCATTGCGTAGAACCACTAAAGCCCTCGAATGTCCCCAGGCACGCCCCCCCCGAGCTACCCCGTCACCGACCGCGTGCGCGAGGCCCTCGCCCTCACGCGCCGCGGCTGCGACGAACTGTTACCGGAGGCGGACTGGACCGCCAAGCTCGCCCGGTCTGCAGCAACCGGCGTGCCACTGCGCATCAAGCTCGGGCTGGACCCGACCGCGCCGGACATCCACCTCGGCCACACCGTGGTGCTGAACAAGATGCGCCAGCTGCAGGACCTGGGGCACACGGTGATCTTCCTGATCGGCGACTTCACGTCGATGATCGGCGACCCGTCCGGCCGCAACACCACGCGCCCGCCGCTGACGCGCGAGCAGATCGAGGCCAATGCGCAGACCTACTACCGGCAGGCGAGCCTGGTGCTCGATCCGGACAAGACCGAGATCCGCTACAACTCCGAGTGGAGCGACCCGCTGGGCGCGCGCGGCATGATCCAGCTCGCCGCGCGCTACACGGTGGCGCGCATGATGGAGCGCAACGACTTCGCCGAGCGCTTCAAGGCCGGCACGCCGATCAGCGTGCACGAGTTCCTCTACCCGCTGATGCAGGGTTACGACTCGGTGGCCCTGAAGAGCGACCTCGAGCTCGGCGGCACCGACCAGAAGTTCAACCTGCTCGTCGGCCGCGCGCTGCAGGCCGAGTACGGCCAGGAGCCGCAGTGCATCCTGACCATGCCGCTGCTCGAGGGGCTGGACGGCGTCGAGAAGATGTCCAAGAGCAAGGGCAACTACATCGGCATCACCGAGCCGGCGAACACGATGTTCGCCAAGCTGCTGTCGATCAGCGACACGCTGATGTGGAAGTACTACACGCTGCTGAGCTTCCGCAGCGAGGCGGAGATCGCCAGGCTCAAGGCCGAGGTCGAGGCCGGGCGCAACCCGAAGGAAGCCAAGGTGCTGCTGGCCAAGGAGATCACCACGCGCTTCCACTCGGCCGCCGCGGCCGACGCGGCCGAGGCCGATTTCGAGAACCGCGCGCGTGGCGGCATCCCGGACGAGATCCCCGAGCTCGCGCTGTCGGGCGCGCCGCTGGGCCTCGGCGCGCTGCTCAAGCAGGCCGGCCTCGCGCCGTCCAGCAGCGAGGCGCTGCGCCTGGTCGACGGCGGCGGCGTGCGCATCGACGGCACGGTCGTCGGTGACAAGGGCCTGAAGCTCGGCGCCGGCACCTACGTCGTGCAAGTGGGCAAGCGCAAGTTCGCGCGGGTCACCCTGCGCTGATCCGCATGCAGGCCAAGACGCTGTTGAAGCTCTCGGTGGTCGCGGCCATCGCGACCATCACGCTGAAGACGCTGGCCTGGTGGCTCACCGGCTCGGTCGGCCTGCTGTCCGACGCGATGGAGTCCTTCGTCAACCTCGCCGCGGCGCTGTTCGCGGTGATGATGGTGACGATCGCCGAGCGCCCGGCCGATGCCGACCACCCGTTCGGTCACCACAAGGCGGAGTACTTCTCGAGCGGCTTCGAGGGCCTGCTGATCGTCGGCGCCGCGGCCGGCATCATCTGGACGGCGGTCGACCGCTTCCTGCACCCGCAGCCGCTCGAGCAGCTCGGCTGGGGCCTGATGCTGTCGGTGCTCAGCTCGGCCATCAACGGGCTGCTCGCCTGGCGCATGCTGGTGGCCTCGCGCGAGCAGCGTTCGATCGCGCTGGAGGCCGACGCGCGCCACCTGTTCACCGACGTCTGGACTTCCGCCGGCGTGGTGGTCGGCCTGCTGCTGGTGTCCGTCACCGGCTGGCTCTGGCTCGACCCGGTGCTCGCGATCGGCGTCGCGCTGAACATCCTCTACGAGGGCTGGCGGCTCGCCTCGCGCTCGGTCGACGGCCTGATGGACACCGCGGTCGAGCCCGAGGTGCGCCGCACGATCGATGCGACGCTGGCGCAGTTCGCCCATCACACGATCCGCTTCGACCACCTCGTCACGCGCCGGGCCGGCACGCGCCGCTTCGTCGACGTGCACATGCACATGCCGGCCAACTGGTCGCTCGGCCGCGCGGCGGCGTTGCGCACCAGCGTCGAGCAGGCGCTGATGAGCGCGGTGCCGGGCCTGCGCGCCTCGATCCAGCTGCTGCCCTCGGACGTCGAGGCCCATTTCGACGACCCCAAGGACCTGGTGTGATCGCGCTGCTGCAGCGTGTCGCGCGGGCCCATGTCGAGGTCGCGGGCCGCACGGTCGGCGCGATCGGCCCGGGCCTGCTGCTGTTCGTCTGCGCCGAGCCGGACGACGACGAGGACACGGCCGACCGGCTGGTCGCCAAGGTGCTGAAGCTGCGCGTCTTCTCCGACGACGCCGGCAAGATGAACCGCAGCCTGGCCGATGTGGCCGGCGGCCTGCTGGTGGTGAGCCAGTTCACGCTGGCCGCCGACACCTCGGGCGGCAACCGCCCGAGCTTCACCGGCGCGGCGCCGCCGGAGCTCGGCCGGCACCTCTACGAGCGCGTGCTCGCGAGCGCCCGCGCCTCACACCCGCAGGTCGCCTGCGGGGAGTTCGGCGCGGACATGCAGGTCCATCTGGTGAACGACGGACCGGTGACGATCAACATGCGCCTCAGTCGGCGTACTGACCGGCGGCCTTGATCACCGGGCCCCACTTGGCGATCTCGGCCTCGACGAACTTCTTGTGCTCGGCGCCGTTGGTGCGCGCGTCGCTCACCACCACCGCGCCGAGCGCCTCCTGGTTCTTGACGAACTGCGGGTCCTTCAGCGCGAGCTTGAGCGCGGCGTTGATCTTGTCGGTCACCGCCTTGGGCGTGCCCTTGGGGGCGTACAGCGCGTGCCAGATGCTGACGTTGAAGCCCTTCAGCCCGCTCTCGTCGAGCGTCGGCAGCTTGGCCAGCGCCGGGGTCGTCAGGCGCTTGGTGGTGGTCACGGCGTAGGCCTTCACCTTGCCGGCCTCGATCTGGCCGGTGGTGTTGGTGGTCTGGTCGCACATGATGTCGACCTGGCCGCCGAGCAGGTCGTTCATCGCCGGGGCGGTGCCCTTGTAGGGCACGGTCTGCATGTCGATCTTCAGGCTCTGCTGGAGCAGCAGTCCGCACAGGTGCGAGGCCGCGCCCAGGCCGGCGTTGGCGAGGTTGATCTTGCCCTTGTTCGCCTCCAGCCACTTCAGCAGCTCGGGGTAGGTGTTGGCCGGCAGCGTGGGCTTGCCGATCAGCGTCATCGGCACCTCGTTGATCATGCCGAGGTACTCGAAGTCCTCCAGCGTCTTGTACTGCAGCGAGCGGTACAGCGCCGGCGAGGTGGCCATGCCGATGTGGTGCAGCAGCAGCGTGTAGCCGTCGTTGGCCGCACGCGCCACCTTGGTGGCGCCCAGCGTGCCGCCGGCGCCGCCGGTGTTGTCGATGATGATGGTGGCGTTGTTGAGCTGCTTGCGCAGCGCCTCGGCCAGGTCGCGCGCCACCTTGTCGGTGGGCCCGCCGGCGGCGAAGGGCACGACGATCGTGATCTGCTTCTCGGGGTATTCCGCGAACGCGGCGGTGGTCGTGAGGGCGGCCAGCGCGGCCAGCATGTAGCGCTTCATCGGGGCGTCCTTTCGGGGCGGCAACGGGATGGGGCGGATTGTGGTGGCCCCCCCCTGCCGAGGCATGGCGGAAACTACGTAAGCGACCCCCCTGGAAACCCCAGGGCTTCACGCCGCGGCCGGCAGCTCCAGCACGAACTCCGCGCCGCCATCGGGATGGTTGCCGGCGGTCAAGCGCCCGCCATGCTGCTCGACGATGCCGTAGCTGATCGACAGCCCGAGCCCGGTGCCCTTGCCGACCGGCTTGGTCGTGAAGAAGGGGTCGAAGATGCGCGACAGGTGCTCCGGCGCGATGCCCGGCCCGTTGTCGCGCAGGCGCAGGCGCACGCGATCGGCCTCGCGCTCCAGCGTGATCCACAGCGCCGGCGTGGTGTCGGGCCGCGTAGCGGCCGCGTCGTAGGCGTTCTGCACGAGGTTCATCAGCACCTGCAGCAGCTGGCCGGCGCTGCCGGTCACCGGGCAGGGCGGCCCCGGCGACCAGTGCACCGCGAAGGCCGGCGCGGTGCCCTTGCGCACCCAGTGGATGGCACGCTCGACCACGCCGTTCAGGTCGAGCACGGCGCGCTCCTCGCGGTCCACCGCCGAGAAGCGCTTGAGGCCCTGCACGATGTCGGCAGTGCGCTGCGCGCCCTCCAGCGTGCCCTCGATGAGCGAGGGCAGGTCGGCCAGCAGGTGGTCGATGCGCAGCTTCGCGCGCAGCCGTGCCTGCTCGTCGCCCGGCGTGCCGGCGTGCAGCGCGGCGAGGTACTCGCGCAGCCGCTCGCTGTAGCGCTGCAGCGCGTGCACGTTGCCGAGCACGAAGCTGATCGGGTTGTTCAGCTCGTGCGCCACGCCGGCGACGAGCCGGCCGAGCGAGGCCATCTTCTCCGAGTGCAGCAGCTGCTGCTGGGTGCGCTTGAGCGCCTCGTGCGCCTCGCGCAGCTCGCGGTAGGCGCGCTTGAGCTCGCCCAGCGGGCGGCCGACGAACAGGTGCCCGACGCGCTGGCCGGCCGCGTTGAAGCGCGGCGTGACGTTCAGGTCCACCGGCACCGGCTGGCCCTGCGCGTCGCGCAGGTCGATCTCCACCGAGGCGCCGCCGCGGCCCGCGCTGGCCAGCGCCGCACGCAGCCGCTCGCCGCTGGCGGCATCGGCCAGCAGCCCGGCCAGCGGCAGGCCGCGCAGCGCGTCGTCCGGGCGGCCCACCAGCGCGCACAGCGCGGCGTTGGTCTCCTCGATGCGGCCGGCCTCGTCGCAGGCCACCAGCACGTCGCTCATCGCCGACAGCAGGCCGAAGATGAACTGCTGGCTCTGCTCGAGCTGGGTGTTCTTCTCCTCGAGCGCGATCTCGTCCTGCACCAGCTGCGAGTAGACCTCGTCCATCTTCTGGATCACGTCCAGCCAGGCCGAATCGTCCACGCCGTCCAGGCGCCCCAGCGCGTCGAGGCTGGGCCGGTCGACGGGCGGGCGTTCCATCTCAATGCACCGTGCAGACCATGCACGGATCGAACGAGCGCACCACGTGCTGCACGGCCACCGGCGTGCTCTCGCCCGCGGCCACCGGCACGCCCACCAGCGCGGCCTCGAGCGCGCCCGGCGTGCCGGCGGCGTCGCGCGGCGAGAAGTTCCAGCCGGTCGGCGCGACGATCTGGTAGTGCGCGATGCGGCCGTGGCGCACGCGCAGCCAGTGGCCGAGCGCGCCGCGCGCCGCCTCGGTGAGGCCGGTGCCCTCGGCGTCGTCGGGCAGGTTCTCGGGCGCGCAGAACGGTTCGCGCGGCTGCAGCGCCACGAGCCAGCGCTCCATCATCGGCAGCACGCGCGCCAGCTCGACCAGCCGCGCCAGCACGCGGGTGTAGACGCTCGCGCCGTGGCGCGCCACCGCGTCGCGCAGCAGGCCCTGGCCGTCGGCCAGCTGGCGCGCGATCGCACCGGTCTCCACCACCCGGCCGGCCAGGCGCGGCGCCTTGTTCCAGGTGTAGCCGCCGGGCTTGTCGGCTTGCGGCTCGGTGTGGCCCTGCGCCGGGTGGCGCGGCCCGTCGCCGGCCAGCCAGGCGTGGGTGCTGTCCTCGGTGATGGTGCGCAGGTCTAGCGGCTCCAGCACGCCGGCGGCCGCATCCCACAGCCCGACGGCGAGGGCGTGCGTGCCGCCGGGCTGCGGGTAGGCGCCGTAGCTCAGCGTGCGGCCCGGCCCGCGGCCGAGCCCGTGCAATGCCACGTCCGCCGCGATGGTCAGGAACAGGCGCAGGTCGCCGCGCAGCGGGTCGGCCGCGTGCCAGGCCTGCAGCGCGACCTCGTCGGGCAGCGCGGCGATCTCCTCCAGCGGCGCGGCGAAGGTGGTCGCCTCGAGGAAGGCGCGCAACTCGCGCACCCGCGCCAGCAGACGCAGCCGCTCGGCCGCCTCGATGGCGCGGGCGCTGCCGCCCGGCACCACGCTGCCGGTGTGCGGCCACTTGCCGCCCAGCGTGCCCATCAGCTCCAACCAGCGCTGGCGCGCCGCGATCGCCGCGCGGGCATGCTCGCCGGCCAGCGCGGCGAAGCGCCGCACCGCCTCGCCGAACCAGGGCCGCGCGGCATAGGCCGGGCGGGTGAAGTCCGGCATGAAGAACAGGTAGAAGTGGCTCAGGTGGTCGGCCAGGTTCTCGCAGGCGAGCATCAGGTTGACCGCGTGCAGCCCGTTGGGCGGCACCTCGAGGCCGGCCGCATCCGCCAGCGCGCGTGCCGCGGCGACCGACTGCGACACCGAGCAGATGCCGCAGATGCGCGGCACGATCACCAGCGCGTCGTGCGGCGCGCGGCCGGCGAGCATCTGCTCGAAGCCGCGGTACATCGGCGCGTTGACATGCGCCTCGACGACCCGGCCGTCGGCCACTTCGAGCCGCACCTCGAGGTCGCCCTCGACGCGGTTGAACGGGCCGACGACCAGCCGGGTGCTCATTTCAGCCGCGTCTTGCGCACCGCCGGGGCGACGACCAGGTGGTCCGCGGTGGCGTTGCTCTTGACGCGCCGCGGCGTCGCGCTCTTGGACAGCGACGCGAGCGCCACGAACCAGGCCTTGGGCATGTCGGTCGGCAGCCCGATCGGGATGCCGGCCAGCTTGGGCGTGCGGTGGAACGGGTGGCCCGGGTCCTGGAAGCCCGGCTCGGTGCAGCTGATGCAGGCGTAGCCGCCGCGCGTGCACGAGCCCTCGCCGTTCCACAGCCGGGTGTTGCAGTCGGCATGTGCCTGCGTGCCCTTGCAGCCCAGGTGTTCCATCATGCAGCCGAGGTCGGACGGCTTCTCGGCGCTGGCCTTGAACTCGTAGTACTCGTTGCGCGTGCAGCCGTGGTGCACCAGCTGGTCGGCGTAGAAGCGCGGGCGGTTCAGCGGGTCAAGGTCCTCGCGTGTGAGCAGCCCGGCGGCCAGCGCCATCAGCGTGTCGAGTACCCAGCCCGGGTGCGTCGGGCAGCCGGCCACGTTGACCACCGGCAGGCCGCCGCGCGCGACGAAGGCCTCGCCGAGCAGGCCGCCGGGCCGGTCGTCCTCGTACTGCAGGCCGCAGGCCTCGGTGGGGTTGGCGCCGGTGGCGCTGAGGCCGCCCCAGGCCGCGCAGGAACCGACCGCCACCACGTGGGTGGCGGCCTGCGCCAGCTCGCGCACCCAGTCGACCATCGGGCGCCCGGTGCCGGCCAGCACGTGGAAACGCCCGCTGCCCTGCGGGCCGCGCAGCAGGGCGCCTTCGACACACAGCACGTCGAGCCGCTGGTGGCCGTCGCGGCAGGCCTCCAGCAGCGCCACCAGCTCGGTGCCGCTGGCCAGCGAGAGCGACGGGTGCCACAACAGCTCGAGGCCGCCGGCCTTCAGCATCGCCGGGAAGTCGGCCGTGTCGGCGCACAGCAGCGACATGCTGCAGCCGCCGCAGCCGCCCGATTGCAGCCACAGCACGTTCATGCGGGTTTCTCCTCCAGGCCCAGGCGCTGCAGCTTGGCGCGCAGGCCCACGCGCGACAGGCCCAGCTCCTGCGCCGCGCGCGTCTTGTTCCAGCGGTGCCGCAGCAGCGTCTCGCGCAGCACCATGGCCTCGATCGCCTCGAGCCGCTCGGCCAGCGTGCCGCTGGCCGGCAGCGCCGGCCCGTCCGCTCCCCGGGTCGCCGCGCCGGTCTGGCCGGCGAGCAGCTTGCGCGAGAACATGTCGGCATGCACCACGCTGCCGTCGCTCAGCGCCAGCGCCCGCGCGATCTCGTTGCGCAGCTCGCGCACGTTGCCCGGCCAGGGGTAGGCGACCAGTACCGCGCGCGCATCCGCGTCGAAGCGCGCCGTCGGCAGCGCCAGCTCGGCGGCCACGTCGGCCAGCAGGCGCTCGGCGATCGGCAGGATGTCGCCCGGCCGCTCGCGCAGCGGCGGCATCGCCAGCGTGACGCCGGCGATGCGGTAGTACAGGTCCTCGCGGAAGCGGCCGGAGCGCAGGTCGGCCTCCAGGTCGCGGTGCGTGGCGGCGATCACGCGCACGTCCACCGGCACCGCGCGTGTCGAGCCCACCGGGCGCAGCTCGCCTTCCTGCAGCACGCGCAGCAGGCGCACCTGGAAGGCCGGCGAGGTCTCGCCGATCTCGTCGAGGAACACCGTGCCGCCGTGGGCGCGCTGGAACAGGCCGACATGGTCGTCCACCGCGCCGGTGAAGGCGCCGCGCTTGTGGCCGAACAGCTCGCTCTCGAGCAGCGTGTCGGGGATCGCGGCGCAGTTCTCCACCACGAAGGGCCCGGCCTGGCGCGGGCTGGCGTAGTGGATCGCGCGTGCGATCAGCTCCTTGCCGGTGCCCGATTCGCCCAGCACCAGCACCGAGAGGTCGTGCCGCGCGATGCGCTCGGCGGTGGTGCACAACGCATCCAGCGGGCTGCCCTCGGCCCGCACGATGCGCTCGAAGTCGAAGCTGCGCCGCGCCTGCTCGAGCCGGCCCTGGCTCTTGGCGCGCAGCGCGCGCGTGCCGCCGCGCAGTTCCAGCTCGAGCCGCGCCAGGCCATGCTGCAGGTGGCGCGCCTCGGCCGCGCCGCGCACCGTCTGCAGCAGGTGGTCGGGCACCCAGGGCTTGAGGATGTACTGCCAGATGCCGGCCTCGTTGATGCCGGCGATGATGTCCTCGCTGTCGGTGTAGCCCGAGATCACGATGCGCACCGTGTCGGGCCAGCGCTCGCGCACCTCGCGCAGGAACTCCACGCCGGTCTGGCCGGGCATGCGCTGGTCGCACAGGATCACGTCGACCTCCTGGCGCTCGAGCAGGCCGCGGGCGGCGTCGGTGTCCGTCGCGGTGAGGATCGCGAAGTCCTCGTCGAGCGTGCGGCGCATCGCGTCGAGCGAGCGCGGCTCGTCGTCTACCAGGAGGACCGTCGGCATCACTTGCGATGCGTCGCGAGGTGGCGCGGCGTCCAGGCGTGCGGCTTGCGCGTCACGAAGTGGTGGCGCGCGACGTGGTAGCTCGGGTCGAAGCCGTAGAAGTTGCGGTGCATGTGCTGGAGCTCGTCCTCGCGGTAGGCGGCCAGCGGGCGGCGCGCCTCGTCCTCGGTGCGCCTGAGCTGCTTGGCGGCGATGCGCTGTGCATGATCGCACGCACCGGCGAGCGTGGCGGCCTGCTGCGCGGCGAGTTCCTGCAGCTCGGTCGCGTCCGCGCCGAGCACCGCATCCACCAGGCCGAGCGCGGCGGCCTCGCGCGCGCCGGTCGGCAACCGGCGCTGCATCAGTGCGGCCCCCTGCGCGCCGGCACGGCGCGGCAAGGTGTAGCTCCAGTACTCCGAGCCGTACAGGTTGCCCATGTTCTTGTAGTGCGGGTTCAGCACCACGCCCGCGTGGGCCCAGACGAGATCGGCCGCGAAGGCGAGGAAGCAGCCGCCCGCGCCCGCGTTGCCGCGCAGCAGCGCGACGGTGAGCCGGTCGTCCAGCGTCAGCAGCTCGTGCACCAGGTCGTTCATCGCCTGGATGTTGCGCCACGAGGCGTCGGCCGCGCTGTCGCCGGGCTGCTCGGCGCAGGCCTCGATGTCGTGCAGGTGGATGCCGTTGCTGAAGAAGTCGCTGCCGCCGGCGAGCACCAGCAGGCGCACCGGCCGCGCGCGCAGGCTGCGCAGCGCCTCGCGCAGGCGCTCGCACTGGCGCGTGGACATCGCGCCGTTGTGGAACTCGAAGCGCAGCCAGCCGACGCGTGCGCCGTCCGGGCCGGTCTCGGCGTAGTGCAGTTCGTCCCACTCGGCCGGGTCGCGCTGCAGGGGGACGTCGAGCTCAGGGAGCGCCGCCGCCTCGGCGGCGAAGGCGCGTGTCGCGGCGAGCTTGAGCGTGCCGACGCGCACATGGCCGATCCAGACGGCGCCGTCCACCGTGCGACGCAGCAGCGCCGGGCCGCGGCGTGCGAGCAGTTCGCCGGGGGCGCCGTGCGGTGCGCGCGCCAGGGTGGCCGGCGTCGCGGCATGCGCGTCGTGCAGCCGGCAGGCCCGGCCGAACAAGGTGTCGGCCACGCCGGGGTGGCCGTCGGCGCTGCGGATCTTGCGCAGCACGGTGGCGCTGTCGTCGCGCGCCCAGTCGATCGCCCGCGCCGCGGCCGGCAC
>QJOU01000051.1 GCA_003265685.1 Piscinibacter caeni | reverse complement strand
TGGCCGCGCTCGGCGCGCCGCAACCGGCGCTGGCGCGCTGGGCCGATGCCGAGCTGGCGCGCCTGGCCGGCACGCTGCGCCAGCGCCTGCGCGCCGGCCGCGTGCGCGAGGTGCATGGCGACCTGCACCTGGCCAACACCCTGCGCCTGCCCGACGGCGAAGTGACCGCCTTCGACGGCATCGAGTTCGACCCGGCGCTGCGCTGGATCGACGTGATCGACGACGCTGCCTTCCTGGTGATGGACCTGCTGGCGCACGAGCGGCCGGCGCTGGCCTGGCGCTTCCTCGACGGCTGGCTGGCCGCCACCG
The DNA here is from genome assembly GCA_003265685.1 of Piscinibacter caeni. GTDB lineage: Bacteria > Pseudomonadota > Gammaproteobacteria > Burkholderiales > Burkholderiaceae_C > Piscinibacter > Piscinibacter caeni. The sequence continues at coordinate 63,974 of QJOU01000051.1, read as the reverse complement.
GCGACCATGCCGGCCTGACGCTGCTGCGCTTCTACCTCGTGCACCGCGCGCTGGTGCGCGCGCTGGTGGCACGGCTGCGGCCGGCGGCCGAGCCCGGGCACGCGCACGGGCCGGACTACCTCTCGCTCGCGCAGCGCCTGAGCGCCGCCACGGCGCCGCGCCTGCTGCTCACGCATGGCCTGTCGGGCAGCGGCAAGAGCCATGCGGCCGCGCTGCTGGCGGCGCAGGCCGGTGCGGTGCGCCTGCGCTCGGACGTCGAGCGCAAGCGCCTGTTCGGGCTGGCGCCGCTGGCGCGCTCGGCCGCGCAGGTGCCCGGCGGCATCTACACGTCGGCGGCCACCGCGCGCACCTACGACGAACTGCTGCAGCGCGCGCGCACCGCGCTGCAGGCCGGCTGGCCGGTGATCGTCGACGCCGCCTTCCTGCGCCGCTGCGAACGCGACCGCTTCCACGCCCTCGCCTTCGACCTGCGCGTGCCCTTCCACGTGCTGGCCTGCAGCGCGCCAGAGGCGCTGCTGCGCGAGCGCGTCGCCGGCCGCGACCGGCGCGGCGACGATCCGTCCGAGGCCGACCTGGCGGTGCTGGCGGCGCAGCAGGAGTTCGTCGAGCCGCTGGCCGACGACGAGCGCCCGCACACCCTGCCTCTGGCCACCGACCGACCCTGGGACAGCGCGGCGCTGGCGGCGCGCTGGCTGGCGGCCTGATCAGGCCAGCGGCAGCGCGAAGCGGAAGCGGCTGCCGCTCGCGCCATCGCTTTCGGCGCGGATCGTGCTGCCATGCAGTTCCAGGATGCGGCGCGTGATCGCCAGCCCGAGGCCGGCGCCGTCGCCCGCGGCCGAGGCGCGGCCGCGCCAGTAGCGGTCGAACAGGAAGGGCAGCTCGCCGGGCGGGATGCCGCGCCCGGTATCGGCCACCGTCACCTCGAGCACGTCGCCGCGGCGCTCGACCTGCACGCCCACCGTGCCGCCGGCCGGCGTGTGGCGCAGCGCGTTGCCCACCAGGTTCTCGAACACGCGTTCGAGCAGGCCCAGGTCGGCCGCGACGAAGGCGTGCCGCTCGGGCGACTCGAGCTGCAGCGCGACGCCCCGTGACTGCGCCTCCAGCGCGAACTTCTGCACCACGTCGGCCGCCAGCTCGGCCAGCACGAAGCGCTCGCATTGCGGCGTGGTGCCCTTGAAGTCGAGCTTGGCGAGCTCGAACAGCTCGTCAATCAGCGTGCCCAGGCGCTCGCTCTGGCGCAGCGCGATCCCGAGGTACTCGACGCGCTGCGCCGGCTCGAGCTGCGCACCGCGGGTGGCCAGCAGCTCGAGGTAGCCGCGCAGCGAGACCAGCGGCGTGCGCAGGTCGTGCGAGACGTTGGCGATCAGGTCGCGGCGCAGCGCCGAGTTCTCCGCCTCCACCGCCGCCAGCAGGCGTGCGTTCTCGAGCGACACCGCGGCCTGCGTGGCCAGCAGCGCCAGCAGGCGGCGCCGCGCCGGGCCGAAGGCACCGGCCACGTGGCGGTTCTCCAGCACCAGCACGCCGAGCAGGCGGCCCTGCTGCTGCACCGGCTGGACCAGCAGCGAGCGCGGCCGGTGCGCCAGCACGTAGGGGTCCTCGCCATGTGCCTCGTCACCCGGCGCATCGGCCAGTACCAGCGTCTCGCCGGTGCGCCGCACCAGGTGCACCAGCGCGGCCGGCACCGCGTCGGACTGTTCCAGCGCCACCCCGGCCACCGGCCCGTCGGTGTCCGCGTCGAAGGCATGCACGCGCGGCCCGTCGTCGGCCTCGAGCACCAGCGCACCGCGTTCGGCGCCGGCGTTCTCGAGCGCGATGTGCATCAGCCGCGCGAGCAGCCGGTCCAGGTCGGGCTCGGCGGCGATGGCCTGCACGGCACGCAGCACGCTGGCCATGTCCAGCCCGTCGCCGGCTACGCCCGACGCTGCGCCGGGCGGCGCGGCCGGGCCGTCTGCCGGCGCCGGCGCCAGCTTCGCGAAGGCGCCCCATTGCCGGTAGGCGGCCTGTGCGGCGGCCGCGTGCAGGCCGGCCAGGTGCGGCTGGCCGATCGACCGGCGCAGCTCCGCCGCGCGTTCGTGCGCCAGTGCCTGCAGTGCGGCCAGCGGTTGCGCCGCGGCGTATTCGATGGCGGCGTCGAGCTGCGCGAGCGCGTCGTGCGGCCGGCCCTCGTGGCGCGCGAGTTCGGCACCGAGCAGCAGTGCCGGCACGTGGAAGTTCTCGGCACAGTGCAGCGCACGTGCGGCGAAGGCGGCCTGCGCAGCGCGCAGCACCGGCCGTGCGTCGTCCGCGCCGCGGGAGCGCGCCAGCGCCTGCCAGAACTCGTGCGCCAGCGGCCAGATCGTGCCCGGCAGGTGGTCGATCAGGCCGTCCGCGTGCCGCGCCGCCTGCAGCGCCTGGTCGGCGCTGCCGAACAGCACGGCCAGCTGCAGCCGCAACACCGCATGCAGCGCAGCGAAGAAACCCTGCGTGCCGTAGACGGCGAGCCAGGCGTCCTCGTCGAAGCCCTCCTCGCCCTCGGCGCCGGCGTGGCTCAGCACCAGCGCGCCCGTGGTGCGGCCCTTCAGCGCCCGCGCCGCGGCAATGAACAGGCGCAGCGAATCGGCGAACGGCCGGTTCTTCAGGCGCTCGACCAGCCCGACGGCGGCCTGCATGTCGCGTTCGAAGCGCTCCAGGTCCTGCGTCGACCACCAGGCGGCCCAGGGCTCGGTGCCGGCCGCGTAGGCGGCATAGAGGAAGTCGCCGCCGTCCAGGCCGGCTCGGCAGGCCGCACGGGCGTAGTCGACCGCGTGGCCCAGCGGCTCGCCCCAGAAGATCACGTGGGCGTGGAACTGCTGGCAGATCTTGGCGCGCCGGCGCCGGTCGTCGAAGCGCTCGTTGACGGCCAGCGCCAGCCGCCCGTAGGCATAGGCCTCCTCGTACTGCGCCCGCACCGCGCCCACCGTGATGGCATGGGTCACGTAGCCGTAGGCCGACTCCTCGCAGTGGCCATGCTGCAGCGACAGGCGCACCAGCCGCGCCGAGATCAGGCGCGCCAGCGTTGGCTGGCCGACGATGTAGGTCGCCGACCAGATGTCGGTCAGCATCGTCATCACCAGCCGCACCGCCGGATCCTGCAGCAGCGGCAGCCCGATCAGCTCGGCGATCGGCCGGCCGGCCCGCAGCGCCTCGATGCGGTCGATCTCCTCGTCCAGCGCCTGCGCCTGCGCGGCCGGGCCCTCCGGCCAGGCGGCGCCGAGGGCGGCCAGCCCGGCGCGGGTGCTGGCCAGCGCCTCGGCGTACAACGCGCCGGCCTCGAACACCAGGCTGCGCAGGCGCAGCGCCTGGGCCTGCCGCAATGGGTCGCGGCCCTGCGCCAGCAGCGGCGCGAGCTGCGCCTGCGCCTCCTCGAGCCGGCCGCACAGCATCAGGCTGTCGGCCGTCTCCAGGGCCAGCGCGAAGGGGAGTTCGTCATGCGGGCCATCGCCTTCGCCGGCGAGCTCGAGGCCGACGCGCAACATCTCCAGCGCCGGCTCGTGGGCCGCCGAGGCCTTGGCACGCCGGCCCGCGGCCAGGTGCAGCGCCGCCGTGTCGCGCCGCTCGCCGGGTGCCTCGATCAGCCGGCGCCCGCGCGCCAGGTGCTGCACGGCCTCGAACAGCACCGCCTCGTCCTCGCCGCGCGCGCGCAGCAGGCGCCCGATCGCCAGGTGCAGGCGTTCGCGCCGCTCGGGGGGCACCAGGGCGTAGGCGGCCTGCTGCACCCGGTCGTGCAGGAACACATGGCCCGGCTCGCCGGCGCCGGCCGGCTCGATCAGCCCCGCGGCCGCGGCGGCCGCCAGATCCTGGGCCACCGCCGCCGGCGCGCGCTCGGCCACCTGGGCGAGCAGTGCCGCGTCGAAGCGGTTGCCGATGCAGGCTGCCAGCGTCAGCGTGGCCTGGGTGCTGGGCGCCAGGCGCCGGATGCTGCGCGCCATCAGCTCGACCACGTTGTCGGCCAGCGGCGCACGTGCGATCGCCTCCAGGTCCCAGCACCAGCCGCCGCGCCGCGGGTCGTGCTGCAACTGCCCCTCCTGCACCAGCACGTGCAGGAAACGCAGCGCGAAGAACGGGTTGCCGCCGGTCTTGCGCTGCACGAGCGCGGCCAGCGGCGCGACCCGCTCGGCACGTTCGCGCAGCGTGTCGGCCACCAGCGCGGCCAGGTCCGCGTCGCCCAGCGGGCCGAGCACGATGCGCTCGAGCGCCACCCCGGCGGCCTGCAGCGCCGCGAGCGTGTGCGCCAGGCACGGCGCGGCATCGAGCTCGTTGTCGCGGTAGGCGCCGATCACCAGCAGGCTGCCGGTCTCGGGGTCGGCCAGCAAGGGCTCGAGCAGCGAGAGCGTCGCCGCGTCGGCCCATTGCAGGTCGTCGAGGAACAGCACCAGCGGGCGCCCGGGCTGCGCCAGCGCCGCGACGAAGCGCTGCAGCACGCGGCGGAAGCGGTTCTGCGCCTCGATGCCGGGCAGCGGCTGCGGCGCCGGCGCCGCGCCGACGACGAGCGCGATCTCGGGCAGCAGTTCGGCCAGCACGCCGGCGTTCTCGCCCAGCGCCTGCGCCAGCACGGCGCGCCACTGCAGCAGCGCGGCCTCGCCCTGCCCGAGCAGTTGGCGCACCAGGGCCCGCAGCGCCTGGGCCAGGCCGCCGAAGGGCAGGCCGCGCGCCACCTGGTCGAACTTGCCGGCGATGAACCAGCCCTGGCGCCGCGCGACCGGGCGCACCAGCTGGCGCACCAGCGCGGTCTTGCCGATGCCCGACCAGCCTTCGACCAGCACCAGGCGCCGGCCGCCGGCACAGGCCTGTTCGAAGGCCTCGGTCAGCTGGTGCAGCTCGCGCGAACGCCCCTGCAGCCGCGCCGGCGTTGCCAGCAGGGCCGCGCGGTCGTGGCTTCCCAGCTCGAAGGGCGCGACCACCCCGCCGGCGGCCCATTCGTGCGCACAGCGCTCCAGGTCGCGCTGCACGCCGAGCGCGCTCTGATAGCGCTCGTCGGGCGACTTGGCGAGCAGGCGCAGCACCAGGTCGGACAGCACCGCCGGCAGTTCCGGCCGCAGCCGCGCGAGCGGTTCGGGCACGCCGGCCAGGTGCCAGTGGACCTGCGCGAGCGGGTCGTCGCCCGCCAGCGGGGGGCGTCCGGCCAGCAGGGTGTGCAGCAGCAGGCCGAGCAGGTAGAGGTCGCTGCGCACGTCGGGCGGCCGATCGAGCCGACCGGTCTGTTCCGGGGCGACCCAGAGGTAGCCGGGTGCCGGCGGTGCGTCGAGCAGGCTCAGGCGCTGCGTCGCGGCCTGCCAGCGCAGCAGCTCGGGGCGCAGCCCCAGGTGCAGCCGGCCGGCCGCGTGCCGCTCGGCCAGGGCCGCCGCGAGCTGCACCCCGATGGCCAGCGCCGGCTCCAGCGGCAGCGGGCCCGCCGCGAGCGTGTGCGCGATCGATTCGCCGTCCGGCTCCATGCACCCTCCCGGCGCGAACTCTAGCCCCTGGGACCGCGCCGGTCGCGATTCGTGACCAACACGTGATCGGCCCCGGATGGCGACGTGAAGCCGGATCGCGACAGTGACTCACGGCGCGGCGCTGCCGCACCGCCCTCCCCGAACCTTCCAAGGAGCACGAGCATGGTCAACGTCATCCCCCTTTCCCGTCCCTCGATCTGGCCGCGTGTCGCGGTCGGCCTGGCGGCCGTCGCGGCGCTCGCCCTGGCGGCCGGCGCCGCCTTCGCCGGCGAATGCCCGGCCGGCCAGCGCGTCGCCGACGGCCAGGGCCAGAAGCCCGGCCCGAACGCGGCCGTCGGCGTGGTCGACAAGGTGCGCGCCAGCACCGACCTGGCCAAGGAGCCGGCCGCCATCAAGGGCCGCCAGTTCCGCCTGCGCCAGCTCGACATCGCGCCCGGCGGCGTGGTGCCCTGGCACAGCCACAACGAGCGTCCGGCAATGATCTACATCGTCTCGGGCGAGGTGGTCGAGTACGCGAGCAGCTGCGCCGTGCCGATCGTGCACCGCACCGGCGACGTGGCGCCGGAGAAGAACGGCACCTCGCACTGGTGGAAGAACACCGGCAGCACGCCGGCCGTGCTGATCTCGGTGGACCTGTTCCCCGGCGATGCACAGCACGACGAGCACATGATGTGAGCGGGGCCGCACGATGACTTCCCTCACCCGCCGCGTCGCGGCCACCCTGGGCATCGTGCTGGCGCTGGGCGCCGGCGCGTCGGCACGCGCCGACGAGCCGGCCGGCGACGGCCTGGTCAAGGTGCGCAGCGCCTACCCCGTGGACGAGACGATCCGCCGCCTGCGCGAGGACATCGCCGCCAAGGGCATCATGTTCTTCTCTGCCGTCGACCAGCAGCAGCTCGCCGCGCAGGCCGGCATCACGCTGCGGCCGTCCACGCTGCTGACCTTCGGCAACCCGCCGCTGGGGGCGCAGTTCCTGACCTCAAATCCCTACTCCGGGCTCGACTGGCCGGTGCGCCTGCTGGTGCTGCAGGACGAGCAGGGTACGGTGTGGGCCGCCTACACGGACTTCGGCTGGATCGCCCGGCGCCACGGCGTCACCGACCGCATGCCGCAGTTCGCGATGGCCAGCCGGGTGGTCGAGTCGATCACCTCGACGATCCGGCCGAAGTAAGGCCTGCTGCACGCCGCACGACAAGCAGAACAGGAGACAAGCCTCATGGCCACACGATGCGATGCGATCGTGATCGGCAGCGGCCAGGCCGGGCCCTTCCTGGCCGCGCGCCTGGCCGCCGCCGGCCGGCACACCGTGCTGATCGAACGCGAACACCTGGGCGGCACCTGCGTGAACGACGGCTGCATTCCGACCAAGACGATGGTCGCCAGCGCGCGCGCGGCGCACGTGGTGCGGCGCGCCGCCGAGCACGGCGTGACGGTCGGCGGCCCGGTGCGCGTGGACCTGCGTGCCGTGAAGGCGCGCAAGGACCGCGTCGTGGCGCAGTCGGTCGACAACCTGACGCAGTGGCTCGCGAACCTGCCCAACCTGCGCCTGATCCGCGGCCACGCGCGCTTCGTCGGCCCGCGCGAGGTGAAGGTGGGCGGCGAGACGCTCGCCGCGCCGCAGGTGTTCGTCAACGTGGGCGGCCGCGCGCTGCACCCGGACTGGCCCGGCATCGGCGAGGTGCAGGTGCTGGACAACAGCTCGATGATGGCGCTGGAGACGCTGCCGCAGCACCTCGTGGTCGTCGGCGCGAGCTACATCGGGCTGGAGTTCGCCCAGATGTTCCGCCGCTTCGGCACCCAGGTGACGGTGCTGGAATCGGCCGAGCGCGCCGTGGCGCGCGAGGACCCGGAGGTCTCGCGCGAGCTGCAGTCCATCCTGGAGCGCGAGGGCGTGGCCTTCCACTTCGGGGTGCGCGGCGCCAAGGTGGCGCGCGGCGCCGACGGCGGCGTGCACCTGGCGCTGAACGCCGCCGGCGTGGCGCGCGAGATCGACGCCAGCCACCTGCTGGCCGCCATCGGCCGGCGCCCCAACACGCAGGACCTCGGGCTCGAGCGTGCCGGCATTGCCACCGACGCGCGCGGCTTCATCACGGTCGACGACCAGCTGCGCACCAGCGTCGAGGGCGTGTGGGCGCTGGGCGACTGCAACGGCCGCGGCGCCTTCACCCACACCGCCTACAACGACCACGAGATCGTGGCCGACAACCTGCTGGCCGGTGCGCAGCGCCGCGTCAGCGACCGCATCCCCGCCTACGCGCTGTTCACCGACCCGCCGCTCGGGCGCATCGGCCTGAGCGAGGCCGAGGTGCGCGCCATGCAGCGGCCGGCGCTGGTCGGCGTGCTGCCGATGAGCCGCGTCGGCCGGGCGCGCGAGCGCGGCGAGACGCAGGGCTTCATGAAGGTGCTGGTCGATGCCCGCAGCGAGCGCCTGCTCGGCGCCGCGCTGCTGGGCATCGAGGCCGACGAGGTCGTGCAGACGCTGCTGCTGGCCATGCAGGCCGACCTTCCCGTCTCGCTTTGGCGCCGCAGCGTGCCCATCCATCCCACCGTCAGCGAGCTGCTGCCCACCCTGATGGCGCAGCTCAAACCCCTCGAGGAGATCCCACGATGAGCGCTGTATTCGAACCTGCGGCCCGTGCCGCCGCGGCTGCCCCGGCCACCTCCGGCGTCGACCCCGCGTTCGCGCGCGACGTGCTGGCGGGGTTGTCGATGCAGCACAAGAGCATCCCGTCGACCTGGCTGTACGACCACCGCGGCTCCGAGCTGTTCGAGCAGATCACGACGCTGCCGGAGTACTACCCGACACGCACCGAGACCTGGATCCTCGAGCGCTGCGCGGCGCAGATCGCCGCCGAGGCGGGACGCGGCGCGATCGTCGTCGAGCTCGGCAGCGGCTCGAGCCGCAAGACGCCGCTGCTGCTGCAGGCGCTGGAAGCCCCCTCGGGCTACGTGCCGATCGACATCTCGGCGCAGTTCCTCGACGAATCGGTGCAGGCGCTGGCACGGCGCTTCCCCGCCTTGCCGATGTGGCCGGTGGTGGCCGACTTCACGCGCCTGAACACGCTGCCGGTGCTCTCGCGCGGCGCGCCGGGCGGGCGGCGCCTGGTGTTCTTCCCCGGCTCGACCATCGGCAACTTCGTGCCCGAGGCGGCGGTCGGGCTGCTCGAGCGCATCGGCCAGGCGGTCGGCCGCGGTGCGCTGCTGGTGATCGGCGCCGACGCGACGCAGGACCGCGACGTGCTGATCCCCGCCTACGACGACGCGCAGGGCGTCACCGCCGCGTTCAACAAGAACCTGCTGCTGCGCATCAACCGCGAGCTCGAGGCCGACTTCAGCCCGAGCGCGTTCCGCCACGAGGCGCGCTGGGACGCGCAGCAGCACCGCATCGAGATGCACCTGGTCAGCGAGTACACCCAGCGCGTGACGGTGCTCGGCCACGCGTTCCGCTTCGCGGCCGGCGAGTCGATCCACACCGAGAACTCGTACAAGCACGGCATCGTGCGCTTCCAGGCCCTGGCGCGGCGCGCCGGCTGGACGCAGAAGCAGCTCTGGATGGACGCACAGTCGCGCTTCGCGCTGCACGTGCTGGAACGCGACCGCTGACGGTGCGAGTCCGGGGCGGCGCCCCTGTCGGCGCCGTCCTACGACGCCGCCCGCGGCGGGCCGACAGACGCCCGGCGCTGCGCGGGCCACCATGGCTTCATCGTTCACCCGAACAAGGAGATCCCGATGAAGACCCTGGCCACGCTGCTGCTCGCCCTGTCGGGCGCCACGATCGCCGTCGCCGAGCCGATGAGCGCGGACCTGCTGCCCAGCCCACCACCCGAGGTGCGGCAGGACGGCCCGGTCAGCGTGCTCAATGGCGGCGTCGGCGAGGAGGAGGTGCGCTGGTTCAGGGCCCAGTCGGCGCAGTACCCGCTGCAGGTGGTCATCAGCGGACGCGGCGGCGAGTACGGCGTGGCCGATGCGCTGAGCGTCAAGCGCGGCGACACCGAGATCGTCAGCGTGCCCGACGCCGGGCCCTGGGTGCTGATCGACCTGCCGCCGGGACGCTACACGGTCGAGGCCCGTTTCGACGGGCAGGTCGAGAAGCGCAGCGTGCAGGTGCCCGAGCGGGGCGTGCAGCGCCTGAACTGGAACACCACGAAGGCGTCCGAGTGACGGCCCCGTGAGACTGGAGGCGCGGGCCGGAGTCGAACCGACCTACACGGATTTGCAATCCGGTGCATAACCGCTTTGCTACCGCGCCGTGTCCGGAAGGAAGAAAGGGAAGCCTGGGCTTCCCTTTCTACACGATCTGGAGCGGGAAACGAGTCTCGAACTCGCGACCTCAACCTTGGCAAGGTTGCGCTCTACCAACTGAGCTATTCCCGCGTTGAGCCTCGCATTATAGCCACAAAAAAGAGACCGCCTCACGGCGGTCTCCGATTTCGTCCGGCAGCGCGGCGCTCAGTGCTTGATCGCCTCGCTGGTCGTGCCCGAGGGCTCGGCCTTGGGCGCCGCTTCCGGCTTGGCCGCGGGTTCCTCGTCGGGCAGCGGCTGCGGCGCGGACTGCAGGGCCACCTCGAGCACACGGTCGATCCATTTGACCGGCACGATCTCCAGGTGGTTCTTGACGTTCTCCGGAATGTCCTGCAGGTCCTTGACGTTCTCTTCCGGGATCAGCACGGTCTTGATGCCGCCGCGGTGCGCCGCCAGCAGCTTCTCCTTCAGGCCACCGATCGCCGTGACCTCGCCGCGCAGCGTGATCTCGCCGGTCATCGCCACGTCCGCCCGCACCGGGATGCCGGTGAGTGCCGAGACGAAGGCCGTGGTCATCGCGATGCCCGCGCTCGGGCCGTCCTTGGGCGTCGCGCCGTCGGGCACGTGGATGTGCACGTCGCGCTTCTCGAACAGTTCGTCCTTGATGCCCAGGCGCCGCGCGCGGCTGCGCACCACCGAGCGCGCCGCCTCGACCGACTCCTTCATCACGTCGCCGAGCTGGCCGGTGCGGATGATGTTGCCCTTGCCGGGCATCACCGCCGCCTCGATGGTCAGCAGGTCGCCGCCGACCTCGGTCCACGCCAGGCCGACCACCTGGCCAACCTGATTCTGCTTCTCGGCCTGGCCGTAGCTGAACTTGCGCACGCCGAGGAAGTCGTTCAGGTTCTCGTCGTTGACGACCACCTTGTCGGACACCTGCTTGAGCTGGATCGACTTGACCACCTTGCGGCAGATCTTGCTGATCTCGCGCTCGAGCGAACGCACGCCCGCCTCGCGGGTGTAGTAGCGGATCACGCCGCGGATCGCGGCCTCGGTGACGTCGAGCTCGTTCTCCTTCACGCCGTTGTTCTTCATCTGCTTGGGCAGCAGGTAGCGCAGCGCGATGTTGACCTTCTCGTCCTCGGTGTAGCCCGACAGGCGGATCACCTCCATCCGGTCGAGCAGCGCCGGCGGGATGTTCATGCTGTTCGAGGTGGCGATGAACATCACGTCCGACAGGTCGAAGTCGACCTCGACGTAGTGGTCGCTGAAGGTGTGGTTCTGCTCGGGGTCGAGCACCTCCAGCAGCGCCGACGACGGGTCGCCGCGGAAGTCCATGCCCAGCTTGTCGATCTCGTCGAGCAGGAACAGCGGGTTGCGCGTGCCGACCTTGGTCAGGCTCTGCAGCACCTTGCCCGGCATCGAGCCGATGTAGGTGCGGCGGTGGCCGCGGATCTCCGCCTCGTCGCGCACGCCGCCCAGCGCCATGCGGACGAACTTGCGCCCGGTCGCGCGCGCGACCGACTGGCCCAGCGAGGTCTTGCCGACACCCGGGGGGCCGACCAGGCAGAGGATCGGCGCCTTGACCTTGTCGACGCGCTGCTGCACCGCGAGGTACTCGAGGATGCGGTCCTTGACCTTCTCGAGGCCGTAGTGGTCTTCGTTCAGCACGTCCTCGGCGAACGGCAGGTCGTGCTTGATCTTGGTCTTCTTGCTCCAGGGCAGGTTGACCAGCGTGTCGATGTAGTTGCGCACGACGGTCGCCTCGGCGCTCATCGGCGACATCAGCTTGAGCTTCTTCAGCTCGGCCTCGGCCTTCTTGCGCGCGTCCTTGGGCATCTTGGCGGCGCGGATCTTCTTCTCGAGCTCCTCCATGTCGGCGCCTTCTTCGCCGTCACCGAGCTCCTTCTGGATCGCCTTGACCTGCTCGTTCAGGTAGTACTCGCGCTGGCTCTTCTCCATCTGGCGCTTGACGCGGCCACGGATGCGCTTTTCCACCTGCAGGATGTCGACCTCGTGCTCGAGCTGCTCGAGCAGCTTCTCGAGCCGCTTGGACACCGGGAACAGATCGAGCACCGCCTGCTTGTTCTCGAGCTTGAGCGGCAGGTGGGCGGCGATCGTGTCGGCCAGGCGGCCGGCGTCGTCGATCCCGGCGATCGAGGTCAGGATCTCCGGCGGGATCTTCTTGTTCAGCTTGACGTACTGGTCGAACTGCTGCGTCACCGCGCGGCGCAGCGCCTCCACCTCGGGCTTGGTGTCCGCCTCGGGCGGGACGGGCGTCACCTCGGAAACGAAGTACTCGCCGTTGTCCGAGATCGAATGCGTGTTGGCGCGCTGGATGCCCTCGACCAGCACCTTCACCGTGCCGTCCGGGAGCTTGAGCATCTGCAGGATGCTGGAGACGCAGCCGACCTCGAACATGTCGTCGGGCTTGGGCTCGTCCTTGCCGGCGGCCTTCTGGGCGACCAGCATGATCTGCCGGCCGGCCTCCATGGCGACTTCGAGCGCCTTGATCGACTTCGGCCGCCCGACGAACAGCGGGATCACCATGTGCGGGAAGACCACCACGTCGCGCAGCGGCAGCAGCGGCAGCGTGATCTTCTCGGCAGGCAGGATGGGATGTCCGGACATTGGAAACCTCTCTTTCTCAGGCCGATCTGAGGCCCGAGGTCGCGATTGCAAGGAGCCGCACCAGGCAGAGGGCGCGGCGCACCGGACTCAGGCGCTGGCCTTGGCCTGCTCGCGGTAGACGAGCAGCGGCTTGGCTTCTTCTTCGATCGTGTGCTCGTCGACCACCACCTTGACGACGCCGTCGAGGGTGGGCAGGTCGAACATCGTGTCGATCAGGGAATGTTCGACGATCGAACGCAGTCCGCGGGCGCCGGTCTTGCGCTCCAGCGCCTTGCGGGCGATGGCCGACAGGGCGGACGGCCGGATCTCGAGCTCGACGCCGTCCATGCCGAACAGCTTCTGGTACTGCTTGACCAGCGCGTTCTTCGGCTCGGTGAGGATCTGGATCAGCGCGTCCTCGGTCAGTTCGCCGAGCGTGGCCACCACCGGCAGGCGGCCGACCAGTTCCGGGATCAGGCCGAACTTGATCAGGTCTTCCGGCTCGACGTGGCGGAACACCTCGGACACGCGCTTCTCGGTCTTGGTGTGCACCGTCGCGCCGAAGCCGATGCCGGACTTCTCGGTGCGGTTCTGGATCACCTTCTCGAGCCCGTCGAACGCGCCGCCGCAGATGAACAGGATGTTGGTCGTGTCGATCTGCAGGAAATCCTGGTTCGGATGCTTGCGGCCGCCCTGCGGCGGCACGCTGGCCATGGTGCCTTCCACCAGCTTCAGCAGCGCCTGCTGCACGCCCTCGCCCGACACGTCGCGGGTGATGCTGGGGTTGTCGGCCTTGCGCGAGATCTTGTCGATCTCGTCGATGTAGACGATGCCGCGCTGCGCCTTCTCGACGTCGTAGCCGCAGTTCTGCAGCAGCTTCTGGATGATGTTCTCGACGTCCTCGCCGACGTAGCCGGCTTCGGTGAGCGTGGTCGCGTCGGCGATCACGAACGGGACGTTGAGCAGCCGGGCCAGCGTCTGCGCCAGCAGCGTCTTGCCCGAGCCGGTGGGGCCGATCAGCAGGATGTTGCTCTTGCTGAGCTCGACCTCGTCCTTGGTGCGGCTCATGTGCTTGAGCCGCTTGTAGTGGTTGTAGACCGCCACCGACAGGGTGCGCTTGGCCACTTCCTGGCCGATCACGTACTGGTCGAGGATGGCCTTGATCTCGGTCGGGATCGGCAGGTCGGACTTGGCGGCCTTGGCGTCGGCACCTTCGGCCGGCACTTCATCACGGATGATGTCGTTGCACAGCTCGATGCACTCGTCGCAGATGAACACCGAGGGCCCGGCGATGAGCTTCTTGACCTCGTGCTGGCTCTTGCCGCAGAACGAGCAATACAGAACCTTCTCGCTGGAGGAGCCCTTTTTGTCGGCCATGAGGGCAATGATAGTTGAAAAGGGCTCCGGGCCGTCCCCGTGGGTTTGGCCCGGAATGCCCCCTTTTTGGCCGTTTTGCCGGCGCCGCGGCTCAGGGCCGCTTGTCGAGCACCTGGTCGATCAGGCCGTAGGCCTTGGCCTCCTGCGGATCCATGAAGAAGTCGCGCTCCATGTCCTGCTGGATCTTCTCCAGCGTCTGGCCGGTGCGCTCGGCGTAGATGCGGTTGAGCTGCTCGCGCGTCTTGAGGATCTCGCGCGCGTGGATCTCGATGTCCGTCGCCTGGCCCTGGGCGCCGCCGGAGGGCTGGTGGATCATCACCCGCGAGTTCGGCAGCGCGATGCGCTTGCCCTTGGCGCCGGCCATCAGCAGGAACGAGCCCATGCTGGCGGCCAGACCCAGGCACATCGTGGAGACGTCCGGCTTGATGAAGTTCATCGTGTCGTAGATCGACAGGCCGGCACTGACCGAGCCGCCGGGCGAGTTGATGTACAGGTAGATGTCCTTGTCCGGGTTCTCGCTCTCCAGGAACAGCATCTGGGCCACCACCAGGTTGGCCGACTGGTCCGTCACCGGGCCGACCAGGAAGATGATGCGCTCGCGCAGCAGCCGGCTGTAGATGTCGTAGGCGCGCTCGCCGCGCCCCGAGGTCTCGATGACGATGGGGACCATGCCCAGGTTGGTGGTGTCCAGCGCGCTCATGAAGGATTCCGGCGGATGACAGGGATGCGGACGACTATATCCCTCAGCCGACCATCAGTTCGTCGAAGGGGACCACCTTGTCCGTGACCCTGGCCTTGGCGAGCACGAAGTCCGCGACGTTGTTCTCGACCACCACCGCCTCCACCTCGGCCATGCGCTGCCGGTCGCTCAGGTACCAGCGCACCACCTCGGCCGGCTTCTCGTAGCTCTGCGCCATCTCCTCGATGTGCTTCTGCAGCTGGTCGGGCTTGGCCTGCAGGCCGTTGGTGCGCACCAGCTCGCCGACCACCAGGCCCAGGCGAACGCGGCGCTCGGCCTGCGGCTGGAAGATCTCGGCCGGGATCGGCGCCTTCTCGGCGTCCTTCACGCCGCGCTTCTTCAGGTCCTCGCGCGCGTCGGCGACCATGCGCTCGGTCTCGCCTTCGACCAGCGCCTTCGGCACGTCGAGCTCGGCGAGCTTGACGAGGGCATCCATCACCGCGGCCTTGTTGCGCGCCAGCACGCGGAACTTCACCTCGCGCTCCAGGTTGCGCTTGATGTCGGCGCGCAGCGCCTCGAGCGTGCCGTCCTTGATGCCGAGCGACTTGGCAAACGCCTCGTTGACCTCGGGCAGGTGCTGCGCCTCGATCTTCTTCAGCGTGACCATGAAGTCGGCTTCCTTGCCGGCCACGTCCTTGCCGTGGTAGTCGGCCGGGAACTGCAGCGGGAAGGTCTTGCTCTCGCCGGCGCGCATGCCGCGCACCGCCTGGTCGAACTGCGCCAGCATCTGGCCTTCGCCGATGATGAACTGGAAGTCCTCGGCCTTGCCGCCGTCGAAGGGCACGCCGTCGATCTTGCCCTCGAAGTCGATCGTCACGCGGTCGCCCTCGGCCGCGCCCTCGGCCTGCGGGCGCAGCTGGAAGCTGCGGCGCTGCTTGCGCAGGATCTCGAGCGTGCGGTCGATCGCCGCCTCGGTCACCTCGGTGGAGACGCGCTCGACCTCGGCCGTCGTGATGTCGCCGAGCTTGATCTCGGGGTAGACCTCGAAGGTGGCGTCGAAGGCCACCTGCCCTTCGGGCGCGCCGTCCTTCTCGGTGATGCGCGGCGCGCCGGCCACGCGCAGCTTGGCCTCGGTGACGGCGTCGGCGAAGGCCTGGCCGACCTTGTCGTTCATCACCTCGTAGTGCACCGAGTAGCCGTAGCGCTGGGCCACGACGCTCATCGGCACCTTGCCCGGGCGGAAGCCGTCGGCCCGGACGGTGCGCGACAGTTTCTTCAGGCGCGACTCGACCTCGGACTTGATGACCTCGGCCGGCAGCGTCAGGCTGATGCGGCGCTCGAGCTTCTCGAGGGTTTCGACTTGGACGGACATGTTCTCGAACTCTCTGGTTGAATGACTGGTGCGCGGGGCGGGACTCGAACCCGCACACCATCGCTGGCGTCAGGACCTAAACCTGGTGCGTCTACCAATTTCGCCACCCGCGCCCGGGGCGGCCGCGCGAGGCGGCCGCCGGCAAACGGGCGATTTTAGCGGGACGGCGCGGCGCGTTCCGCGCCCGGCGGCCGGACGCGGAACCAGGCCGCGTACATGGCCGGCAGCGCCAGCAGCGTCAAGGCGGTGGCGACGATCAGTCCGCCCATGATGGCCACCGCCATCGGCCCCCAGAACACGCTGCGCGACAGCGGGATCATCGCCAGCACCGCGGCCGCGGCGGTCAGGATGATGGGCCGGCAGCGCCGCACCGCGGCCTCGACGATCGCGTCCCAGGCGGCCACGCCGCGCTCGCGGTCGTGCTCGATCTGGTCGATCAGGATCACCGAGTTGCGCATGATCATGCCCATCAGCGCGATCACGCCCAGCAGCGCGACGAAGCCGAACGGCCGGTTCAGAAGCAGCAGCGCGGCGGCCACGCCGGCAATGCCCATCGGCCCGGTCAGGAACACCAGCACGGCACGGCTGAAGCTGTGCAACTGCAGCATCAGCAGCGTGAACATGATGAACAGCGCCACCGGCAGCCCGACGGCGATCGAGCCCTGGCCCTTGCTGCTCTCCTCCACCGCGCCGGCCACCTCGATGCGGTAGCCGGGCGGCATCTTCGCCCGGATGGGGTCGAACAGCGGGTTCAGCTGCGCCGTGACCGTGGCCCCCTGCAGGCCCTCGACGATGTCGCCCTGCACCGTGGCGGCGTAGTCGCGGCCTTCGCGCCACAGCACGCCGGGCTCCCAGGCGAACTGCGCCTTCACCACCTGCGCCAGCGGCACGGCGCGCCCGCTAATGGTGGGCACGTAGCCGCTGGCCAGGTCGGTCAGCGTGTCGCGTTCGTCCAGCGGCTGGCGCAGCACGATGTCGATCAGGCGGTCGCCGTCGCGGTACTGGCCGATGGTCGAGCCGCTGTTGAAGGTGCGCGCGGCCTGCGCGATGACCTGGCTCGAGACGCCGAGCGCGCGCGCCTTGTCCTGGTCCACCTCCAGCCGCAGCACCTTGACGGCCTCGTTCCAGTTGTCGTTCACGCCGCGCAGGTTCGGGTTCTGGCGCATGAGGGCCTTCACCTCGTCGGCGTAGACCCGCACCTGCGCCGGGTCGGGGCCGACGACGCGGAACTGCACCGGGTACGCCACCGGCGGCCCGTTCGGCAGCAGCTTGGCGCGCGCGCGCGCCTCCGGGAACTCGGTGGCCAGCAGCTCCGGCAGCGCGCGGCGCAGCCGCTCGCGTGCGGCCAGGTCGCGCGGCATCAGGATGATCTGGCTGACGTTGCTCTGCGGGAAGATCTGGTCGAGCACCAGCGCAAAGCGCTCGGCGCCGCTGCCCACCCAGGTGGTGACGTGGTCCACGCCCTCGAGCTTGCGCAGCCGGGCCTCGACGCGCTGGGTCACCTCCTGGTTGGCCGCGAACGAGGTGCCCTCCGGGTACCAGAGGTCGACCAGGACCTCGAGCCGGCTCGAATCGGGGAAGAACTGCTGCTGCACCCGCCCCATGCCGACCACGCCGAGCGCCAGCGTGCCCACGGTCAGCGCGATGGTGACCCAGCGGTGCGCGACGCACCAGTTCACCAGCGCCCGGAAGCGGTTGTAGAACGGCGTGTCGAACAGCTCGTGCGGCTCGCCGCTGCCGTGCGGCTTGACCTGCAGCAGCCGCGTGCCGAGGTAGGGCACGAAGTAGACCGACACCAGCCACGAGATCAGCAATGCCGCCGCGGTCACCGCGAAGATCGCGAAGGTGTACTCGCCGACCGTCGACTTGGCCATGCCGATGGGCAGGAAACCGACCGCGGTGATCAGCGTGCCGGTCAGCATCGGCATCGCGGTGGCCTCGTAGGCGAAGGTGGCGGCGCGGATCTTGTCGTAGCCCTCCTCGAGCTTGCGCACCATCATCTCGACCGCGATGATCGCGTCGTCCACCAGCAGGCCGAGCGCGATGATCAGCGAGCCCAGCGAGATCTTGTGCAGGCCGACGCCCCAGTAGTACATCGTCACGAAGGTAATGGCCAGCACCAGCGGGATGGTGATCGCCACCACCAGGCCGGGCCGCCAGTCGAGCCGGAAGCGCGGCTTGAAGTGCAGGCCCAGGCTGACGAAGCTGACCGCCAGCACGATCACCACCGCCTCGATCAGCACGCGCACGAACTCGTTGACCGAGCGCGAGACGACGGTGGACTGGTCCTGGAACTGCTGCAGCTCGATGCCCACCGGCAGCCCGGCACGGATCTCCGCCGCCGTGGCCTTGAGCGCCTGGCCGAGCTCGATGATGTCGCCGCCCTTGGCCATCGAGATGCCGAGCGCGATAACCTCCTGGCCCTGGTGGCGCACCTTCACCTGCGGCGGGTCGACGTAGCCGCGCCGCACCTGCGCGATATCGCCGAGCCGGAAGCTCGTGCCGCCGGCACGGATGGGGAAGTGCCGCAGCTCGTCGACCGAGCCGAACTGCCCGCCCACGCGCACCTGCAGGTAGTCGGTCGGCGTGTTGACCGTGCCGGCCGACTCCACCGCGTTCTGCTGGCCGAGCTGGGCGATCACCTGGTTGAAGTCCAGGCCCAGCTGAGCCAGGCGCTTCTGCGAGATCTCGACGAAGATCTTCTCGTCCTGCGCGCCGAAGATCGCGACCTTGTTGACGTCCTTCACCTTCAGCAGGCGCTGGCGCACCCGGTCTGCGTGCTCGCGCAGCTCCTCGTAGCTGAAGCCGTCGGCCGAGAGCGCGTAGATCGAGCCGTAGACGTCGCCGAACTCGTCGTTGAAGAACGGGCCGACCACGCCGGCCGGCAGCGTGCCGCGCATGTCGCCGATCTTCTTGCGCACCGTGTACCAGATCTGCGGCATCTCGCGCGGCGGCGAGTTGTCCTTCACCTGGAACAGGATCAGCGCCTCGCCCGGCTTGCTGTAGCTGCGGATCTTGTCGGCGTAGGGCACCTCCTGCAGCGTCTTCTCGATCTTGTCGGTCACCTGGTCGGCCACCTGCTGCGCGGTGGCCCCCGGCCAGAAGACTCGCATCGCCATGGCGCGGAAGGTGAACGGCGGGTCCTCGTCCTGGCCGAGCTGGAAGTAGGCGGCGAAGCCCAGCACCAGCAGCACGACCAGCAGGTAGCGCGTCAGCGCTGGGTGGTCGAGCGCCCAGCGCGAGATGTTGAAGCGCGCGCCGGCAGCTTCCGGCAGGGCATCGCCCAACGTGCTCATTGGCGCCCCACCGCGGCGTTCGCGGTGGCCGCGCCGCTGCCGGCGCCGGCACTCGTCGCGGTCGCGGCGGGGGCGGCGCCGTACAGCTTCACCTTCTGCCCCGGCGTCAGCACGTGCACGCCGGCGGTCACCACCAGCTGGCCCGGTGCCAGGCCGGCCGTCACCACGGCCTCGTTGCCGTCGGCGCCGGCCAGGGTCACCGCCTGCTGCTGCACCGTCATGCTCTGCCGGTCGACCACCCAGACCGTGGACTTGCCCTGCTCTTCCTTCAGGGCCGACAGCGGCAGCTTGGCGATGCCCGCCACCGGCGGCAGCTCGACCATCACGGTGGCCGTCTGGCCCAGCCGCACCGGGGCGTTGCCGATATCGGCCTTGACGAGAAAGGTGCGGGTCACCGGGTCGGCCGAGCCGGCGATCTCGCGCACCGTCGCGGGCAGCGGCGCTTCGGCCTCGCCGCCCCACAGCCGCACCTTGAAGCGGCCCGGCTGGGCAGCGAGCTGGCGCAGCATCGCCACCTTGTCCTCCGGCACCGCGAACACCACGTCGCGCGGGCCGTCGTGCGCCAGGCGCAGCACCGGCGCGCCGGCGCTCACCACCATGCCGGGCTCGGCGTCCACGCCGGTGATCACCCCGCTCGCGTCGGCCACCAGCGCGGCATAACCTGCCTGGTTGCCCTGCACGCTGCTCTGCGCCACGGCCTGGTCGAGCTGCGCCTTGGCGGCCTTCAGCGCGGTGTCGCGGCGCTCCAGCTCGGCGCTGCTGATGAAACCCTGGTCGCGCAGCTCCTTGAAGCGCCGGTGGTCGGCCAGCGCCTGCTCGTGGTTCACCTGGGCCGCCGCGAGCGCGGCGCGGGCGGCGTCCTGGCCGAGCCGCAGGTCCTGCGCGTCGAGCTGGGCCAGCACCTGCCCGGCCTTGACCGCATCACCGAGGTCGGCGCGCCGGCTGACGATCTTGCCGCCGACCCGGAAGCCCAGGCGCGATTCGGTCCGGGCGCGGATCTCGCCGGCGTACTCCCAGCTGGCCGTCGCGTTCTGCGGCTCGACGGTCAGCGTGCGCACCGCGCGCACCGGATCTGGCGCAGTTTCCTGGCGCGAACAGGCGGTGAGTGCGGCCAGCGCCGACAGCAGCAGGACCAGGGGCAGCTTCATGGGAGCCTCGCGCACGCGGAAGAGGTGGGACCGACGGCCGCCAGTAACTGACTGACCGGTCAGTAATGTATTTGTCTCGTTGCGGTGTGTCAAATCGCACGGGCGCGCCTAATCCCGAGGTGCGCCCGCGACGCAGTGGACAATCGCGCCCGTGAGCGTCGACCACTACGAGAATTTCCCCGTCGCGTCCTGGCTGTGCCCGCCGGCGCTGCGCCCGGCCGTGGCCGCGATCTACTGGTTCGCACGCACCGCCGACGACCTGGCCGACGAGGGCGAGGCCGCGCCGGCGCAGCGCCTGGCCGATCTGGCCGGCTACCGGCGCGACCTGGAGGCGCTGGCCGCCGGCGCCAGCCCGTCGGCCCGCTGGCCGCAGGTGTTCGGGCCGCTGCGCGAGGCGCTCGAACGCCACGCGCTGCCGGTGCCCTTGCTGGCCGACCTGTTGTCGGCCTTCGAGCAGGACGTGGTCCGGCAGCGTTACGCCGACCGGGCCGACCTGCTGGACTACTGCCGCCGCTCGGCCAACCCGATCGGCCGCCTGCTGCTGCATCTGTACGGTGTGGACGACACGCTCTCGCTGCGTCGCTCGGACGCCATCTGCAGCGCCCTGCAGCTGGCCAACTTCTGGCAGGACCTGTCGGTCGACACCGCACGCGGCCGGCTCTACCCGCCGGAGGCCGACTGCCTGCGCCACGGCCTCGCGCCCGAGGCAGTGCTGCGGCGCGAGGAGTCGCCGGCCCTGCGCGCGCTGGTGGCGGAGCTGGTCGACTGGGCGCGCGCCATGATGCTCGAAGGCGCGCCGCTCGTGCACACGCTGCCCGGGCGGGTCGGCTGGGAGCTGCGGCTGGTGGTGCAGGGCGGGCTGCGCATCCTCGAGAAGATCGAGCAGCTTGGCTACGCCAGCTGGCGCACGCGTCCGGCACTGGGCCGTGCCGACGCGCCGCGCCTGCTGTGGCGCGCCTGGCGCATGGCGCCGCCGCGTTCCGCGCTGCAGGGAAGCGCCGCATGACGCCCGAGCAGTACGTGCAGCAGAAGGCGGCCGGCAGCGGCTCGAGCTTCTACTACGCCTTCCTGTTCCTGCCGCCGCCGCGGCGCGCCGCGATCACCGCCTTCTACGCCTTCTGCCGCGAGGTGGACGACGTGGTCGACGAGGTGCAGGACCCGAGCGTCGCCGCGGCCAAGCTGGCCTGGTGGCGCAACGAGGTCGCGCAGGCCTACGCCGGGCGGCCCAGCCATCCGGTGATGCAGGCGCTGGCGGTGCATGCGCCGGCCTACGACATCCGCGCCGAGCACCTGGCTGCAGTGATCGAGGGCTGCCAGATGGACCTGGAGCAGTCGCGCTATCTCGACTACCCCGGGCTCGAGCGCTACTGCCACCTGGTGGCCGGCGTGGTGGGCGAGGTGGCGGCCAACATCTTCGGCCGCACGCAGGAGGCCACCCTCGCCTACGCGCACCGCCTCGGCCGCGCGATGCAGCTGACCAACATCATCCGCGACGTCGGCGACGACGCGCGGCGCGGCCGCATCTACCTGCCGGTCTCGGAGCTGAAGCAGTTCGACGTCAAGGCGCAGGAGATCCTGCAGCGCGGCTACAGCGAGCGCTTCACGGCACTGATGAAGTTCCAGGCCGAGCGCGCGCACCGCTGCTACGACGAGGCGCTCGCGCTGCTGCCCGAGGCGGACCGCGAGGCGCAGAAGCCCGGCCTGATGATGGCCAACATCTACCGCACGCTGCTGCGCGAGATCGAGGCCGACGGCTTCCAGGTGCTGCACCAGCGCGTCGCGCTGACGCCCGTCCGCAAGATCTGGATCGCGATGAAGACCCACTGGCGGGGCCGCTGATGCGCCGCCTGGCCGTCATCGGCGCCGGCTGGGCGGGGCTGGCCGCGGCCGTGGAGGCCGTGGACGCCGGCCGGGCCGTCAGCCTGTTCGAGATGGCTCCGCGGCCCGGCGGGCGTGCCCGCGAGGTGCAGGTTGGCGACTGGCGGCTCGACAACGGCCAGCACATCCTGATCGGCGCCTACCGGCAGACGCTGCGCCTGATGCGCCGCGTCGGCGTCGACCCCGCGCAGGTGCTGCTGCGCTGCCCGTTGCGCCTGGTCGAGCCCGACGGCCGCGGCCTGCGCCTGCCGCCCGGACCGGCCACGCTCGCCTTCCTGCGCGGCGTGCTGGGACGTGCCGGCTGGCCGCTGCGCGAGCGGCTCGGCCTGCTGGCCGCGGCCGCGCGCTGGCGCCTGCAGGGATTCGGCTGCCCGCCCGAGGCGACGGTGGCGCAACTGGCCCAGGGCCTCGGGCCGGCGGTGCAGCGCGAGCTGATCGAGCCGCTGTGCGTGGCGGCGCTGAACACGCCCGCGCAAGAGGCCAGCGCCGCGGTGTTCCTGCGTGTGCTGCGCGATGCCCTCTTCGCCGGCCCGGGCTCGGCCGACCTGCTGCTGCCGCGCGCCGACCTCGGCGCGCTGTTCCCGCGCGCCGCCTGGCGGTGGCTGGCACAACACGGCGCGACGCTGCGGCTCGGCCAGCGGGTGCAGGCGCTGCAGCCCGACGGGACCGGCTGGCTGGTGGACGCGGAGCGCTTCGACGCGGTCGTGCTGGCGGTGCCTCCGGGCGAGGCGGCGCGCCTGGCCGCGCCGGTGGCCCCGGCCTGGTCCGGCGTGGCTGCGGCGCTGCGCTACGAGCCGATCGTCACTGTCTACCTGCGCAGCGACGGGACGCGGCTGCCCGAGCCCATGCTCGCGCTGCCCAGCGACGCGGATTCGCCCGCCCAGTTCGTGTTCGACCGCGGGCAGCTCGGCGGCCCGCCGGGGCTGCTCGCCTTCGTGATCAGCGGCGCGCAGCCGTGGGTGGAGCGCGGCCTGCCGGCCACGCTCGCGGCCACGCAGGCCCAGGCCGGGCGGCTGCTGGGCGCTTTCCTGCGCGGGCCGCTCGAGCCGGTGCAGACGATCACCGAGAAGCGCGCGACCTTCCGCTGCACCCCGGCCCTGCAGCGCCCGGCCGGGCGCATCGCGCCGGGCCTGGCGGCCGCGGGCGACCATGTCGACGGTCCCTACCCGGCCACGCTGGAAGGCGCCGTGCGCAGCGCCGTCGAGGCCGTGCAGTCACTGGCCTGATTTGTTCCGCATCCAAGTTTTCGTTTTCGCCATGCAGAATGACCCCAGGATGCGTCAGAATCCGTTCCCATGTCCAAGTCCGACGACAAGACGCCGACGATCCAGGTCCTGGACCGTGCCTTTCACCTGCTGGACGTGCTGGCGTCCTACCCCGATCCGGTGCCGCTGAAGCAGATCGCCGAGCAGGCCGGCCTGCACCCCTCGACGGCGCACCGCATCCTCAACGACCTGACGATCGGCCGCTACGTCGACCGGCCCGAGGCCGGCAGCTACCGGCTCGGCATGCGGCTGCTCGAGCTCGGCAACCTGGTCAAGGCGCGCCTGGACGTGCGCGACGCGGCGCTCGGCCCGATGCGCGAGCTGCACAAGCTGACGCACCAGCCGGTCAACCTGTCGATGCGCCAGGGCGACGAGATCGTCTACATCGAACGCGCCTACAGCGAACGCTCGGGCATGCAGGTGGTGCGTGCGATCGGCGGCCGTGCGCCGCTGCACCTGACCTCGGTCGGCAAGCTGTTCCTGGCCGCCGACGATCCGGCGCGCGTGCGCGCCTATGCCGCCCGCACCGGGCTGGCGGGACACACCAAGAACAGCATCACCGAGCTGCCTGCCCTCGAGCGCGAGCTGGCGCGAGTCAACCAGCAGGGCACGGCGCGTGACGACGAGGAACTCGAGCTCGGCGTGCGCTGCATGGCCGCCGGCATCCGCGACGACCAGGGCAACCTGATCGCGGGCCTGTCGATCTCCGCACCGGCCGACCGGCTGGAGGAAGCGTGGCTGGAGCGGCTGAAGGCGACCGCGACGCAGATTTCGTCGGCGCTCGGCTACCGCCCGAGCTGAGCCGGCGCGGCGCGCGCGCTCAGGACGCCGGATCGAGTTCCGGCAGCGCGATCGACGAGGTGGCCGGCGCCGGGCTCACCGCGGCTGCCGGCGCGAGGTCGTTGACCCAGCGCCGCACGCGCTCGGCATCGCCGAGACGCGAGTACTTGCCGGCGGAATCCAGGAACACCATGATCAGCTTGCGGCCGGCCAGCTTGGCCTGCATCACCAGGCAACGGCCGGCCTCGGAGATGTAGCCGGTCTTCTGCAAGCCGATCTCCCAGGTCGGGTTGTTGACCAGGCGGTTGGTGTTGTGGAACTGCAGCTGGCGCCGGCCGACCACCACCGAGTATTCCGGCGAGGTCGACAACTCGCGGATCAGCTGCACGTCGTAGGCGGCCTTGACCAGCGTGGCCAGGTCCTTCGCGCTCGACTGGTTCTTGCTCGACAGCCCGGTCGGCTCGACATAGTGCGTGTCGTGCATGCCGAGCTCGGCCGCCTTGCGGTTCATCGCAGCGACGAAGGCCGGCAGGCCACCGGGGTAGTGGCGCCCGAGCGCATGCGCGGCGCGGTTCTCCGAGGCCATCAGCGCGAGGTGCAGCATCTCCTCGCGCGAGAGTTCGGTGCCGACGCGCAGGCGCGAGCGGCTGCCCTTCTCGGTGTCGATGTCCTCATCGCCGATGGCGAGCTTCTCCTCCAGCGGCAGGTTGGCCTCGGTGACGACCATCGCGGTCATCAGCTTGGTGATCGAGGCGATCGGCAGCACCGCGTCGGAGTTCTTGCTGAGCAGCACCTCGTTGCTGTCCTGGTCGACGACCAGCGCGACGCTGGAGGCAAGCGCCAGATCGTCGTCGGTGGCGCGCAGGCCGGCGATCTGCCCGAACGACGGACGCTCCGGCACCACCCTGGCAACGCGCTTGTTTGGCTTGGCGGCCGCACGACGCGTGCCGGGTTTGGCCTGCGCCTGGCGCGCTTCGGCGGTGCTGCGCTTCTTCTTCTGCGCCGCATCCGCGGACACGGGCGTGGACAGCGCAACGGCCGCGACCAAGGTCAGCAGACCGAGGGTCACGAGTTGCTTCAACTTTGCCACGACAGTCCTTTCAACGCCCATGCGGCGCGAGTGTAAGCGTCTCGAAAAAAGCGCGCAAGATCAAAACGTTACGCGCCATTCCTCAAGTCGGTCCTCGGACTGTCAGGAATGTGACTTATTGCCTTCGGGATCAACCCTGGGCCGCCACGCGCTCGGTCTTGCTGTGCAGCTTGTTCAACGCCGACAGGTAGGCCTTGGCAGACGCCACGACGATGTCCGGATCGGCGCCGACACCGTTGACGACCCGCCCGCCGTGCTGCAGCCGGACCGTCACCTCGCCCTGGGATTCTGTGCTGCCCGAGGTGATGGCATTGACCGAATAGAGCACCAGTTCCGCGCCAGTCTTCAGCTTCGATTCGATCGCCTTCAGGCTCGCGTCGACCGGGCCGTTGCCGTCGCTCTCGGCGTGCAGCTCGCTGGCGCCGGCGGCGAAGGCCACCTTGGCGTGCGGCCGCTCGCCGGTCTCGGAATGCTGCGCGAGCGAGAGCAGCCGGTAATGCTCGTGCTCGGTCGTGACCGACTCGTCCATCACCAGCGCGAGGATGTCCTCGTCGAAGATGTCGCTCTTGCGGTCGGCCAGCTCCTTGAACTTGGCGAACGCGGCATTGATCTCGGCCTCGGAGTCGAGCTCGATGCCGAGCTCCTGCAGCCGCTGCTTGAACGCGTTGCGGCCCGACAGCTTGCCCAGCACGATCTTGTTCGCGGCCCAGCCGACGTCCTCGGCACGCATGATCTCGTAGGTGTCACGCGCCTTCAGCACGCCGTCCTGGTGGATGCCCGAGGCATGCGCGAAGGCATTCGCGCCGACCACGGCCTTGTTCGGCTGCACCACGAAGCCGGTGGTCTGCGCCACCAGCCGCGAGGCCGGCACGATCTGCGTGGTGTCGATGCCGAGCTCGAGGCCGAAGTAGTCGCGCCGCGTACGCACCGCCATCACCACCTCCTCGAGCGAGCAATTGCCGGCCCGCTCGCCCAGGCCGTTGATGGTGCATTCCACCTGGCGCGCGCCGCCGAGCTTGACGCCGGCCAGCGAGTTGGCGACCGCCATGCCGAGGTCGTTGTGGCAGTGCACCGACCAGACCGCCTTGGCCGAGTTCGGCACCCGCTCGCGCAGCTGACGGATGAAGTTGCCGTACAGCTCGGGCACCGCATAGCCGACGGTGTCGGGGATGTTGATCGTCGTGGCGCCCTCGGCGATCACCGCCTCGAGCACGCGGCACAGGAAATCCGGCTCGCTTCGGTAGCCGTCCTCGGGCGAGAACTCGATGTCGTCGCACAGGTTGCGCGCGAAGCGCACCGCGAGCCGGGCCTGCTCGAACACCTGGTCCGGGGTCATGCGCAGCTTCTTCTCCATGTGCAGCGGGCTGGTGGCGATGAAGGTGTGGATGCGCGCCCGCGCCGCGCCCTTCAGCGCCTCGGCGGCGCGTGCGATGTCGCGGTCGTTGGCACGCGCCAGCGAGCAGACGGTGGACTCCTTGATGTGGTCCGCAATCGACCTCACCGCCTCGAAGTCGCCGTTGCTGGAGGCCGCGAAGCCGGCCTCGATCACGTCGACGCGCAGGCGTTCGAGCTGGCGCGCGATGCGCAGCTTCTCGTCGCGGGTCATCGAGGCGCCGGGCGACTGCTCGCCGTCGCGCAGGGTGGTGTCGAAGATGATCAGCTTGTCGGCCATGGCGGTCTCCTCGGAATGGCGCGGATGTTAGACGGTCGCGGCGCGCCCGATGCGCACCTGCCCCCGGGCGAGCGCGCGGCGAAGGCCCGAGACGACGGCGCGCAGCGACGCGTTGACGATGTTGCGGTCGATGCCCACGCCGAACAGCGTCTGCTCGCCGATGCGCAGTTCCAGGTAGGCCACCGCGCGCGCGTCGGCGCCCTCGCCCACCGCGTGCTCGTGGTAATCGAGCACGCGGATCGGCGCGCCGCAGCGGCCCGCCAGCCCGGCCACGAAGGCGTCGATCGGGCCGGTGCCCTCGCCGGCCACCGCGTGGACGGCGTCGTCGAGGCCCACCTGCGCCTGCACGGACACGCGCCCCGGGCCGCACTCGCGCACCGCCACGTGCGCCACACCGGCCTCGTCGAGCCCGTACTCGCGATCGAAGATCGCGCGGATCTGGGCCGCGTCGACTTCCTTGCCGGAGTCGTCGGTCACCGCCTGCACCACCTGGCTGAACTCGATCTGCAGGCGACGCGGCAGCTCGAGCCCATACTCGGCCTCGAGCAGGTAGGCGATGCCGCCCTTGCCGGACTGGCTGTTCACGCGGATCACAGCGTCGTAGCTGCGCCCCAGGTCCTTGGGGTCGATCGGCAGGTAGGGCATGTCCCAGAGCTCGCCCTCGCGGCGCGCCGCGAAAGCCTTCCTGATCGCGTCCTGGTGCGAGCCCGAGAACGAGGTGTAGACCAGGTCGCCGACATACGGGTGGCGCGGGTGCACCGGCAGCTGGTTGCAGTGCTCGACGCAGCGGCGCACCTCGTCGATGTCGGAGAAGTCCAGCCCCGGCGACACGCCCTGCGTGTACAGGTTCAGCGCGATGTTGACCAGGTCGACGTTGCCGGTACGCTCGCCGTTGCCGAACAGGCAGCCCTCGATGCGGTCCGCACCGGCCATCAGCGCAAACTCGCCGGCCGCCGTGCCGGTGCCGCGGTCATTGTGGGGATGGGCCGACAGCACCACGCCGTCGCGGCGCTCGATGTGGCGGTGCATCCACTCGATCATGTCGGCGAACACGTTCGGCGTGCTGTGCTCGACGGTGGACGGCAGGTTGATGATCACCTTGTGGGACGGCGACGCGTCCCATACCTCGGTCACCGCGTCGACCACGCGCTTGGCGAACGGCAGTTCGGTGCCGGAGAACATCTCCGGCGAGTACTGGAAGGTCCAGTCGGTGCCGGGTTGCTGCGCGGCCAGGTCGCGGATCAGCCGGGCATGGGTCGTGGCGAGCTCGACGATGCCGTCCTCGTCCAGCCCGAGCACCACGCGGCGCATCACCGGCGCGGTCGCGTTGTAGACGTGCACGATGGCGCGCTTGGCACCCTGCAGCGCCTCGAAGGTGCGGCGGATCAGCGGCTCGCGCGCCTGCGTCAACACCTGGATCGTGACGTCGTCGGGCACCAGGTCGCGCTCGATCAGCTGGCGCACGAAGTCGAAGTCGGTCTGCGAGGCCGAGGGAAAGCCGACCTCGATCTCCTTGAAGCCGATCTTCACGAGCATCTGGAACAGGCGCAGCTTGCGCGGGGCATCCATCGGCTCGATCAGCGCCTGGTTGCCGTCGCGCAGGTCGACGCTGCACCACAGCGGCGCCCGGTCGAGCACGGCGTCGGGCCAGCGGCGGTCGGCCAGGGCGACGGGCGGGAACGCCCGGTACTTCTGCTGCGGTTGCTTCAACATCGTGGTTGCCTCGTGGATAGGGGAACTGGGGGCAACCCGCGCGTCGATCAGAAAAGACAAACGGCCCGCTGCGGGTTGCATACGGGCCGTCGGATCGGAAACGGATGGACGTGGACGATCAGCGAGCCCGTGGAACTCCTAGGAGAAGCGCTAGCGTGATCGCAGGACCGAACGTCATGGCACGAATGTAGCACACCGAATTCACTGGTGCAGGCCCTGCTCGTCGGGTTCGTCGGTCGAGGTGGCGATCACGCTGACCGGCTTGCCCTTGACCTTGCGGTAGCCGTAGATCACGTAGCCCGACAGCCCGTAGATCACGAACAGCCCGAACAGCACGGTGGGCGGGTGGTAGGCGATCAGGCCGAAGGCGAGCACGATCGCCACGGTGACGATGAAGGGCACCGAACGCTTGAAGTGCACGTCCTTGAAGCTGTAGAAGGGCACGTTGGTGACCATCGTCAGCCCGGCGTAGACGGTGAAGGCAAGCGCCACCCAGCCGAGCCAGGGCCCCTCGCGGAAGCCCTTGTAGCCGCTGTCGTCCATCAGCCAGATGAAGCCCATCACCAGCGCCGCCGCGGCCGGGCTGGGCAGGCCCTGGAAAAAGCGCTTGTCGACCACGCCGACGTTCACGTTGAAGCGCGCCAGCCGCAGCGCCGCCGCAGCGCAGTAGACGAACGCGGCAATCCAGCCCAGCTTGCCCATGCCCTTGAGCGCCCACTCGTAGACCACGAGGGCCGGCGCCGCGCCGAACGACACCATGTCGGACAGGCTGTCCATCTGCTCGCCGAACGCGCTCTGCGTGTTCGTCATGCGCGCCACGCGACCGTCCAGGCTGTCGAGCACCATCGCGCAGAACACGCCGATGGCGGCCTGCTCGAAGCGCTGGTTCATCGCCATCACGATGGCGTAGAAGCCGCCGAACAGCGCCGCCAGCGTGAACAGGTTGGGCAGGATGTAGATGCCCTTGCGGCGCGGACGCGGGGCGTGCTCCGCGTCGTCGGACGGCAGGTCGGCGGCGTCGTTCATGAACGCGAGGATACCCGCTCAGTTCTTCGACTGGTCGACCAGGCGGTTCTTCTTGATCCACGGCATCATCGCGCGCAGCTGCTCGCCGACCTGCTCGATCGAGTGCTCGGCCATCAGGCGGCGGCGCGATTGCAGCGTCGGCGCGCCGGCGCGGTTCTCGAGGATGAAGCTCTTGGCGTACTCGCCGGTCTGGATGTCCTTGAGCGCCTGGCGCATCGCCTTCTTGGTCTCCTCGGTGACGATCTTCGGGCCCGTCACGTACTCGCCGTACTCGGCGTTGTTGGAGATCGAGTAGTTCATGTTCGCGATGCCGCCCTCGTAGATCAGGTCGACGATCAGCTTGAGCTCGTGCAGGCACTCGAAGTAGGCCATCTCGGGCGCGTAGCCGGCCTCGACCAGCGTCTCGTAGCCGGCCTTGATCAGCTCGACGGCGCCGCCGCACAGCACGGTCTGCTCGCCGAACAGGTCGGTCTCGGTCTCCTCGCGGAAGTTGGTCTCGATGATGCCGGCCTTGCCGCCGCCGTTGGCCACCGCATAGCTCAGCGCCAGGTCGCGCGCCTTGCCGCTCTTGTCGGCGTAGACGGCCACCAGGTGCGGCACGCCGCCGCCCTGCGTGTAGGTGGAGCGCACGGTGTGGCCCGGCGCCTTCGGCGCAACCATCCACACGTCGAGGTCGGCGCGCGGCACGACCTGGCCGTAGTGCACGTTGAAGCCGTGCGCGAAGGCGAGCGAGGCGCCCTGCTTGATGTTGGGCTCGACGTCGGCCTTGTAGACCTGCGCGATCTGCTCGTCGGGCAGCAGGATCATCACGACGTCTGCGCTCTTCACCGCCTCGCCCACCTCGGCCACGCGCAGCCCGGCGCGCTCGGCCTTGCTCCAGCTGGCGCCGCCGCGGCGCAGGCCGACGGTGACCTTCACGCCGCTGTCGTTCAGGTTCTGCGCGTGCGCGTGGCCCTGCGAGCCGTAGCCGATGATGGTGACGTTCTTGCCCTTGATGAGGCTGAGGTCGGCGTCCTTGTCGTAGTAAACCTTCATGCTGTTCTCCTGGTCTCTCAGTAAGGCGGGATTCAGATGCGGAGGATCCGCTCGCCGCGACCGATCCCGCTGGTGCCGGTGCGCACGGTTTCGAGGATGGCGGCGCGGTCGATCGCCTCGATGAAGGCATCGAGCTTGCCCGCGTCGCCCGTGAGTTCGATGGTGTAGCTCTTCTCGGTGACGTCGATGATGCGGCCGCGGAAGATGTCGGCCATGCGCTTCATCTCCTCGCGTTCCTTGCCGACAGCGCGCACCTTGATCAGCATGAGCTCGCGCTCGGTGTAGGCGCCTTCGGTCAGGTCGACGACCTTGACCACCTCGATCAGCCGGTTCAGGTGCTTGGTGATCTGCTCGATGACCTCGTCCGAGCCGGTGGTGACGATGGTCATGCGTGACAGCGACGCGTCTTCCGTCGGTGCCACGGTCAGGCTCTCGATGTTGTAGCCGCGCGCCGAGAACAGGGCGACGACGCGCGACAGCGCTCCCGGCTCGTTCTCGAGCAGCAAGGCGATGATGTGTTTCATGGTGGTTTAGCGCGCTCTTCGGGCCGACGGCGGTAACCGGCGACCTTTGGCCACGCTGTGAATGTGACGAAAGAGGATGGAATGTCCGGGGCGTTCCCCGCGTCCCGCCGGCTCCTGGGCCGCGCCCGGTCAGGCGCCGCCCCTCGCCGGTGTTGCGCGGTTCACAGGTCCTCGGAGCCCAGCAGCATCTCGGTGATGCCCTTGCCCGCCTTGACCATCGGCCAGACGTTCTCGGTCGGGTCGGTCCGCACGTCGAGGAACACCGTGCGGTCCTTCAGCTTGATGGCCTCGCGCAGCGCCGGCTCGACGTCGCCCGGCTTCTCGATCAGCAGGCCGACGTGGCCGTAGGCCTCGGCGAGCTTGACGAAGTCGGGCAGCGCGTCCATGTAGCTGTGCGAGTAGCGGCCCTGGTAGTCCAGTTCCTGCCACTGGCGCACCATCCCCAGGTAGCGGTTGTTCAGCGAGATGATCTTGACCGGCGTCCGGTACTGCGAGCAGGTCGACAGTTCCTGGATGCACATCTGGATCGAGCCCTCGCCGGTGATGCAGAACACGTCCGCCTCCGGCTTGGCGAGCTTGATGCCCATCGCGTAGGGCAGGCCCACGCCCATCGTGCCCAGGCCGCCGGAGTTGATCCAGCGGCGCGGCTCGTCGAAGCGGTAGTACTGCGCGGCCCACATCTGGTGCTGGCCGACGTCCGAGGTGATGTAGGTGTCGCGGTCCTTGGTCAGCTCCCAGAGCTTGTCGACCACGTACTGTGGCTTGATCACCTCGGTGCTGTTCTTGTACTTGAGGCACTCGCGCTTGCGCCACTCGTTGATCTGC
This sequence comes from Piscinibacter caeni, assembly GCA_003265685.1. Classification (GTDB taxonomy): domain Bacteria; phylum Pseudomonadota; class Gammaproteobacteria; order Burkholderiales; family Burkholderiaceae_C; genus Piscinibacter; species Piscinibacter caeni. Next base: position 31,992 of record QJOU01000051.1, on the reverse strand, counting down.
CCCCACCAGGCCGACAGCGAATGCACGTCGGGTTTGGCCTGCGCCTCCTTGACCTGAGCGATCAGCTCCTGCAGCACGTCCTTCACGTCGCCGACGATCGGGATGTCGACCTTGACGCGCTTGGAAATCGACGACGGGTCGATGTCGATGTGGACGATCTTGCGCTGCACCGAGGCGAAGTGCGCCGGGTTGCCGATCACGCGGTCGTCGAAGCGCGCGCCGACGGCAAGCAGGACGTCGCAGTTCTGCATCGTCATGTTCGCTTCGTAGGTGCCGTGCATGCCCAGCATGCCGAGGAACTTCGGGTCGCTCGACGGGAACGCCCCCAGCCCCATCAGCGTGTTGGTGCAGGGGTAGCCGAGCAGGTTGACCAGTTCGCGCAGCTCGGCCGAGGCATTGCCGAGGATCACGCCGCCGCCGGTGTAGATGTACGGCCGCTTGGCCTGCAGCAGCAGCTGCACCGCCTTGCGGATCTGCCCGCCGTGGCCCTTGCGCACCGGGTTGTACGAGCGCATCTCGACCGTGGCCGGATAGTGGAACGGTGCGGTCTTGAGCGAGACGTCCTTCGGGATGTCGACCACCACCGGGCCGGGCCGGCCGGTGCGGGCGATGTGGAAGGCCTTCTTCAGCGTCAGCGCCAGGTCGCGCACGTCCTTGACCAGGAAGTTGTGCTTGACGATCGGGCGCGTGATGCCGACGGTGTCGCACTCCTGGAAGGCGTCCAGCCCGATCGCCGGGGTGGGCACCTGGCCGGTGATGATCACCATCGGGATCGAGTCCATGTAGGCGGTCGCGATGCCGGTGACGGCATTCGTGACACCCGGGCCCGAGGTGACCAGCGCCACGCCGACCTCGCCGGTGGCGCGCGCGTAGCCGTCGGCCGCGTGCACGGCGGCCTGCTCGTGGCGCACCAGCACGTGCTGGATGCTGTCCTGCTTGTACAGCGCGTCGTAGATGTAGAGCACCGCACCGCCGGGGTAGCCCCAGAGGTACTTGACGCCCTCGGCCTGCAGGCAGCGCACGAGGATCTCCGATCCGTTCGGGTCGGCTTGGGGGGAGGAGGGATGCGGTTGTGCCGAAGCGGCACGCTTGACTTCCGCGGCAGACATGTCCATGACGAACCTCAGTGAATTTCTCTGACGAAAAACCATCGGTGCACCTCTCCGCAGCCTCGTGAGCCGGGTGTGGTGCCTGCGCGATCAACAAACAAGGCGCCCTTGGTCGGACGTCCAGCTGATGACCCAGCTGTTGTGCAAAGCAGCATTATGACATGTGCTTGCACACCGGCCGTGCCGGACCGGGCGCACGCGGGACGCGATGACATAATCCCGGCCGACTTTCCGGGCCTGCGCCCGTGCCACCCGACCCTTGGCCTCAGACAAAGAACTCTCCGACTTCCTCAAGAGCGCCGAGAAGCGGGCCTTCAAGCGCGTCGTGTACGCGGTGCGCGACGAGGAGGCGGCCCTGGACATCGTGCAGGACGCGATGATCCGGCTGGCGGAGAAATACGTCGATCGGCCGGCCGCCGAGCTGCCGCTGCTGTTCCAGCGCATCCTGTCCAACGCCACGATGGACTGGTTCCGGCGCCAGAAGGTGCGCAACGCGTATGTGCGGAACTTCTCCGATTTCGAATCGTCGGATGGCGACGGCGACTTCGACATCCTCGAAACTCTCGAATCGCTGGACGCGGTGGCGGGGCTGGAGAGTGCCCAGGACACGGTGTCGAGGGCGCAGATCCTGCTAGCCATCGAGCAGGAGGTGGCGGCACTGCCGGCCCGTCAACGAGAGGCCTTCCTGCTGCGTTACTGGGAGGAACTCGATGTCGCCGAGACCGCCAGCGCGATGGGTTGTTCGGAGGGCAGCGTCAAGACACATTGCTCGCGGGCTGTTCACGCTCTCGCGAAGGCGCTGCAGGCAAAGGGAATCGCACTGTGAAGAACTCGAACCGCACCGTTTCCGTCGCCGTCGTCGAGGCGATGCAGGCACGCCTCGCGTTCCGGGTCGCCGGGCGCCTGTCCGAGGGCGCCGACGCGCTCGAGGCCGATCTCTCCGAGCGCCTGCGCTTTGCCCGCGAGAGGGCCCTCGAACGCGCGCGCCTGGCGCGCGCGTCCGCTCCCGCGACGGCGCCGGCGATCGTGAGCACCGGCCCGTCGGCCGCCCTGCTGGGCGGCAGCGGGTGGTGGGTCAAGCTGGCCTCGGTGCTGCCGCTGGCCGTGCTGGCGGCCGGGTTGCTGCTGATCGAGCACCTGCACACCCAGTCCCAGATCGCCACGGCGGCTGCGATCGACGCCGAACTGCTGGTCGACGACCTGCCGCCGGCCGCCTACACGGACCCCGGGTTCGCCGAGTTCCTGAAGACTCCGACCGAGTGAGGCGCCGGCCATGTACGCCCGCGCCTTCGCCATCCTTGCGCTGACGCTGCTGGCCGCCGCGGGGCCGGTGCGCGCCGAGGAGGGCCCGCGCTGGCAGGAGCTTTCGGCCACCCAGCGCTCCGCGCTGAAGCCGCTGGAGCGCGACTGGTCCTCCATCGACGCCTCGCGCAAGCAGAAGTGGCTGGAGATCGCCTCGCGCTTCCACAGCCTGCCGCCCGAAGAGCAGCAGCGCATGTCGAACCGCATGACGCAGTGGGCCAAGCTGTCGCCGGCCGAGCGCGGCCAGGCCCGCCAGAATTTCCAGGAAGCCCGCCAGCTTGCACCGCAGGAGCGCCAGGCTCGCTGGGAAGCCTACCAGGCGCTCACGCCCGAGCAGCGCAAGCAGCTCGGCGCCGGCAAGCCCACCGTGGCGCCGGTGAGCACCGCACGCGACGCCTCCCAGACCAAGTCCAACATCGTGCCCAATCCGGCCTACGCGCCGCCGCCGCGCCCGGTCGCGCCGACGGTCGTGCAGGCCGCACCTGGCGCCACCACCTCGCTCATCACCAAGCGCCCCGCCCCGCCCGCGCACCAGCAGCCTGGCCTGCCGAAGATCGCGGCCACGCCCGGCTTGGTCGACAAGACGACGCTGCTGCCGCAGCGCGGGCCGCAGGCCGCAGCGGCGCGTCCGGCCGATGCCGGCGCCTCCGCCGGACGGCGCGGCGCCCGATGAGCCCCGAGGCCGCAGCTGCCGGGGAGCGCCCCGGCGGTGTCGACCTGGGCACCAGCGTGCCGAGCCTGCGCCGACGCATGGCCTGCTTCGTCTACGAGGGCGTGCTGCTGTTCGGCGTGCTGATGATCTCGGGCTGGCTGTTCTCCACGCTGACCCAGCAGCGCCACGCGCTGGTGGGCCGGCACGGGCTGCAGGGCTTCCTGTTCCTGGTGCTGGCGATCTATTTCGTCTGGTTCTGGAGCCATGGCGGGCAGACGGTGGCGATGAAGGCCTGGCACATCCGGCTGGTCGACCGCAGCAGCGCGCCGGTCACGCAGGCGCGCGCCTTCGCACGCTACCTGCTGTGCTGGCTCTGGTTCGCTCCGGCGCTGGTGGCGCTCTACCTGTCCGGCCTGCGCGGTGGGCTGGAGGTGACGGTGCTGCTGCTGGCCGGGGTGCTCGGCTACGCGCTGCTGGCTCTGTCGAACCGCGAGCGGCAGTTCTGGCACGACCTGGCCTGCGGCACGCGGCTCGTCACCTGGCGCCCGCCGCCGCGGCGCTGAGGCGCCGCGGCGCAAGGCAGAATCCGGCCCGATGAGCAATCCGCATAAGGGCCGCACCGGACTCGACCGCCTCCTGCGCGCCACCGGCTACTCGATCGACGGGCTGGTCAGCGCCTACCGCGGCGAGAGCGCGTTCCGACAGGAGTTCTGGCTCGCGGCCGTGCTGCTGCCGCTGGCGTTCTGGCTCGGCCGCGGCTGGGTCGAAGTGGCCTTGCTGGCCGGCTCGGTGGTGCTGGTGCTGATCGTCGAACTGCTGAACTCGGGCATCGAGGCCACGGTGGACCGGGTGTCCTTCGAGATCCACGACCTGTCCAAGCGCGCCAAGGACCTGGCCAGTGCTGCCGTGTTCCTGTCCCTACTGCTGTGCGGCGGCATCTGGGCAGCCGCCCTGTGGCAGCGCTGGGGTGCCGCGTGAGCACACGCGTCTCGCTGTGCGTCTACTGCGGCTCGCGCGAGGGGGCGGCGCCCGCCTTTGCCGCTGCGGCGCGCGCCGTTGGCGCGGAGATCGCGCGACGCGGCTGGCAGCTTGTCTACGGTGGCGGCCGGGCCGGGCTGATGGGCCTGGTGGCCGATGCCGCGCTGGCCGGCGGCGCGCCGGTGGTCGGCGTGATCCCGCGTTCGCTGGTGGAGCGCGAGGTGGGGCATGCGGGCCTGACCGAACTGCATGTCGTCGACACCATGCACCAGCGCAAGCGCCTGATGGCCGAACGCAGCGACGCCTTCGTCGCGCTGCCGGGCGGCATCGGCACCTTCGAGGAACTGTTCGAGGTCTGGACCTGGCGCCAGCTCGGCTACCACGACAAGCCGGTGGGCCTGCTGAACGCGGCGGGTTACTACGACGCGCTGCTCGCCTTCCTGCAGCAGACGGTGGCGCAGGGCTTCGTCTCTCCGCCGCAGCACGGCCTGCTGCAGGTGGACGGCGACCCGGCCCGCCTGCTCGACGCGATCGCCGCCGCAGTGCCTGGCGCCACTGCGCCGGACGATTACCGGGCCATCTGAACCCGACCCTGAACCCGATCCGGCGCGCCGCTCAGACGGCGTCTTCGTTGACTTCGCCGGTGCGGATGCGCACCACCTGCTCGACCGCGGTGACGAAGATCTTGCCGTCGCCGATCTTGCCGGTCTTGGCCGCCTTGACGATGGCTTCGATGCAGCGTTCGACGTCGCTGTCCTTCACGACGACCTCGACCTTCACCTTGGGCAGGAAGTCGACCACGTATTCGGCGCCGCGGTACAGCTCGGTGTGCCCCTTCTGGCGACCGAAGCCCTTCACCTCGGTGACGGTCAGGCCGGTGACGCCGACCTCGGCGAGGCCTTCGCGCACTTCCTCGAGCTTGAAGGGCTTGACGATCGCGGTGATCTGTTTCATCGCTGGCTCCGAAGGGTGTTGTCTCGGGCAAGTGTAAGCGCGGCCACGCGGAACCTACCATCGCTGCATGAGTTTCCCCCTCGAAGTCCGCATGGTCGGCGAGCCCGGCCGGATCGACGCACAAGAATGGAACACGCTGCTCGACAGCGGTGCCGAGCCGACCCCCTTCATGCGGCACGAGTACCTGCTCGCGCTGCACGAATCGGGCAGCGCGACGGTGCGCACCGGATGGCAGCCGCAGTTCCTCGCGGTGCGGCGCGGCGGCACGCTGGTGGCGGCGTGCCCGCTGTACCTGAAGTCGCATTCCTACGGCGAATACGTGTTCGACTGGGCCTGGGCCGATGCCTATCAGCGCCACGGCCTGGCCTATTACCCGAAGCTGCTGTGCGCCGTGCCCTTCACCCCAGTGCCGGGCGACCGGCTGCTTGCCGCCGAGCCGGCGGCGCGCGCCGCGCTGGCCACGGCGATGCGCCGCATCGCGGCGGAAGGCGAACTGTCGTCGGTCCACCTGCTGTTCACGAGCGAGGCCGATCGTGCGGCCACCGCGGGCGCCGGCTGGCTCGCGCGCCGCACGGTGCAGTTCCACTGGCTCAACCCGGACGACGCGCCCTATGCCGACTTCGCGGCCTTCCTGGCCGCGCTGCAGCGCGACAAGCGCAAGAAGATCCAGCAGGAGCGGCGCCGCGTCGCCGAGGCCGGCGTCGTGTTCGAAACCCTCGAGGGCGAGGCCATCACCACCGCCGACTGGGACTTCTTCTACCGCTGCTACACCCTCACCTACCGCGCGCACCACTCGACGCCCTACCTGACGCGCGACTTCTTCGCCCGCATGCAGGCGACCATGGCGTGCCACTGGCTGATGTTCGTGGCGCGCCGCGGCGGCGAACGCATCGCGGCCTCGCTGATCGCGCTCGACCCGCATCGGCGCGCTGCATTCGGGCGCTACTGGGGCTGCACCGAACCCGTGAGCTGCCTGCACTTCGAGGCCTGCTACTACCAGCCGCTGGCGTGGTGCATCGCGCACGGCTACCGGCGCTTCGAGGGCGGCGCGCAGGGCGAGCACAAGATGGCGCGCGGGCTGCTGCCGGTGGCCACCGGCTCGGCCCACTGGCTCGCCCACCCGCAGTTCGCGCAGGCCGTGGCCGACTACCTTGCGCGCGAGGGCGCCGGCGTCTCGGAGTACCTCGACGAACTCGACGAACGCCGGCCGTTCAAGGCCTGAGCCCCGCGGCGCTCAGCCCTTCTTGCTGCGCTGGTAGGTCGCGATGCCCTCGGAGACTTCGTTCTTGGCCGCCTCCGGCCCTTCCCAGCCCTTCACCTTGACCCACTTGCCGGCCTCCAGGTCCTTGTAGTGCTCGAAGAAGTGCTGGATCGCCTTCAGGCGCATCTGGTTGATGTCCTCCGGCTTGTTCCAGTGGCTGTAGATCGGGCAGACCTTGGTGATCGGCACCGCGAGCAGCTTGGCATCGCCGCCGGCCTCGTCGTCCATCTTCAGCACGCCCAGCGGCCGGCAGGTGACCACCACGCCCGGCGACAGCGCGTAAGGCGTGATCACCAGCACGTCGACCGGATCGCCGTCGTCGGCCAGCGTCATCGGCACGTAGCCGTAGTTGCACGGGTAGTGCATCGCAGTGGTCATGAAGCGGTCGACGAACATGGCACCCGATTCCTTGTCGACCTCGTACTTGATCGGGTCGGCGTTCATCGGGATCTCGATGATCACGTTGAACTCGTCGGGCGCCTTGGGGCCGGGGGTCACGTTGTGCAGGCTCATGGTGGGCTCAAAGCGTTTGGACTGCGCTCGATTCTACGCAGCGCACTGTCTGCGGCCTGACACATTGACCTGCCGCACGGAACGCTGGAAAACACCATGTGGCCAGCGTTGCCTTTGCCGCGAGCCATCCCGTAGCATGCCGCGGTCCCGCGGGCGGGGCGGCGCGAGCCTGCGCCGCGTGCCGCCCGTCTCATATTCCATCGAACTCGAGACGAGGAAGGAGATCCCCTGATGTCCACCAACGTGGCGTTGTACCTGGCGCTGGCCTGCGGCCTGGCCGCGGTCGTCTACGGCTTCGTGCAGCGAAGCTGGATCCTCGGCCAGAGCGCCGGCAATGCACGCATGCAGGAGATCGCCGGCGCGATCCAGCAGGGTGCGGCGGCCTACCTGGCGCGGCAGTACAAGACCATCGGCATCGTCGGCGTGGTGCTGGCCATCCTGATCGGCATCTTCCTGGACGGCACCACCGCCGTCGGCTTCGTGGTCGGCGCGGTGCTGTCGGGTGCCTGCGGCTTCATCGGCATGAACGTCTCGGTGCGCGCCAACGTGCGCACCGCGCAGGCCGCCACGCAGGGCATGGCGCCGGCGCTGAACGTCGCCTTCAAGGGCGGCGCGATCACCGGCATGCTCGTGGTGGGCCTGGGTCTGCTGGGCGTGGGCATCTTCTTCTGGTTCATCACCGGCAACGGCAACCTCACGCCGGACAAGAGCCTGTCGGCCACGCTCAAGCCGCTGCTCGGCCTGGCCTTCGGCTCCTCGCTGATCTCCATCTTCGCGCGCCTGGGCGGCGGCATCTTCACCAAGGGCGCGGACGTCGGCGCCGACCTGGTCGGTAAGGTCGAAGCCGGCATCCCCGAGGACGACCCGCGCAACCCGGCGGTGATCGCCGACAACGTGGGCGACAACGTCGGCGACTGCGCCGGCATGGCCGCCGACCTGTTCGAGACCTACGCGGTGACGTTGATCGCCACGATGGCGCTCGGCGCGCTGATGATCAGCGCCGCGCCGATGGCCGCGGCCGTCTACCCGCTGGTGCTGGGCGGCGTGTCGATCATCGCCTCGATCATCGGCTGCGCCTTCGTCAAGGCCAGCCCCGGCATGAAGAACGTGATGCCCGCGCTCTACAAGGGCCTGATCGTCGCCGGCGTGCTGTCGTTCATCGCCTTCGTCGGCGTGACGATGCTGGTGGTGCCCGACAACGCGCTCGGCGCGGCGGGCTCGCAGATGCGCCTGATCGGCGCCTGCGCCGTGGGCCTGCTGCTGACCGCCGGTCTGGTGTGGATCACCGAGTACTACACCGGCACGCAGTACGCGCCGGTCAAGCACGTGGCGCAGGCCTCCACCACCGGCCACGGCACCAACATCATCGCGGGCCTGGGGGTGTCGATGAAGTCCACCGCCTGGCCGGTGATCATGGTTTGCATCGCGATCGTCGTGGCCTACATGCTCGGCGGCCTTTACGGCATCGCGATCGCTGCTACTTCGATGCTGAGCATGGCCGGCATCGTGGTGGCGCTGGACGCCTACGGCCCGATCACCGACAACGCCGGCGGCATCGCCGAGATGGCCGAGCTGCCCCCGGAGGTGCGCGAGATCACCGACCCGCTGGACGCGGTGGGCAACACCACCAAGGCGGTGACCAAGGGCTACGCCATCGGCTCGGCCGGCCTGGCCGCGCTGGTGCTGTTCGCCGACTACACGCACGCGCTCGAGGCGCGCGGCATGCACGTCTCGTTCGACCTGTCGAATCACATGGTGATCATCGGCCTGTTCATCGGCGGCCTGATCCCCTACCTGTTCGGCGCGATGGCGATGGAGGCCGTCGGCCGTGCCGCGGGCTCCGTGGTGGTCGAGGTGCGCCGCCAGTTCCGCGACATCAAGGGCATCATGGAAGGCACCGCCAAGCCCGAGTACGGCAAGGCGGTCGACATGCTGACCACCGCGGCGATCAAGGAGATGATCGTCCCCTCGCTGCTGCCGGTGGTGGTGCCGATCCTGGTCGGTCTGTTCCTCGGCCCGGCCGCGCTCGGCGGCTTGCTGATGGGCACCATCGTCACCGGCCTGTTCGTCGCCATCTCGATGTGCACGGGCGGCGGCGCCTGGGACAACGCCAAGAAGCTGATCGAGGAAGGCTTCAAGGACGACGCCGGCGTGATCCACAAGAAGGGCGGCGAGGCACACAAGGCCGCGGTGACCGGCGACACGGTCGGCGACCCCTACAAGGACACCGCCGGCCCGGCCGTCAACCCGCTGATCAAGATCATCAACATCGTGGCGCTGCTGATCGTGCCGCTGCTGCCGATGAGCGGTGCGACCAGCAAGGCGGCATCGCACGAAGCCAGCCCGGCGGCCGTCACGGCGCCTGCTGCGCCGGCCTCGGCAGCGAGCAACTGAGCCCGCATCGCCCGACCTTGGGGGCTGGCCGCGCGCCGGCCCCCTTTCGTTTCAGCGCCGCGCGAGCCAGAAGTCGACGAAGTCGGCCAGGTCGTGGTGCGTGCTCGAGGCCAGTTCGAGGTCGGGCCCGACGTTCGGGCTGCCGTTGGGCGCGCGGCGCGTGACCAGCGCCGTGTGCACCGGGCCCGGGATACCGCGGAAGTACGGCAGGTAGTCGTCGACGAAGGCCTGCGGCGCGAGCTGTTCGACGGCGTCGGCCTTCGGGCTGCGGTCCCGGCCGGCGTCGCCGGTGGCGATGACCCGCTCGATCGGGAAGTCCAGCGCGCGCAGGTTGCGGCGCCGGGCCTCCTCGAACCGCGGCTCGAGCGCCGAGACGCACACCAGCGTGTAGCCGGCCGCGTGCAGCCGGTGGCAGGCCTCGACAGCCCCGGGAATCGACGGGACGGTGGACCAGAACGGCTCGCCGAACTCGGCGCGGAAGCGCGCCCGCTTGATCAGGCCGAGGCGTTCGACCTGCCAGCGATCCATCGGCCAGTAGGCCAGCGGATCGCGCTCGGCCGGGTACTCGCCGAAGGCACGCTGCCAGGCGTCGGCGTAGGCGAGGTGGTAGTCGAGCAGAACACCGTCGGCGTCCAGCGCGATGATGGGGCGCTCCATGGGCGGCACTCTAGCGTCGCGGCGGCCAAGCCAGCGTCGCCGGTGCGACCTCTCGTGCATCCTGTTGCGCCGTCCGGCCGGATTGCGCCGACAATAGCGGGTTGACGCCGGCGCCGGCGCCCCCATCTGCTTCGGGCCTGCCTCCGCTCTTCGCTTCCCCCTATGACGACTCGACACCCCTCGCCTCCCATGCCGACCAACGACAGCACACCCAAGCTGCGCCAGACGCAGGCCGAGTACACCGCCGCCCGTCCGGCCTCCGAGCCGGGCATCCGCCCGATGATGTCGAGTTCGAAGATGTACGTCTGCCGGCGCTGCCAGGCCAACTTCAAGACCGGCGACGGCCGGCCCGATCCGCGCCTGCCCGGGGTGGGCAGGTGCAATCAATGCATCGCCGCATCCGCGGCGGCGGCAGCCTGAGGACAACCCGGCGGGCGCTCAGCCGGCCACCAGCGCGATGACGCGCCGCTCGGGCGTGGTGCTGGCACCGACCCGTTGCCGAGCGTCCTCGAACACCTCGCGCGCACAGTCGTGGCAGCAACCGCAGGACGAGGCCAGCCGGGTGTCGTCCTGCAGTGCCTCGAAGCAATCGGTGCCCGACTCCACCGCCCGGACGATGTCCCGATCGGAGATGCGGTGGCACAGGCAGACGATCATGGCGCGGTCCTCGGAGCGGATGCAGCCATCCTAGCTCAAATAGGAATGCTTCTCAATAATAATCCTTGATGCCGATCAGGCCGCGGTCGCCTGCGCCTGCAACCAGGCGCCGAAGAGGCGCAGCGCGGCACTGCCGGACTCACGCTCCGGATAGATCAGGCGATAGGCCCGGCCGCTCGGCACGGCCTGCGGCGAGACCGTCAGCAGCAGGCCGCGCGCCAGTTCGTCCTCCACGAGGAACGGTGGCACCAGCGCCACGCCCATGCCGCGGATGGCCGCCTCGGCGAGCATGGAGAACAGTTCCAGCCGTGGGCCGGCGAGGTCGCCCTCGACCCGCAGCCCCTGCGCGGCAAACCAGTCGCGCCAGGCGTAGGGCCGAGTGCCCTGCTGCAGCAGCACCACGGACTGCCAGTCGCCGGCAGCGAAGTCGCGCCGCCCCGCGGCCAGCGCCGGGCTCGCCACGGCGACCAGGCTTTCCGGCAGCAGGAACAGGCTCTCGGTGCCGGGCCACGGGCCGGTTCCGGCATGGATCGCGGCATGGAACGGGGTGTCGTCGAACAGGAAGGGCCGCGTGCGCGCGGTCAGGTGGACCTGGATCGACGGGTGCGCCCGGGTGAAGTCGGGCAGGCGCGGCAGCAGCCACTTGGTGGCGAAGGTCGGCACGACCCCGAGCTCGAGCGCCACGCCTTCGGCGCCGCGCGACATCAGTTCCAGCGCATCGCGTTCGACCTCCTCCAGCCGCGCGCGCACCTGCCGGCCGTAGCGCTGCCCGGCGTCGGTCAGCGCCACCCCGCGGCGGCTGCGCTGGAAGAGGCGCACGCCGAGGAAGTCTTCCAGCGCGGCGATCTGGCGGCACACCGCGCTCTGCGTCACCGCGAGTTCTTCGGCCGCCTTGGTGTAGCTCTGGTGGCGCGCGGCCGCCTCGAAGGCGGCCAGCGCGGCGGTGGAGGGGATTTTCCGACGCATGGGGGTCTGAATTGTGCGCCATGCGCACGAGTCGGTGCGAACAAGTCGTTTGCGATCCGGGCGCAACCCCTCTAAAGTCCCGCCACCACACCTTCTCCGCGGTGACCCCGAAATGAGTTCCAATCACACCAAGGCCAGCTTCCACTGGGACGACCCCTTGCTGCTCGACGCCCAGCTGAACGACGAGGAGCGCATGGTGCGCGACTCGGCGCGTGCCTACTGCCAGGATCGTCTCGCACCGCGCGTGCTCGAGGCCTTCCGCCACGAGCGGACCGACGCCGGCATCTTCCGCGAGATGGGCGAACTCGGCCTGCTCGGGCCGACCATCCCCGAGGCCTACGGCGGCGCCGGGCTGAACTACGTCAGCTACGGCCTGGTGGCGCGCGAGGTCGAGCGGGTCGACTCCGGCTACCGCTCGATGATGAGCGTGCAGAGTTCGCTGGTGATGGTGCCGATCAACGAGTTCGGCACCGAGGCGCAGAAGCAGAAGTACCTGCCGAAGCTCGCCCGTGGCGAGTGGATCGGCTGCTTCGGCCTGACCGAGCCGAACCACGGCTCGGACCCCGGCAGCATGGTCACGCGCGCCAAGAAGGTGGACGGCGGCTACAGCCTCACCGGCAGCAAGATGTGGATCACCAACAGCCCGATCGCCGACGTGTTCGTCGTCTGGGCCAAGGACGACGCGGGCGCCATCCGCGGCTTCGTGCTCGAGAAGGGCTGGAAGGGACTGACCGCGCCGGCGATCCACGGCAAGGTCGGCCTGCGCGCCTCGATCACCGGCGAGATCGTCATGGACGAGGTGTTCTGCCCCGAAGAGAACGCCTTCCCCGAGGTGCGCGGCCTGAAGGGCCCGTTCACCTGCCTGAACAGCGCGCGCTACGGCATCGCCTGGGGCGCGCTCGGTGCGGCGGAGGACTGCTTCCACCGCGCGCGCCAGTACGTGCTCGACCGCAAGCAGTTCGGCAAGCCGCTGGCGGCCAACCAGCTGGTGCAGAAGAAGCTCGCCGACATGCTGACCGACATCACGCTCGGCCTGCAGGGCTGCCTGCGCCTCGGGCGCATGAAGGACGAGGGCACGGCCGCGGTCGAGATCACCTCGATCATGAAGCGCAACTCCTGCGGCAAGGCCCTGGAGATCGCCCGCACCGCACGCGACATGCTCGGCGGCAACGGCATCAGCGACGAGTTCGGCGTCGCACGCCACCTGGTCAACCTCGAGGTAGTGAACACCTACGAGGGCACGCACGACGTGCACGCGCTGATCCTCGGCCGGGCGATCACCGGCATCGCGGCGTTCTGAGCGTGGAGCGCCCTGCCCTGCCGCCGGGTGCGCTGGACGGCCTGCGCGTGCTCGACCTCTCGCGCGTGCTGGCCGGCCCCTGGTGCAGCCAGTTGCTGGCCGACCTGGGTGCGGATGTCGTCAAGGTCGAGCGTCCGGGCAGCGGCGACGACACGCGCGCCTGGGGCCCGCCCTGGCTGCCACGCGAGGACGGCAGCGCGAGCGCCGAATCGGCCTACTTCCTGAGCGCGAACCGCAACAAGCGCTCCGTCACCGTCGACCTGGCGCGGCCCGAGGGACAGCAGCTGGTGCGCGAGCTGGCGCAGCAGTCCGACGTGCTGCTGGAGAACTTCAAGGTCGGTGGGCTGGCGCAGTACGGGCTGGATTACGCCAGCCTGGCCGCGCTGAACCCGCGCCTGATCTACTGCTCCATCACCGGCTTCGGCCAGACCGGGCCCTACGCGGAGCGCCCGGGCTACGACTTCCTGATGCAGGGCATGGGCGGGCTGATGAGCATCACCGGGCGCCCCGACGGCGAGCCCGGCGGCGGACCGCTGAAGGTGGGCGTTGCGTTGACCGACGTGATGACCGGTCTGTATGCGACGGTGGCCGTGCTGGCCGCGCTGCAACGCCGCCACGTGAGCGGCACCGGCCAGCACATCGACCTGGCGCTGCTCGACGTGCAGGTGGCGGCGCTGGCCAACCAGGCCTCGAACTACCTCGTCGGCGGCCGTGTGCCGCAGCGCATGGGCAATGCGCACCCGAGCATCGTGCCGTACCAGGACTTCCCGACAGCGGACGGCCATGTGATCGTCACCGTCGGCAACGACGGCCAGTTTGCCGCGCTGTGCCGCGTGCTCGGCCACGCCGAGTGGGCCGGCGACGCGCGCTTCGCCACCAACCCGGCGCGCGTGGCACACCGCGCGGAGCTGGTGGCAGCAATCGCCGCCGTCACCGCTACCCGTCCCACCGCCGCGTGGGTGGACGCGATGGAAGCCGCCGGCGTGCCCTGCGGCCCGATCAACACGCTCGACCGCGTGTTCGACGACGCCCAGGTGCGCGCGCGCGGGCTGCGGGTCGAGATGCCACACGCCGAGGCCCCGGCCGTGCCGCTGGTGGCCAACCCGATCCGGCTGTCGGAATCGCCGGTGGCCTACCGGCGCGCGCCGCCGACGCTCGGCCAACACAGCGAGGAGGTGCTGCACGACTGGCTCGGCCTCGACGACGCGGCGCTCGCGTCGCTGCGCGCGCGTCGCGTGGTCTGAGCGCGCCCCGTCGCCACCAAGCCCCGCCAAGCAAAAGGCCCAGCACCTTGCGGTACTGGGCCTGAGCCGTTTTTGGTCGGGGTGGCGGGATTCGAACTCGCGACCCCTTGCACCCCATCATCGATTGTGACCGTCCCGCATCGTTTCGGTGCATCCCAGGACATCCCGGAATATCTTTTAAATCAACAACTTGCAGCAACTTCCGGTCCGACAGCGTCTCGCAAAGTGTCGTCCAAGCGCGCAGAATTCTGTTGCCAATTCTGTTGCCACGCTCCCGAGGGAGCCCGCCCCGACACCTGCATGGCACGCACCGCGAAGACCCACCGGCTCACCGCTCTGGCGCTGAAGAAGTATGCCGAAGACGAAGCGGCCAAGGCACCTCTGCACGACGGCGGCGGGCTGTACCTGCGCAAGCGCGACACGTCGCTCCACTGGGTCCTCCGCCTGACCGATCCGGCCACCGGCGCCCAACAGTGGCATCGGCTGTTCCCCGACGACCCAATGGGCGTCTACCCGCACAAGTCGCTGGCCGATGCCAGGGCCGAGGCGAAGCGCCTCTGGGCCACCCGGTCCGACGGCATCGATCCGCGTGCCGAACGCCGTCGCCGGATCGAGGCGGATCGGGAGGCGCGAGAAGAAGCGCGGCTGGCCGCCGAGCGGCGACTGACGGTGCGCAAGCTCTTCGATCGATGGGCCGCCATCGACCTGGCACCGAGAACCGGCACCGACGGACGACGGCTCGGCCGTAAGGACGGCGGCGCCTACGCCCGCGCGCAGTTCGAACGACGTGTCTTCCCGAAGATCGGCGAGATGGCGGTCGAGGACGTGAGGCGCGGCACACTGATCGACCTGCTCGACACCGTTAAGGCGGAAGGCAAGCTGCGCACAGCCAACATCCTGCTGACCGACATGAAGCAGATGTTCCGCTTCGCGCTCACACGCGACCTGGTGATGCGCAACCCGCTGGACACCGTCAGCAAACGCGATGTCGGCGGTACGCATTTCGAGCGCGACCGCGTCCTGGCGGAGGACGAGCTGCGCATGCTCAACAAGGCCCTGCCCGAGTCGGGCCTGCAACCCCGGTTCGTCAGCGCGGTCTGGATCATCCTAGCCACCGGCGTGCGCGTGGGCGAACTGCTGGGGGCGGCATGGGCCGACACGCACCGTAAGCCTGCGGAACTGAAGCCCGCGGCCGACAAGAGCGACGTCAAGCTGGGCTACGTCGACCTTGCGCGCAAGACGTGGCACTTGCCGGAAACCAAGAACCAGCGAGACCACACGATCCACCTCAGCGCCTTCGCACTGGCTCACTTCGAGAAGCTATACGGACTCCGCGAGGCAGAGCCCGGCGACTCCTCGAAGGCGGTGGCCTGGTTGTTTCCCAACACCGCCCTCACCGGCCCCGTCGGATCGAAGTCACTCGGCAAGCAACTGAGCGATCGGCAGCGCGAGCCGTCACGCCGATTGCAGGGGCGAAGCAAGGCCACCTCTGCCCTAGTCCTGCCGGGCGGGCGGTGGACCGCGCACGACCTGCGCCGCACCGCGGCCACGATGATGGCCGGTATGGGCATAAGCGGCGACGTGATCGACGAGTGTCTCAATCACATGATCGAGAGCCGCGTGAGGCGGACCTACATCCGTGACCGACGTTTCAGCGAGCAGCAGAAGGCGTTCGATGCACTCGGGCGGCGATTGACGGCGCTAGTTGCGGCGCCACCAAATGAGCCACGGCGCTCCAGAGCACCGAGGAAGAAGGCGCACTCGGCACATGACATCACCGCCGTGGAATAGGTCACTGCACTTGTGGCGCCTTCGGGGAGCAAATGGTCGAGGGACTTCTCACAGGTAGATCGGGGGGACTGCAATTGGGACCGCAAATGGCAGTGCCCGGACATCTACGGCTAGTCGCATCGGCGCATCAGAACATTGGTGCGGCAGAGCGTGCCTGCCCCGTGCCGTTGAAGATAGTCGAAAGGCTACGAACGGTCGAGAGCTCCTCGACGCCGGAGTTCGACGTCGAACGGATGGCCAACCAGCGGATGAAAGGCGTTCTTGTTCCACACGAAGCTCGCTTCAACGTTGATCAGCGTCGGATTCGTTGCCGTCACGGAACGGTCATCCAAGAAGATTACGCCGGAGAGGTGCTTCGTCACTTCTCCGGCGGAGATGTTCGACCTGACCTTCCGGTTGAACTTGCTGGCCGGATCGGCTGAGCCGAGATAGTTGTTGAAGAACTGCCTACCAAACTCGGTCTGGAACTCCGCCTTGCCGAACCCATTGAAGACGCTCTCCCCAGACCAAGGAAACATGACGTAGACGATCGCCGTCGGCTCCCGGCGCGAGAATTTCTTGACGTGGCCAAACAGAAGCGTGTGGTGCTCCTTCGCGTGCTCTACAGGGGAATAAGAGATCGCGCTGATGTAAGCCCCGGTGTTCCAAGCGAATTCGTAGGACAGTCCCGGAATGACTTGGCTTGTGAGCCGGGGCGTCCTCGCCTTTACGTCCACGGCGTTCACGAGTTCGGCCAACAGCTTGGTGCGATTCAAGACATATGGCGTGAAGTCGTCGTCGTGGTCGTAGGTCGGCACGATCGTCATGCGCGCGATCCCCTTGCCCTTCAGGAACTCGTCGAAGATGCCTTCGAGAATCTGGCCTGTTTTGTCCGAGAGATTCTTGGTGTCCATCGACACGCCGAGAGCCTTCAAATGCATGTCGTGATTCGCGTACTGCATGCCCATCTCTGAGGCGAGCGTGTCCGCTGCCGGCAGCGTTCGATCCAGCTCGACGTTGCCGGGCCCAGTCAGCGGGGCCGCCAAGAAGTAGTCCAGCGCGCACAGCTCCGCATACGCGCCATCCCATTCATCCTCTGCCACGCGATTTACGGCGCCGAGCACGTCTTTGCGAAGGCTGGCATCGACCTTCGTAGCCGCATCGATCCGTCGCAGCCGCTCTTCGTAGTTGGCGTTGAACTCGGCGAACCCCTTGGGGTTCGCGAGCGCGCCGATCACGTTGTTCGATTCAGTCTTCGTGACATCGAACGTCGCGGCTCCGGCTCCGAAGATCGCGTCGACAAACGCGGCGTAGTTGGCCCTGTGAGTCATGCGCCCCCTTCTAGTTGTAGGTCTGCGCGTCATCGGGGCGCGCCGACCCGCCTTCGATCTCAGAAATCTTCGTCGTCGCTGCTCACGATCGGGCTAAGAAGCGTGTCCCGTCCCGGCGAGTAGCGGTAGCCCTGCGCCTTGAGGTCGAGGACTTCTTGCTCGGGCCAACCCTTCTTGACGAACCGGGTGACAACTTCGTCGGTGATGTCTACGACGTCCCACTGACCGATCACGTCGGTGATCTTGGAGACGGTCGACTTGGCTCTATCGAGCAGCTTTCGGACGTCCTCGATGGGGTAGCCGCCCACGGCGCGCTCGCCGATTTCCGGGTGTCCCGTGTCGACCCGAAAGAAGTCGCCAAGCAGCTCGTACTCGCCATCCCACTCGACCTCGATGCGGTCCGGCTCGTCCCGCAGGGTGATCGGCTGCCGCTTGCCTTGCCAGACCAGGCACATGGCCAAATGCTCATTGGGTTCGAGCAGCCAAGCGTCGCCGATGCCGGTCGAGAAGAGCGCGAACGGCGGACACGCGGGGCCGTCCTTGGTGACAGCGCCTTTCGCCTCGCCTCGCAGCTCCGCGCCGATGATCGACTCGCACTCGTCGCGGATCGAACGCACCTGGGCGACCGCCTGGGCGTTCTCGTTGCATTTGACGACGTGGTGCCAGTGGTCGTAGCCGGCCTGCTTGGCGACGCGATTGAGCAACTCGGCGTGCTTCCCGGCGCCGGAGCGTTGGAGCTTCTTGGCTTGCTTCTTGAGGCGCTCGACAGTTTCGTCGGGCGTGGGGACATAGCGCATGACAGATTCCTTCTGTATGCGAATCGCAGGTGCCCACTGCCAAGACTCGCCTACAAAGGGAATCAGGGATGGAAGTTGGTTGAACGCCGTCCCGCGAGGGTTTGCCGTGGTGGGCAGCAGGCGCCGACATGCGCCGGGAAGGACTTTAGCCCAGCGGCGGCCCGGCAGTCAACGCTGCCGCATCTGGCCTAAGGGAGCGCGCCGGCGAGGAACGGGGACGGCCGTTGGCGTCGAACATCGCCCCAAGGCATGACGCGCGTCACGGGATAGGTGAGGTAGAGGAGCCTTCGGGACCGCGTCGCCGCCACGAACGCGTTACGCGCCTCCTCAGCCCGCTCCTTCGCGCTCGTCGCACGGTAGTCCGGAAACACGCCGTCGGCCATTCCCGCCATGAACACGACGTCGAACTCCAATCCCTTCGAGGAGTGCACCGTGAGAAGAGCGACTCCGTCCCGAACGGACTTTTGGGTCGCGCCGAGCGCCTTGCTGCTAAGGAAAGCGGCTAGGCTCTTTGCGCCGGTCGCCGTCCGCAGGAATTGATCCCACTCCTGCGTCATCACGGCCACATCCTCGTAAATCGGCAGCTTGTCAGTCTCTGGCAGCATGTCCGCGTAGGCCTTCAAAGCGGCCAGCGCCGGCATGAGATTCATCCGGTCTGGGTTCTTGGCGGCCGCGGCGATCGCGTCACGCACGGCCGCGCATCGAGGCTCTTGGGATGTCGACGCCATGGCTCCAAGGTTTGAGAGAAAGTCGGCCGAGGCGGTACTCTCCGGGACGCGCCACCGCTTCGCGAGTGTCGCCAAATGCAGTCGATCCTTCGGGTTGGCCAGTATTCGCAGTGCCACGAGGAAGTCCTCGGCTACCTCCGACTCGTTCTCGTGATTGGCCGACAGCCTCTTGTAGAAGTCGAGCCCCCGCGCTTTGAATTCTTCCTCGATGGCGAGCAGCGCGTAGCGGGTGCGCCCCAACACCGCACACTTCGAGGGCTGTACGCCTCCTTCCACGTCCTCGTGGCCTTCGGCGAACAGCCTTTCGAGCTCGTCGGCGATCAGCTGGGCCTCGTGCTTTTCGTCCTCGCCGCGTAAGACCGCGACGCTTCCAAGCAGCGGGAGTTGCTGGTGGACCATGTAGCTTGAGTCCAGCGTCTGAGCGAACTCGACGACCGAGCGCGATGAGCGGTAGTTCGCGGTCAGCTCAACGCGCTTCGCGCCGAACTCCGTCGCGAATCTGTCCATGTACTCCGGCCCCGACTTGTTAAAGCCATAGATTGACTGACGCGGGTCTCCGACCATCATCACGTTGCGCTGGGTCTCGCCGCACAGCGCGCAGATGACGGCGTATTGCGCCTCGTTCATATCCTGCGCCTCGTCGATGCAGACGAACTTGTAGAGGCGCCGGTAGATGTCGCCCAGCTTCGGGTTTTCAACCAAGAGCCGGTATGTGAGAAGGAGCAAATCGTCGAAGTCGTAAGCATTGCTCGCCCGCATGCCCGCGTCGTAGGCGTCGACGACGCGCCGGACCTCCTCGTCCTCGATGACGGCGCAGGTGATCGGATGCGATTTGGCATAGGAGATCGACGAGAGCCACTTGTCTACCCGGCGCCTTCTCTCCTTGGGATCCTCGATGGACTCCAGCTCGTCGGAGAGGAACCGATCCTCCGCGATCGCCTTCTCCAACACTTCCCGGCGGTCTTTGGACTGCTCGAAGATGTTGGGCGCGCCATCAACGCCAACGTGCTTGCCGCGCTCGGTGAGCACCTCGAGGCAGAAGCCGTGCATCGTTCCGATGAAGGCGCGTTCCCGCTCCTGTCCAAGGTCCGCAAGACGCTCCTTCATTTCGTCGGCGGCCTTGTTGGTGAACGTCAGCGCGAGGATGCGGAAGTGCCCCGGCACGCTCGTGAGCAGATGACGAATTCGTTCGGTGAGCACGCGCGTCTTGCCGGAGCCGGGGCCGGCGACGACGAGCAGCGGCCCGTCGACGTGGGTCGCCACGCGGAGCTGCTCGGGGGAGAGCCGCGCCTTGAAGCCGTCGGTCATGTCACGTCCTTCGCTTTGTCGAGCCCGTTTGCCTTGCCGACGATTGCGAGCATCTGCTCGATGGCCTTGGGAAAGCAACGCTTCGTATCCGCGAGGCTGGAGATGGCCACCGCTACGGGCTTTGCCATGCGCGTCTTGTTCTCGCTCAGGTAGTCGCCAGCGGCGCGCTCGCGCGCCCCGGCGGTCTTGTAGTCGCGGACGGCGCCCTTCTTCTTCGGCTTGCCGTCAAGAGTCGCCATGTAGTCATCGAGGAACTTGGCCTGGCCTTCGGCTTGGTCGATGGCCGCTTCGATCTCGGGTAGGTAGCCCTCTGCTAACAGTTGACCCTCGAAGCCGTTGCCGGAGGGCAGAACGACGACGTTGGGGCATTTGCCGGACACGGGTTCCCCCGCCCTTTTCAAGTCAGCTTCGAGCTTGGCAAGCGGGCCAGGCTCGGCATCGGCGAAGACATACCACGGAATGCGCAACGCCTTGAGCAGCCAGATGAAGGGGAAGTAGTCGGTACCGTTCACGCGAACGAAGCAGAAGCCGAGCTCATGGATGCTCGCGCCCCAGTACTTCGACGCGTAGATGGGAAGCGCCTGCTCCTCGGTTTGGCCTTCGAAGAGGACCACGCCGCGCGAGAAGAGTATGTCGCCGCGCGTGTCCACGACCGTATCTTGCAGCTTGCGGAGGTCGTCGGCCTTGAGCTGGCTCGTATCGAGTTTCGTCACGACCGTGTCGCCCTTGGACTTGCAGAACAGCCTCAAGTCCTCGAGGGGTGCCTGGCCTGCGAAGTAAGGCGAATGCGTGCTGACGATGCGCTGCCCCGTGACCTGCTTGATATGCCCGAAGAGCGCACGCTGCGCTTGCGGGTGCAGATGCGACTCGGGCTCCTCGAGCGCGAGCACCGAGTGCACGCTGTCCCCGCCCTCGGTCGCCTTCTTGCCGCGCCAGGAGGCGTAGGCGCGGAATACCAGCAACGAGGCGAGGCTGCGCGTGCCCATACCGTGGCGCGCGAGCGGGAAAGACTGCGCACCTGCGGTGTTGAACGAGACGTCGACACCCTTGGATAAGTCGCGCAGCTTGCGCGCCACCGGAGACACTTCGACCGCGCCGCTGTCCGATGCAACGACGCTTTGGAGCCCGATGAGGTTGTCCTTTAGGTGTTTGAGGATCTCGCTCTTGGCCACGATCTGCTCGTTGATCCCCGAGAGCGTCTTCTCCATTTCCTCGATCTCGGCTGCGCTCAGGCCCAGGTCCTCGGTCAAACGCCGCCAGAATGAGCCGGGCTTGCGCAGGTCTTCCTCGAGGTCGCGCTTCGCGTCGACGTAGTGCAGCGCGAGCGGTTCGAGCTGCGCGGCGCTGACTGCCCGGTCTTGGACGGCCGCCGTGGCCCAGTCGGCGAAAGGCTTCCACACTTTGAGGAAGCGGCGCTCCACGACGTGCTCCCCCCGCAGGTCGCTCCACTTCAAGGTTGTGCGGATCCCTGTGAAGTCGTTGAGCGCATCGTCGGTAGCGATACCTGTGGTGCCCCACAGGTTCGTCCAGTAGCTCCCCGCCGGATAGGAATCAATCACCTTCCCGTCGGCGCCGACCGGGCGGATCATTACGTCGACGATCACCTCGCGCGTCTTGGGAGCGACGGCCTCGCCAGCGGCCAAGCGCACATCGTCGGTACCAAGAGTCTTGCGCCCGGCGCCGATCGCGGCGAACAGCGCGTCGAGGAAGCTGGTCTTCCCGGCATTGTTGGCCCCGATCAGGACCGTCATGTCGTTGAGGTCTACCTCGATGTCCGCAAGCGAGCGGAAGTCGCGTACGCGCGCCGCGACGATGGCTATTCCGCTGGCGGGTCCGTAGGTGGTCATAGTGGTCGTATCTATCCGATCCGCCATTGTCGCCTCGAGCGCGGGGGGCTCACATTCCCCTGCTGGCTCGGCCGGCCAGAGTCCCTGGTTCAGGCATGCGGGGCGGCCCGCCCTTTGCGTGATTGCTTGTGCGTGGTCACGGGCGTCGCGCCGAGCACGCGGTCGACCATTGCAGCGATGAAGCGCATCCGGTTGATCTGCTCCGGGGTCTCGCCGAGACGGATCTTGGCGTTCGGCTGCTGGCGGTTCGCCTTCTCGACGTCGCCGCCGGCACAACCCCAGCCTAGGGCTCGCCCCCGTGACCCTCGAGGATGACTTCTCTCCAGGGCGGCAAGTGTCCGCAAGGGTTCGACTGCGCCCCTTCAGTCTCGGATCCAGTCTGCCTGCTCCGAGCTTGCCGTGGACATTCTGTGGCGTCCGATTCCAAAGGCCGTTCAATAGGCGCGAGATTTGCGCCGAAATGAAGCGGACGTCACGGCCCGAACCGCGCCTAGAGTGAACACATCGACCAGCCTGAGGGACACACCCCCATGGAGCGCTCCCTGCAAGCCATCGCCTCCCGCGACGGCGGTGATCCGCCGTCGCTGTTCCTGCGCCTGCCGGCCGTGATGAAGCTCACCGGCCTGGGCAGGTCCACGATCTACCGCATGGTCGCGGACAAGCGCTTCCCCTGCCCGGTCCGGATTGCCAGCCGCGCGGTCGCGTGGCGCCGCGCGGACCTCGACCGGTGGAGCGAGTCGCGGCCGGCCGTCACCCACTGAGCAGGACCGCCAGCTTCAGCGCATAGCCGAATGCCAGCACGACAGCGAGCCGACATCCCCATCGCCAGGTGGTGAATTGGTAGCGATGGTTGTTTGCGACGGCACGATGCGCTCGCGCCAGCGCCGAAACGGCGCACAGCGCGAGCGCGACGTTGCGAACCAGTCCGCCCGACACCGGCCATCCGGCGATGAACACCGCCCACGCGATGGGCCACGCCACGGCGTCAACCAAGGCAAGCGTGCGCCGGCCTGGCCAGACGACTGCGTCAGGCGGCGGCGCGCGCGCAAAGATCACCCAGGGCATCTCGGTCTCCTCGCAGGCAGGCGCGCGACGCGCCTGCCTGCCTTTGCCTGCTAGGTGCAGGCGACCGCCTTCAGCGGCTCCGGCAACCAACCCCTGCCGGCAAGCTTGGTGGCGGCGAGCGTCGCGAGGTCGCCCTTCTTCATCCCGGCCACGGCCGAAGCGTCCGAGCCAGCACCGCCCTCCTTCATAGCTTCTGCGATCTGCGCCTTCGACACGTGGTTGAGAAAGGCTTCGGGCGTCGGCTCCCACCACTGCCGCATGTCCAGCCCGGCGAGACGCTCCAGCCCGGCCGCAGCGCTTGCCGGGCCACTCGGCACCAGCGCCAAATTGGCCGCACACAGACCCAGAAGTTCGAGCAGGTCAGCCTGCGGCAGTGCGGCGATCCAGCCCAGCCATTTGCCCTCGGACTCGGGCAGACGCCCGCGCCACACGGCGCGTCGCGCCTCCAGTTCGGCCCATGCGCGGGCAGCAGGCAGGTCGTTAGCCATGCGCAGCAGCTCGTGCCGTGGCGGCCGGGCTGTGATCTGCAGCGCCGAACGCGCCTCCAGGCCGAAGCGCTCGAACACAGGCAGCGCCAGCGCATGCGTCAGCGCGACGAGCGCCGCGCTGGTGCCCTGCGACAGCACCGCCTGCAGCGCGGCCGTTCGATGCGCAGCCAGCCGGCGCAGCAGCGTTTCGCTGAACGGGGCCCGCGACTCGCCGGCCTCGCTGGCGGCGCGCACGCCGCCCTCGGTGACGTCGGCCCGCTTGCCCGCCGGCTGGCTGCGCGCCGCAGCCCTCGTCGCGCGGAGGTCTCCAGGTCGGACCAGCCCGCGGATGACCTCGACGGACCCATCGCGGCCCACCGTGACGACCACGCCCGCGTGGGCCTTGTCCGCTTCGCGCCAGACCTGGCGTGCCAACTGGATGGCCCTGCGCCGCGACTCGATGTCCTGCTCCTCCAGGTCGATGCGCTCGCCGTCGGCCGGCGTCCAGGTGTCGTTGTCGTCGAGAGCCTGCTGCTCGGCTTCCAGTTCGGCCAGCCGCTGGTCGAGCTCGGCCAGCGCGCGTTTCTCGTCGGGCGTCGGCGCACGCAGCCCGGGTTCGCAGCGCGAGAATTCGCGCAGGGCGCCGGACTCCAGCTCGATCCGGGCCTCGACCCAGGCCCAGCCCTCGACTCGCACCTGCAGCACCTCGCCATCGAGCTTCTCACCGGCCAGCCGGCGCAGCAGATCGGGATCGCAGATCCAGCACGACTGGTCGCTGTCGAACAGGTCGCGCCGCACGACGCCACCCGCGACCTCGTAGGCATCGAGGCCGACGAATCGCGCCAGCGCGCTCTGGTGCGCCAGCACCTCGCCTTCGGTCAGGCGCTTGCGCAGCGCCGCCGCGCTGTGGTCCCAGGGCTGCGCCTCGAACCAAGCGCGCTCCTGCGCCGCGTGGTCCGTGCTGAGGCACAGCGCCATCAGCTGGTCCAGGTTGACGCCGTCCTCGCGGTACAGCGCCAGCAGCTTGGGGGACAGCGCCGCCAACCTCAGGCGGCGCTGCACCACCATCGGCGAGACGCCGAAGCGCGCCGCCACGTCCTCGACGCTCCGCCCCTGCTGCACCAGGGCGTGGAACGCCTCGAACTCGTCAGCGGGATGCATGGCCTCGCGCCCGCAGTTCTCGGCGAGGCTGATCTCCGTCGCGCGCTCGGCACCGACGAGCTCGCACAGCACCTCGTGGTTCGCTGGCAGTTGCCCGCGTTGCTGCAGCAGCGCCAGCGCGCGCCGCCGCCGCTCGCCCGCGACGACGCCGAACTTCGCTTCCTGGCGCTTGCCCCGGCCGACCACCTGCTCGATGACGATCAGGTTCTGCAGCAACCCTTGCGAGGCGATCAGCGCTGCCAGTTCCTCGACCTGCCCGGCCGAGTAGCGACGCACGTTGTATGGCGAGGGCACGAGGTCCTCGACCTTGATCAGCAGCATTTCCTTCGAGTGCTTCATGACGGACTCCAGTTGTGGATGGGACGATCTGGGACGGTTTCGCCGCTGTCACGGCGGCACGCCGGCATGCCAGCAGCCACCATGTCTGGCCCGCATGGCAACTTTCCGTAAACGCTCCGGTGAGTTCACTGCGTTCCCTTCGATGTCTCGCCGCTCCGACCGGGCGCGGCTTGGCCCTGCCTTCGGCCCCTGCCCTAAGTTCCGAGGGAGCCGTTGGTGGCTGTTGGTCCCTCGGAGAAAGCCAGGTCGTCGAGCTGGTGCCTGCCCCGCATTCGTCGGTCGCCGTGCGGCACCACGAGCGCCGCCTCCGAGCGCAGGGGCAAGGGGACCGCGGCTTTAATGGAGGGGACCCGCGCCAGCGGGGCGCAGGCCGTTCATGCCGCGCACGCCCCTTGAGGCTGCGCGTGCGGCGCTACGGTCCGCAATCGGGGCGACCGGCGCGGCGGGCTGCCGGCTTGCGCTTGCGAACGAGGGATGCGGGCGAGCGAAGGCCTCCGGCCGGAGCGCCGACCGCCTTTCACGGGCCTGCGTCCGCGGGCCCGCGCATCAGTGGATTCACGATTTGTGACGTAACGCCTATGGACAAGGCGGTCGTCAATGAACATGAATACGCCATTGCACGAAGCCGCCGCCGAAGCGGTCCAACGAGCACCCGCCACGGCAGAGGCTCGCTTGGAAGAACCGGGGTGCCTGCACACGGAGCACATCAAGGGCTCCGGCCGCTAGGGACCGACACCGGCATCGACGCAGATCGTGACCAGCGCCTTGCGTGACGGGATCAACCGTCCCTCGGGTCGCGGCCAGCAGTTCCTGCCGCGGCCCACCCGACAGGAGGCCGTGCCATGCTGGACCGAGATCAACTGGAGACCTTCGCGACCGTCGCGGAGCAGCAGAGCTTCGAGCGCGCGGCGTCGCTGCTCAACGTCACCCGGGGCGCAGTGTCCCAGCGCGTGAAGGCGCTGGAGGAATCGCTCTCGACCATCCTTCTGCTACGCGACAAGCCGGTGACGGCGACGCCGCCCGGCGAGGTGCTGCTCCGCCACGTGAAGGCGCTGCGACTGCTGGAGGCGTCCTCCATGCGGGAACTCGCTGCGCCCGACAGCCGGGAAGGGCCCGTGCCGCTGTCCATCGCGGTCAACGCCGACTCGCTCGCCACGTGGTTTCCGCCCTTGCTGCGCGAGCTGTTTGCCAAGCGTGAGGTCGCCCTCGAAGTCGTCACCGACGACCAGGACCACACATCGGCGCGGCTGCTGCGGGGAGAGGTCATCGGCTGCATCTCGACCGATGCCAAGCCGGCGTCAGGCTTCCTGGCCAGGCCCCTCGGCGCGATGGAGTACCGCTGCTATGCCACGCCGGCCTTCGTGGACGAGTTCATGCCGGAAGGCCTGAACGTCGCCGGCATCCTTCGCGCCCCGGCGGTCCTGTTCAATCGCAAGGATGCCCTCCACGACGACTTCCTTGAGCGGCGGTTCGGCATCCGCATCGAGCGATATCCCAGGCACTACCTGCCCTCGCCCGCTGCACTGCTCGAAGGCATCGCGGTGGGCGCGGGCTATGGTCTCGCGCCGTCGACGCAGGCACAGGGCCTGGTCCAGGAAGGCGTGCTGATCGACCTCGCGCCGGGCCAGCCTGTGCTGGTTGACCTGTACTGGCACCACTGGGAGATGGAGCCGCCGATCGCCCAGGACATCACGCGGCTGGTCGTCGACCATGCACTGCGACGCCTGATCCAGCCGAGGCGGAGCACCGGCAAGGTTTCGCGGCGCCGTGCCGTGCTACCCGTCGGACGGCCGGCACGCGAGGTGGCGTCGACGGCGTTGTCCTAGCGCGGTGCGGACGACGGTGGCCGACGTCAGGCCGGTCGCCAGCGCGGTCAGTTCGCCACCGCCGGTCGAACCTGTGATCGCTGCCAGGAGGTAGCCCGCCACCGATCCGCAGAACCCGGCGCCAATGACCCAGATCTCGCCGGGATTCACTGTGGCGGAACTCGAGCGAAGCAGCGCCGCGAGGCTCACGCCGACGCTGGCGATGTAGATGAGATTGACCGACACCATCGTGTCCACGATCGGCAGCCCGCTCAGGGTGAGCGCCGTGGCGGCACCAAGGGCGGATATCGCCAGCGTCAGTGGCCGGAGCGAGGTGAGGTCGGCCTGCGCGGCATCGAGCGCAGAGACCATGGCCCGCAGGATGGCAGCCCCGGACCCGAGGGCCGCGAGACCGAGCATGGCCAGCATTACCGCACCGCCGAGCGCCGAGAAGTCGCGCGCGGCGATGGACAGCGCCTGTGGCACCGCCTGCTTGGCGTCCATCACCCCCGACCAGGTGGGACTCGCAACGGACGCGACGACGACCGCAGGAGGCAGGAACGCGAGCATGAGCAACGCGAAGCCGGCCAGCGCGGTTCCGGCGATGGCCGCCGCGCGGTCGCGCGCGGCGAGGACGAACTGGTGGTAGTCGGCGCCCGTGCAGACCAGCAGGCCCACGCCCACCGCGATGGCCAATGACTTCACGAGACCGATCGACGGCAGCGCGTCCACGAATTCAGGAAGTGCACCTCGATAGATCTCCGTCCCGTCGACCCGCAGCAGGGCATAGACGAGCACGACGGCGCTGCCCGCCAGGCAGGCACTGAAGAACACGGAGGCCCACTGCAGCCGGAAGCGGGATGCGCCGAGGATCAGGCCGACCGTAGCGGCAGTGGCCCACGAAGCCGGAACGTCGAGCA
This sequence comes from Piscinibacter caeni, assembly GCA_003265685.1. Lineage (GTDB taxonomy): Bacteria > Pseudomonadota > Gammaproteobacteria > Burkholderiales > Burkholderiaceae_C > Piscinibacter > Piscinibacter caeni. Next base: position 4,467 of record QJOU01000051.1, on the reverse strand, counting down.
GCCGCAGCACGGCGGTGGCGCCGTGGATCTGCGCCGCGAGGACACCCGACATCCAGACGATGGACAGCAGCGCCACCAGCCGCCCCACGCCACCCCCGAAGCGATCACCGAAGAGATCCCAGACGTTGCGCCGCGCATGCCAGAGCCTGCCTGCGAACAACGCCAGCGCCAGCATGCCGATGCCCGTCGCGATCCCGTAGATCGCTCCCCCCATGCCGAGCTGCAGGGCGTACTCGCCGGATCCGAACAGGAACCCGATGCCGTAGCTGGCCGACACCAGCAGCGCGGCCACCTGCAGGGCGCCCAGCGTGCGGTCGATCATGGATGCTCCTGCCATGCCGACACCACCGGCGCCGGACCGGAGAAGTACGCGCGGCTGACGTGCCCCCTGTCTCGATACGGTTCGAGCGTCCCGAACAGGCGCTGCGCCTGCGGCAGCCGGTAGTACGGGATCGCGGGGAGCAGGTGGTGTGTGAGGTGATAGGCGTTGTTGCGGGGATGGATGAGCCAGGCCCAGGGGCCTGGCGCGACCAGGTCGCGAGCGAAGGCGAACACACCTCCCGGCACGAGACCGTGGTGGTCGCACATCTCGCGGAAGGTTGTGATGGCGTGGAAGGTCGTGCCGCGGGCCAGCAGCCAGACAGCAACCGCCTCGGTAACCGCGTGCGGGCCGCTTGCCAGTCCCAGCACGAGGCACACCGCCATCCACCAGCCGACGATGTACGCCCGCCGACGGCGGGGCACCTCGCCGTCCACCAGATGGCCGAAGAGGGAGCCGGACAGCGTCCGCCAGGAAAAGACGTTCACCGCAAACGCATGGGTCCACGACCGCGCCTTCTTCGCAGGAATCGGGATCAGGTCGGGATCGGCATCGACGCTGCCCAGCTCCAGGTGATGCCGGAAGTGCAGTTCTCGGTATCGCCGGAGATCGAGAAAGAGCAGCGGTGCGAGGAAGGCAATGGTCAGCAGGTCGTTCAGCTGCCGGTCGCGGGCGAGGTTGCGATGCGAAGCGTCGTGGAGGATGTTGCCCAGTGCGCGCTGCCGGTTCCCCAGGATCAGCACGGTCGCCGGAAGCCACCACGGATCCGCGAGCGCGAGCCAGATCGCGACGGCGATGGCCGCGACATCGAGCGCAGCATCCCTGACGGGCCTCCAGGGCTGGAGCTGCAGGAGCGGCAGGTGGGGATTGCCGGACCGGCGCAGCGCCTGGCGAAGCAGCGCGATGTCGGCGAGGATCTCGGGACGGGCGGCCATGGGAGACCTCCTTGCGCATGCACGTGGGATCGGCATCGGCGGGCGGCATCGACCACCATCGTCCCAGCGGCACCAACAAGGTACCAAGGAAGGCGGAAGCAGGCGTACGGTTTAGGAACTTTCGCTTCGCGTCAGACGCGCTAAACGAAGCGCTTTCGGGATCTGCACAGCCGCGCGGGGGGTGGTATCGACGGTGGCGATCTTCATAATCCGGCAGGGCGCGACCCACACCAGCAGGAGGAGGTTCGGATGAGCGGCGTCGTGGATCTCGGCGACCTGTGCCGGCAGATGACGCCGCGCCTGGCGGATGGGGTGTACGTGTACTGCACCTTCAGCGACTTCCGGCTGCCCGGCGGCCTCGAGCCAATCTGCACCTTCCGCGAGGCCGAGGGACTCACGGCCATCGTCGGCCGTCGGGAGGCGGAGGCCGCCTCCCTTCCCTACGTCTTCCCCTGCCGGCTGATCACGCTGGCCGTCCACTCGTCGCTGGATGCCGTGGGCTTTCTCGCGCGGATCACGGATCGACTGGCGCGTGCCGGAATTGCCTGCAACGCCGTCGCCGCGTTCCATCACGACCACCTGTTCGTTCCCGAGGAACGTGCCGAGGAGACACTGCAGATCCTGCGCAACCTGGCGTCGGAGCAGGGCAACGGCTGAGGCCGGACATCGGCATCAGTGCCGTTGCGGGACCGCGGTTTAGCAAAGCTGAACCTGCCTCAAATTTGCGCACAGGCCCGCCAGATCGTTGACATGCCGCGCGTCGGTTTTCTAGGCTGACCTTCCGGCAACTCCAGGTACGTCCTGCCCGCTTCGGGGACGTCACTTCGCCAGGCGCCGGTCGACACGGGAGTGCGGCCATGACACCACCTTCGTCGCAACGACATGACGCATCTGCAGCCGATTCCGCGCGACCGGCTGAGCAGGTGAGGCAGGGACGCGCCCCGGCGCGGGCGGCTCGACGAAGGCGTGCCCTCGCCGCCACATCGGCGTCGACATTGCCGAACGTGACCCGGCGGGATACGGAGGTCCATGCAACCTGGCATGGACCACGTGGGTTAAGCGAGCTGCGAATCTTCGTGACGCCGCACGGCCTGCAGGTCACCATGGGCACCTGGCATCACGATGGCAACGTCGTCGAGGAGACCTTCGCGCTTCATTCCAGGGCGCAGTTCGACGCATGGCACGCCGCATCCGCGACGAAGTTCGAGCATGCGGTCGCACACGACGAGATCCGGCGGTTCGGCCATGCCAGCCTTCCCGATTGATCCGAAGGACGGGGCCTTGGACTCCGTTCCGGATGCGGCGTTGGCGCTGTGCACACTCGCGAACTCCCTGGTCGTCGCGGACGAGGCCGGGGCGGTTCACTCGCTGGAGATGGCCGCCAGCCTGGGAGGTGCCGAAGCGGCGTTGTTCGTGTGGGTGACGCCTGAAGGCGACGGGCGCTGGTGGTTCCGCTCGCTCGCGGCGCTCGACCCGCATTGGAGCGCCACGGTTCTCCGTAGCCTGCACGAGGGTCCGTGCACTTGGCTCGCGCATGCCGCGCGATCGAGCGAGCCGGTCATGGTCCCTTCGCAAGGCGCTGCAGAGCGAGAAGCGGATCCGCATGGCGAGGGCCACGAGACGAACTCGCGCCGTTCGTGGCTCATTCCTGCGCCGTCGCCACCATCGTCGGATGCACTCGGCCTGCTGATCCTCTCAGGTGGGTGGGATGAAGGATCTGCTGCCACGACACAGCTGCTGCCCGTCTACCGGGCCCTCGCACTGGCCCTGGCGGAGTGGCAGCAGCGCCGCGCTCGGGAGGAGCTCGTCTCGAGGGCCCACCTGACGAGCCGAGATCTGGACCTGCTGCGCCACGAATCGATGGGGCACGGTTCCAAGCGCATCGCCGCGGCGCTGGACGCCGAACCCAAGACGATCGACTGCCGGTTCCATCGGCTCAACGCACGACTGGGCGTGGCCAACCGTCGCGACGCGGTCAGGCTCTGCAGGCGATACGGCCTGCTCTGACGTTCGGCACCGGCGCAAGAAAGTCGCGCGATTCGTGCAGTCGAGATCGCGTGCCCGGCTCCTAGAGTGAACTCACTGCAAGGCCCCGGACTTCCCGCGAGGTCCTTGCCCTCGGAAGGAGCTGCACCATGACGACCACCCTGCCCCAACTCCCTTCTGCGGACTCCCGGGCTCACCGGCGGTGGAACGCAGCCATCCTCGTGATCCTCGCTGCGCTGACGCTTGCCGTCAGTCCGAGGACGGCCCATGCAGTCGATGGCTGCAAGGTCCTGCTCTGCCTCGCCGCCCCGAGCTGGCGCTCGATCCCCGAGTGCGTGCCGACGATCAACCAGCTGCACCGCGACCTGGCGCGCGGCAAGCCTTTCCCGGTCTGCTCGATGGCCGGCGCAGGCAACTCGGCGAACAACACCTGGGCCAGCGCACCGGGCCACTGTCCGCCGCAGTACACCCGCGTGTTCGACGGCGAGAGCGGCCCGATCTACACCTGCGACTACGCGGGGGCCGTCACGGTGAACATCAACGGCGCACCGTTCACGCGGACCTGGTGGAACGCGGGAGGCGACACCGTCACCGAGTTCACCCCGGCAGCCAAGGCACAGCTCGGAACCTGGGACACCAAGTTCGACGACGACTACGCCGCCTGGTTCGCTGCCCTGCCGCCACCGGCACCGGTTGCCGACTCTGGCTACTGAGGCATCGGGCCGTGGATGCGTCCGTCTTCCTCGCGCTTGCGTTGGCCTGCGCACCGCAGGTGCACACCGACACGGCGCGGGCCCTGGTCAGCGTCGAGAGCGCCTTCAACCCGTGGGCGATCGGCGTGGTCGGCGGCGCACTGGTGCGCCAGCCCCGTACCCGCGCCGAGGCGCTGGCCACGGCAAAGGCCCTGCGGGACGCCGGCTGGAACTTCAGCGTCGGTCTCGGCCAGATCAACGTCGGCAACTTCGATCGGCTCGGGCTGACCGTGGAAGCCGCCTTCGAACCGTGCGCCAACCTGGCCGCCATGCAGACGGTGCTCGCCGAGTGCTTCGACCGTGCGAGCGGATCCGCGTCGAAGGCGGCCGATCAGGTAGCCCTGCGCCGGGCCCTGTCCTGCTACTACAGCGGCAACTTCGCCACCGGCTTCCGCCACGGCTACGTACGCAAGGTCGTCGTCGCAGCACGCGCCGTTCCCACCGCCCAACCGAAGCAACCGTCTTGAGAGTCAAC
>KZ836115.1 GCA_003265685.1 Piscinibacter caeni | reverse complement strand
GTGCCGCGCCTCGAAGCGGATCTGGCGGCGCTGCGGCGCGAGCAGCACGGCCACCACCAGCGCGGTGACGCCGCTGCGGAACACCACCGCGGTGGCGACATCGGTGCCATGGTCGAAGGCCACCCGCGCGGCGACATGGTTCGCCCCCATGACGAAGGCGATCAGCAGCAGCGTCGCGAAGGCGGCGCGGCTCACAGCGTCGCGGTGACGCCGCCGTCGACGTACAGGATGTGACCGTTGACGAAGCGCGCCGCGTCGCTGGCGAGGAACACCACCGCGCCGGCCAGGTCGTCGAGCTCGCCCCAGCGCCGGCTCGGCGTGCGGCCCACCAGCCAGGCGCTGAAGGCCGGGTCGTCCACCAGCGCCTGGTTCAGCTCGGTGCGGAAGTAACCCGGGCCGATGCCGTTGACCGTGATGCCCAGCGGGCCGAGGTCGACCGCCATGCCCTTGGTGAGCATCTTCAGCGCGCCCTTGCTGGCGGTGTAGGGCGCGATGCCGGGCCGGCCGATCTCGCTCATCACCGAGCAGGTGTTGACGATGCGGCCGCGGCCGCGCGGGATCATGCGGCGCGCCACCGCCTGGCCGACGTGGAACACGCTGTCGAGGTTGGTGCGCATGATCGCGTCCCAGTCGGCGGCGGCGAAGTCCTGGAACGGCGCGCGGCGCTGCATGCCGGCGTTGTTGACCAGGATGTCGATCGGTCCCACCTCGGCCTCGATGGCCGCGACGGCGGCGTCGACCGCCTCGCGCCGGGTCACGTCGAAGGCACGTTCGTGCACCCCATGCCCCTCGGCGCGCAGCGCGGCGCCGGCCTGGCCGAGGCGAGCGGCGTCGCGGCCGTTGAGCACCACCGTCGCGCCGGCCTGCGCCAGCGCACGCGCCAACGCCAGGCCGATGCCGGCCGAGGAGCCGGTCACCAACGCAATCCGGCCGTCGATGCGGAAGCTGTCGAGCACGCTCATCATGGGGATTCTGCACGCGGCAGGCCGCCGGGGCGCGCGCTAGAATGCGCCCCGTTCCGAGGAGCGTTGCAAGGTCCGCCCAGGACCCCAGGCTCGGAAACCCTTCTGCAACGGCGCTCACCCGCACGAGAAACCTCGTGGGTGAGCATGCAAGTTCCCCCTGGCTCGGCGTGCGGGTTCCTCGATCGATGGAGCTTCACATGAACGCTGTTCTCAAGCCTTTGCACACCGACCAGTACGCCATTGCCGACCTGTCGCTCGCCGACTGGGGCCGCAAGGAGATCCGCATCGCCGAGACCGAGATGCCGGCGCTGATGGCGATCCGCGAGGAATACGCCGCCAGCCAGCCCCTCAAGGGCGCCCGTGTCACCGGCTCGCTGCACATGACGATCCAGACCGCGGTGCTGGTCGAGACGCTGCAGGCGCTCGGCGCGCAGGTGCGCTGGGCCTCGTGCAACATCTTCTCCACGCAGGACCACGCCGCCGCCGCGCTGGTGGCCAACGGCACGCCGGTGTTCGCCTACAAGGGCGAATCGCTGAAGGACTACTGGGACTACACCCACCGCATCTTCGAGTTCGGCGCCAAGGGCAGCGAGGGCGAAGGCCCGAACATGATCCTCGACGACGGCGGCGATGCGACGCTGCTGATGCACCTGGGCAAGAAGGCCGAGAAGGACGCCTCGGTACTCGCCAACCCCGGCAGCGAGGAAGAGCGCGAGCTGTTCGCCGCGATCAAGGCCAAGCTGGCGGTCGATGCGACCTGGTACTCGCGCAAGAGCGCCCAGATCATCGGCGTGACCGAGGAAACCACCACCGGCGTGCACCGACTGAAGGAGATGAGCGCGAAGGGCACCCTGCTGTTCCGCGCCATCAACGTGAACGACTCGGTGACCAAGAGCAAGTTCGACAACCTGTACGGCTGCCGCGAATCGCTGGTGGACGGCATCAAGCGCGCCACCGACGTGATGGTGGCCGGCAAGATCGCCGTGGTGGCCGGCTACGGCGACGTGGGCAAGGGCTCGGCGCAGGCGCTGCGCGCGCTCTCGGCCCAGGTGTGGGTGACCGAGATCGACCCGATCAACGCGCTGCAGGCGGCGATGGAAGGCTTCCGCGTCGTGACGATGGACTGGGCCGCCGACAAGGCCGACATCTTCGTCACCGCCACCGGCAACAAGCGCGTGATCACGCACGAGCACATGCTGGCGATGAAGCACAACGCGATCGTCTGCAACATCGGCCACTTCGACAACGAGATCGACATCGCCTCGGTCGAGAAGTACCCCTGGGAGGAGATCAAGCCGCAGGTCGACCATATCGTCTTCCCGGACGGCAAACGCATCATCATGCTGGCCAAGGGTCGCCTGGTGAACCTCGGCTGCGGCACCGGCCACCCGAGCTACGTGATGAGCTCGAGCTTTGCCAACCAGACCATCGCGCAGATCGAGCTCTTCACGCACAGCGAGTCCTACGACATCGGCAAGGTCTACGTGCTGCCCAAGCACCTGGACGAGAAGGTCGCGCGCCTGCAGCTCAAGACGCTGAACGCGCAGCTGACCGAACTCTCCGACGAGCAGGCCGAGTACATCGGCGTGCCCAAGCAGGGTCCGTACAAGCCCGACTCGTACCGCTACTGAGCGCAGGCTGGCGATGCGGGCCGACCAGCTGCTCGTGCAGCGCGGCCTCGCGCCCTCGCGTTCGGCCGCGCAGCGGCTGATCGCGCAGGGCGCGGTGCGCTGGCGCGCGCCGGCGGGCTGGGCCGTGCCGCGCAAGGCCGGCGACGAGCTGCCCGAGGCCTGCGAGCTGGAGATCGCCGACGACGCCGAGCTGCGCTGGGTGTCGCGCGGCGGGCTCAAGCTCGAGGGCGCGCTGGCGCACACCGGACTCGCGGTCGAAGGCCGGCACTGCCTGGACGTCGGCCAGAGCACCGGCGGCTTCACCGACGTGCTGCTGGCGCGCGGCGCGGCGAGCGTGACCGGCATCGACGTCGGCCACGGCCAGCTGCACCCGCGCCTGCGCAGCGATGTGCGGGTGACGGCGCTGGAAGGCCTCAACGCCCGTGCGCTGCAGGAGGCAAGGCTGCCGCGGCCGTGTTACGACCTGATCGTCGGCGACTTGTCGTTCATTTCGCTGACCCTGGTGCTGCCGGCACTCGCACCGCGGCTCGCGCCCGGCGGCGAACTGCTGCTGCTCGTCAAGCCGCAGTTCGAGCTGCAGCCGGCCGACATCGGCAAGGGCGGGATCGTCAGGGATCCGGCAGCCTACGCCCGTGTCGAACAGCGCCTGCGCAAGGCCTGCACCGCCTGCGGCCTGCAGGTGAGCGACTGGTTCGCGAGCCCCATCGCCGGCGGCGACGGCAACCGCGAGTTCTTCATCCGGGCCCGGCCCGAGGAGCAACCCACATGAATCAAAGCACGCTGTCCGTGCCGGTAAGCTTCGAGTTCTTCCCGCCCAACACCCCGGTCGGCGCCGAGAAGCTGAAGGGCGTGGTGGAAGAGCTGGCGGCGGTGCAGCCGGAGTTCTTCAGCGTCACCTACGGCGCCGGCGGCGCCACGCGCGAGAAGACGCTCGCCACCGTCGCCACGATCGCCGCGATGGGCCACGAGGCCGCGCCGCACCTGTCGTGCATCGGCTCGACCCGCGAAGGCATCAGCGAGATCCTCGCCACCTATCGGGCACAGGACATCCGGCGCCTGGTCGCGCTGCGCGGCGACCTGCCCAGCGGCACGGCCACGGCGGGCGAGTTCCGCTACGCGGCCGAACTGATCGCCTTCATCCGCGAGACGCAGGGGCCCGACTGGCGCATCGAGGTGGCGGCCTACCCCGAATACCACCCGCAGCAGCGTTACGCGAAGCGCGACCTGCAGCACTTCGCCGACAAGGTGAATGCCGGCGCCGACGCGGCGATCACGCAGTTCTTCTTCAACCCCGAGGCCTACTTCCACTTCGTCGACGAGGTGCGTGCGCTGGGTGTGGACGTGCCGATCGTGCCGGGCATCATGCCCTTCCACAACTACGCGCGCATCGCGCAGTTCGCCGCGCGCGACGGCATCGACATCCCGCGCTGGGTGGCGCTGAAGATGGAAGGCTTCATGGACGACGCGGCGTCGATCCGCGCCTTCGGGCTGGACGTGGTGACGCGGCTGTGCGATCGCCTGATCGACGGCGGCGCGCCGGGCCTGCACTTCTACACGCTGAACCAGTCCGCGCTGGCGCTGGAGATCTGCCGCCGCCTCGGCACCCGGGCCGTTTGACCTGGGTCAGCGCCCGGGCGGGGCGGCGTGGCGTGCACGCCGCGTCGTCCGGGCGTGCTTGACTCACCGCAACATCAATTCCGCGTTGCGGGCATGGAATTCCTGTCGAGGACCAACCCTCGTCACCACAGACAGGAATGCAGACCATGATGAGCAAGAACATCCGCCGTGCCGCCCTCGCCGCCGCGCTGGCCGCCGGCTTCGTCGCCCCGTTCGCCGCGCAGGCCCAGTCGGGCCCGTGGATGGTGCGCGTGCACGCGCTGAGCCTGGACAGCGCCAACAAGGATTCGACCGGCCTCGGCCTCTCGGTGAACAACAAGGTGTTCCCCGAGTTCGACATCTCCTACTTCTTCACGCCCAACCTGGCCGCCGAGCTGGTGCTGACCTACCCGCAGAAGCACGACATCCGCTCCAACGGCACGAAGATCGGCACCCTGAAGCACCTGCCGCCCACGCTGTCGCTGCAGTACCACTTCACCGGCCTGGGCGCGTTCAAGCCCTACGTCGGCGGCGGTCTGAACTACACGCGCTTCTCGAGCGTCAACTTCGACCCGGTGGTCGCCTCGCTGGGGCCCTCGATCGACAAGAGCAGCACCGGCCTGGCCGTCGGCGCGGGCTTCGACTTCGAGGTGGCCAACAACGTCTACCTGAACCTGGACGTCAAGAAGGTGCAGATCCGCACCGACGTGAAGTCCAACGGCGTCAAGGCCGGCGAGTTCAAGGTCGATCCGCTGCTGGTCGGCATCGGCGTGGGCATGCGCTTCTGATCAGGGGCGTTCCCACATCACGCCGTCCTCGGTGAGCATGACGTCCAGCCGGACGTCCTGCTCGCTGGGCAGCAGCAGCGGCAGGAAGCCGTGCGTGTAGCACACCCCGACCGTCACCGGGCGGGGCCGCAGCGAGCGCAGCGTGCGGTCGAAGAACCCTCCGCCATAACCCAGCCGCACGCCGGCCGGGCCGTAGCCCAGGCAGGGCACGACCAGCAGGTCCGGATGAAATTCCTCGGTGTCCTTGGGCTTGGGGATGTCGAAGGCGTCCAGCTCCATCGGGCAGCCCGGGTACCACACGTGAAAGCGCAGCGAGCCGGTCTCCCGGTCGGCCACGGGCAGCCCGATGCGGCGTGACACGCCTTCGGGCGCGCCCTCGGTCCAGCGGTAGAGCGCCGGCAGCGGATCGAACTCGCCCTTGATCGGCTGGTAGGCGCCGATCGAGCTCTCGGGCCGCCCCACCAGCCAGACCCGCAGCACGCTCTGCAGCTGCACGGCGCGCTCGAGCCGGTCGGGCAAGGCCTGGCGGGCGGCGATCAGGCGCCGGCGCAGCGCCTCGCGGTCGGTGAGTTCCATGCGCCGATTGTGCAAGACTGGACGCATGGCCCCGGCCGACGGCTTCGTCACCCACTGCCTCGAACTGCTCGCACCGCTCGGCGCCGCGCGCTCGCGGCGCATGTTCGGCGGCCATGGCCTGTACCTCGACGACCTGTTCGTCGCGCTGATCGCCTTCGAGCGCATCTACCTGAAGGCCGACGATCGGACCCGGCCGCAGTTCGAGGCCGCCGGCTGCGCCCCCTTCGTCTACGACGGCAAGGGGCGCAGCGTGACGCTGGGCTACTACAGCGCGCCCGAGGAGGCGATGGAGTCGCCCGCGCTGATGCGGCCCTGGGCCCGGCTCGCGCTCGAGGCGGCCCTGCGCGCCAGGGCGGCGAAGAAGCCGGCCACCCAGGCGCGCAGCCCGAAGGCGCGCGCGCCGCGGCGCTGAGGCGCCCAGTGCAGCACCGCACCGTGCGCGCGGTCCCAGGGTTCGACCACCACGTCGCTGCCGGCGCCGATGTGCAGCCGCTCGCCGCGCGACAGCACCCGGTCGTCGCCGTCGCCCTGCCCGGTCACCCAGACGCGGCCCTTGAGCACGGTCAGTTCGCCCGGCGTGGGGTCCAGGCGCTGCGCCCGTCCGGCGTCGAGGTGCCAGGTGCGGGCCGTGTGGTGTTGCGCATTCATCATCAATCTCCTGGTTCGGATGGTGCAATCATCGGCGCACTGCCCTCTGTGATCCAATGAAATCGGACACGCTGATTGATGCGATGAACTCATGAATACCCCACGCCGCCGCCCACTCTCGCTGGGCAACCTGCGCGCCTTCGAGGCGGTCTCCCGCCGGCTCAGCTTCAGCGAGGCGGCCGAGGAACTGTTCGTCACCCAATCGGCCATCAGCCGCCAGATCAAGGGGCTGGAGGACGAACTCGGCGCACCGCTGTTCGTGCGCGGCACGCGCCACGTGGAGCTGACGCAGGACGGCACGCTGCTGCTGCGCAGCGTCGAGCCCTTCCTCGCGCGGCTGGACGCGAGCGTGCGGCAGATCCGCGAGCACCGCAGCCGGCGGCGCGTCAACGTGTCGACCTTCGCCTCCTTCGCGTCGCTGTGGCTGCTGCCCCGCATCGAGGCCTTCCAGCGCCAGCACCCGGACATCGACATCCGCGTCTCGGCGCACGACGCGCTGTCCGACCTGGACGACCCCGAGCTCGACCTGGCGCTGCGCTACTGCAGCCCGGCCCAGGCGCCGGCCGGCGCGCAGCGGCTGTTCGGCGAGGTGCTGACCCCGGTGGTCAGCCGCCAGCTGCTCGAGCAGATCCGGGCCGGCGCCGCGCCGCCGCTCGCCTGCGCGGCCGACCTGGCGCAGCACACGCTCGCGGAAGAGGACGACAACCGCCCGAGCAGCGAGTACCTGAGCTGGCGCCACTGGCTGACGGCGCAGGGCGAACCGGCGCTGCAGCCGCGCCGCTGGCTGTACCTGAACTTCACCTACCAGCAGGTGCAGGCGGCGCTGGCCGGCCACGGCGTGGCGCTGGCTCGCCTGGCCCTGGTGTTCGATGCGCTGGCACGCGGCGAGCTGGTCGAACCCTTCGGCGCAGCCGGGCGCATCACCAGCCCGTACGCCTACTGGCTGCTCGCCGGCCCGGGCGGCCGCACGCGCACCGAGGTGCAGCAGTTCTGCGGCTGGGTCGAGGCGCAGGCCGCGCTCACGCGCGAGGCCATCGGCGAGGCCGGCACCGACGACGCCGGGCCGGGCGAGGCCGATTGACCTCGCTCAACCGCCGAGCACACCCTGCTCGGTGACCACCAGCATCAGCGGCAGGTCGTGCGCGGCCGGCGCCAGCGCCTCGAGCGGGATCTGCGCGGCCGCCCAGGCCACGCCGACCGCGGTGACCTGCGGGTGGGCGGCGAGGAAGCGGTCGAAGTAGCCGCCGCCGTAACCGAGCCGGTAGCCCTCGCGCGTGAAGCCGACGCAGGGCACCAGCACGACATCGGGCACCACCGGGGCACCGTCGCTGGCCGGGATGCGGCATTCGTCCAGCAGGCGTGGCGGCTCCCGGTCCCAGTGCCGGAACTGCATCTCGCGCGGTTCGCGCCGCGTGTAGGGCAGGGCCCAGTCAATCCGGTCGCACATCGGGTCGTCGCGCAGCGCAACCACTGCGTTAAATTCGGATCGTATGGGCCAGTAAAGGCCGAGGCATTGCGGCTCGAGCTGGTGCAGCACGCTGCACAGCCGGGTGGCCAGCGCCGCATGCGCGGCGGCAAAGGCGGCGTCCTGCGCGAACTGCTCGCGCGCGGCACGCAGGCGCCGGCGCAGCAGCGAGCGGTCGGAAGCGGGCGGCGCGGCAGACAAGACGATTGGAACGACGTTGACTTTTCGAGCGATGGCGAAGGCAGTATATGGGCGGCACCGCTGGCGTCGCCTCGGCGCCGGGCTGCTGGCGGCCCTGGTGCTGGCCACCCTTCCGGCGGCCCGCGCGGCCGACGGCGACAACCTGATCGTCGACGCGCGTGAGGCCTGGCGCCGCAAGGACGGTCCCAAGCTCGCCACGCTGCGCAGCGCCGCCGGCGCGCTGCGCCACCCGCTGGCGATGTGGGTCGACTACTGGGAGCTGAACAACCGCCTGGCGCAGGCCCAGCAGGACGAGCTGAACGCGTTCTACGCCCGCTGGAGCGGCACCTACGTCGAGGACCGGCTGCGCAACGACTGGCTGCTCGAGCTCGGCCGGCGGCGCGACTGGGCCAACTTCGCCGTCGACCAGCCGCGCTTTCGCATGAACGACGACCGCGAGGTCAGCTGCTACGCGCTGCTGATCGAGCACCAGGCCGGCAAGGACGTGCGCGAGGCCGCGCTGGCCGCCTGGCTGGCCCAGCGCGATGCCGACGACGGCTGCGGCCTGCTCGCGCAGGCGCTGGTGGAGGCGCGCAAGTTCGGCGCGCTCGAGGTCTGGCGCAAGGCCCGCGTGGCGATGGATGCCGGTCGCCCACGCGCGGTGCGCCAGGCCGTCGCCCTGCTCTCGCCCGGACTGGCGACCTCGCTGGGCGAGATCAACGACAACCCGGCGCGTTACCTCGCCCGGAGCGCCTCGGCCACCCAGCGCACCAGCGCCGAGCTGACCACGCTGGCGCTGCTGCGCATGGCGGCCAACGACCCGGATGCCGCTGCCGCGCAGCTCAACGAGCGCTGGGACCGCGCCCTGCCGCCGGACTTGGCCGCCTGGGCCTGGGCCGGTGTCGGCAAGCAGGCGGCGCTGAAGCTGCTGCCCGACGCGTCGGACCATTTCCGCCGCGCCGAACTGCGCGCCAGCCGCGGCGGCGCCGAGCCCGACTGGCCGGACGAGATGCTCGCCTGGAAGGTGCGCGCCGCGCTGCGCGCCGACGGCGGCCAGCCGCGCTGGCAGCAGGTGCTGAAGGCGATCAACGCGATGAGCCCGGCCGAGCAGCGCGACCTGGCCTGGGTGTACTGGAAGGCGCGCGGCCTGAAGGCCCTGGCCGCCAGCTCGCAGGACGGCGAAGGCATGGCCGCGCTGGCGCAGGACATGCTCGCCGGCATCTCCGGCCCGTTGAGCTTCTATGCCAAGCTGGCGGCCGAGGAGATCGGCGACCCGCTGGTGCTGCCGCCCAGGCCCGCGCCGCTGACCGAGGCCGAGGTGGCCGCGGCCGAGCAGCACCCCGGCCTGACGCGCGCGCTGCAGCTGATCGCGCTGGGCCTGCGCAGCGAGGGCGTGCGCGAATGGAACTACTCGCTGCGCGGCATGGGCGACCGCGAGCTGCTCGCCGCCGCGCAGCGCGCCTGCAACCGCGAGGTGTGGGACCGCTGCATCAACACCAGCGACCGCACCCGCGGCGAGATCGACCTGGAGCAGCGCTTCCCGACGCCGTTCCGGCGCGACGTGCAGGCGCATGCCCGCGAGATCGGGCTCGACCCGGCCTATGTGTACGGGCTGATCCGCCAGGAATCGCGCTTCGTGATGGACGCGCGCTCCAGCGTCGGCGCCTCGGGGCTGATGCAGATCATGCCGGCCACCGCGCGCTGGACGGCGCGCAAGATCGGCCTGGACTTCACGACCGAGCAGATCACCGACCGCGACACCAACCTGCGCCTGGGCACCAGCTACCTGAAGCTGGTGCTGGACGACTTCGAAGGCTCGCAGGCGATGGCCGCGGCCGCCTACAACGCCGGCCCGAGCCGGCCGCGCCGCTGGCGCGAGGGGCCGGTGCTCGAGCCGGCCGCCTGGGCCGAGAACATCCCGTTCAACGAGACACGCGATTACGTGAAGAAGGTGCTGAGCAACGCGGCGATCTATGCCGCGCTGCTGGGCAGCGAGCCGGCCCCGTCGCTGAAGGCGCGCCTGGGCCGCTCGATCGGCCCGCGCGAGGGTCCGGCACCGGCGATCGACAAGGAACTGCCATGATCTCCAACATCGTCGTCACCGGCGGCACCGGCTTCGTCGGCCGCAGCGTCTGCGAGAAGCTGGTCGAGCGCAGCGGCGGCGCGAGCGGCCGCATCGTCGTGCCGACCCGGCGAATCGCGCACGCCCGCCCCATCCAGATGCTGCCGACCGTGCAGCCGGTCGAGGCCGACCTGTCCGACCCGGCCGCGCTGGCGCGCCTGCTCGAGGGCGCCGACGCACTGGTGCACCTGGTGGCCGTGCTGCACGGCAGCGAGGAGCGCTTCCGCCAGGTGCATGTCGAGCTGCCGCAGCGCCTGGCCGCGGCCTGCGCGAAGGCCGGCGTGCGGCGCGTGGTGCATGTCAGCGCGCTGGGCGTCGCCGCCGAGGCGCCGAGCCGCTACCTGCGCTCCAAGGCGGCCGGCGAGACCGTCTGGCGCAGCTCGGGGCTGGACGTGACCGTGCTGCGCCCCTCGCTGATCTTCGGCGTGCACGACCGGCTGCTGAACCTGTTCGCGCAGTTGCAGGCCTTCGCCCCGCTGATGCCGCTGGCAGGCGCCGAGTCGCGCTACCAGCCGGTCTGGGTCGAGGACGTGGCCGCGGCCGTGGTGCGCTGCCTGGACGACCCGACGACCATCGGCCAGGTGATCGAATGCACCGGGCCCGACACCTACACGCTGCGCCAGATCGTCGAGGCGGCCGGCCGCTGGGCCGGCCACCCGCGGCCGGTGTTCCCGCTGCCCGACGCCATCGGCCGGCTGCAGGCCACGCTGATGGAGCTGCTGCCGGGCGAGCCGCTGATGTCGCGCGACAACATCGACTCGATGCGCGTGCCCAGCGTGGCCAGCGGCACGCTGCCGGGGCTGGACCGGCTCGGCCTCCGGCCCGCGGCGATGGACGCCGTCGCGCCGCAGTACCTTGCCGCCGGCCAGGGGCCGGCGCGCCTGGACCCCTGGCGCGCGCGCGCCCGGCGCACCTGAGCCGGCCCGGAGCGACCCGCATGCGTGCCGCGCATCGCGGCGATGCAAATCCGTCAACCCGCCGGCGCGGCAGGCTGGCTAGCATGCCGTCTCGTCAAGGAGGACGCGCATGCAGCTCGTGATCGGCAACAAGAACTACTCGTCCTGGTCGATGCGCCCCTGGGTGCTGATGAAGCAGGCCGGCATCGCGTTCGAGGAAGTGAAGCTGCGCTTCGACGCCTTCACGCCCGACTCCGAGTTCAAGACCCGGCTGGCACGCATCAGCCCGGCCGGGCGCGTGCCGGTGCTGCTGGACGGCGAGCTGGCGGTGTGGGACACGCTGGCGATCGCCGAATACCTGGCCGAGCGCTTCCCGGCGCTGCAGCTGTGGCCCGCCGACGTGGCGGCCCGCGCCCGCGCGCGCAGCGTCTGCGCCGAGATGCATTCGGGCTTCGGCGCGCTGCGCAGCGCCTTCCCGATGAACATCGAGGCGCGGCTGCCCGAGGTCGGCCGGCGCATGCTGGCCGAACAGGCGGCGGTGCGGGCTGACCGCGAGCGCCTCGTGCAGATGTGGAGCGGGCTGCTCGAGGCCTCCGGCGGGCCGCTGCTGTTCGGCGCCTTCACGATCGCCGACGCCTACTTCGCCCCGGTGGTGATGCGCTTCGTCACCTACGGCGTGCCGCTGCCGCCGGCCATCGCCGCCTACGTGGAGCGGGTGCGCGCGCTGCCCGGCGTGGCCGCCTGGGTGGCCGACGCGCTGGCCGAGCAGGATTTCCTCGCCTTCGAGGAGCCCTACCGCACGCAGCGCTGAAGCGCTGCCCTCGTCAGCCCGGCACGGCGCCTACACTGCGCCGCATGCAGCGTTACCTCGTCGGCGGCGCCGTGCGCGACCGCCTGCTCGGCCTCCCCGAGGGCGATCGCGACTGGGTCGTGGTCGGCGCCACGCCGGCCGAGATGCTCGAGATGGGCTTCGCGCCGGTGGGACGCGACTTCCCGGTCTTCCTGCACCCCGAGACCCGCGAGGAGCATGCGCTCGCGCGCACCGAGCGCAAGACGGCGCCGGGCTACCACGGCTTCGTGTTCCACGCCGCGCCGGAGGTGACGCTGGAGCAGGACCTGGCGCGCCGCGACCTGACCATCAACGCGATGGCGCAGCGCGAGGACGGCACGCTGGTCGACCCGTTCGGCGGCGCGCGCGACCTGGCGCATCGGGTGCTGCGCCATGTGTCCGAGGCCTTCGCCGAGGACCCGGTGCGCATCCTGCGCCTGGCGCGCTTTGCGGCGCGCTGGCCCGAGTTCACGGTCGCCCCGGAGACGATGGCGCTGGTGCGGCGCATGGTCGCGGCCGGCGAGGTCGACGCGCTGGTGCCCGAGCGGGTCTGGCAGGAACTCGCGCGCGGGCTGATGGAGGGCCGGCCGAGCCGCCTGTTCGAGCTGCTGCGCGAGGGCGGCGCACTGGCGCGCCTGCTGCCCGAGGTGGATCGCCTGTGGGGCGTGCCGCAGCCGGCCGAGCACCATCCAGAGATCGACACCGGCGTGCACCTGATGCTGGTGCTGGACATGGCCGCGCGCCTCGGGGCCCCGCTCGCGGTGCGCTTCGCCTGCCTGTGCCACGACCTCGGCAAGGGCACGACGCCGCCCGACGAGCTGCCGCGGCACCGCGGCCACGAGGAGCGCAGCGTGGCGTTGCTGCACGACGTGGCCGAGCGCTGGCGCGTGCCGGCGGCCTGCCGCGAGCTGGCCGAGGTGGTGGCGCGCGAGCATGGCCACGTGCACCGCAGCGGCACGCTCGCCGCCGCCGCCGTGCTGCGCCTGCTGGAGCGCTGCGACGCGCTGCGCCGGCCCGAGCGCTTCGAGGAGCTGCTGCTGGCCTGCGAGTGCGACGCGCGCGGCCGCACCGGCCACGCCGACGAGGCCTATCCCCCGCGCGAGCGCCTGCTCGCCGCGCTGCGCCTGGCGCGCGGCGTCGACACCGCCGCGCTGGCACGCGAGGCCGCCGCGCGCGGCGTGGGCGGGCCCGAGATCGGCGAGCTGATCCATCAGGCCCGTGCGCGGGCGGTCGCCGGCGGGTTGGAGGGCTGACATCGGCTGGGCAGTTGACAGGGCGGCAACGCCCGGTACGCTCCCCCGCACATCGTCACAACGTGGCGTGGAGGACTACCTCCAGAGGGGAAGGGATCGATGAAGCCCTGGCGAAGCGTGCTTGCGTACATCGTCCTGGTCGCCGTCGGCGTCCTGCTGATGTCGCTGCTGATCTATGCGGCCGTGCACGTCGTCGTGCTGCAGGGGCGATGGCTGACGCCGGACCGATGGCTCACGCTCGATGCCTGGCTGCCAAAGGATGTCAGCGAGGCCCGTGCGCAGCTGGGCCAGCTGGGGGACTTCCTCAATCCGTTCCTGTCGTTCACCACCATCCTGTTCGTGCTCGCCACATTCCGCCTGCAGCTCAGCGAGGCCCGACGGCAGCAGGTGGCCGCGGCCATCCAGCGCTACGAGGCTGCGGTGATGTCCATCCAGTATGTCCAGCTGGGCGCCGACGATCGCGTCTGGACCGGGCGCGAGGCCTTCATGCGGTTCTTCAGGGAGGTCAACGACGAGTTCAACACGGTGCAGCGCCTGTCGGACGCCGGTACGTCTCAGTCGAAGCAGTCCAGCCTCGTCACGAAGATCGTCGACGGGCGGGCATTGAACCTGCACCTAGGTCGTCAGGCCCACAGCTTCCAGCACGCCTACCTGGCCATGCTCGACCTGCTCGACTTTGGTGACGAGACCTTGTCCGGATCTCTCTCGGACGTGGAGTTGCTCTTCTACCTGCCGTTCGTCTGTCGCCTGCGTGCCGGGGCCGCCCCCGACGGACGGGACCGGCGGGCGATCGCATTCCTGGCGGACGCCCTCGAGAAGCGCGGGTACCGGCAGTACCGCGATCGTGTCCGCTCCGGCGCGGAGGCCGCATGATGACCACGCCGAGAAGGCGGTTCGTCGATTTCGACATCAAGCTCGACGCCGACCTGGCCCCCGAGGAACGCTTCGCGAAGCTGAAGGAACTCAAGCAGGGTGCGCACCGCTTCCTGCGCGAGGCCTACCCCAAGTTCGCGACGCTCGCCTGCACCTACGGCGACGAATCTTGGGGACACTGGTACGCCGACAGGATGCCGGTGCGCGTGGCTGGCACCGGCGCCGAAGGCGTCGGGGCAGTGTCGATCGACTCGCTGCAGATGCCCGGGCCTGCGCCGGCCGCGTACTGGGACATCCATCGTGCGCTGCAGGAGCTCGGTGTCACGGGCGCCGATGCCGTCGGCGTCGAACTGGCGGCCTTGGCGGACCGGCACATCCATCTGAACAAGTCGGAGCTGGCCTGCCCGGACTTCGATCTGTTCCCGATCCGTTGGCCGGACCGGTTCCGACGCTGCGAAATCAACACGATTGTCCGACTCGCGGAGTTCGACC
The DNA here is from genome assembly GCA_003265685.1 of Piscinibacter caeni. Lineage (GTDB taxonomy): Bacteria > Pseudomonadota > Gammaproteobacteria > Burkholderiales > Burkholderiaceae_C > Piscinibacter > Piscinibacter caeni. Next base: position 50,316 of record KZ836115.1, on the reverse strand, counting down.
CCGGGGCAGGGCGACTGTCGCTCGAGAAGGCGAGCTACCTGGATTCGAGCCTGTCCAACCTGCACTGCGACGAGGCACTGTCGAGCCTGGGCGGAAGAACATTGCGGCAGCTGGCAAGCCGCCAGGGCGGCTTCGCGCGCTGGACCGACTCGCCGCTGGCCAACGGCCTGGGCGTGGCGTGCCTCTTCCTGGCTAAGGGCAGGACCCTGGTGTTCAACGACCGGAAGGGCCGCGCGGAAGAAGGCAAGCCGATGGCGGTGATGAAGGCGGGCATGCACGTCTCGTCATCAGGCGTGCTCGAGTGGCAGGACATCTGCCGAAGCGACGGCAACGTTGACCCGGCCTCGCTGGCCTACGGCATGGTGCGCGGCATGGTGCGCGAGATCACCAAGGAGTGCGGCATTCCGGCCATCGGCGTCGAGGGCGTGAACTACCGGATCGCCGTCCTCGAAATGGCGCGTGAGCTGCCGCGTGCCGGGAAGCCGCAGATCTTCTTCGTCGCCGATTTCGATTGCGATCCCTTGGAACTGAAGGAGGTCATCATCGAACAACGAAAGAAGAAGGGCGTGGCCCCGGAGGCGCACGAGTACGGCGAAGACTTTCCCGAGATCAGGCTGGCACGCGACGAGAAGATCCATGACCTTCGGCCGGACCTGAAGATCCGCATGACCTACGAAGCGATCGGCGCCTACCGCGCGCTGGCCGACGCCGAGAGCCTCGGCGCGCTGACCTGGCGACCGGCCGCGGATTTCTCGATGCCCCTCCCGCCGGCGGCCTGAATGCCGGCCCCGCACCACGGCGCGTCGCAGCGCCACCACGACCAGCCACGATGAGTCCACCGGAAACCACAACGCCTGCCGGCATCGACGGCCCGGGGCATGCCCCGATCGGCGAGGCGGGTATCCGCTACCTGCTGGCGGAGTTCGATGCCGCCTGGCGCCACCTCGGCGGGCTCGAGGAGAAGCGCTTGAAGCTGTTTCTCGGCTACTGCCTGGTTGCCACGATCGTGCTCGCCGCGGCCATGCATGCGACATCGCCCCGGCCCGCGGCACTCGTCGCGATGGCGGCCGATCTGCGCGGACTGGCCGGCTTGTGGCTGCTGCTGCTGTCGCTCGCTTTCCGGTATATCGCGCTCAGCGAGCGTAAGGCCACCGAGCGCTATCGCAGCAAGATCAACCTGCTGCGGCGGACCCTGCTCGAGACCCTGTCGTCGGGCGCGCTGAACGAGATGCAGCGTCAGGGGAACGACTGGGCGCTGCAGATCGCACCCACCCGCTCCAAGGCCCTTCAGGTCATGGACCTGCTCGACCGCAGGCAGTGGACCACCGCCCTGTTCATGAAGCTGACCTACGACCTGGGCGCCCTCCTCGGGCTTGCGCTGTTGTTCGTGTGGCTGCGCGGCTGACTCGGTTCGCCGGCAGGCGTGGCGATGGCGCCGACCGGCCATGGGGACGAGGCCTCGTCGAGCGGCGTGCAGGGCCTGCCCGCTCAGACCAGCAGCCCCACCAGCATCGCCAGCATGCTCAGCAGCAGGCTGCTGGCCAGCGGCACGTGCCACTCGCGGCCGCGCCAGCGGAAGCTGAAGTCGCCCGGCAGGCGGCCCAGGCCGATGCGGCGCAGCCAGCCGGCCAGACCCTGGAAGACCAGGAACGAGAGCAGGAAGATCAGCAGCCAGCGCATCGCGGCTCCCGCTACAGCGTGTGCGTGCGGTCGCCGCGCGCGAAGCCGAGCGGGTCGATCGTGATGCCGCGGCCGAAGCCGATCACCTTGAACAGCTCGCCCATCTCGTGCTCGGTCAGCAGCTTCTGCGCGTTGGCCACGCTGCGTGCGTCGGCGCCCTGCAGCAGCTCGAGCAGGCCGCAGTTGATCAGGAAATGCGCCTGGGTGGTGTAGCCCAGCACGTCCAGCCCGGCGTTCTGTCCGGCCAGCGCGATGCCGGTGAAGTTCACATGCGCGGTGATGTCCTTCTCGCCCACGTCGGCCAGCGGGTCGGCATCGGCCTGGTGCGCGCGGTGGCACATCAGCGTGCCGCCGTGGCGCTGCGGGTGGTAGTACTCGGCCTCGGGAAAGCCGTAGTCGATCAGGAACACGGCGCCGCGCACCAGCTGCCGCGCCAGCGTCGCGACGAAGGCATCGGCCTGGCGGTGGACCTCGGTCACCGTGCCCGGCACCGCGAAGCCGGCCACCGGCGGGCGCAGCGGCGTGGGGCGGTCGGCGAACACGAAACGTTCTCCGTCGGCCCCCACGCCGCGCTCGGCCCATTCCTCGCCGTCGAAGTGCAGCAGTTGCACCGGCATCGCGTCGAGCACCTCGTTGCCGACCACCACGCCCTCGATCGCCTCGGGCCAGTGGTCGAGCCAGCGCAGCTTGCCGGCGTGCGCCGCGAGTCGCTCGCGCTGGCGCTCGCGCAGCGCGCCGGACAGGTCGACGATGGTGTAGCGCGTCACCGCGTCGCCCAGCGCCTCGAGCAATTGCGCCGCCAGCGCGCCCGAGCCGGCACCGAACTCGACCACCTCGGTGGCCCGCGCGGCGTCGAGCGCCTGCCGCAGCTGGCGCGCCAGCGCGCGGCCGAACAGCGGCGAGAGTTCCGGCGCGGTGACGAAATCGCTGCCCGAGCCCGGCTCGTGGCCGAACTGGCGCGCCGCGCGGCTGTAGTAGCCCAGGCCGGGTGCGTACAGGGCCAGTTCCATGAAGCGGTCGAAACCCAGCCAGCCGCCCGCCTCGGCGATGGCCCCGTGGATTCGCCGGCGCAGGGCGGCCGATACACTGTCGGGCTCGTCGTTTTGCATCGCGGCATTGTAGGAACCATGGTCGATCGTCCCGTCGTGCTGGTCACCGGCGCCGCGCGCCGGCTCGGCCGCGCCATCGCGCTCGAACTGGCGGCGCGCGGGCACGACATCGCACTGCATCACCGCGGCCACGCCGAGGAGGCGCAGGCGACGCTGGCCGCGCTGCGCGCCGCCGGCGCGCGCGCCGAGGACTTCGCCGCCGAGCTGTCCGACGAGGCCGCCACGCGCGCGCTGCTGCCGGCCGCGGTGCGGCGCCTCGGGCGCGTCGACGCCGTGGTCAACAACGCCTCGCTGTTCGAGCCCGACGATGCCGCGAGCTTCGGCCATGCGGCGATGGACGCGCACTGGCGCTGCAACACGGCCGCGCCGATCCTGCTCGCGCAGGCGCTCCACGCGCACCTGGCCGCGCGCGGCGGCGAGGGCTGCGTGATCAACCTGCTCGACCAGAAGCTCTGGAACCCGAACCCGGACTTCCTCTCCTACACGCTCTCCAAGGCAGCGCTGCGCGAGGCCACGGTGGTGCTGGCGCAGGCGCTCGCGCCGCGCGTGCGTGTGTGCGGCGTCGCGCCGGGCGTGACCCTGCCCTCGGGTGACATGAGCGAGGCCGAGTTCGCGGCGGCGCACCGGCTCACGCCGCTGGGCCGCTCGTCCACCCCGGAAGACGTGGCGCGGGCGGTGGCCTACCTGATCGAGGCGCGGGCGGTGACCGGCACCACGCTGCTGGTCGACGGCGGCCAGCACCTCGCGCCGCAGGCGCGTGACGTGGTGCATCTGGTGCGCGAGGCGGCCCGATGAGCTGGACCGGCGACCCGCGCCTGGCCGGCTGCCGCCGCCTGTTCCTGTGCGACCATGTGGTGCAGATGCGCATCGGCGCGCACGATTTCGAGAAGACCGGCGCGCAGCGCGTCGTCATCAACGTCGACCTGTTCGTGCCGCTGGCGCACTCGACACCGGCCAGTGACCAACTGCACGAGGTGGTCGACTACGACTTCGTGCGCGAGGCGGTGGCCCGGCGCATCGCCCGCGGCCACGTGGAGCTGCAGGAGACGCTGTGCGACGACCTGCTCGCCGAGCTGCTGTCGCACCCGGGCGTGCGCGCGGTGCGCGTGTCCACCGAGAAGCCCGACGTGTACCCCGACTGCGCCGCGGTCGGCTGCGAGGTGTTTGCCGTGAAGGAACAACGATGAGTGCCGTGCTCGAGGACGCGAAGCACACGCGCGAGGTCAACAAGCTGTCCAAGCGGCTGCACCGCCAGGTCGGCCAGGCGATCGCGGACTTCAACATGATCGAGCCCGGCGACAAGGTGATGGTCTGCGTCTCCGGCGGCAAGGACAGCTATGCGCTGCTGGACATCCTGATCAACCTGCGCCAGCGCGCGCCGGTGGCCTTCGAGCTGGTGGCCGTCAACCTCGACCAGAAGCAGCCCGGCTTCCCCGTGCACGTGCTGCCCGAGTACCTGGCCAGCCGCGGCGTGCCCTTCCACATCGAGAACCAGGACACCTACTCGATCGTCAAGCGCCTGATCCCCGAGGGCCAGACCATGTGCAGCCTGTGCTCGCGGCTGCGCCGCGGCATCCTGTACCGCGTGGCCGGCGAACTCGGCGCGACCAAGATCGCGCTCGGCCACCACCGCGACGACATGCTGCAGACGCTGTTCATGAACATGTTCTTCGGCAGCCGGATGAAGGGCATGCCGCCCAAGCTGGTGAGCGACGACGGGAAGAACATCATCATCCGCCCGCTCGCCTACGTGGCCGAGACCGACCTGGAGCGCTGGGCCGCGCACCGGCAGTTCCCCATCATCCCCTGCAGCCTGTGCGGCAACCAGGAGAACCTGCAGCGCGTGCAGATGAAGAAGATGCTGCGCGAATGGGAGCGCCAGTTCCCCGGCCGGCTCGACAACATCTTCACCGCGATGGGCAACATCGTGCCCTCGCACATGATGGACAGGAAACTCTATCCGTTCACGACGCTCCAAACCACGGGTGTCGTCAACCCGGACGGTGACCGCGCGTTCGACGAGGAGGAGGATTGCGGCCCGGCCGAAGCGCCGATCCGCATCCACCGCGACGACTGACCACGGCCCGCTCCCCGGCGCGCAGGAGTCCCCCATGTCACGCACCCTGACCTCTCTGCTCGCCGCCGGCCTCGCGCTGCTGCTGGCCGGCTGCGCCTCGCTGAACCAGTTGACGAGCGAAGTCTCCAGCTTCAGCCAGTGGCCGGCCGACCGCAAGCCCGGCAGCTACGCCTTCGAGCGGCTGCCCTCGCAGCAGGCGCGCCCGGACCAGCAGCAGTTGCTGGAGGATTCCGCCCGCCGCGCACTCGAGCTCGCCGGCTTCACGCCGGCCGCCGATGCGCGCAGCGCGGAGTACGTCGTGCAGCTCGGCGCGCGGGTCGACGCCACCGACCAGTACCTCTACTACGACGATCCGTTCTGGTGGCGCGGCGGGCTGTACTACAGCCGCTGGGGCCGCCCCTACTGGCGGCCCGGCCCGGGGTTCGGCTTCGGCTTCGCCACCACGACGACGAACTACGAGCGCGAGGTGGCCCTGCTGATCCGCGACCGCCAGAGCGCCCAGCCGCTGTTCGAGGCACGCGCCACCAACGACGGCTCGTCGCCGGCGATCCGCTCGCTGCTGCCGGCCATGTTCGAGGCGGCGATGAAGGACTTCCCGACCGGCGGCGTCAACCCGCGCCGCGTGACCACGCCGATCGACCCGAGCAAGCCGTCGTCATAGCGGCGGACAGTCCGGCGCCGGGCCGCCCCAAGCCGGACGGCGCCCCTCGGGGGCAGGAGCGCAGCGACTGGGGGGCCCTGTCAGGGCGCGTCGCTGGCCAGCACGCGCAGGTCGCTCTCCCAGCCCTTGAGCTTGCCGACGAGCGTCTGGCGCTGCGCCGGCGTCGTCATGTTGTGCAAGGTGGCGGCGAAGGCGCAGTTGTACTGCGTGAGCTTTTGCTGGTAGCGCCGGTAGTCCTCGCGCGGCGAGCGTGTCAGGTGGTCGGCATAGACGCGCAGCATGGCGATCGTCGTGTCGCGGCCGGGCTTTTCGGTGGTCACTCGGCGCAGCAGCATCAGGGCCTCCTGCTGGCGGGCGCGGCGTTCGGCCAGCCAGAGTTCGGCGTCGAAGGGCGAGCCGGCCACCAGCCGGGCGACCCGCTCGCGCTGCGCGTCGTCGAGCCGGCCGTAGAGCAGCTCGGCGCGGTCCACCGCACGATCGACGTTGGCCTGCAGGCGCCGCGCCGGATCCTCGTCGAGGTACTCGCGGCGGAACTCGTCGTTGCTCTTGGCCTGCCGGCGCTCCACGTGCCGGATCTGCGCGGCGCCCAGCAGCGGCAGCACGTCGGCCGCGTAGGGCATCGCCTCGCCGAGGGCCAGGTCGCCGCGCTCGCGCAGGCGGTCCCACCAGCGGCAGGCCTGGTCGGGGGTGGCGTCGCCCAGCGCCTCGACCTGGGCGCGCGCGAGCAGCTGGGCGTAGTCGGGCAGCTGGGTGCGGCGGTGCCAGTCGAACCAGCGCCGCAGGCCGTCGCGGGTGCGCTGCGTCTGCACCTCGTCGAAATCGACGTAGCCGTCGAGCCACCAGTAGGCCAGGTCCGGCGCCTGGTTGTAGCCCAGGCGCACCGCGCTGCACCCCCCCAGGGCGAGCAGCAGCAGCGCCACGATAATCCGGCACAGCATTTGGACCCCACCTCGCGAAAGTACCGACGACATGGCCCTGGACATCGTGATCATGGCGGCCGGCAAGGGCACCCGCATGAAGTCGGCCCTGCCGAAAGTTCTGCACCGCCTGGCTGGCCTCAGTCTACTGGAGCACGTGCTGCGATCGGCAAGCACGCTGCATGCCCAGCGCATCGTCGCGGTCACCGGACATGGCGCCGAGCAGGTGGAGGCCGCCGTGGCGGCGCCCAATCTGCAGTTCGTGCGCCAGACGCCCCAGCTCGGCACCGGCCACGCCGTGCAGCAGGCGGCGCCGCTGCTGCACGACGAAGGCGTCACGCTGATCCTCAACGGCGACGTGCCGCTGATCGAGCCCGACACGATGCGCGCGCTGGTGGATGCCTGCGCCGGCCGCCACCTGGCGCTGCTGACCATCGTGCTGCCCGACCCGTCCGGCTACGGCCGCGTGGTGCGCAGCGGCGACCCGGTGGGCGGCACCATCGAAGGCATCGTCGAGCACAAGGACGCGACGCCGGCGCAGCGCCGCATCCGCGAGGTCTACACCGGCGTGATGGCCGCGCCGACGGCCGCGCTGAAGCGCTGGCTCGCGGCCCTGACCAATCACAACGTGGCCGGCGAGTACTACCTGACCGACGTGGTGGCGATGGCGGTGCGCGAGCATGTCGGCGTGGTGGCCACGCACGCCCACGACGAGGCCGAGGTGCTGGGCGTCAACAGCCCGCTGCAGCTGGCCGACCTGGAGCGCCGCTACCAGCGCCGCCTGGCCGAGCGCCTGATGGAGGCCGGCGTGCGCCTGGCCGACCCGGCGCGCCTGGACATCCGCGGCGAGCTGGTCTGCGGGCAGGACGTCGAGATCGACGTCAACTGCGTGTTCGAGGGCCGCGTCGAGCTCGGCGACGGCGCACGCGTGTCGGCGAACTGCGTGATCCGCAATGCGCGCATCGAGGCCGGCGCCGTGATCCACCCGTTCACCCACATGGACGGCGAGGCCGCCGGCGTGCGCATCGGGCCGCGCGCGCTGGTCGGGCCGTTCGCCCGCCTGCGGCCGGGCGCGGACCTGGGCGAGGAGGTGCACATCGGCAACTTCGTCGAGGTGAAGAACTCGACGCTGGCGCGCGGCGCCAAGGCCAACCACCTGGCCTACCTGGGCGATGCGACGGTGGGCGAGAAGGTCAACTACGGCGCCGGCAGCATCACCGCCAACTACGACGGCGCCAACAAGCACCGCACCGTGATCGGCGCGAACGTGCACGTGGGCAGCAACTGCGTGCTGGTGGCGCCGCTGACGATCGGCGCCGGCGCGACCATCGGCGCCGGCTCCACGCTCTCGAAGGACGCGCCGGCCGGGCAGCTGACCGTGGCGCGCGCCAAGCCGGTGTCGCTACCGGGCTGGACGCGGCCGGTCAAGGCGCCGAAGGCGGACTGAGCCGGGCCGGCCAGCGCGCCTGCACCCACTGCTGCAGGCTGGCGGCCGGCATCGGGCGGCCGATCAGCTCGCCCTGCAGCTCGTCGCAGCCGCGCGCCACCAGGAAGTCGCGCTGCGCCTCGGTCTCCACGCCTTCGGCGATCGAGGTGATCCCGAGGCTGCGCGCCATCTCGATGATGGCGCGGGTGATCGCCGCGGAGTCGAGGTTGCCGGGCAGGTCGTGCACGAAGGAGCGGTCGATCTTGACCTTGTCGATCGGCAGCTCCTTCAGGTGGCTGAGCGACGAGTAGCCGGTGCCGAAGTCGTCCACCGCGATGCCCAGGCCCATCGCCTTCAGGCGCTGCAGGCGGTGCTTCACCTCGCCGAGGTCGTCCATCAGCATGCGCTCTGTCAGCTCGAGCTCGAGCAGGCCGGCCACCAGCGCCGGGCTGGCCTCCTCCTTGAGCACCTGCGCCACCGCCTCGACGAAGCCGACCGACTGGAACTGCACCGTCGACAGGTTCACCGCGACCGGCGCGACGCCCAGGCCCTGCGCATGCCAGGCGGCGGCCCAGCGCGCCGCCTCGCGCAGCGCCCACTGGCCGATCGGCAGCATCAGGCGCTGGCGCTCGGCCACCGGGATGAACTGGTCCGGCGTCAGCAGGCCGCGCTCGGGGTGGTTCCAGCGCAGCAGCGCCTCGGCGCCGGCGAGCGTTCCGTCGCGGGCGCGCTGCTGCGGCTGGAAGTACAGCTCGAACTCGCCACGCTCGAGCGCGTGCGCCAGCTGGCCCTCGAGCACCAGCGCGGCGTAGGCGGTGTCGGCCATGCCGGGGTCGAAGAAGCAGTGCTGCGCGCGGCCGCGCGCCTTGGCCTGGTACATCGCGTTGTCGGCGTGCTGCACCAGCTCGTCGGCGCTGCGCGCGTCGCCCGGGTAGAAGGCCACGCCGATGGACGGCGCCACCGAGATCGGCCCGCCCTCCGCGATCAGCGGCGCGGCGATCACCGTCAGCAGCTTGCGCGCGACCTCGTCGACGTCGTCGCGCTGCTGCCCGGGCGAGCCGATGCCCTGCAGCAGCACCATGAACTCGTCGCCGCCGAAACGCGCCACGCGGTCGGTGGCGCGCAGGCAGCCGAGGATGCGCTCGGCCACGATGCGCAGCAGCGTGTCGCCGGCCAGGTGGCCGAGCGAGTCGTTGACGCGCTTGAAGTGGTCCAGGTCGACGAACAGCAGCGCGAGCCGGCTGCCCTTCGCGTCGGCCGCGGCCATCTCGAGCTGCAGCTGCTCCATGAAGGCCATGCGGTTGGGCAGGCCGGTCAGCGCGTCGTGGTGCGCGAGGTGGTGGATGCGCGCCTGCGCGGCCTGGCGGTCGCGGATGTCCCGCACGATCGACATGCGCATCGCCTGGCCCTGGTGCTGCAGCGTGCGGCCGATGAACTCCACCGCGATGCGCTGGCCGGACTTGTCGAGCAGCACGCTCTCGTAGGGCGTCTCGGCGGCGCTGGCGACCATCGCCGTCACCTTGACGTGCTGTTCGGGAGCGACGAAATCGAGCGTGCGCCGGCCCAGCAGCTCGTCGAGCCGGTAGCCGATCAGCGCGCACAGGGCCGGGTTGGCGTCGGTGATCACGCCGTCGTGGTGGAACACGATGCCCTCGGCGCTGGCCTGCATGAACTTGGCCAGGCGCTCCTCCGAGGCGCGCACCGCGCGCTCGGCCAGGCGGTGGCGCGTGATGTCGGAGATCAGCACGAAGCAGCCCGTCGTGGCCCCGTCCTCCTCGACATGCGGCAGCAGGTTGACGTCGATCCAGCGCGGGCTCCCGTCGGCGCGCGTCAGCTCGCGCTCGTAGGAGGCCGGCTGCTGGCGCCGCAGCACCAGGTCGACGCTGGGCTGGATCTGCGCCGCGGCCTCGGCGCCGATCACCTCGGCGAAGGTGCGGCCGACGATGGCGTGCTCGTCGGTGCCGAAGGTGTGCGCATAGGCCTTGTTGGCGAAACGGCACTGGAAATCGCTCGCCCGGTAGTAGGCGATCAGCACCGGCACGTTGTCGGCCAGCAGGCGGAACAGCGCCGCCTGGGCACGCGCCTCGGCCTCGGAGCGGCGCGCCGCGCCGGCGTCGTGCAGCAGGCACAGCCAGTGCTGCCCGGCCGCCTGCCAGCGCCCGGCCCAGCGCACCCAGGCCGGTGCGTCGGCGGCCGTGCCCGCCGGCTGCATCGGCAGCTCGAGCGCGAAGTCGGCCGTGCCGTCCAGCGCGGCCAGCAGCTGCTGCAAGGCCGGCGGCGCGAGCAGTTCGTGCCAGCGTCGGCCATGCAGCGCCGCCAGCGGCCGGCCGGCGAAGCGCACCGCGTCGGCGTTGGCGTGCAGCAGCGCGCCGGCCCGGTCGAGCATCAGCAGCATGCCCGGCAGCGCGTCCCAGGCGGCTTCGTCGAACAGGGCCGGCTCGCCGGCGCCGGTCTTCATGCGCTGGCCTCGGCCGGCAGGGCAGCGAAGGTCTCGCGCGCGAGGCACAGGTCGTCCCAGGCGCGTGCCTTGTCCTCCAGGTTGCGCAGCAGGTAGGCGGGGTGGTAGGTGACGATCAGCGGCACGCCCTGGTAGCGGTGCACGCGCCCGCGCAGTCGGCCGATCGGCTCGTGGCTGCGCAGCAGGCTCTGCACCGCGAAGCGGCCCATCGCGAGGATGATGCGCGGGCGGATCAGCTCGATCTGGCGGATCAGGAAGGGCTCGCATTGCGCCAGCTCCTCGGGTTCCGGGTTGCGGTTGCCCGGAGGGCGGCACTTCAGCGTGTTGGCGATGTAGACCTGGCGCGACGGCTCGCCGGGGCTGCGTGTCAGGCCGATCGAGCGCAGCATGTTGTCGAGCAGCTGGCCGCTCTTGCCGACGAAGGGTTCGCCCTGGCGGTCTTCCTGCTCGCCGGGCGCCTCGCCGACGATCATCCACTGCGCCTGTTCGTTTCCGACGCCGAAGACGGTCTGGCGCCGGCCCTGGCACAGCTTGCAGGCGGTGCACCCGGCGACGGCCTCGCGCAGCGCGGCCCAGCCCATCGTGGCCACGCCGGCGGGGCGGCGGGCCGCCGCCGGAGCGCTCGGCGGCGGGGTCGGTTCGGGGGCAGTGACCGGAGAAGGCGCGTCGGCCGCCGTGTCCGCCGTGGTCGACTCGAGCGCCAGCTCCGGCAGCGGTTCGGGCTGCGCCACGCCGGCCGGCACCCACAGGCGCAGGCCCATGGCCTCCAGCAGCGCGCGCTGGCGTTCAGTCCAGCGCATCGCGGCCTCCGTCGGCCCCGGTGTCCAGGCTCATCACCAGCGCATCCTCGCGCTGGCCCTGCGGCGCCGGGTAGTAACCGCGCCGCACGCCGATTTCGGCGAAGCCGCGCCGCCGGTAGATCGACTGCGCACGCAGGTTGCTGCGCCGCACCTCGAGCCACAGGCGCTGCGCGCCGCGGCGCCGGCACAGGGCCACCAGCGCGTCCAGCATGAAGCGGGCATGGCCCTGGTGCTGGTGCGGCGGCGCCGTGGTGATGTTGAGCAGGTGCATCTCGTCGACGCCGCCCATCGCCACGAAGTAGCCGAGCAGCTCGCCGCCCGCGCCGTACAGCACCTGCGCCGCGTAGCCGGCGGCGAGCGAATCGATGAAGTTGCCGCGTGTCCAGGGGAACTCGTAGGCCGCGGTCTCGACCGCCATGACGGCGTCGAGCTGGCCGATGCCCATCGGCAGCAGCAGGCGGCCGTCGTCGGGCAGCGCGCTCAACGGGCGGCCTCGCGTTCGGCGGTGGTGAGCGCGACCTTGTCGCGCAGGTACACCGGCAACGCGCGCGCCGCGTCCAGTCCGGCGCCCGCCTGCCAGGCCTCGCACGCCAGCACCGCCAGCGCGGCGGCCCGCGACGCCGTGTGTGGGTGACAGGCCGCCGCGCCGGTGGCCAGGCGTGCGCCGAAGGCGGCGAGCGCGCTGCCGGCCACCCGGCGTGGCGGCTCGGCCGCCCAGCGCGCGTTCAGCGCCGGCAGCGTCCACAGTGCCGGCGCGTCGAGCACCTGCCAGCCGCTCCCGTCGCGCCGGTAGCGCGCGGCATAGACCTCGTCCATGCGCGCGTCCATCGCCACCCAGCCGTCGAAGCCGTCCGCGCCCGCGGCGTCCTGGGCGACGATGCGCAGCGAGTCGATGGGCAGCACCGGCTTGCCGGCCCCCAGCGCCAGGCCCTGCGCCACCGAGCAGGCGGTGCGCAGCCCGGTGAAGGCGCCCGGTCCGGCGCCGAAGGCGATGGCGTCGAGCGCCGCGAGGCGGCAGCCGGCACGCGCCAGCAGCGCGAGGATCTCGGGGATCAGCCGCGCGGAGGCCTGGGCGCCGCCGGCCGACTCGAGCTGCAGCGTGCCGCCCTCGTGCACGAGCGCGATGCTCATGACCTCGGTCGAGGTGTCGAAGGCAAGCAACCGGGTCATGCGGTCGAGTGTAGGTCACGGGGCCCATGCGATCATCCACGCATGGGACTGCCCTGGATCCGCCGTGTGCTGGCCGTACTCGGCGCCACGTTCTGCACGCTGGCCGCGGCGCGGCTGCCGCCCGAGGTGCTGGCCGCGCTCGAGCGGGCCCGGGTGCCGCCCGAGGCACTCTCGGTGGTGGTGCAGGAGGCCGGCAGCAGCCGCACGCGGCTGGCCTGGCAGGCCGAGCAGCCGCAGAACCCGGCCTCGCTGACCAAGCTGTGGACCACCTACGCCGCGCTCGACCTGCTCGGCCCGGGCTGGACCTGGAGCACGCCGGTGTGGCTGAACGGCAGCGTGGCCGACGGCGTGCTGCGCGGCGACCTGGTGATCAAGGGCCAGGGCGACCCGAAGCTGGTGCCCGAGCGGCTCTGGCTGCTGCTGCGCCGCGTGCAGGCGCTGGGCGTGCGCGAGATCCAGGGCGACATCGTGCTCGATCGCAGCGCCTTCGCCGTGGCCGAGCAGGCGCCGGGCGACTTCGACGGCGAGCCGCTGCGGCCGTACAACGTGCGCGCCGATGCGCTGCTGCTCGCGTACCGCTCGGTGATCCTGAGCTTCACGCCCGACGCGGCACGCGGCCTCGCGCTGGTGGGCGTGGAACCGACGCTGGCCGGCGTGGCCGCCCCCGCGAGCGTGCCGCTGTCCGGCAGTCCCTGCGCGGACTGGCGCGGCGAGCTGAAGGCCGACTTCGGCGATGCGCAGCGGGTGCGCCTGGGCGGCAGCTTCCCGCTCGCCTGCGGCGAGAAGCAGTGGCCGCTCGCCTATGCCGACCCGCGTCGCTACGACGAACGGCTGCTGACCGGCCTGTGGCGCGAGCTGGGCGGGCGCCTGAGCGGCACGGTGCGCGACGGCCCCGCGCCCGCGACGGTGCCGAGCTTCACGCTGGTCTCTCCGCCGCTGGCCGAGGTGGTGCGCGAGATCAACAAGTTCAGCAACAACGTGATGGCGCAGCAGCTGTTCCTCACGCTCGGGCTGGTGCGCGGCGCGGCCGGCACGCCCGAGGCGGCGCGCGAGGTGCTGCGGCGTTGGCTCGCCGAGCGGCTGGGCGCCCGCGCGGCCGAGGGCGCGGTGCTCGACAACGGCTCCGGGCTGTCACGCGAGACGCGGCTGTCCGCCCACCAGCTTGCGCGCCTGCTGCAGTCCGCCTGGTCCAGCCCGGTGATGCCCGAACTGCTCGCCTCGCTCCCGGTCTCGGGCACCGACGGCACACTGCTGCGCTCGCGGGCGCCGGCCGGCCGCGCCCACCTGAAGACCGGCTCGCTGCGCGACGTGGCCGGCGTGGCCGGCTTCGTGCTCGCCGCCTCGGGACGGCGCTACGTGCTGGTGGCGGTGGTCAACCACGCCAATGCCGGCGCGGCCCGGCCGGCGCTCGACGCGCTGGTGCAGTGGGCCATCACCGAGCCGCTGGCCTCGGGCGCGCCGCTGGACAGCCAGAACTGAACGGAGCGGGTCAGAACGGGTTGGTGCGCACCCGCGAGCTGGCCAGTGCGCCGATGTAGGCATGGCCGTTCGGGCTCAGGTGGGTGTCGTCGGCCCACAGCCAGAGGAACGCGTTGCCGTCGGTCACCAGCGTGTCGGTGGTGCACAGCGTGACGGTCGGCGCCTTGGCGGGGTCGCACACGGCCGTCGTCACATCGCGCATGTTGCCGTAGCTGAGCGGGAACTTGGCCATGCTCTGCACCAGCTCGTCGGTCAGCATCAGTGCCACGCGGTCGCCGGTCTCGTCCTGGATGCCCAGGCGCAGCCCCTCGTTGAAGGCGGCCACCAGTTGGGAGATGAACGCCGCGCGGGTGGCATCCCCGGTGTCGTTGTTCTCCTTGATCGCGAACGGCGAGTAGCCGAGGTCGGGCACGGTGGACACCAGCACCTTGCCGCCGGCCCGCGCGACGCGACCGACCTGCGCCGCCAGCAGCCGGCCCGCATCGCCGGCGGCCTGCAGCAGCTCGGCCGAGCCGGTGGCCGGGTACTGGCGGTACAGGTCGAGCACGTCGTTGCGCCCGGCCATCAGCGTGACCAGGTCGCGCGGCACGAAGGTGTCCAGCGCGAGGTGCTGGGTCACCTGCTCGGCCAGGTCGGCCACCTTGGCGCCGGGCGTGGCGTACATCAGGCTGCCGAGGTTCTCGAGGTTGTTCGGGTTGCACTGCGGCAGCACCAGCCCGAAGTCCACCGCCAGGCGCTGCACCCAGACCAGGTTGACCGTGCAGTCGAGGGCACCCGTCGTGCTGTTGGCGGCCAGCGCATTGACGGTGTACTTGCGGCCCTCGTCGGTGACCAGGCTGTCCTCGTCGCCGAAGGCGATCAGCCGCTGGGGGTTGAAGGCGACCACCGGGTCGCCGCCGCCGCAGGATGCCAGCAGCAGCGTGGCCGCCAGGGACAGCGCGCCTGCGCCACGGCGCAGCATTCGCATCGGGAGATTCATGGTGTGGCTGATGGTCAGTGGTGCGGGGCGGCGGGGTCAGGAGGCGGCGGCGGCTCGCCGCAGGCGGTCGCGCACGCCATCCCAGGCCGGCTCGGGCGGCGGCTCCTCGACCCAGATCAGGTCGACGCCCAGCGCGTCGATCTCGCGCAGGTCGGCGAACAGATCGTGCGCTGCCGCGTCCGCCTGCAGGGGCATCGGCTTGTGCCGCAGCCGCGAGCCGGGCGGCAGGCGGACCGTGCGGGAATATAGCGCCAGCTTCACCTCGCCCGGCCCGAGCACCTGCAACGCCGTGTTCAGCATGAGCGCGGGCATCAGGCGCAGCCGGGCGCGCGGGGCGTAGTGCGCCTCGAGCGTGCCCGAGGCACGCGGTGCCGCCTCGTCGGGCTCGCGCAGCGCCTCGCCGGCCGCGGCCTCGAGACGCTCGCGGCCGAGCTGGCCGGGGCGCAGCAGCACCGGGTGGCCGCGCGTGCAGTCGACGATCGCGGACTCGATGCCGACTGGGCAGGCCCCGCCGTCGAGCACCAGCAGGGCCTCGCCGAACTCCTCGACCACGTGCTCGGCGCGGGTCGGGCTGATGCGGCCGAAGCGATTCGCGCTGGGCGCCGCCACGCCGGGCACACCGCGCTCGCGCGCCGCGCGCAGCAGCCCCTGCGCCACCGGGTGTGCGGGGCAGCGCAGGCCGATCGACGGCTGCCCCGCGGCCGCCGCCGCGGCCCGCTCGGGGCGGCGCGGCACGATCAGCGTCAGCGGCCCGGGCCAGAAGGCTTGCGCCAGTCGCTGCGCGACCGGCGGCCAGTCGGCGGCGAACTGCGCCGCATCCTCCGGCTCGGCGATGTGCACGATGAGCGGATGGTCGCTCGGCCGCCCCTTGAGGGCGAAGATCGCCGCCACGGCCTCGTCGCGGTCGGCGCGCGCGCCGAGCCCGTAGACGGTTTCGGTCGGCAGGCCGACCAGCCCGCCCTCGGCCAGCACCTGCGCGGCACGTTCGACCGCGGTGGGGTCCTCACCGGCCAGCAGCATCGCGGGGCGCGTCAGAACGGCGCGATGCCGAGCACCGCCGCGGCCTCGAGCGCCGTGGCACGGGCCTGCTCGGGGGTGGCCGCGGTGCAGGTCAGGTGCCCCATCTTGCGGCCCGCGCGCGCCTGCAGCTTGCCGTACAGGTGGAGATGGGCGCCGGGCAAGGCCAGCACGGCGGCCCAGTCGGGTTCGCGCGGCTCGGCCGAGCCGTCGCGGAACCAGAGATCGCCGAGCAGGTTGAGCATCACCGCGCTCGAGTGCAGCCGCGGCGCGACCAACGGCGCGCCGGTCAGCGCGCGCACCTGCAGATCGAACTGCGACAGGTCGCAGGCATCGATGCTGTAGTGGCCCGAGTTGTGCGGCCGCGGCGCCATCTCGTTGGCCAGCAGCGAGCCGTCGCGCAGCACGAAGAACTCGACACACAGCACGCCGACGTAACCGAGCTCGGCGGCGATGCGGCCGGCCGACGCGACCGCCCGTTCGGCCAGCGCGGCGTCCAGGCCGGGCGCCGGCACCG
Organism: Piscinibacter caeni; assembly: GCA_003265685.1. Classification (GTDB taxonomy): domain Bacteria; phylum Pseudomonadota; class Gammaproteobacteria; order Burkholderiales; family Burkholderiaceae_C; genus Piscinibacter; species Piscinibacter caeni. The sequence continues at coordinate 34,026 of KZ836115.1, read as the reverse complement.
TGGTGACGGCCAGGACGCCGTCGCGGTGCAGGTTGTGCTGCGGCGGGAAGTGCACCAGCGCCCCGGAAGCACCACGCGCGACGATCACGCTGATCTCGAAGGCCAGGTCGAGGCGCTGCTCGAGCACGCAGGGAACGCGTTTCAGCGCATCCCAGGCGGCCGCCAGCGCCGCGCGGTCATCGACCCGGACCTGCCCCTTGCCGTCGTAGCCCAGGCGGGCCGTCTTCAGGATGCCGGGCAGCAGGCGCGCGTCGACCGCGGCCAGCTGCTCGGGCGTCTCGATCGATGCATGCGGCGCGCAGGCGACACCGCTGCGGACGAAATGCGCCTTCTCGGCGGCACGGTCCTGGCACACGGCCACCGCCTCCGGGCCGGGGGCCACCGGGCGGTGTGCGGCCAAGGTGCGCAAGGCGGCGGCCGGCACGTTCTCGAACTCGGTGGTGATGGCGGCGCTGCGTTGCATCAGCTGCGCCAGGCCGGCTTCGTCGAGGTAGCCGGCCTGCACGTGGTAATGCGCCACCCGGCCGGCAGGGCTGGCCGGGTCTTCGTCGAGCACCGCGGTCAGGTAGCCGAGGCGTTGCGCGGCATGCACGAACATGCGCCCGAGCTGCCCGCCGCCCATCACGCCGAGCGTGGCGCCGGGGCCGATGAAAGGGGCTGATGAGCTCATGGCGCGGGTAGATCCTTCTGCAGCTCCGCCGTCATGGCGCGCGCCCTGGCGGTCTGCTCGGCCCGATAGGCCTCCAGCTTGGCGCGCAGGGCCGGGTCCTCATTGGCAAGCATCGCGATCGCAAAGAGCGCCGCGTTCACCGCGCCGGCGGCCCCGATGGCAAAGGTGGCCACCGGAATCCCCTTGGGCATCTGCACGATCGAGTACAGCGAATCGACGCCCTGCAGGTGCTTGCTCGGGATCGGTACCCCGAGCACTGGCACCGTGGTCTTGGCGGCCAGCATGCCAGGCAGGTGCGCCGCACCTCCCGCCCCCGCGATGATGGCCTTCACGCCGCGCGAGGCGGCCTGCTCGGCGAAGGCAAACAGATCGTCGGGCATGCGGTGGGCGGAGATGACGCATGTTTCGCAAGACAACTCAAACCTGTCCAGTAAGTCCCTCGCCTGCCGCATGACCTCTCCATCCGACACCGACCCCATTACTATCGATATCATTCCTGGGTTCATTGCCGTACACCCGCTCGGATCTTGAAGAACTCCATCACAGAAAATTGAATTCCCGTAGGCAATCCAATGCGAATGCTTGCCTGGCCTCGAATCGTCTCCAGTCCTTCTCCGCAGCCTCTCGCAAAACTGCCGCTCGATCCTCAAGTCCGATTTCCAGATATACCTGTGCCAATCTGTCCCTCGTATAGGCAGCGTTTTCAGGGTGTTCGGATCGGGGAATTGCCTCCTCCGCCTCGATTGCGGCGGGAATGACTCGATTGCGCTCTCCAATTCTGAGCAAGCAGAATGCACGATCCGCAAGACATATTGAATTGAAATTCGTCACCCCAGTATCCTTGGTAATCATCTGCAAGGTTTGCAGACGGGCGTCGGCCTCTGCGAACTTACCGCAGAATGCATCAATTGATGCTCGAAGCGCCGACAACAGCGACTCCTGACTTGTTATGTCGACCAATTCGTCATAGTTCTCAACCGACTCTACTGCCAGCACTACCATGCGCGCAAACGTTGTCGAACTCCGCCCTCGCACATATTCTTGCCGAAGAAGCGAGAAGTGGTGCGAAGCAATGTTGAATAGCAACGCGCTTTGGAAGCCGTCATCCCTACGGGAGATCGCATGGCTACGAGATTCGTCATACCAAGGACGTGCAAGCTCGAACTCTCCAGCGTAATGAAGGAGTTCACCTACAAGCATTTTTGCTCTCGCTAGTGCAAGCGGATCCGCATCGCCAGCCCAATCAATAACCTGACGAACTCTACGGACAGCATCCCTAAATTGGTCACGTACGTAGCTTATGAATGCTTGCAGCGCTACCGCCCACGATTGGACTCGTCGATCGCCGACTGAATCTGATACGACCCGCGCACGCTCCAATCTGTCGTCAGCGCGAGCATACTCGTCAATTGTTAGGCTGAGCATCCCCTCCGCAACGTTGCACCACGCACTAAGGCTCGGATGCCCCCACGACAAGTTGACTCTTCGCAGCGCTTCAATTTCTCCTGCTGCGCAACGCTCATATTCACCACCGCGGCGGGCCATATGCAATGCCCTTTCAGCACGAAGCAATGCCGCCCCCAATTCGCTACTGCACGCGCTTATGCTTCTATCAAGCTCATCGAGAATTCCCGAAGTCACAGTCGAACCCCCAAGGCAGCACAAGCATCAACATAGGCGGACCGGGTAGTGCTTACGACTGTCTTGTCAAGCATTGGCGCTGGTGCCAACTTGTTCCAGATTGCGCCATCAACGTTTGCTCGCTCGAGCCAATCTCTAAGTATCTGCTTGTCAAGCCCGGCAGGCGCAGCCCCTTCCACATACTCACTGACCCTCCAAAATCTCGACGAATCCGGCGTCAACATCTCATCCATCAAGGTCAGTCTCCCAGCCTCGTCGAGCCCGAACTCGAACTTGGTGTCGGCGATGATGATCCCCTTGCCCAGCGCGTAGTCGGCGGCCTCCTTGTATAGCCGGATCGAGACCTCGCGTACCTTCTCCGCCAGTTCGCGGCCGACGATGGCGCAGGCGCGGTCGAAGTCGATGTTCTCGTCGTGCTGCCCCATCTCCGCCTTGGTCGCCGGCGTGAAGATCGGCTCGGGCAGTTTGCTGGCCTGCTTCAGTCCCGGCGGCAGCTTCACGCCGCAGACCGTGCCGCTTTGCTGGTACTCCTTCCAGCCGCTGCCGGCCAGGTAGCCGCGCACCACCGCCTCGATCGGCAAGGGCTTGAGCCGCTTGACCAGCATCGAGCGCCCGCGCACGAGTTCGCGCTCCTCGGGAGCCACGACGCTTTCGGGATCCTCGCCCGTGAGGTGGTTGGGCACGACATGCTTGAGCTTGTCGAACCAGAACAGCGCCATCTGCGTCAGCAGCTTGCCCTTGCCCGGGATCGGCTCGTTCATGATCACGTCGAAGGCGCTGATGCGGTCGCTCGCCACCATCAGGATCCGGTCCTCGCCGACCGCGTAGTTGTTGCGCACCTTGCCCTTGGACAGCAGCGGCAGCGAGGTGAGGGGAATGTCGTAGAGGGCGTCATCCATGGGAACTCCTGCGCACGCGGACGGCCGTGGGAGAGGCGTCGGAAAGGGGCCCATGATTCTAAGGACCTGAATGAAAGAACCCGGCCAAGGCCGGGTCCTGCGCTCGGGGCCGGGGGCGCTCAGACCACCGTCTGCGCCAGCTCCCCGCGCGCATAGCGACCGGCCACCTCGGCCAGCGTCTGCGGCTTGATCTTGCCGGCCTGGCCCTCGCAGCCGAACTCCAGGTAGCGCTGCTTGCAGACCTTGTAGGCCGCCTCGCGCGCCGGCTTGAGCCACTCGCGGGCATCGAACTTCTCCGGGTGCTCGTGCAGGAACTTGCGCACCGCGCCGGTCATCGCCAGGCGGATGTCGGTGTCGATGTTGATCTTGCGCACGCCGTGCTTGATGGCCTCCTGGATCTCCTCCACCGGCACGCCATAGGTCTCCTTCATGTTGCCGCCGTACTGGCGGATCTCGGCCAGCAGCTCCTGCGGCACCGACGACGACCCGTGCATCACCAGGTGCGTGTTCGGGATGCGGCGGTGGATCTCCTTGATGCGGTCGATCGCCAGGATGTCGCCGGTGGGCTTGCGGGTGAACTTGTAGGCGCCGTGGCTGGTGCCGATCGCGATGGCCAGCGCGTCGAGCTGGGTGCGCTTGACGAAGTCGGCCGCCTGCTCGGGGTCGGTCAGCAACTGCTCGCGCGTCATCGTCGCGTCGGTGCCGTGGCCGTCCTCCTTGTCGCCGCGCATGGTCTCGAGCGAGCCGAGGCAGCCGAGCTCGCCCTCGACCGTCACGCCCAGTGCATGCGCCATGTCGACCACCTTCTTGGTGACGTCGACGTTGTAGTCGTAGCTCGCGATGGTCTTGCCGTCGGCCTGCAGCGAGCCGTCCATCATCACCGAGCTGAAACCCAGGCCGATGGCCCCCTTGCAGACGTCCGGGCTCTGGCCATGGTCCTGGTGCATCACCAGCGGCACGTTCGGCCACTGCTCGGTGGCGGCCAGGATCAGGTGCTTGATGAAGGGCTCGCCGGCGTACTTGCGCGCCCCGGCGCTGGCCTGCAGGATCACCGGCGCGCCGACCTCGGCGGCCGCGGTCATCACCGCCTGCACCTGCTCGAGGTTGTTCACGTTGAAGGCCGGGATGCCATAGCCGTTTTCGGCGGCATGGTCCAGCAGCTGGCGCATCGAGACGAGGGGCATGCGAGTCTCCGGAAGTGAATGGGCGTGCTGGCCGGCCGAGACCGGGTGGTCCGCCCCGGCGCATTGCCTTCATTCTAGCCAGCGGGTCGCGGCGAATGAGGCGCCAATGCCCGCCTGTTCGAGCGTTGGCCGGCACGGCAGCGGCGCAACACTCGCGGCGGGAGATCTTCCACCATGCCCCGTCGTCCGACCTTGTCCGCCGTCACGCCCTGGATCACCGAGGAGTCGTTGCGCCACCCGGAGGCGCTCGCCGACCGCCTGGCCGAACGCCTGTCGGTGGGGCGCCGCACGGCTCGGCGCCTGCTGGGCGAACTGGTCGGCGCCCAGTGGCTGGTGTCCACCGGCACGCCGCGCCGGCCGCGCCACGCCCCCGGGCTGCTGCGCGAAGTCGTGCGGCGCTACGCGCTGGCCGGGCTGGACGAACACACCCCCTGGGCGCGCGACTTCGCGCCCTGCTTCGCGCTGCCGGCCGAGCTGGCCCGCATCGCACAGCATGTCTTCACCGAACTGGTCAACAACGCGATCGACCACAGCGGCGGCACGCAGGTGGTCGTGTCGATGCGCCAGACGGCGAGCCACCTGCAACTGCTCGTCTCGGACGACGGCTGCGGCCTGTACGCGCGCATCGGGCAGTGTTTCGGCATCGACGACCCGGCGCGCGCGACGCTCGAGCTGGCCAAGGGCAGGCTGAGCAGCCAGCCTGAGCGCCACAGCGGCCGCGGCCTGTTCTTCACCGCCCGCCTCGCCGACGTGCTGGACCTGCATGCCAACCGCCACGCTTTCCAACGCCGCGCCTGGGACGGCGGCCGCTGGCGCGCCGCGCGCGCGGCAACCGACCGTGGCACCTCGGTATTCGTCGGCATCGCGCTGGACACGCCGCAGCGTGTCGACGACGTCCTCCGCAGCCACAGCCTGGGCGGCGACGCTTACGCCTTCGAATGCACGCGGGTTCCGTTGGCCTTGCTGACCGGCGCGCAGACCGGGCTCGAGTCGCGCGCCCAGGCGCGACTCGCGGCCGAGCGCCTGGCCCGCTTCGCACGGGCCGAACTCGATTTCGACGGCATCAGCGCAGTCGGCCATGGATTCGCCGACGAACTGTTCCGCGTGTTCGCCCGTGCCCACCCCGGCACCGCCCTCGTGCCGGTGCGCGCCGCGCCGCGTGTCGAGGCCATGATCGACGCGGTGCGGCGCGACGCCGCCTGAGCGGCGGCTCAGCCGCGCGCGGCCTCGATGTCGGAAAGCATGCGCATCGTGCGCAGCACCGTGTCGGGCGTCAGGCTGATGCTGTCGATCCCGAGGCCGACGAGGTACTTCGCGATCTCCGGGTGGTCGCTCGGCGCCTGGCCGCAGATGCCGCTGTGCCGGCCGTTGCGCTTCGCACCCTCGACGGCGAGCTTGAGCATCTTCAGCATGCCCGGGTCGCGCTCGTCGAAGGATTCGGCGACGATCGCGCTGTCGCGGTCCACGCCCAGCGTCAGCTGCGTCAGGTCGTTGGAGCCGATCGAGAAGCCGTCGAACAGCTCGGAGAACTCGTCGATCAGCAGCACGTTGTTCGGGATCTCGCACATCACGTAGACCTCGAGCCCGTTGCGGCCGCGCTCCAGGCCCTGCGCCGCCATCGCGGCGAGCACGCGCTTGGCCTCGTCGAGGCGGCGGCAGAACGGCACCATCAGCTTCAGGTTCGTCAGGCCCATCTCGTCGCGCACCCGCTTGAGCGCGCGGCATTCGAGCGCGAAGCCTTCCGCATAGGCCGGGTGCACGTAGCGCGCCGCGCCGCGGAAGCCGATCATCGGGTTCTCCTCGTGCGGCTCGAAGGCGCGGCCGCCCATCAGCGCGGCGTACTCGTTGCTCTTGAAGTCCGACAGCCGCACGATCACCGGGCGCGGGTAGAAGGCCGCGGCGATCGTGCCGACGCCCTCGGCCAGGCGCTCGACGAAGTAGCTTGCGCCGTCGGGGTGGCCGGCCCAGAGCTTCTCCACCGCCGCGCGCTCGGCCGTGTCGGCGATGCGCTCGGGGTGCAGCACCGCCATCGGGTGCACCTTGATGTGCTCGTTGACGATGAACTCCATGCGCGCCAGGCCCACGCCGTCGCAGGGCAGCAGGCTGGTCTGGAAGGCCAGCTCGGGGTTGCCGAGGTTGACCATGATCTCGGTGCGGGGCTTCTTCAGGCCGGAGAGGTCGCTCACCTCCTTGTGGAACGGCAGCTCGCCCGGGTAGACCTTGCCGACCGCACCTTCGGCGCACGACACGGTGACGGCCGCGCCGTCGGCCAGCAGCTCGGTGGCGTGCTCGGCGCCCACCACCGCCGGGATGCCCAGCTCGCGCGCCACGATCGCCGCATGGCAGGTGCGCCCACCGCGGTTGGTGACGATGGCCGCGGCGGTCTTCATCACCGGCTCCCAGTCGGGCGTGGTGGTGTCGGCCACCAGCACCTCGCCGGGCTTGAAGGCGGCGAGCTGGCGTGCGTCGGCCACGCGCCGCACCGGTCCGACCGCGATGCGTGCACCGACCGCCCGGCCACGCACCGTCGGCGTGCCCTGGCCGTCGAGCACGAACTCCTCGATCTGCGCCGCATTGCGCTGCGAGACGCTGGTCTCGGGGCGCGCCTGCACGATGTAGAGCGCACCGTCCGGGCCGTCCTTGGCCCACTCGATGTCCATCGGCCGGCCGTAGTGCTGCTCGATCTGGATCGCCGCGCCGGCCAGCTCCAGTACGTCGGCGTCGCTCAGGCAGAAGCGTGCGCGGTCGGCCCTGGGCGTGGGCCGGTTGACCACCGGCTCGCGCGTGCGTCCGCTCGCATAGACCATCTGCACCTGCTTGTCACCGAGCGTGCGGCGCAGCACGCTGCGGAAGCCCTTCAGATAGGTCGGCTTGTGCACGTAGAACTCGTCGGGGTCCACCGCGCCCTGCACCACGTTCTCGCCCAGGCCCCAGGCGCCGGTGATGAACACCACGTCCGGGTGGCCCGACTCGGTGTCGATGCTGAACATCACGCCGCTGGACGCGAGGTCGCTGCGCACCATCTGCATCACCGCGACCGACAGGTAGACCTTGAAGTGATCAAAGCCGTTGTCGATGCGGTACGAAATAGCCCGGTCGGTGAACAGCGAGGCCTGGCAGCGCTTGACCGCGTCGAGCAACTGCTCCTCGCCGTGGATGTTGAGGTAGGTGTCATGCTGGCCGGCGAAGCTGGCGGTCGGCAGGTCCTCGGCCGTCGCCGAGCTGCGCACCGCGACGCTCAGGTCCTCCCCGAGCCGGCCCTTCATCTCGCGCCAGGCCTCGCGGATCGTGGTCTCGACGTGGCGCGGCATGCGCGCGCCGTAGACGATCTCGCGGCAGCGCCGCCCGGCACGCGCCAGTGCGTTGACGTCGCGCTTGTCCAGCCCGTCGAGCGCGCGGTGCAGCTCGACCCACAGGTCGGATTCGTCCAGCGCGTCGCGGTAGGCCTCGGCGGTGACGGCAAAGCCGCCCGGGATGCGCACGCCCAGCGGCGCGAGGTGCTTGTGCATCTCGCCCAGCGAGGCGTTCTTGCCGCCCACCAGCGGCAGGTCGGCCAGCGTCAGTTCGTTGAACCAGCGGATGCAGCTCGTCGGTGCGCTCATGTGGGGCTCCTGTGGCGGAAGCCCTCATCCTCCGGCCCCGCGCACCCGCGGCGCTTGAGGCGCGTCAACCGATGCGTTCGGGCCGGTAGCCCTGCTCGCGCAAGGACGCGAGGATCTGCTCGATGTGCGCCACGCCGCGCGTCTGCACCACCACCTCGATCTGGGCCCGCTCGACCGACAGCGAGGTGAACGCCCGCTGGTGCTGCACCTCGTCGATGTTGGCGCCGAGCTTGCCGAGCGCGGTGGCCACCTCGGCCAGCGCACCGGGCACGTCGCGGATGTCCAGGCGCAGCCGCGCCAGCCGGCCGGAGCGCACCATGCCGCGCTCGATGATCTCGGCCAGCACCAGCGGCTCGATGTTGCCGCCGCACAGCACCAGGCCGACGCGCCGCCCGGCGAAACGTTCGCGGTGCTTCATCAGCGCCGCCAGGCCGACGGCGCCGGCGCCCTCGACCACCGTCTTCTCGATCTCCAGCAGCAGCAGGATCGCCTGCTCGATGTCTTCCTCGGCCACCAGCAGCACGTCGTGCACGCGCTCGCGGATGATCGGCAGCGTCAGCGCCCCCGGCACGCGCACCGCGATGCCGTCCGCGATGGTGGCCTGCGCGCTCTCGCGCGCCACGCCGTGCACCGCGGCCCAGGCGGCCGGGAAGCGCTCGGTCTGCACGCCGAACACCTGCAGGTCGGGCTTGAGCGCACGCGCCGCGGTGGCCATGCCGGCGATCAGGCCGCCCCCGCCGATCGCGACGACCAGGGTGTCGAGCTGCGGCTGCTGGGCCAGCATCTCCAGCGCGATCGTGCCCTGGCCGGCCGCGACGGCCAGGTCGTCGTAGGGATGCACCAGCGTGAAGCCGCGCTGCTGCGCCAGCGCCAGGCCGTGGGCGCGCGCATCGTCGAAGGTGTCACCCTCGAGCACGACGGTGGCGCCGAAGCGGCGCGTGTTCTCCACCTTCACCGCCGGCGCGAAGCGCGGCATCACGATCGTGGCCGGGATGCCCATGCGCTGCGCGTGGTAGGCCACGCCCTGCGCATGGTTGCCCGCCGAGACGGCCAGCACGCCGGCGGCACGTTCCGCGTCGCTGAGTTGCGCCATCTTGTTCAGCGCGCCGCGTTCCTTGAACGAGGCGGTGAACTGGTGGTTCTCGAACTTGAGGAACACCTCGCAGCCGGCCAGCGCGGACAGCGTGCGCGAGTGCAGGCAAGGCGTGTCCACCACCTCGCCGCGCAGGCGCTCGGCGGCAGCGCGGATGTCCTCCAGGGACAGGTCCGCACTCATTGGCCGCACTCTTGACCTGCCGCGGCGCGGCCGGCGCCGGGCCGCCCCAAGGCGGCCGCGCACCCGCCCGGCGGGTGGGCCTGGTACACCAGGACCGGGTGCTTCATCACGCGACGCGGCAGACCTTCAGCATGTTGGTGCCGCCCGGGTAACCCATCGGCTCGCCGCAGGTGATCGCGTAGGTGTCGCCCGGGCGCAGCACGCCGCGCTCGACCAGCAGCTTCTCGGCCGCCACCAGCGCGGTGTCGCGGTCGCTGTGGCTGGGCATCAGCAGCGCGCGCACGTTGCGGTAGAGCGTCATCTTGCGCTGCGAGATCAGCTGCGTGGTCAGCGCATAGATCGGCACCTTGATGTTGTGCCGGCTCATCCACAGCGCCGTCGAGCCCGATTCCGTCAACGCGACGATCGCCTTGCAGCCCAGGTGATGCGCGGTGAACAGCGCGCCCATCGCGATCGACTGGTCGATGCGGCCGAAGCGCTTGTTGGTGAAGTCGGTCTCGATCGAGCCGTCCTCGGCCGCCTCGGCCTCGAGTGCGATCGCGGCCATCTGCGTGATCGTCTCGACCGGGAACTTGCCGGCCGCGGTCTCGGCGCTGAGCATCACCGCGTCGGTGCCGTCGAGCACGGCGTTGGCCACGTCGCTGACCTCGGCGCGAGTGGGCACCGGGTTGACGATCATCGACTCCATCATCTGCGTGGCGGTGATGACGACCTTGTCCATCTCGCGCGCCATGCGGATCATCTTCTTCTGCAGCGCCGGCACCGCGGCGTTGCCGACCTCGACCGCCAGGTCGCCACGCGCGACCATGATGCCGTCGCTCGCCTTCAGGATCTGGTCGAGCACGGGGATCGCCTCGCTGCGCTCGATCTTGGCGATCATCGCCGGCTTGTGGCGCCAGGGCTCGCCCGCCACGTTGGCCAGCTGGCGCGCCATCTCCATGTCGGTCGCGTTCTTCGGGAAGCTGACCGCGAGGTACTCGCACTGGAAGCTCATCGCGGTGCGGATGTCTTCCATGTCCTTGGCCGTCAGCGCCGGCGCCGTCAGGCCGCCGCCGGCCTTGTTGATGCCCTTGTTGTTGGACAGCTCGCCGCCCAGCGCGACGGTGGTGTGCACCTCCTCGCCGCGCACCGATTCCACCGTGAGCTTGAGCAGGCCGTCGTTGAGCAGCAGCGTGTCGCCGGGCTTCACGTCGCGCGGCAGGTCCTTGTAGTCCAGGCCGACGCGTTCGTTGTTGCCCAGCTCGCTGTACGCGGCATCGAGGACGAAATGCTGGCCGACCTGCAGCATGGTCGAGCCACCCTCGAACTTGCCGACGCGGATCTTCGGGCCCTGCAGGTCGGCCATGATGGCGACCTCCTTGCCGGCCCGCGCCGCCACCTCGCGCACGAGGGTGGCGCGGTCGATGTGGTCCTGCGCCTTGCCGTGCGAGAAGTTGAGCCGCACGACGTCGACCCCGGCGCGCATCATGCGCTCGAGCACGTCGGGCGCACTCGAGGCCGGGCCGAGGGTGGCGACGATCTTGGTGGCGCGGGTCATGGAGTCTCCTTGTGTCGTGGATTGTCGGTTCGTCCGGCCCGCGCCATCGGCATGACAGTTATGCCTGTGCGCGCCGGGCCAGGATCTCGAAGGCCGGCAGCGTCTTGCCCTCCAGCACCTCGAGGAAGGCACCGCCGCCGGTGGAGATGTAGCCCACCTGCTTCTCGATGCCGTACTTGGCGATGGCCGCGAGCGTGTCGCCGCCGCCTGCGATGCTGAACGCGCTGCTGGCCGCGATGGCCCGCGCGATCGCCTCGGTGCCCTTGGCGAAGCTGTCGAACTCGAACACGCCGACCGGGCCGTTCCAGACGATGGTGCCGGCGGCCTTCAGCATGTCGGCGAGCTGGGCCGCGGTCTTCGGCCCGATGTCGAGGATCAGGTCGTCGTCGGCGACCTCGGTGGCCGCCTTGACGGTCGCCGTCGCGTCGGCCTTGAACTCCTTGGCGACGACCACGTCCACCGGGATCGGCACCGCCGCGCCGCGTGCCTTCATCGCGGCGATCACGGCCTTGGCGTCCTCGAGCAGATCCTTCTCGACCAGGCTCTTGCCGACGGCCAAGCCGGCGGCCAGCATGAAGGTGTTGGCGATGCCACCGCCGACGATCAGCTGGTCGACGTTCTTCGCCAGGCTCTGCAGGATGGTCAGCTTGGTCGAGACCTTGGAGCCGGCGACGATCGCCACCAGCGGGCGCTTCGGGTTGGCCAGCGCCTTGGAGATCGCGTCGATCTCGGCCGCCAGCAGCGGGCCGGCGCAGGCCACCTTGGCGAACTGCGCGATGCCGTAGGTCGAGGCCTCGGCGCGGTGCGCGGTGCCGAAGGCGTCGTGCACGAAGATGTCGCACAGCGCGGCCATCTTCTTCGCCAGCTCCTCGTTGTTCTTCTTCTCGCCCTTGTTGAGGCGGCAGTTCTCGAGCATCACCACCTGGCCGGGCGCGACCTGCACGCCATCGACCCAGTTGGCGACGAGCTTCACCTCGCGGCCGAGCAGCTCGCCCAGGCGCGCGGCCACCGGCGCGAGCGAATCCTCGGGCTTGAACTCGCCCTCGGTCGGGCGCCCCAGGTGCGAGGTGACCATCACGGCGGCGCCCGCATCGAGCGCCAGCTTCACGCAGGGCACCGAGGCGCGGATGCGTGTGTCCTCGGTGATGCGGCCGGCGTCGTCCTGCGGCACGTTGAGGTCGGCGCGGATGAAGACCCGCTGGCCCGCCACCTTGCCGGCGGCGACGAGATCGGAGAAACGGAGAACGTTCATGGCGTAACTCTGTAGTGGATGATAAGGTAACTTGGTTACATGGTCGGATCAACCGGCGGCGCGGCGCGTCACCAGCCGAGCGCGAGGCGCAGCGGCAGGAAGACGGCCAGCCCGGCGAGCAGCGGGCCCAGCACGCCGGGCCGCCACGCGTACCAGAGGGTCGCGGCGGCGACGGCGGGCAGCCGGGCGTCCTGCCAGGTGTCGATGAGCCGACCTTGGGTCAACACGATCTCGGGCGCCACGACGGCGGCCAGTGCCGCCAGCGGCGCCACCTTGAGGCCTCGCTGTAGCCAGCCCGGGATCTTGACCTCCCGCTCGGGAAAAAGAAAGAAGCCGTGCGTGATGACGCTGACCGCGGCCAGGCCGAGGATGGTCAGCGCGGTGGAGAGGTCGTGGCTCATGACTGCCCCGTAAGGTGGCGGTGGGCGCGCGCGGCCTGGTCCATCAACAGGCCGGCGGCGACGGCGGCGGCGATGGCCACCACGATGTTCAGCTTCAAGGGCAGCGCGTAGGCCGCGACCGCCGCTGCCGAGGCAACCAGCGCCGCCGTCCAGGTGCTGCGGTCGGTCAGCAGGCCGTAGGTCAGGCCCAGCATCGCGAGCGTGCCGGCGAAGCCCAGGCCCCAGGCCGTCGGGATCACGCCGGAGAGCAGGATGCCGGCGATCGAGGCGCCCTGCCACACCGCCCACAGCGGGAGCGCGCCGCCGAGGATGTAGCGCAGCTGGCCCGGCTCGCGCCGGCCGCTCGGCCAGGCGCGCTGGAACACGATGATGTTCAGGTCCGCCAGCAGGTAGGCCAGGGCGATGCGCCGGCCGCGCGGCAGGTGCCCGAGGAACGGGCGCCACTGGGCGCTGAAGATCACGAAGCGCAGGTTGACGCAGGTGGCCGCCGCCCAGATCACCCACATCGGCGCGCCGGCGGCCAGCAGCGGCAGCGAGGCGAGTTGGGCGCTGCCGGCAAACACCGTCAGCGACATCAGGATGGCCAGCGGCACCGACAGGCCGCTCTTGACCATCGCCACACCGGTCACCACGCCCCAGGCGGCGATGCCGGGGGCGAACTCGAGCAGGTCACGGGCGCCGCGGCGGGCGTGGGGGTCGTGGATCAGGTCGCGCAGCCGGGGCATGCGCCGATTGTGGCGGCAGCGCCGCCGCCCGGGCTCAGGCGTCCTTGTGCTTGGCCTTCGGCTTGCCCTTGGCCTTTTCCGGCGGGGCCTCGTCCTCGGGCGCGGCGGCCGAGGTGGTCGGCGCCGACGCGGGCTGCCCGGCGATCTGCGGGCGCACCTCGTCGATCTTGTTCTCGCGCATGTAGTCGTTCATCTCGCGCCAGCCGGCGAATACCGCGGCGCGGTCGGCCTTCCTGTTCAGCGCATAGCAGTCCTCGATCGCGCGGCCGGCGTGGCGGCAGGCGCCGCCGATCGCCTTGCCGTCCGCCTCGCGCAGGGCGGCCACCTTTTCCGGCGAGTCGATGCCCAACGCATCGCAGCCGGCCAGGGCAGCCAGCACCAGAGGGAGGACGATGAACCGACGCATGGTCCCGGGCTTATCGGCCCGGGCGGGTCGGACTTGAGCCCGGCCCGCCGCCGCCGGGTGGCCTCAGGCGGCCATCGCCCGCAGGCGCGCGACCCGCTCCTCGGTGGACGGATGGGTCGAGAACAGGCCGCTCAGGCCCCCGCCGCGCAGCGGGTTCATGATCATCATCTGCGCCGTCTCGGGGTGGCGCTCGGCCGCCGGCAGAGGGATGCCGCGCGCGAAGGCGTGGATCTTCTCCAGCGCCGAGGCGAGCGCGCGCGGGTCGCCGGAGATCTCGGCGCCGCCGCGGTCGGCCTCGAACTCGCGCGCACGGCTGATCGCCATCTGGATCAGGCTGGCGGCGATCGGCGCCAACAGCGCGACCAACAGGCCGGCGATCGGATTGGCCGGACGGCCCTCGCTGTCGCGCCCGCCGAAGAACATCGCGAAGTTGGCCAGCATCGAGATGGCGCCGGCCATCGTGGCGCTGACCGTGCTGATCAGGATGTCGCGGTGCTTCACGTGCGCCAGCTCGTGCGCCATCACCCCGCGCAGTTCGCGCTCACTGAGCACGCGCATGATGCCGGTGGTAGCGGCGACCGCGGCGTGCTGCGGGTTGCGGCCGGTGGCGAAGGCGTTCGGGGCCTGCTCGTCGATGATGTAGACCTTCGGCATCGGCAGCCCGGCGCGCTGCGCCAGCTCCTGCACCATCGCGTAGAACTGCGGCGCACTGGTCGCGTCGACCTGGCGCGCGTTGTACATGCGCAGCACCAGCTTGTCGGAGAACCAGTAGCTGAAGAAGTTCATGCCCAGCGCGACCACGAGCGCGAGCATCATCCCGGCCCGCCCGCCGAGCATGGCGCCGATGGCCATGAACAGGGCGGTGATGGCCGCCATCAGGATGGCGGTCTTCATCAGATTGAACATGGGGCGTGAACCTCCGTTGTCAGACCCGGCGTAGATGCGGGCGGGGCCGGGGAGTTCAATCGGCCGTGCCGCCGAGCACCCGCCCCGGCGCCAGCGGTAGCCCCTGCAGGAAAGCGCGCGCCGGCAGCCGCTTGCCGCCGGCGCGCTGCAGTTCGGTGAGCCGCAGCGAGCCGATTCCGCAGGCCACCTCGATGCCGGCCGCGTCCACCGCCAGGATCTCGCCCGGCGCGCCCTGCCCGGCGGCGACCGCGCCGCGCCAGCACTTGAGCGGCTCGCCGTCGAGCGTGGTGGTCGCGCCCGGGAAGGGGTCGAACGCACGCAGTCGGCGCTCGATCGCCGCCGCGTCGGCGCGCCAGTCGATCGCGGCTTCCGCCTTGTCGATCTTGTGCGCGTAGCTCACGCCCTCGGCCGGCTGGGGTGTGCGGGCCAGGCCCCCGCAGGCAGCGAGTTCCAGCGCCTCGACGATCAGCCGGCCGCCCAGCACGGCCAGCCTGTCGTGCAGCGTGGCGGCGCTGTCGTCGGCGGCGATCGGCACCGCTTCGGCGAGCAGCATGTCGCCGGTGTCCAGCCCCGCGTCCATCTGCATGATGGTGATGCCGGTGCGCTCGTCGCCCGCCTCGATGGCGCGCTGGATCGGCGCCGCGCCGCGCCAGCGCGGCAGCAGCGAGCCGTGGATGTTCAGGCAGCCGCGCGGCGGCAGCTCGAGCACCCAGGGCGGCAGGATCAGGCCGTAGGCCGCCACGACCATCACGTCGGGCCGCGCCTCGAGCAGCGCGGCGCGGGCGGCCGCGGCATCGTCCGCGAACTTGCCGTCCAGCCGCAGGCTGCGCGGCTGGGCGACGGCGATGTCGTGCGCCTGGGCGACCTGCTTGACGGGCGAGGCCTGCAGCTTCAGGCCCCGGCCGGCCGGGCGGTCGGGCTGCGTCAGCACCAGCGGGATCGTGAACCCTGCTTCGTGCAAGCGCTGCAGCGCGACCCGCGCGAACTCGGGCGTGCCGGCGAAGACGACGCGCATCCGGCTCAGGCGCGCAGCGCCTCGTCGCGCGTCTTCTTCAGCATCTTGGTCTTGATGCGGTCGCGCTTGAGGGGGCTGAGGTATTCGACGAACACCTTGCCCATCAGGTGGTCCATCTCGTGCTGCACGCACACCGCGAGCAGCCCCTCGGCCTCGAACTCGTGCGGCTGGCCGTCACGCCCCAGCGCCCGCACGGTGACGCGGGCATGGCGCTGCACCTTGTCGTAGATTTGCGGCACCGAGAGGCAGCCCTCGTCGGCCACGCTCATCTCCTCGCTGCGCGCAATCAGCTCGGGGTTGATCAGCACGCGCGGCTGGTTGCGGTCTTCCGAGGTGTCGATGACGATCACGCGCTCGTGCACGTCGACCTGCGTCGCTGCCAGGCCGACACCGTCGGCGGCGTACATCGTCTCGAGCATGTCGTCGACGAGGCGGCGGATGCGGTCGTCGACCTGCGCCACCGGCTTGGCGACGGTGTGCAGGCGCGGATCGGGGTAGCGGAGGATGGGCAGGTGGGCCATGTGTATCCATTCGATTCTGCCCGAACCGCTTGTGGAGCGTTCACAACGAGCCAGTGTGTGACAGGCCTCACACGATGGGCCGCGCGAGCCCAGTTTCGTTGCGACGACAAGGGTTTACCGGCAGAATCTACGAAACTGAATGAGGATTTTCGCCGAACCGTGCCGGCTTCCGGAACGGCCTGGCTCAGTAACCCCACCGCGCGACCGCCCCGCCCGTGCGCCCCGGAGACCCGATCCCATGAAGCGTCGCCCGCCTCTGTCCACCACCGTTCTCGCGGGTGCCGTCGTGCTCGCCGCCGCCAGCCTCGCCGGCCCGGCGTCGGCCGTCAACTATCCGGTCACGCCGCAGCAGCGCGGCACGGCGCAGCAGGTAGCCCAGGCCGGCGTGCCGCTGTCCGAACTCGCACCCAATGCGCCGGACAGCCACACCGTCAAGCGCGGCGACACGCTGTGGGACATCTCGCGCATGTTCCTGAAGAGCCCCTGGCGCTGGCCCGAGCTGTGGGGCATGAACCTCGACCAGATCCGCAACCCGCACCTGATCTACCCGGGCCAGGTGCTGTATCTCGACAAGTCCGGCGGCCGCGCGCGGCTGCGCATGGGCCAGCAGCTGGCCGACGGCACGATCAAGCTGTCGCCGCGCGTGCGTGCGTCGTCGACGGACGACGGCTCGATCCCGTCGATCCCGTTCCACCTGATCGAACCCTTCCTCAACGAGGCGGTGGTGTTCCAGGCCAACGAGCTGGCGACCGCGCCGCGCATCGTCGCCACCCAGGAAGGCCGCGTGCTGCTCGGCCGTGGCGACAGCGCCTACGTGCGCGGCGAGATCCCGATGCAGAAGGACTTCCGCATCTTCCGCGAGGCCAAGCCGCTGAAGGACCCGATCACCGGCGAGATCCTCGGCTACGAAGGCCAGTACGTCGGCGCCGCCGAGTACGCACGCCAGGGCGAGACGCGCAACGGGCCGGACGGCAAGCCGGAGATCATCCCGGCGACCTTCAGCGTCACCAGCGTCAAGCAGGAAGCCAACATCGGCGACCGCCTCGCGCCGGCCCCGGCGCGCGAGTACACCAACTACGCGCCGCACGCGCCGCAAGGCGCGCTGGAGGGCTACATCGTTTCCGTCTACGGCGACGCGATCACGGCCGGCCAGAACCAGATCGTCGCGCTGAACAAGGGCACGCGCGACGGTGTCGAGCGCGGCCATGTGTTCGCGCTGTGGCGCTCGGGGACCAAGGTGATCGACCGCACCGATGCGTCGCGGCCGACCCTCAAGCTGCCCGACGAGCGCCATGGCATGCTGTTCGTCTTCCGGGTATTCGACCGCGTGTCCTACGCGCTGATCCTGTCGGTCAAGGAGCCGGTGCAGGCCGGCGACCGCTTCACGCAGCCCTGAAACGCGCGCCGCGATGTCCGGCGCCGCGCCGCGCAGGACCCGCGAGGAACTGGCCGCCTGGCTGCGCCTGATGGCGACGCCGGGGCTCGGCAGGGTGTCGGCGCGCAAGCTGCTGATGGCCTTCGGCTCCCCCGAGGCGGTGCTCGGCTGCACCGTGGCCGACCGCCGCGCCGTCGTCGGCGCGACAGTGGCCGAACTCCTGGCACGGCCGCCCGATGGCTTCGACGACCTGCTCCGGCGCACCGAGGCCTGGCTGGCCGATGGCGACGAGCCGCACGCCATCGTCACGTTGGGTGACGCCGGCTATCCGCCGCTGCTGCTGCAGACCGCCGACCCGCCCCTGCTGCTGCACCTGGCCGGGCGCGCCGACCTCGCCGTGGCCCCCAGCATCGCCATCGTGGGCAGTCGAAATCCGACGCCACAGGGACGTGAGCATGCGCTCGCTTTCGGTCGTGAATTGAGTGTGGCGGGCTGGACGATCGTCTCGGGGCTTGCGCTCGGCATCGACGGCGCCGCGCACACTGGGGCGCTGGCGGGNACGCCGGCTATCCGCCGCTGCTGCTGCAGACCGCCGACCCGCCCCTGCTGCTGCACCTGGCCGGGCGCGCCGACCTCGCCGTGGCCCCCAGCATCGCCATCGTGGGCAGTCGAAATCCGACGCCACAGGGACGTGAGCATGCGCTCGCTTTCGGTCGTGAATTGAGTGTGGCGGGCTGGACGATCGTCTCGGGGCTTGCGCTCGGCATCGACGGCGCCGCGCACACTGGGGCGCTGGCGGGCACCGGCAGCACCATCGCGGTGATCGGCACCGGGCTCGACCAGATCTACCCGCGCCGCCACGCCGATCTGCATCGCCGCATCGCTCGGGAGGGCCTCATCGTCAGCGAGTACTTGCTCGGAACGCCGCCCCTGCGCGAGAACTTCCCGGTGCGCAACCGGCTGATTGCCGGTCTGAGCCGGGGCACGCTGGTGGTCGAGGCGGCGCTGCAATCCGGCTCGCTGATCACCGCGCGGCTCGCTGCCGAGGCCGGACGCGAGGTCTTCGCCCTGCCCGGCTCGCTCCACTCACCGCAGGCGCGCGGCTGCCACGCGCTGATCAGGCAGGGCGCGGTGCTGGTGGAGACGGCGCAGGACATCTTCGACGAGCTGGCCTTCGTCGCCCCGGCGCCGGTGGCGCCGACACCACCACCCGCGGAGGCGGAGGATCCCCTGCTGCAGGCACTCGGCTTCGACCCGGTCGGCCTCGACGAACTGGTGCTGCGCACCGGCCTGCCGGCGGCGGACCTGAACGCGCGCCTGCTCGAGCTGGAGCTGTCCGGACGGGTGGCGCGCCTGCCGGGCCAACTATTCCAGCGCCTCGGCCGGGCCTGATGACGACCATGCCCCGCCGGCCGGGGCCCTGGGGTATAGTGGTTTCATGTTCGAGGTTCTGGTCTACCTGTATGAGAACTACTGGCGGCCGGATGCCTGCCCGGATCACGAGCAGCTCACCCGCAAGTTGTCCTCTGTCGGCTTCGAGACCGAGGAGATCCAGGAAGCGCTGACCTGGCTCGACGGTCTGGCGACCGCCTCCGAGTCCTACGTCGGCGAACAATCGGCCCGCAGCCTGCGGGTCTACTCGCCGCAGGAGCAGGAGCACCTGGGCGAGAACTCGATCGCCTTCATCACCTTCCTCGAATCCGCCGGCGTGCTGCCGCCTCCGATGCGCGAGATGGTGATCGACCGCGCGAGCGCTGCCCCCGGCGGGCCGGTCGACCTCGAGGACCTGAAGATCATCGTGCTGATGGTGTTCTGGAGCCTGGGCGAGGAGCCCGACGCGCTGATCCTCGACGAACTGTTCGTCGCGCCGGAAGACCGGCTGATCCACTGACCCGGCGGGTCGTCAGTTCAGCAGCCGGCTGGGGTCGACGTCCAGCTTGGCCAGCGCGCTGCGGGTGGCGCGCACCGTGAGGGATTCGTCCTGCGCCGGCACCAGCAGCCCGGCCTGCAGGAACGCCGCCAGCCGGTGCTGCTGGAACAGGATGCCGCGGCCCTGCGGCGAGACGAACAGCGCGAGCTGCTTGCGCAGGCCCTGCCAGGCGAGCTGCACCTGCTCGTTGCGGCCGCGGTAGTCGAGCATGAACCAGCTGCCCACCTGCAGCTCGCGCGCCCAGGCGATCATCGCCGGCGTCGGCATCGAGCCGCCCTCGCTGACGACCTCCAGCTCCGAGCTCTCGTGGCCGGACAGGTCGAGCACCATCGATTCGTCGATCTCGACGTCGGCCGCATCCGGCAGCAGTTCCTCGAGCGTCTCGAGGCGGCCCATCAGCTCCTCGAGCCGCTCGTGCGGGATCACGGCCGCCTTCGCCGTGAACGCGGCGGCCAGCGAGTTGTTCAGCTTCTGGATGTGCTCGTCCTGCTTGGCCGGCGGCAGGCCGGCATGCTCCATGCCGTCGCGCAGCGTCTTGAGCAGCGGCGGCAGGCGGCGGATCACCTCGGCGCGCTCCTCGCGCGAGACCTTGGCGCTGGCCGACCAGATCAGGTCCGCCGCGGCGCGCTTCATCGCCTTGGTCTGCTCGCTCTGCACGCCGGCCTTCACGGCGGTCATCGCCAGCACGTCGGCCCAGACCTGGAACAGGAACTCGCGCACGCCCTCCTGCACCGGCACCTCGTTGAGCATCTTGCGCAGCTCGATGGTGTACTGGATCGCCAGCGTCTCGCGCTGCTCGACCTGCTGCGCCAGCGAGACGCCCTTGCGCGAGGCCTCGTTGGCATTCTTGAAGTAGTGCTCGAGGAACTTCTCGAACTCCGTCAACACGGTCTGGAAGACTCGCCGGCCGGTGTCCGGATAGGCCTCGACGACCTGCACGACGCGCTTGATCTCCTTCTCGAGCAGCTCGGCCACGGCGCGTCCGGTGGCGTCGAAGCCCATCACGCAGGCGCCCATGCGGTCGATCAGCTTGCGCGCCGGGTGGTCGACCGTCGCGAAGAAGTCGGGCTCGCTGACCGCCACGCGCAGCACCGGCATCTGCAGCCGCGCGAACCAGACACGCACCGACGCCGGGATGCGCTCCTCGGTCAGGATGCTCTGGAACAGCAGCGCGACGATCTCGATCGTCGCGCGCTCCACCGGCGTGGAGGCGGCCTGCTTGAGCTGCTGCTTGCGCTGGTGCAGTTCCTCCAGCATCGCCGGCGTGCTGACCACGCCGGCCACGGTCTGCACCCCGGCGCCGGGCGCGAGCCGCCGTGCGATGCCCTGCTGCGCGTCGGCGATCGCGCTGCGCAAGGCCGGCGTGGCGGGCGCCGGCGCGGCCGTCTGGCGCGTGGCGACGAACTCGGGCAGCTGGCGCGCGATCAGCTTGTTGAGCCGGCCGAGCACCGCCTCGGCATGGTCGATGCCACGCGCCAGCGGGCTGGCGCGGGTCATCAGGCGCGTCTCGTCGCCGACGCCGGCGCGACCGTGGCCCGAGGTGACGCCGGAGGCGGCAAAGCCGGTGCCCGCCCCTCCGGCCCCGGCACCGCCGAACGAGGCCGCCCAGGCCGAGTTGGCCGTGCGCTTGATGTACGGGCGCAGGTCGACTTCGGGCAGCACCCGGCGCTGCACCAGCCACTTGTTGATCTCGTGGTAGCCCTCCTCGACGAACTGCGCGAACTCCTCGTGCAGCACCGTCTGCAGCACGCGCCAGACCTCCATGTCGAGGCCGGCGGAGCGCCAGGAGGCGGTGGCCACACGCGCCAGCACATGCGGGCGGAAGGCATCGTTCGGATCGAGCTCCTCGCGCTTCTCGAGAGAATTGATGCGCGAGCGCAGGTCGGTGAACTCCCAGGAGGCCCGGTCCATCATCGCCAGCGCGAGCCGCGAGCTGACGATCTCGGTCTCGATCGTGTCGTCGTCGACCAGGCTCAGGCTCTTCTCGCGCGTGCCGGGCTGCGGCAGGTCGCCGGGGTACGAGGCCGACACCAGTCCAGCACCCAGCGCGCCGCGCACCATCGAGATCATGCCCTGCTGCCAGAACGGCGCGGCCTTGGAGAAGTCGGTCGCCGCATCGCGGCGCTTGACCGCCACCGGTGGCTCGGCCACCTGGGTGGCCAGCAGCTTCGCGCCGCGCTCCACCGCCGCCACCAGCCCGGGCAGGCCGCGCAGCACGCCCTCCACGTAGGCACGCCGCGCCTGCTGGGCGAGCGCGGTCTGGTTCGCGGGCGTGGTCGCCATGGGTGAGGCTTTGGCTTGGCGTCCTGGCGTCAGATGTGATCGACTCTACACCACGGCCCCGGCGTTCGGGTCGTTCGGGTCGCCCTTCTCCGGCCCCTGGCGCACCAGATCCTCACGCTTGACGCCCAGCCACATCGCGATGGCCGCGGCGACGAACACCGACGAGTAGATGCCGAACACGATGCCGATCATCAGCGCCAGCGCGAAGTAGTGCAGCGTCGGCCCGCCGAACAGGTACATCGACACCACCATCATCAGCGTGCTGCCGTGGGTGATGATGGTGCGGCTGATGGTGCTGGTGATGGCATGGTCGATCACCTCGCGCGAGTTCAGCTTGCGGAACTTGCGGAACGCCTCGCGCACCCGGTCGAAGATGACCACCGACTCGTTGACCGAGTAGCCCAGCACCGCCAGCACGGCGGCCAGCACGGCGAGCGAGAACTCCCACTGGAAGAAGGCGAAGAAGCCGACGATGATCACCACGTCGTGCAGGTTGGCGACGATGCCGGCCACCGAGAACTTCCACTCGAAGCGGAAGGCGAGGTAGAGCATGATGCCGGCCACCGTGGCCAGCAGCGCGTAGGCGCCGTCGCGTGCCAGTTCCGACCCGACCGAGGGTCCGACGAACTCGCTGCGCTTGAGCTGCACCGGCTCGGCGCCGTCCTCGCCGCAGACCACCTTGCTGACCGACTCGCCCTTGTCGGTCGTGACCTGGCGCGAGGCCACCTTCGCGCCCTCGGCCTGGCACAGCGCGTCGAACACCCGGCCGACCACCTCGCCCTGCTTGACGTCGCCGCGCACCGGCACGCGGATCAGCACGTCGCGCGAGGTGCCGAAGTTCTGCACCTGCACCTCGCCGAGCTTGAGCGCCTCGACCGCGCCGCGCACCTTCTCCAGCGGCGCCGCCTGCGGATAGGCCACCTCCACCAGCGTGCCGCCGGTGAACTCGATCGACAGGTGCAGGCCGCGCGTGGCGATGAAGAACACCGCGGCGAGAAAGGTGATGGCCGAGACCACGTTCAGCACCAGCGCATGGCGCATGAACGGGATGTCGCGGCGGATCCTGAAGAATTCCATGGCTCGTCCTCCTTCAGGCCTTCACGGCGGCGTCGGCATCGGGCTTCCAGACCTGCCCGATGGACACGCTCTTGAGCTTCTTCTGCCGGCCGTACCAGAGGTTGACCAGGCCGCGCGAGAACATCACCGCCGAGAACATCGAGGTCAGGATGCCCAGGCAGTGCACGATCGCGAAGCCGCGCACCGGCCCGGAACCGAAGGCCAGCAGCGCAACGCCGGCGATCAGCGTGGTGACGTTCGAGTCCAGGATGGTGGCCCAGGCGCGCTCGTAGCCGGCGCTGATGGCCATCTGCGGCGAGGCGCCGCCGCGCAGCTCCTCGCGCACCCGCTCGTTGATCAGCACGTTGGCGTCGATCGCCATGCCCAGCGCCAGCGCGATGGCCGCGATGCCCGGCAGCGTCAGCGTGGCCTGCAGCATCGACAGCATCGCCACCAGCAGCAGCAGGTTGAAGGCCAGCGCGAGCGTCGAGAACACGCCGAACAGCAGGTAGTAGACGCACATGAACACGGCGATGCCCGCAAAGCCGTACACCACGCTCTTGAAGCCCTTCTCGATGTTCTCGGCACCCAGGCTCGGGCCGATGGTGCGCTCCTCGATGATCTCCATCGGCGCGGCCAGCGAGCCCGAGCGCAGCAGCAGCGCGGTGTCGTTGGCCTCCACCGTGGTCATGCGGCCGCTGATCTGCACCCGCCCGCCGCCGATCTCGCTGCGGATCACCGGCGCCGTCACCACCTCGCCCTTGCCCTTCTCGAACAGCAGGATCGCCATGCGCTTGCCGACGTTCTCGCGCGTCACGTCGCGGAAGATGCGTGCGCCCTTGGCGTCCAGCGTCAGGTGCACCGCGGGCTCCTGCGTCTGGGTGTCGAAGCCGGCCTGCGCATCGGTCAGGTTCTCGCCGGTCAGGATCACCGTGCGCTTGAGGATCAGCGGCGCGCCGCCGCGCTCGACGTAGCGCTCGGTCCCGAAGGGCACCGGCCCGGTGCCGGCGGCCGCGGCGGCCGCCTCGGCACTGTCGTCCACCAGGCGCACCTCCAGCGTGGCGGTGCGGCCGATGATGTCCTTGGCCTTGGCGGTGTCCTGCACGCCGGGCAGCTGCACGACGACGCGGTCCTGGCCCTGCTGCTGGATCACCGGCTCGGCCACGCCGAGCTCGTTGACGCGGTTGTGCAGCGTCGTGATGTTCTGCTTGACCGCGGTCTCCTGCACCTTGCGCGCCGCCTCGGGCTTGAGCGTGCCGGACAGGCGGAAGTCGCTGCCGTCCGGTAACTCCGCCCATTGCAGGTCGGGCAGCTGGTCGGCGAGCAGCGTGCGCGCGGCAGCCAGCGTGTCGCGGTCGCGGAAGCGCACGTCGATCGTGTTGCCGTCGCGCGAGATGCCGGCGTGGCGCAGGTTCTTGTCGCGCAGCAGCGTGCGGATATCCCCCGTCAGCGCCTCGGCCTTCTTGGTCAGCGCGGCCTTCATGTCGACCTGCATCAGGAAGTGCACGCCGCCGCGCAGGTCCAGGCCCAGGTACATCGGCAGCGCGTGCAGCGAGGTGAGCCACTGCGGCGAGCGCGACAGCAGGTTCAGCGCGACGATGTAGCTCGGGTCGGCCGGATCCGGGATCAGCGCCTTGGCGATCGCGTCCTTGGCCTTGAGCTGGGTGTCGGTGTCGGCGAAGCGCGCCCGCACCGAGTTGCCGTCGAGTTGCACGAAATCCGCCTTCACGCCGGCGGCGGCGAGCGCCTGCTCGACCCGCGGCACCAGCGCCGCGTCGACCTTCACGGTGGCCTTGCCGGCGCTGACCTGCACCGCTGGCGCCTCGCCGAAGAAGTTCGGCAGGGTGTAGACCAGGCCGACCAGCAGCGCGATCACGAGGATCGTGTACTTCCACACCGGGTAGCGGTTCATCGGGACTTCCTTGCCGGGCGGCGCCGGCTGCCGAAAACGAACGGCCCGCCCGGGGCGGACCGCACTTCACGGGGCATCGGCCCGGGACCTACTTGATGGTGCCCTTGGGCAGCACCTGGACGATCGCGCTGCGCTGCACCTGGATCTCGACGCCGCTGGCCACCTCGACATGCAGGTAGCTGTCGCCGAGCTTGGAGATGCGACCGAGCAGGCCGCCGCCGGTGATGACCTCGTCGCCCTTGGCCAGCGCGTCGACCATCGCCTTGTGCTCCTTCTGCCGCTTCATCTGCGGACGGATCATCACGAAGTAGAGCACGACGAACATCAGCAGCAGCGGCAGCATGCTGCCGAGGCTGCCCATGAAGGAATCGGGCGCGGCGGCCGGGGCCGGCGCCTGCGCGTAGGCGGAGGAAATGAACACGGGCTGGGTCCTCAGGAAGGGGGCGGACGACGCCGCCGGCAAAACCGCGGGATTGTAAGGCGCGGCATTCCCCCTCCTGGCCGGTCCGGAACAGGCCTGCCCGCCGCACCGGCACCCCCGCGTTTCCACCGATTCGTCGCCGGCCCGGCTGAACTACATTCGTTCTTGCTTATATACAGATCAACAAACCCGGCGAAACCCATCGTGGACAGTCCCGCAGGCCGCTTGCAGCGCGCACCCGAAGGATTCATCGACCGTGACGGCGTGCGCACGGTGTTCCGGCAGGCGCGCGAGAGCCGGCGCGACTTCCTGCGTTCGGCCTTCGCCGCTGCCGCCGCAGGCGCCGCCGCCCCCGCGGCGCTGGGCCAGGCCAACCCGCTGCCCGCCGAGGGCGGCGACCCGAACATCCTGCAGTTGCCCGAGCACAGCAAGGGCCTGGGCCTGCCGGTGGCCACCGAGGGCTACGGCAAGCCGTCGAAGTACGAGGTGAACGTGCAGCGCCGCCCGAGCCCGGGGCTGACGCAGACGGCGCAGGCCTCGGTGTCGTTCGCGCCGCTGCAGTCGCTGTTCGGCATCGTTACGCCGGCCGGGCTGCACTTCGAGCGCCACCACCAGGGCTGGTGGGACGTCGACCCGTCCAAGCACCGGCTGATGGTCAATGGCTCCGACCCGTCGCTGCTGAAGCGTCCGATGGTCTTCGCGATGGACGAGCTCATGCGGCTGCCCTCGGTCTCGCGCTTCCACTTCATCGAGTGCGGCGCGAACACCGGCATGGAGTGGGGCAACGTCGCGGTGCCCACCGTGCAGTACACGCACGGCATGCTGTCGTGCAGCGAGTTCACCGGCGTGCCGCTGCGCGTGCTGTTCGACCTGGCCGGCGTGGACTACAAGCGCGCCCGCTACGTGCTCGCCGAGGGTGCCGACGGCTCGTCGATGACACGCACCATCCCGATGGAGATGGTCGAGTCCGGCGAGGTGCTGGTGGCCTACGGCCAGAACGGCGAGATGCTGCGGCCCGAGAACGGCTACCCGCTGCGCCTGGTGGTGCCCGGCGTGCAGGGCGTCAGCTGGGTCAAGTACCTGCGCCGCCTCGAGGTGGGCGACCAGCCCTACGGCACCAAGGACGAGGTGATCCACTACGTCGACCTGATGCCCGATGGCCGGCACCGCCAGTACACCAGCATCCAGGAGGTCAAGAGCGTGGTGACCACGCCCTCGGGCGGCCAGGTGCTGCTGGACCGGGGCTTCTACAACATCTCCGGCCTGGCCTGGTCGGGCCGCGCGCGCATCAAGCGGGTCGACGTGTCGGTCGACGGCGGTCGCAGCTGGCGGCAGGCGCGGCTCGAGGGGCCGGTGCTGCCCAAGTGCCTGACCCGCTTCAACGTCGACTGGGTGTGGGACGGCAAGCCGGCCGTCGTGCAGAGCCGCGCCACCGACGAGACCGGCCACGTGCAGCCGACCTACCGCCAGCTGCGCGCAGTGCGCGGCACGCGCTCGATCTACCACAACAACGCGATCCAGTCCTGGCTGGTGCAGGAAAGCGGCGAGGTGAAGAATGTCCAGCTGTCCTAGGCTGATCGGGATGGCGCTGCTGGTGCTGGCCGGCACCGCCGCCGCCCAGGCCGGCTACCCGGGCATCGGCCGCGCGGCCACGCCGAAGGAAGTCGCGGCCTGGGACATCGACGTGCGGCCCGACTTCAAGGGCCTGCCCAGGGGCCAGGGCAGCGTCGCGCAGGGCCAGGACGTCTGGGAGGCCAAGTGCGCCTCGTGCCACGGCATCTTCGGCGAGTCGAACTCGGTGTTCTCGCCGCTGGTGGGCGGCACCACCAAGGACGACGTGAAGACCGGCCGCGTCGCGCGCCTGACCGACCCGGCCTTCCCCGGCCGCACCACGCTGATGAAGGTCTCCACCGTCTCGACGCTGTGGGACTACATCCACCGCGCGATGCCGTGGAACACGCCCAAGTCGCTCTCGCACGACGAGGTGTACGCGGTCACCGCGTTCCTGCTCAACCTCGGCGGCATCGTGCCCGACGACTTCGTGCTCAGCGAGCGCACGATGCCGCAGGCGCAGGCGCTGCTGCCCAACCGCAACGGCACGACCACCGACCATGCGATGTGGCCCGGCACCCGGGGGCGCAAGCCGGACGTGCAGGGCAGCGCCTGCATGAGCAACTGCGCCGCCGAGCCGCAGCTCGCCTCCTTCCTGCCGGATTTCGCCCGCAACGCGCATGGCAACCTGGCCGAGCAGAACCGGCTGGTCGGCGCACAGCACGGCGCGGACACGACACGTCCGGCCGGCGCGCCGCCCACCCCCGCGGCGGCGCCCGCGCCGGCCGCCGCGCCACCCGCCGCCCTCGGGCTGCTGGGCAAGCATGGCTGCACCGCCTGCCACGCGCAGGACAGCAAGCTGGTCGGACCGGCGCTGCGCGACATCGCCCGCAAGCATGCCGGCCGCGCGGATGCGGTCGAGTACCTGAGCGGCAAGATCCGCAGCGGTGGCTCGGGCGTGTGGGGGGAGATCCCGATGCCGCCACAGACCCTGCCCGAGGCCGAGGCCCAGGCGATCGGGCGTTGGCTCGCCGACGGAGCAAAGAAATGACGCCGCGCGTGGCCCGGCTCGCTGTGCTACACACACGGGCCGTTTCCTGCCGGGTTCGCACCGCTGCCGCGCCGCGTGCGGCCTGACTACGATCGAGAGTGACAAAGGAGCTCACATGACATCCCGCCGTGAAATGCTGGCGCGCAGCGCGTCCGTCGCCGCCGCGCTGGCCGGCCTGGGCCTGCTGCCCACCGCCGCCCGTGCCGACTGGTCGCAGGCCGCCTTCGATGCCAAGACCATGGCCGACCTGACCAAGGCCCTGGGCGTGGCCATGCCGGCCGAGAGCAAGGACGTGACCATCACCGGCCCGGACATCGCCGAGAACGGCGCCGTGGTGCCGGTCGGCGCCGCGACCACGCTGCCCAATGCCAAGCGCCTGCTGCTGCTGGTCGAGAAGAACCCCTCCATGCTGGCCGCGGCCTTCGACCTGAGCGACGCCGTCGAGGCCAACCTCTCGACGCGCGTGAAGATGGGGCAGTCCTCCAACGTCATCGCGGTGGCGATCACGGCCGACAACAAGGTCTTCTTCGCGCAGAAGGAAATCAAGGTCACGTTGGGTGGATGCGGGGGCTGAGCCCGCAACGCAATCAAAGGTCAAAGGAGAACTGACATGGCAGACCCGATGCGCATCCGCGCGCAGGCCAGCGGCGACAAGGCCACCGTGCGAGTGCTGATGAGCCACGAGATGGAAACCGGCCAGCGCAAGGATTCGGCCGGCAAGACGATCCCCGCCTGGTTCATCCAGGAAGTCACCGCGGCCCACAACGGCAAGACGGTGATGACGGCCCAGTGGGGCCCGTCGGTGGCGAAGAACCCCTTCCTGCAATTCAACGTCAAGGGCGCCAAGGCCGGCGACAAGATCACGATCAGCTGGAAGGACAACCGCGGCGACACCCGCTCCGACGAAGCCACGGTGAGCTGAGACGATGAGGACGCTGCTCGTCACACTCGTCGCGCTGGCCGCCGGGCCCGCGCTGGCCCAGACCAAGTCCGCCGCCGACGGCATCGCCGAATACCGCGCGATGCTGGCCGACGGCAACCCGGCCGAGCTGTTCGAGGCCAAGGGCGAGGACCTGTGGAAGAAGAAGCGCGGCCCGAAGAACGCCTCGCTGGAGCAGTGCGACCTGGGCAAGGGCCCGGGGGTCGTGAAGGGCGCGTTCGTCGAGCTGCCGCGGTACTTCGCCGACACGCAGCGCGTGCAGGACCTGGAGTCGCGCCTGCTGAGCTGCATGCAGACGCTGCAGGGCCTGGACCCGGCCGAGATCGCCAAGACCCCGTTCGGCCGCGGCGAGCAGGCCAACATGGAGGGCCTGGTGGCCTGGATCTCGGCCGAGTCGCGCGGCCTGAAGATGAACCTGCCGCAGGGCCATGCCGCGGAACGCACGATGTACGAGGTCGGCAAGCGCGCCTTCTTCTTCCGCGGCGGGCCGTACGACTTCTCCTGCGCCTCCTGCCACGGCGAGGCCGGCAAGCGCATCCGCCTGCAGGACCTGCCCGACCTGACCAGGAACCCGGGCGACGGCATCGGCTTCGCCGCGTGGCCGGCCTACCGCGTCTCCAGCGGCGAGCTGTGGGGCATGCAGCGGCGCCTGAACGACTGCTTCCGCCAGCAGCGCTTCCCGTACCCGGGCTACGGCTCGGAGGTGACGATCGCGCTGGGCGTCTACATGGGCGTCAACGCCAAGGGCGCGGAATCGATCGCGCCGTCGATCAAGCGCTGAACGAGGAACCGATCTGATGCGAATCACCCTCCTCATCGCCGCCGCGCTCGTGGCCGGCTGCGCCACCGGCCCCTCGCCGCAGGAGCTCGACCGGCTCGCGCTCACCACCATCCAGACCTCGTTCCGCGATCAGGGCATCGCCAAGGTCGACCGCCTGAAGCAGGACCTCGGCCAAGCCGCCTGCTCCTCGCCCACGCCGCCGTCCGACGAGGTGGCCAGGCGCGTCGAGGCCGAGGCGCTCGCCTCGGTGCAATGGCCCGCCGGCGGCCAGTACCTGGGCGACTGGCGCGAGGGCGAGAAGCTGGCGCAGAACGGCCGCGGAATGACCTGGACCGACGCCAGCGCCGAATCCAGCGCCAACGGCGGCAACTGCTACAACTGCCACCAGCTCAGCAAGCAGGAGATCTCGTACGGCACGATCGGCCCGAGCCTCTACAACTACGGCAAGACCCGCGGCGTGAAGGACCCGGCCGACCCGGCCAGCGCCGCGATCGTGCAGTACACCTGGACCAAGATCTGGAACAGCAAGGCCTACGCCGCCTGCTCCAACATGCCGCGCTTCGGCCACGCGCGGCTGCTCAACGAGACGCAGATCCGCCACCTGATGGCGCTGCTGCTCGACCCGAAGTCGCCCGTCAACCAGTGACCCGGCACGAGCCCGCTTCGGCGGGCTTTTGCGGGCCCTGAACATCAGTCAACACTTATGAGCCTGAGCAAACGCGAGTTCCTGCAGGTGCTGGCGGGCGCCTCGGTGGCCGGCCTCGCGCTCGCCCGCCATGCCGAGGCCGATGCCGCCGAGGCCGAGGCCGGGCTGTACGAGCTGCCGAAGTTCGGCAACGTCTCGCTGCTGCACATGACCGACTGCCATGCGCAGCTGCTGCCGATCCGCTTCCGCGAGCCGAACGTCAACCTCGGCATCGGCACGATGGCCGGCGAGCTGCCGCACCTGGTGGGCGAGGCGCTGCTGAAGAAGGCCGGCCTGCGGCCGGGCACGCCGCAGGCGCATGCCTACACCTACATCGACTTCGAGACCGCGTCGAAGCGCTACGGCAAGGTGGGCGGCTTCGCCGAACTCGCGACGCTGGTCAAGCGCCTGAAGGCGAGCCGGCCGGGCGCGCTGCTGCTGGACGGCGGCGACACCTGGCAGGGCTCGGCCACCTCGCTGTGGACCAACGCGCAGGACATGGTCGACGCCTGCAAGCTGCTCGGCGTGGACGTGATGACCGGCCACTGGGAGTTCACCTACGGCATGGAGCGGGTGAAGGAGATCGTCGAGAAGGATCTCAAGGGCCGCATCGACTTCGTCGCGCAGAACGTCAAGACCACCGACTTCGGCGACCCGGTGTTCGCGCCCTACGTGATCAAGACGATCAACGGCGTGCCGGTGGCCATCGTCGGCCAGGCCTTCCCCTACACGCCGATCGCCAACCCGCGCTACATGGTGGCCGACTGGAGCTTCGGCATCCAGGACGACAACCTGCAGAAGGTGGTGGACGAGGCACGCGGCAAGGGCGCGCAGGTGGTGGTGGTGCTGTCGCACAACGGCATGGACGTTGACCTGAAGATGGCCTCGCGCGTGCGCGGCGTCGACGCCATCCTCGGCGGCCACACGCACGACGGCATGCCGGTGCCGGTGCGGGTGAAGAACGCGGGCGGCAGCACGCTGGTCACCAACGCCGGCAGCAACGGCAAGTTCCTCGGCGTGCTCGACCTCGACGTGAAGGACGGCAAGCTGGCCGACCTGCGCTACACGCTGCTGCCGGTGTTCTCCAACCAGCTGCGGCCCGACCCGGAGATGGCCGCGCTGATCCAGCGCGTGCGTGCGCCCTACGAGGCCAGGCTGGCCGAGAAGCTGGCCGTCAGCGACGCGCTGCTGTACCGCCGCGGCAACTTCAACGGCAGCTGGGACCAGCTGATCTGCGACGCGCTGATCGACGCGCAGCAGGCGCAGATCGCCTTCTCGCCCGGCTTCCGCTGGGGCACCAGCCTGCTGCCCGGCGACGTGATCACGCGCGAGCTGCTGATGGACCAGCTGGCGACGACCTATTCGTACGCCACGGTGACGCCGATGACCGGCGAGACGATCAAGACCGTGCTCGAGGACGTGGCCGACAACCTGTTCAACCCCGACCCGTACTACCAGCAAGGCGGCGACATGGTGCGCGTCGGCGGCCTCACGTATGCGATCGAGCCGGGCGCGAAGATGGGTTCGCGCATCCACGACATGCGCCTGGACGGCAAGCCCGTCGACGCGGGCAAGACCTACAAGGTGGCCGGCTGGGCGCCGGTGGCCGAGGAGGCCCGGAGCGCCGGCAACAAGCCGGTGTGGGAGGTGGTCGAGCCGTGGCTCAAGGCCCGGGGCAAGGTCACGCCGCGGCCGCTGAACACGCCGCGCCTGATCGGGGTGCAGAGCAACCCCGGAATCGCCTGAGGAGACGACGATGATCCGACGCACGCTGATCGCCGCACTGCTGGCCACGGCCTCGCTGGCCGCCTGGGCGCAGGACAAGGTCGTCTACCACATGGACGACGCCGAGGCGCAGGCGCTCAAGGGCCTGCGCAACGTGAAGAACCACCTCGACACCGACCCCGCGGCGCAGATCACCGTGGTGACGCATGCCAACGGCGTCGACTTCCTGATCGAAGGCGCGAAGGACCGCAACGGCAGCCCGTACGCCGGCCCGGTGGCGGCGCTGGTGGCGCGCGGCGTGAAGTTCGAGGTGTGCGAGATCACGCTGAAGAACCGCGGCCTCAAGAAGGAGCAGTTCATCCAGGAGGCGGAGTTCACGCCCTCGGGGGTGGTGCGGCTTTCAAAGCTCCAGCATCAAGGCTACGCCTACATCAAGCCCTGAGGCCCGCATGCTCGACGCCGCGCTCGAGCGTTTCGGCCAGGCCCCGGTGCTGGCCGCCGGCGGGCTGGCGATCGGCATGCTGTTCGGCTTCTTCGCGCAGCGTTCGCGCTTCTGCCTGCGCGCGGCGGTGATCGAGTTCGCGCGCGGCCTGCTCGGCGGCAAGCTGACGGTCTGGCTGTTCGCGTTCGCGACGGCGCTCGTCGCGACGCAGGGCCTGGTCGCACTCGGCGCGCTCGACGTGAGCAGCGCACGGCAACTGGCCGCACGCGGCAGCCTGTCCGGCGCGGCGGTCGGCGGCGCGCTGTTCGGCATCGGCATGGTGCTGGCGCGCGGCTGCGCCAGCCGGCTGCTGGTGCTGGCCGCGCAGGGCAACCTGCGCGCGGTGCTGTCGGGCCTGGTGTTCGCCGTCAGCGCGCAGGCCGCCTGGCAGGGCGCGCTCGCCCCCTGGCGCGAGCGCGTCAGTGCGTGGTGGACGGTCGAAGGCGGCAGCGCACGCGACCTGACCGTGATCACCGGCCTGGGCCGCCCCGGCGCACTGCTGTTCGGTGCCGTCTGGCTGGTGGCGGCGATCGTCTGGGCGCGCCGGCAGAAGGTGCCGGCCTGGGGCTGGGCCGGTGCCGTGATGGTCGGCCTGGCGGTCACCGCGGCCTGGTGGTTCACCGGCAGCGTGGCCGCCACCTCGATGGAGGCCGCCGCCGCGCCGATCCAGAGCCTGACCTTCACCGGCCCGTCGGCCGAGCTGCTGGTGCGCGTGCTGTTCGCGCCCGACCGCGCGCCCGGCTTCGACATGGGCCTGGTGCCCGGCGTGTTCCTCGGTTCGTTCCTCGCCGCCGCGCTGTTCGGCGAGCTCAAGCTCGAAGGCTTCGAGGGCGGCGCCAGCATGCGGCGCTACCTGGTGGGCGCGGTGCTGATGGGCTTCGGCGGCATGACGGCCGGCGGCTGCGCGGTCGGCGCCGGGCTGTCCGGGGCCGCGGTGTTCACCGTCACCTCGTGGGTGGCCCTCGGCGCGATGTGGCTCGGCGCCGCCGTGACCGACCGCCTGATCGACCAGCGCGGCCTCGACGCCGCGCGAGCGAACCTGGGCGACCAGCCGGTGCCGGCGAGTCGCGCCTTCCGTTGAGGAGTCCCGCCGTGTTCCTGCCGCTGCGCCCGCTCGCCGCCCTGGCCGCCCTGCTCGTTGCCGCTGCAGCGCCGGCGGCCGACCTGACCCGCGCCGTCGAGATCGTCGAGGGCAAGTGCTTCATCTGCCACGGCGCCGAGGGCGAGAGCTCGAGCCCGGTGTTCCCGCGCCTGGCCGGCCAGCACGCCAGCTACGTGGCGCGCCAGCTGGCCGACTACCAGAGCGGCCGGCGCAAGAGCGACACGATGCAGTCGATGGTCAGCGACCTCAACGCCGAGGACTTTCGCCTGCTGGGCATGTACTTCGAGTCCAAGCCCACGCGTGCCCACCCGGTTGCCGACCCCGAGCTCGCGCAGGTGGGCCGCTTCGTCTACAACCGCGGCAACCCGTACTCCGGCGTGGCCGCCTGCGCCGACTGCCACGGCGCCGCCGGCCACGGCACCGAGAAGCTGCCGCGCCTGGGCGGGCAGCATGCGCAATACGTCGAGTCGCAGCTGAGGAAGTTCTCGCAGCGCGAGCGCACCAACGACAACGCGGTGATGCACACCATCGCCTCCAAGCTCACCGAGCTCGAGCTGAAGGCGGTGGCGGCCTACGTCAGCGGGCTGCAGTGAGGGCCTGACTTGCCAGCCCTCAGCTGCCGGACGTGACGGTCCGCTTGCGTCAGGCTGAGCGGGTCGCGACAGACGGCACCTGCCGCGACCAGTGACTATCGTGGT
>QJOU01000048.1 GCA_003265685.1 Piscinibacter caeni | reverse complement strand
GGGGCGCGCCGCCGGTTCGGCGGCCGGCGGGGCGGCCGCGATGCTCGGCGCGGCTGCCGGCGCAGGCGCCGGCGGTGCCTTGGCGACCACCGGCGGATCGAACAGCATCGTGTACTCGCGCACCAGGCGGCCCGAGGACCACGAGATCTCGAGGATCACGTCGACGAAGGGTTCCTGCACGGCGCGGTCGCTGGACAGGCGCAGGTAGGGCCGCCCGTCGGCACGGCGTTGCAGCGACACCGCGGTGCCCGGCAGCACCGGGTTGTAGTCCACCCCGGCGGCGCGGTACGACTCGGGCGGCGCCACCTTGACGACCAGGCCGGCCGCCTCTTCCGGGGTCAGGCTGGTGACGTCGATCTCGGCGCGCAGCGATTCACCCAGGGCCGACTGCACGGAGAGCCTGCCCAGACCCAGCGCGTACGCATTCGATGCGGCCAGCCACAGCGCGGCGACAGCCACACCGGTCAGGGCAAAGCGCCCCGAGAAGGTCGAGTTACGTTTCAAGGCGTCTCCCAGAAGGAACGTGCAGGACCGAAATCAGGCCCGCCAATGTCGACATCGTCACCCGCGCAGAACATGCGCATCTCTCGAGAAAAGGGTGGAAACCACAATAACATCAAGAGGATACCGATACAAGCTCATGCATTGGCTGACGTTCGCAGGGACTCACGTTCCGTGCATTTCCGCGTGAAATTTGTGGCAGTGCGCCAACGTGCCGCAAACGGACACGCGGAAATGGGTCCGGATCAGGCCTCGACCAGGATGCGCAGCATGCGCCGCAGCGGCTCCGCTGCCCCCCAGAGCAGCTGGTCGCCGATGGTGAACGCGCCGACGTACTCCGACCCCATCGCCATCTTGCGGATGCGCCCGACGGGGATTGACAGCGTGCCGGTCACGGCCACCGGCGTGAGTTCCTTCATGCTGGCTTCGCGCGTGTTGGGCACCACCTTCACCCATTCGTTGTCGGCAGCGATCATGGCCTCGAGGTCGGCCGTCGGCACGTCCTTCTTCAACTTGAACAGCAGCGCCTGCGAGTGGCAGCGCATCGCGCCGATGCGCACGCAGTAGCCGTCCACCGGGACCGAAGCGGTGCCGAAGGCCTCGCCCTGGCCGAGGATCTTGTTGGTCTCGGCGCCACCCTTCCACTCCTCGCGGCTGACGCCGTTGCC
Source organism: Piscinibacter caeni (assembly GCA_003265685.1). GTDB lineage: Bacteria > Pseudomonadota > Gammaproteobacteria > Burkholderiales > Burkholderiaceae_C > Piscinibacter > Piscinibacter caeni. Next base: position 64,270 of record QJOU01000048.1, on the reverse strand, counting down.
GAGGTCCTTATCGATCCATGGGATCAACGAGCCGCCCAGCGGCACGCCGAAGTTGGCCGTCTCGGCTTCGGTGAGCGAGCGCTGCTTGCCGATGACTTGGCGGTCGATCTCGAGGATGGCGCTCTTCGGGTCGTCCAGCAGCGCCTTCACTTCGCCGTTGAGCGTGCCGAACTGCGTCAGCAGCTCGCGCATGTGCTGCGCGCCGCCGCCGGACGCGGCCTGGTAGGTCATGGTGTTCATCCACTCCACCAAGCCCGCCTTGTACAGCGCGCCCACGCCCATCAGCATGCAGCTGACGGTGCAGTTGCCGCCGATCCAGTTGCGCCCGCCCTTGGCCAGCGCGTTCTTGATGACCGGCAGGTTGACGGGGTCGAGAACGATGACCGCGTCGTCCTTCATGCGCAGCGTCGAGGCGGCGTCGATCCAGTGGCCGTTCCAGCCGGCCGCGCGCAGCTTGGGGAACACCTCGCTGGTGTAGTCGCCGCCCTGGGCGCTGATGATGATCTCGCAGCGCTTGAGCGCCTCGATGTCGAAGGCGTCCTTCAACGTGGCCTCGTTCTTCGCCATCGCGGGGGCCTTGCCGCCCGCATTGCTGGTGCTGAAGAACACCGGCTCGATGTGCGCGAAGTCGCCCTCCGCCTGCATGCGGTCCATCAGCACGGAGCCGACCATGCCGCGCCAGCCCACCAATCCCGTCAGTCTCATCGTCGCCCTTTCGAAGTCACAGTCGTGGAAACCTGTTCCGCCCGGCTCGCTTCGCCGGGAGGGTATGGGCGAGACGAACCGGAGCCGGACTAGCTCTTGGTAATGATTTTGGTGGTGGTGCCGGACAGCGCGGCGACCACGGCGTCGCCCATGGCGCGCGTGCCGACCTTGGTGCAGCCGTCCGACCAGATGTCTGCCGTGCGAACCCCCGCCGCCAGCACGCTGCGCACCGCCGACTCGATGCGGTCGGCAGCCTCGGGCTGGTTCAGGGAGAAGCGGAGCATCATGGCCACGGACAGGATTGTAGCCAAGGGGTTTGCGAGATCCTTACCGGCGATGTCCGGCGCGCTGCCGTGGCTCGGCTCGTACAGGCCGCGGCCGAATTCATTCAGCGAGGCCGAGGGCAGCATGCCGATGGAGCCGGTGAGCATCGCGGCCTCGTCGGACAGGATGTCGCCGAACATGTTGCCGGTGACCAGCACGTCGAACTTCTTCGGCGCCTTGACCAGCTGCATCGCCGCGTTGTCGACGTACATGTGCTCGAGCTCGACGTCCGGGTACTGCGCATGCACCTCGGTAACCACGTCCTTCCAGAACTGGAAGGTCTCCAGCACGTTGGCCTTGTCGACGCTCGTGACCTTGCGGTTGCGCTTGCGTGCGGCCTGGAAGGCCACGTGCGCGATGCGCTCGATCTCCGGGCGCGAGTAGCGCATGGTGTCGAAGGCCTCGGGGGCGCCCTTGAACGCGCCGTCGGGCGCTTCGCGGCGGCCGCGCGGCTGGCCGAAGTAGATGTCGCCGGTCAGCTCGCGGATGATCAGGATGTCCAGCCCCGCCACCAGCTCGGGCTTCAGGCTCGAGGCGTGCGTCAGCTGCTCGTAGCAGATCGCCGGGCGGAAGTTGGCGAACAGGCCGAGGTTCTTGCGCAGGCCGAGGATGGCCTGCTCCGGGCGCAGCGCGCGCTCGAGCTTGTCGTACTTCCAGTCGCCCACGGCGCCGAACAGCACCGCGTCGGCTTCCTTGGCAAGCTTCAGCGTGGCCTCGGGCAGCGGGTGGCCGTGGGCCTCGTACGCCGCCCCGCCGACCGCGGCGGTCTCGGTCTCGAATTTCAGGTCGAGGCAGCCCAGCACGCGCACGGCCTGCGCGACGATCTCGGTGCCGATGCCGTCGCCCGGCAGGATGGCGATCTTCAAGAGGGATCCTTGTTCTCAGAGGGTGTGGGCGAGCCAGGGCTTCTTCAGCAGCCGCTCGGCCTCGAAGGCGCGGATCTTGTCGGCGTGGCGCAGCGTCAGGCCGATGTCGTCGAAGCCGCCGAGCAGGCAGTACTTGCGGAAGGGCTGCACCTCGAAGCCGATCTCGGTGCCGTCGGGCTGGACCACCACCTGGCGCTCCAGGTCGACCGTCAGCCGGTAGCCGGTGAAGGCGGCCACCTCGTCGAACAGCCGGCTCACGGTGCTGTCGGGCAGCACGATCGGCAGCAGGCCGTTCTTGAAGCAGTTGTTGAAGAAGATGTCGGCGAAGCTCGGCGCGATGATGGCGCGGAAGCCGTACTGGTCGAGCGCCCAGGGGGCGTGCTCGCGCGACGAGCCGCAGCCGAAGTTGCGGCGCGCCAGCAGGATCGAGGCGCCCTGGTAGCGCGGCTGGTTCAGCACGAAGTCGGGATTGGGCTTGCGCGAGGCCGGATCCTGGCCCGGCTCGCCATGGTCGAGGTAGCGCCACTCGTCGAACAGGTTCGGCCCGAAGCCCGAACGCTTGATCGACTTGAGGAACTGCTTCGGGATGATCGCGTCGGTGTCGACGTTCTCGCGGTCGAGCGGCGCGACCAGGCCCTGGTGGACGGTGAAGGCTTGCATGGCGGAATCCTGTTCGCGGTGCGTCAGGCGATGCGGCGCACGTCGACGAAATGACCTTCGATCGCGGCGGCCGCGGCCATCGCCGGGCTGACCAGGTGCGTGCGGCCGCCGGCGCCCTGGCGGCCCTCGAAGTTGCGGTTGCTGGTGGAGGCGCAGCGCTCGCCGGGCTCGAGCCGGTCGGCGTTCATCGCCAGGCACATCGAGCAGCCGGGCTCGCGCCACTCGAAGCCGGCGGCCTTGAACACCTCGTGCAGGCCCTCGCGCTCGGCCTGCGCCTTCACCAGGCCCGAACCGGGCACCACCATCGCGAGCCTCACGTTGCCGGCCACACGCGCGCCGAGCTTGCGCACCACGGCGGCGGCCTCGCGCAGGTCTTCGATGCGGGAGTTGGTGCACGAGCCGATGAACACCTTGTCGATGCGGATGTCGGCGATCGGCTTGTTTGGCTCCAGCCCCATGTACTGCAGCGCGCGCTCGATCGCGTTGCGCTTGACCGGATCCTTCTCGCGCTCGGGGTCGGGCACGCGGTCCTCGACCGACAGCACCATCTCCGGCGAGGTGCCCCAGGTCACCTGCGGGCGGATCTGCGCGGCGTCGAGCTCGACCACCTTGTCGAACACCGCATCGGCGTCGGAGTGCAGCGTGCGCCAGTAGGCCGCGGCCTGCTCCCACTCCAGGCCGGTGGGGGCGAGCGGGCGGTTCTTCACGTAGGCCAGCGTGGCCTCGTCCACCGCGACCAGGCCGGCGCGCGCACCGGCCTCGATCGCCATGTTGCAGACGGTCATGCGACCTTCCATGCTGAGCGAGCGAATCGCGCTGCCGGCGAACTCGATCGTGTAGCCGGTGCCGCCGGCGGTGCCGATGCGGCCGATGATGGCCAGCACGATGTCCTTGGCGCTGCAGCCCGGCGCGAGCCGGCCCTCGACGCGCACCAGCATGTTCTTCGCCTTCTTGGCCAGCAGCGTCTGCGTGGCCAGCACATGCTCGACCTCGCTGGTGCCGATGCCGTGCGCCAGCGCGCCGAACGCGCCGTGCGTCGAGGTGTGCGAGTCGCCGCAGACCACCGTCATGCCCGGCAGCGTGGCGCCCTGCTCCGGGCCGATCACGTGCACGATGCCCTGGCGCTTGTCGAGGAAGGGGAAGAACGCGGCCGCCCCGAAGGCCTTGATGTTGGCGTCCAGCGTGACGACCTGCTGCTTCGACGTCGGGTCGGCAATGCCGTCGTAGCCGCGCTCCCAGCCGGTGGTGGGCGTGTTGTGGTCAGCCGTCGCGACGATCGAGCTGACGCGCCAGGGCTTGCGGCCCGCCAGGCGCAGGCCTTCGAAGGCCTGCGGGCTCGTGACCTCGTGCACCAGGTGCCGGTCGATGTAGAGCACCGCGGTGCCGTCCTCCTCGGTGTGGACGACGTGCTCGTCCCAGATCTTGTCGTACAGGGTGCGGGGCATGGCTCGGCGCTCGGCGGCGGAAGGGGTCGATTTTACGGGCACGAAGAAGGCCCCGGCGCTTGCGCGGCGGGGCCCTCGGCGCAACCGGAACGGGTCGTCAGCGCTGCGAGATCGGCTTGACGTCGCGGCGCGGCGAGCCGTGGTAGAGCTGGCGCGGGCGGCCGATCTTGTACTCGGGGTCGCCGATCATCTCGTTGAGCTGGGCGATCCAGCCGACTGTGCGCGCGAGCGCGAAGATCGCCGTGAACAGCGAGACCGGGATGCCGATCGCGCGCTGCACGATGCCGGAGTAGAAGTCGACGTTCGGGTAGAGCTTGCGGGCGACGAAGTACTCGTCCTCGAGCGCGATCTTCTCCAGCGCCATCGCCAGCTTGAACAGCGGGTCGTTGCCGAGGCCCAGCGCGCCCAGCACCTCGTGGCAGGTCTCGCGCATCAGCTTGGCACGCGGGTCGTAGTTCTTGTAGACCCGGTGACCGAAGCCCATCAGCTTGACGTTGGAGTTCTTGTCCTTCACCTGCTTGATGAACTCGCCGATCTTCTCGACGCCGCCGTTCTTCTGGATCTCCTCGAGCATGTTCAGCGCCGCCTCGTTGGCGCCGCCGTGCGCCGGGCCCCACAGGCAGGCCACGCCGGCGGCGATGGCCGCGAACGGGTTGGTGCCCGACGAGCCGCACAGGCGCACCGTCGAGGTGGACGCGTTCTGCTCGTGGTCGGCGTGCAGGATGAAGATGCGGTCGATCGCGCGCACCAGCACGTCGTTCGGCTCGTACTCCTCGCACGGTGTCGCGAACATCATGCGCATGAAGTTCGCCGAGTACGACAGCGAGTTCTTCGGGTACATGTACGGCTGGCCGACGCCGTACTTGTAGGCCATCGACACCAGCGTCGGCATCTTCGCGATCAGGCGGATCGCGGCGATCTCGCGGTGCTTCGGGTTGTTGATGTCGGTGCTGTCGTGATAGAAGGCCGACAGCGCGCCCACCAGGCCGGTCATCACCGCCATCGGGTGGGCGTCACGGCGGAAGCCGCGCAGGAAGAACTGCATCTGCTCGTTGACCATCGTGTGGTTGGTCACGAGCTTCTTGAAGTCGGCCTGCTGCTGGGTGTTCGGCAGCTCGCCATACAGCAGCAGGAAGCAGGTGTCGAGGAAGTCGCAGTTGGTCGCGAGCTGCTCGATCGGGTAGCCGCGGTACAGCAGCTCGCCCTTGTCGCCGTCGATGTAGGTGATGGTCGACTGGCACGAGGCCGTCGACAGGAAGCCCGGGTCGTAGGTGAACTTGCCGGTCTGGGCGTACAGCTTGCGGATGTCGATGACCTCCGGGCCGATCGAGCCCTTGAACATCGGCAGGTCCATGCTCGGGCTGCCGTCCGAGAATGACAGAGTGGCTTTGACGTCAGACGGTGTCATGGGCATTCCTTGAAGAGCGGTTGGGAGGGCAGTCCGGGTTCGTCTCCCCGGGACGGGCTCGTCTGTGCGGCCCTTGCATATTCGGTGCCCGGCGTACGCAGCAGGCGGAGCACCTCGATCACCTCGTCGCGCGCCAGCGCGCCCGCGGGCTCGCGACGGCGCAGCAGCAAGTCCAGCAGGTCGTTGTCCGGCAGGTCCATCAGCGCCGCCAGGCCTTCGGCCTGGCGCACCGTGACGGACGGGTGCCCTGCGAAGAAGCGTTCGACGAACAGGTCGTTCTCGAGCAGGCCGCGCCGGCAGCGCCAGCGCAGCCGCGACATTTCCCGGGCATCGATCAGGGCGTCGGACATGCGCGGGGCCTGCTGCGGGGCTCGGGAGATCAGACGGCCCGGCGGACCATCAGCTCCTTGATCTTGCCGATCGCCTTGGTCGGGTTCAGACCCTTCGGGCAGACGTCGACGCAGTTCATGATCGTGTGGCAGCGGAACAGGCGGTACGGGTCCTCGAGGTTGTCCAGGCGCTCGCCGGTGGCCTGGTCGCGGCTGTCGGCGATGAAGCGGTAGGCCTGCAGCAGGCCGGCCGGGCCGACGAACTTGTCCGGGTTCCACCAGAAGCTCGGGCACGAGGTGCTGCAGCTCGCGCACAGGATGCACTCGTACAGGCCGTTCAGCTCGTCGCGCTCCTCGGGCGACTGCAGGCGCTCCTTCTCGGGCGGCGGCTCGTCGTTGACGAGGTAGGGCTTGATCGAGTGGTACTGCTTGAAGAACTGCGTCATGTCCACGATCAGGTCGCGGATCACCGGCAGGCCCGGCAGCGGCTTCAGCACGATCGGGTCCTTCAGCGTGCGCATGTTGGTCAGGCACGCCAGGCCGTTCTTGCCGTTGATGTTCATCGCGTCCGAGCCGCACACGCCTTCGCGGCAGGAGCGGCGGAAGCTCAGGCTTGGGTCGACCGACTTCAGCTTCATCAGCGCGTCGAGCAGCATTCGCTCGGAGCCGTCGAGCTCGACCTCGAGGGTCTGCATGCGCGGCTTCGCGTCGGTGTCGGGGTCGTAGCGGTAGATCTGGAACGTGCGTTTGGCCATGACGGATCTCAGAACGTGCGGACCTTCGGCGGGATCGACTCGGCCGTCAGCGGTTTCAGGTTGACCGGCTTGTAGTCGAGGCGGTTGCCCTCGCTGTACCAGAGCGTGTGCTTCAGCCACTCGGCGTCGTTGCGACCGTTCGGGTGCTCGGGCGTGTCGGCGTAGTCGTTCACGGTGTGCGCACCGCGGCTCTCGTGGCGCGCCGCGGCCGAGACCATCGTCGCCAGCGCGCATTCGATCAGGTTCTCGACCTCGAGCGCCTCGATACGCGCGGTGTTGAACACCTTCGACTTGTCGGCCAGGTGGATCGCCTTGACGCGCTCGGCGATCGCCTTGATCTTGACCACGCCCTCGTCCATCGAGGCCTGGGTGCGGAACACACCGGCATGCTGCTGCATGCTCTTGCGCAGGTCGTTGGCAACGTCCTGCGCGTACTCGCCGCCGGTGCTCTTCTCGTACTTCGCCAGGCGCTCGCGCGTGACGTCGGCGGCGTCGGCCGGCAGCGGCTTGTGGCTCTTCGACTTCAGCGCCGTGTCGACGATGTGGTTGCCGGCCGCGCGGCCGAACACCAGCAGGTCGAGCAGCGAGTTGGTGCCCAGCCGGTTCGCGCCGTGCACGCTGACGCAGGAGCACTCGCCCACCGCGTACAGGCCGTTGACGACGGCGTTGTGGATGCCGCCCTTCGGCACGACCACCTGCCCGTGGATGTTGGTCGGGATGCCGCCCATCTGGTAGTGGATGGTCGGCACGACGGGGATCGGCTCCTTCGTGATGTCGACGTTCGCGAAGTTGTGGCCGATCTCGAAGACGCTGGGCAGGCGCTTCAGGATCGTCTCGGCGCCCAGGTGCGTCATGTCGAGCTGGATGTAGTCCTTGTTGGGACCGCAGCCGCGCCCTTCCTTGATCTCCTGGTCCATGCAGCGCGAGACGAAGTCGCGCGGCGCCAAGTCCTTCAGCGTCGGCGCGTAGCGCTCCATGAAACGCTCGCCCTTGTCGTTGCGCAGGATCGCGCCCTCGCCGCGGCAGCCTTCTGTGAGCAGCACGCCGGCGTTGTGCACGCCGGTCGGGTGGAACTGCCAGAACTCCATGTCCTCCAGCGGGATGCCGGCACGCGCCGCCATGCCGAGACCGTCGCCGGTGTTGATGAAGGCGTTCGTGCTGGCCGCGAAGATGCGCCCGGCGCCGCCAGTGGCCAGCAGCACGGTCTTGGCCTCGAGGATGTGCAGGTCGCCGGTCTCCATCTCGAGCGCGGTGACGCCGACCACGTCGCCCTCGGCGTCGCGGATCAGGTCCAGCGCCATCCACTCGACGAAGAACTGCGTGCGCGCCTTGACGTTCTGCTGGTACAGCGTGTGCAGCATCGCGTGGCCGGTGCGATCCGCCGCGGCGCAGGCACGCTGCACCGGCTTCTCGCCGTAGTTCGCGGTGTGGCCGCCGAACGGGCGCTGGTAGATCGTGCCGTCCGGGTTGCGGTCGAACGGCATGCCGAAGTGCTCGAGCTCGTAGACGACCTTGGGCGCCTCGCGGCACATGAACTCGATCGCGTCCTGGTCGCCGAGCCAGTCGGAACCCTTGACGGTGTCGAAGAAGTGGTAGTGCCAGTTGTCCTCGCTCATGTTGCCGAGGCTGGCCCCGATGCCGCCCTGCGCCGCCACGGTGTGCGAGCGGGTCGGGAACACCTTGGAGAGCACGGCGACGTTCAGGCCCGCGCGGGCCAGTTGCAGCGAGGCACGCATGCCGGAGCCGCCGGCCCCGACGATCACCACATCGAACTTGCGCTTCAACACGTTGGCAGCCATCGGATTCAGAGCCTCCACAGGACCTGGACGGCCCAACCCAGGCAACCGACCAGCCAGACGATCGTGAACACCTGCAGCAGCAGCTTGATGCCGACCGGCTTGATGTAGTCCATCCACACGTCGCGCATGCCCACCCACGCGTGGTAGGCCAGCGAGACGATCACGACGAAGGTCAGCACCTTCATCCACTGCCGGCTGAAGATGCCGGCCCACTTGTCGTAGCCCAGTTCGCCGGGCAGCAGCACCTGCACGACGAGCGCGAGCGTGAACAGCGCCATCAGCGCCGCGGTGACGCGCTGCACGAGCCAGTCGCGCAGGCCGTAGTGCGCGCCGACAACGGTGCGCTTGGAGCCGTAAGTCTGTGCCATCGAATCCGCCTCGTTCAGAAGAACAGCTTGTAGCCGAGCCCCAGCGTGATCAGCACCGACAGCACGAGCGTGCCGATCGCCGACTGGTGGCCGAACTCCTTGGTGACTGCATGGGTCGCGTCCATCCAGAGGTGGCGCAGCCCGGCGATCAGGTGGTGCAGGTAGGCCCAGATCAGGCCCAGCACGACGAGCTTGAGGAACCAGCCCGGCAGGAAACCGATGCCGACGACGAAGGCGGCGCGGAAGCGCTCGTACGACACCTCCGAGCTGACGCTCACGTCGAACAGCCAGACCACGAAGGGCAGCAGCAGGAACATCAGGACGCCGCTGACCCGGTGCAGGATCGAGACGATGCCCGCCGGCGGCAGGCGGTACGCGACGATCTGGGAGACGTGGATGTTGCGGTACTGCGGCCGCGGCTTCAGGGTGTCTGCCATGCCCAACCTTGTGGTGTGGTGGATGTAATCGACGCGAAACCAAACGATTCTATTGCAGTGCAGCAGGCTTGCATGGTGCTTGCACTCAGCTCAGTTCGTTGCGGTAGTGGTGGGTCGCCGTGTGGTACAGACCGCGGCGCAACTCGACCGGCTTGTCGCCGTAGGTCAGCGACAGGCGCTCCACCGACAGCAGCGGCGTGCCCTCGGGCAGCGCGAGCAGCTCGGCCGATTCGCCCTGTGCCGCGACGGCGCGGATCTTCTCCTCGGCGCGCACCATGCGCACGCCGAACTCGGACTCGAACAGCTGGTACATCGGGCCGCGGTAGTCCGACAGCCGCTCGGCCGTCAGGCCCTTGAACGGCCCGGCCGGCAGCCAGATCTCGTCGAACACCACCGGCGCGTCACGCAGCGAGAGCACGCGCTTGATCTGGATGGCCGCGTCGCCCGAGCGCAGGCCCAGCGCACGTGCCACGTCCGCCGGCGCGCGCAGGCGGCGGCAGTCGATGAAGCGGCGCGTCGTGCCCTCGCTGACGCCGTCGTCGGGCTGCAGGCGCAGGAAGCGGAACTGGGTCTGCTGCTCGCCGTGGGTCGCGACGAAGGTGCCCTTGCCCTGGCGGCGCACCAGGTGGTTCTCGGCCGCGAGCTCGTCGATCGCCTTGCGCACCGTGCCCTGGCTGACCTTGAAGCGGCCGGCCAGCTCGGTCTCGCTCGGGATGGTTTCGCCTGGGCGCCACACGCCGGCCTGCAGCTCGCGCAGCATCAGCGCCTTGATCTGCTGGTACAGCGGGCTGAAGGCGGGGGTGGGCGGAGCGGCGGTGGTGGCCATGCGGAGCGGGCGGCGCGGTGCCGGAACCGGCATCGTCCATGGGAAACTGACTCATATCTTATAGAAGACATAAGACTTGGGGAAAGCCCTCGCCCCGGGCCCGGCTTGCGCCTACACTGGCGGGCGCGATTTCAAAGCACTTCCTCCCCTCCTCTTCCCGCCTTTCCGGAGACCTCGATGAGCAAGAAACCCGTTCGTGTCGCCGTCACCGGCGCCGCCGGCCAGATCGGTTATGCGCTGCTGTTCCGCATCGCCTCCGGCGAGATGCTGGGCAAGGACCAGCCGGTCATCCTGCAACTGCTCGAAGTGCCGATCGACGGCCCGCAGAAGGCGCTCAAGGGCGTGATGATGGAACTCGAGGACTGCGCCTTCCCGCTGCTGGCCGGCATGGAGGCGCACAGCGACCCGAACACCGCCTTCAAGGACACCGACTACGCGCTGCTGGTCGGCTCGATGCCGCGCAAGGCCGGCATGGAGCGCGCCGAGCTGCTGTCGATCAACGGCAAGATCTTCACCGCGCAGGGCAAGGCGCTGAACGACCACGCCAGCCGCAACGTGCGCGTGCTGGTGGTCGGCAACCCGGCCAACACCAATGCCTACATCGCGATGAAGAGCGCGCCCGACCTGCCGCGCAAGAACTTCACCGCGATGCTGCGCCTGGACCACAACCGCGCGCTGAGCCAGATCGCCGCCAAGACCGGCAAGCCGGTGTCCTCGATCAAGCAGCTCGCCGTGTGGGGCAACCACAGCCCGACGATGTACGCCGACTACCGCTTCGCGACCATCGACGGCGCGAGCGTGAAGGACATGATCAACGACCAGGTCTGGAACAAGGACGTGTTCCTGCCCACCGTCGGCAAGCGCGGCGCGGCCATCATCGAGGCGCGCGGCCTGTCGTCGGCGGCGTCGGCAGCGAACGCCGCGATCGACCACATGCGCGACTGGGCGCTGGGCACCAACGGCGGCTGGGTCACGATGGGCGTGCCGAGCAACGGCGAATACGGCATCCCGAAGGACGTGATGTTCGGCTTCCCGGTCACCTGCGCCGGCGGCGAGTACAAGATCGTCGAGGGCTTGGCCATCGACGCCTTCTCGCAGGAGTGCATCAACAAGACCCTGGCCGAGTTGCAGGGCGAGCAGGACGGCGTCAAGCACCTCCTGTGACCGAGGCATGACGACGGGCCGGGTCCACCCGCGCGACGCCCTGTTCGACGAGGGCGAGCGCTTCTCCACCCTGCCCGTCTGCGACCACTACTGCGGCGTCGAGGCGCGCATGCGCAAGAGCCTCGCGCTGCAGGCCGAGCTGGGGCCGGTGTTCGACGTCACGCTCGACTGCGAGGACGGTGCCCCGGTCGGTGGCGAGGCCGAGCACGCGCGCCTGTGCGCCGAGCTGGTGATGTCGGCCCAGAACACGTTCGGCCGCGTCGGCGCGCGGGTCCATCCGGTCGACCATCCGAGCTTCCAGCGCGACATCGAGACCCTGGTCGGCCAGGCCGGCACGCGCCTGGCGTACCTGATGCTGCCCAAGCCGCGCGGCGTGGCCGACGTGCAGGCCGCCGCCGAGGCGGTGGACCATGTGCGGCGCGTGCACGGCATCGAGCGCACGCTGCCGCTGCACACGCTGGTGGAGACGCACGGCGCGCTGCGCGAGGTCGACGCGATCGCCGCGCACCCGCGCATCGAGTCGGTCTCGTTCGGGCTGATGGATTTCGTCTCGGCGCACCGCGGCGCGATCCCGGCCACGGCGATGAGCGCGGCCGGCCAGTTCACGCATCCGCTCGTGATGCGCGCCAAGCTGGAGATCGCCGCGGCCTGCCATGCCCACGGCAAGACGCCTTCGCACTGCGTCGTCACCGAGTTCAAGGACCTGCACGCGCTGGCGGCGGCCGCCGGGCGGGCGGCGCGCGAGTTTGGCTACACGCGCATGTGGAGCATCCACCCCGACCAGATCCGCCCCATCGTCGAGGCCTTCGCCCCGACGGCCGCGGAGGTGGACCTGGCCATCGAGATCGTGCGCGCGGCGCAGGCCGCCGACTGGGCGCCGATCCGCCATCGCGACACGCTGCACGACCGGGCCAGCGTCCGCTACTACTGGCAGCTGCTCGAGCGCGCCTGGCGCACGGGCCAGCCGCTGCCGGCCGAGGTGCGCGCCGCCTGGTTCGCCGCCGCGGACTGATCCGGAGTGTGTCAGGCGCCACACCGGCGCCGCGTTCGACGTAGCCACTTGTAAGCGCCGCCGCCTTCGGCAGCAATTGGTTGCAGACGGGCAGCGGCCGGCCTCATGCTCGCGCTTCCGTCGACCACACCTCGGGCCCGCGCCCGCCACGACATGCTGAACAAGACCACCCTCGTGATCGCCGCCGCGCTGAGCCTCGCCGGCACGCTGGCCGTTGCCCAGACCGCAGCGCCGCAGAAGCCTGCCGCCAAGCCGGCCAAGACGGCCAAGGCCGCGCCGGCGGCCCCGAAAGAGGTCGAGCCGCCGGCCGCCTCGGCCGAGCAGCTGGCCGCCTCCGAGCGGGTCTACTACGGCACCTACGAATGTGAGTTCGGCCAGACGGCCACGGTCGCGACCCTGCCGAAGTACCCCGGTTACGCCGAGGTGAAGTCGGGCAAGCAGACCTGGCTGATGAAGCCCGTGGCCTCGAGCACCGGCGCGATCCGCCTGGAGGACCTGAAGGAGCGCTTCCTGGTGATCCAGATCGCCAACAAGTCCATGCTGTTCGACAGCAAGACGGGCCAGCGCGTGCTCGACGGCTGCGTCAACGCCAGCCAGCGCGAGGTGGCCGCCGCGCTGAAGGCGCAGGAGACGGCCGCCAAGTAAGGCGCCCCGCCCCCGACCGAAGGCCCGCCGCGTGCGGGCCTTTTTGTGGCTGCGCCACGGGCCGGCCCGCCGCGTGCGGGCCTTTTTCTTGCGTGCGTCGCGGGGGCGACAGGCTCGCGTCAGCCCGGGGCCCGATGCTGGCGCCGAAGTCTTATATAAGATATAAGTCTGGGGGTTTCCCGTAGATTTCACCGGTCCGCCACTACACTGCCGGCCGACCCTCCCGACGCCCGAATCCGTCCTGTCCCGCCACCGGAGTTCTCCATGCTGCAAGCCTACCGACAACATGCCGCCGAACGTGCCGCGCTCGGCATCCCGCCGCTGCCGCTCTCGGCCGCACAGACGGGCGAGCTGATCGAGCTGATCAAGGCGCCGCCGGCCGGCGAGGAGGCCTTCCTGCTGGACCTGCTGACCCACCGCGTGCCGCCGGGCGTTGACGACGCCGCCAAGGTCAAGGCCTCGTTCCTGGCCGCCGTGGCGCACGGCGATCTGGCCGTCAAGCTCATCTCCAAGGCCAAGGCGACCGAGCTGCTCGGCACCATGGTCGGCGGCTACAACGTCAAGCCGCTGATCGACCTGCTCGACGATGCCGAGGTCGCCCCGGTGGCCGCCGCCGCGCTGAAGAAGACGCTGCTGATGTTCGACTTCTTCCACGACGTGGCCGAGAAGGCGAAGGCCGGCAACACGCACGCCAAGGCGGTGATCCAGAGCTGGGCCGACGCGGAATGGTTCACCTCGCGCCCCGAAGTGGCGAAGAAGATCACCGTGACGGTGTTCAAGGTGCCGGGCGAAACGAACACCGACGACCTCTCCCCCGCGCCGGACGCCTGGAGCCGCCCCGACATCCCGCTGCACTACCTGGCGATGCTGAAGAACACCCGCCCGGGCGCGGCCTTCGTGCCCGAGGAGGACGGCAAGCGCGGCCCGATGAAGTTCATCGACGATCTGAAGAAGAAGGGCCACCTCGTGGCCTACGTCGGCGACGTGGTCGGCACCGGCTCGAGCCGCAAGAGCGCGACCAACAGCGTGATCTGGGCCACCGGCGAGGACATCCCCTTCGTGCCCAACAAGCGCTTCGGCGGTGTGACGCTGGGCGGCAAGATCGCCCCGATCTTCTTCAACACGCAGGAAGACTCCGGCGCGCTGCCGATCGAGGTGGACGTGTCCAAGCTCGAGATGGGCGACGTGATCGACGTGCTGCCCTACGACGGCAAGATCGTGAAGGGCGGCGCCACGGTCGCCGAGTTCGCGCTCAAGAGCGACGTCATCCTGGATGAAGTGCGTGCCGGCGGCCGCATCAACCTGATCATCGGCCGCTCGCTCACCGCCAAGGCGCGCGAGTTCCTCGGCCTGCCCGCCTCCACCGCCTTCCGCCTGCCCAAGGCGCCGAAGGACACGGGCAAGGGCTTCACCCTGGCGCAGAAGATGGTCGGCCGCGCCTGCGGTCTGCCCGAGGGCCAGGGCATCCGCCCGGGCACCTACTGCGAGCCGAGGATGACCACCGTCGGCAGCCAGGACACCACCGGCCCGATGACCCGCGACGAGCTGAAGGACCTGGCCTGCCTGGGCTTCAGCGCCGACCTCGTGATGCAGAGCTTCTGCCACACCGCCGCCTACCCGAAGCCGGTGGACGTGAAGATGCACCGCGAGCTGCCCGCCTTCATCAGCAACCGCGGCGGCGTCGCGCTGCGCCCGGGCGACGGCGTGATCCACAGCTGGCTGAACCGCCTGCTGCTGCCCGACACTGTGGGCACCGGTGGCGACTCGCACACCCGCTTCCCGATCGGCATCTCGTTCCCGGCCGGCTCGGGCCTGGTCGCCTTCGGCGCGGCCACCGGCGTGATGCCGCTGGACATGCCCGAGAGCGTGCTGGTGCGCTTCAAGGGCCAGATGCAGCCCGGCATCACCCTGCGCGACCTGGTGCACGCGATTCCGCTCTACGCCATCAAGCAGGGCCTCCTGACGGTGGCCAAGCAGGGCAAGAAGAACATCTTCAGCGGTCGCATCCTCGAGATCGAGGGCCTGCCGGACCTGAAGGTCGAGCAGGCCTTCGAGCTCAGCGATGCCTCGGCCGAGCGCAGCGCCTCGGGCTGCACGGTGCACCTGAACAAGGAGCCGATCATCGAGTACATGACCTCGAACATCGTGCTCATGAAGAACATGATCGCCGACGGCTACCAGGACCGGCGCACGCTCGAGCGCCGCATCAAGGCGATGGAGGCCTGGCTCGCCAACCCGCAGCTGCTGCGCGCCGATGCCGACGCCGAGTACGCCGCGGTGATCGAGATCGACCTGAACGCGCTGAAGGAACCGGTGCTGTGCTGCCCGAACGACCCGGACGACGCCAAGCTGCTGTCGGAGGTCGCTGGCGCGAAGATCGACGAGGTGTTCATCGGCTCGTGCATGACCAACATCGGCCACTTCCGCGCGGCCTCCAAGCTGCTCGAGGGCAAGCGTGACATCCCGGTCAAGCTGTGGGTCGCCCCGCCGACCAAGATGGACGCCAGCGAGCTCACGAAGGAAGGCCACTATGGCGTGTTCGGCACCGCCGGCGCGCGCACCGAGATGCCCGGCTGCAGCCTGTGCATGGGCAATCAGGCGCAGGTGCGCGAAGGCGCGACGGTGGTGTCCACCAGCACGCGCAACTTCCCCAACCGCCTGGGCAAGAACACCAACGTGTACCTGGCCTCGGCGGAGCTGGCGGCGATCGCCTCCAAGATCGGGCGCATTCCCACCGTCGACGAGTACCACGCCGACATGGGCGTCATCAACAAGGACGCCGCCAAGGTCTACCGCTACATGAACTTCGACCAGATCGAGGAGTACGCGGAGACCGCCAAGGCGGTGACGGTCTGAGGCAGGCGCTCGCGCTGCTGCTGGCCCTGGCGGCCGGCATCGCGCTGGCCCAGCCGGCGCCCGGCGCCTCCTGCGACGCCGCCGCGGGCCGCGTGCTCGAGGTCGGCCCGGGCCAGGCCTACGCGGTGCCGAGTGCCGCCGCCGCGGCGGCGCGCGACGGCGACGTGATCCGCATCGCCGCCGGCGACTACCGCGGCGACGTGGCCCGCTGGGCCGCGAACCGGCTGACGATCTGCGGCCGCGGCGGCCGCGCCCGGCTGTTCGCCGACGGGCGCAGCGCGCAGGGCAAGGCGATCTGGGTCATCGCCGGCAGCGACGTGACGATCGACGGCGTCGACTTCCACGACGCGCGCGTGCCGGACCGCAACGGTGCCGGCATCCGGGCCGAAGGCGCCGGCACGCTCACCGTGCGCCACTGCGGCTTCTACGACAACGAGAACGGCCTGCTCGGCGGGCTCGCCGGCTCGACGCTGACCATCGAGTTCTCCGAATTCGCGCGCAACGGCCACGGCGACGGCTACTCGCACAACCTGTACGTCAACGCGGTGGACCGCCTCGTGGTGCGCGCCAGCGTGTTCCGCGAGGCGCGCATCGGGCACAACCTGAAGAGCCGGGCGCGCGAGAGCATCGTCGAGCACAGCCACCTGATGGATGGCCCCGACGGCCGGTCCAGCTACCTGGCCGACTTTCCGGACGGCGGGCGCGTGCTGCTGCGCGGCAACCTGCTGCACAAGGGCCCGAAGGCCGACAACCCGGCCGCGATCGCGTTCGGCGAGGAGAGCCTGAAGGGCGACGGCGACCACACGCTGGCGCTGGTCCACAACACCGTGGTGGTGGACCACCCGCGCGCCAGCTACCTGTTCGTGCGCGCCTTGGCCCATGCGGTGACGCTGGCGGGCAACCTGTTCGCCGGCCGCAGCGAGACCGAGCTGGTGGTCGGCGGCTTCGCCAGCCACCGGGTCGAGCGCAGCAGCCATGCGCTGCTGCCGCTGGCCGCGCTGCCACGTGCCGGCCGCCTCGACGCGCCGGACTTCTGGCCCGACGCCGGCGTGGCGCCCCCGCCGGCGCTGAAGGAACCGGTCGACCCCGGCTACACCGAGGACGCGCCGCGCCCGCTGACGCTGCGCCGGCTCGCCGGCCCGGCGGGCTTCAGCGGCGCGCTGCAGTCCGCACCCTGACGCGCGGCCCCTTGCCTCACGGCGCCTCGGGCGCGATCTGCTCCGCGTGGTCGTACAGCGCCTCGAGGATCGCCTGGCCGCGTTCGTCGGCGCTCTCGTTGAGGGCGTCGAGCCGGTCGAAGAAGGCCTGCAGCGTCAGCGCGCCGCCGGCGCCCTGGTGCAGGCGCGCGGCGCGGTGCTCCTGCCAGCGCTCACGCTCGGCCTCGTCCAGCGTGTCGGGGAAGTTGCGCGCGCGGTAGCGGAACAGCAGTTCGGCCAGGCGCGGGTCGTCGAAGCCGGTGCGTGCGCCGGCCAGCTGCTCGGGCGGCAGCGCGCGCAGCCGGTCCAGGCGCGTGCGGTCGGTGTTGCCGACGAAGCCGCCGTACAGGTCCTCGTCGACGTCCGGCGCCATGGCCGGCGCGGGGCGCGCGAACACCTCGGACCACAGGCCGGCCGCCGCTGCCGCATGGTGCGCGGCGTGTTGCGCATGGCGCTGCACCGCGCCGAGGTCCAGGCCCCAGCGCTCGGCCAGCGGCGCCGACAGCGTGGCCAGCTGGCCGACCACGATCGGCGACTTGTTGACGTGGATGGTCTTGACCGGCAGGCGCTGCACGCCCTCGGGCAACTCGTCGGCGCGGGTGAAGATGCGCTCGCGCAGCTGGCCGGCATCCAACCCGTCGAGCTGCGCCGGGTCGGCCGCGAGGTCCCAGACGATGATCTCGTTGCGGTTGGTCGGGTGCGGCGCGAGCGGCCAAACCACCGCCAGGCAGCCGCGCTCGGGCGGGTACATGCCCGAGACATGCAGGAACGGCCGGCCGCTGCCGATCTCCTCGAGCACCGCCTCCTTGCGGCGCAGCTTGAGGCAGAACGCCCACAGGCGCGGCTGGCGCGTCTTCACCAGCCGGGCCAGCGCGATGGTGGCGCGCACGTCCGACAGCGCGTCGTGCGCCGCCTCGTGCACCAGGCCGTTGGCGGCGCTCAGGTCCTCCAGCTTCAGCGAGGGCTTGCCGTCCGGGTGGTTCGGCCACGCGATGCCTTCGGGGCGCAGCGCGCGCATGCAGCGCACCACGTCGAGCAGGTCCCAGCGGCCGCAGCCCTGGCGCCACTCGCGCGCATAGGGGTCGATCAGGTTGCGCCAGAACAGGAAGCGCGTGACCTCGTCGTCGAAGCGGATCGAGTTGTAGCCCACGCCCACCGTGCCGGGCCGCGCCAGTTGGGCCTCGATGGCGGCGGCGAAGTCGTGTTCGGGCAGGCCCTGCGCCAGGCACTGCTGCGGCGTGATGCCGGTCAGCAGGCAGGCCTCGGGCTCGGGCAGGTAGTCGTCGGCCGGCGCGCAGAAATGCATCACCGGCGCGTCGATCTCGTTCAGCTCGGCGTCGGTGCGCACGCCGGCGAACTGCGCCGGCCGGTCCCGCCGGGGGACGCGGCCGAAGGTCTCGTAGTCGTGCCAGAAGAAGCTGAAGTCCGGGTCGGCCATCCCGGCACGATAACCGAGCCTACTTGGCGCGCGACTTCTTCGCCGCCGCCGCGCCGCCGCCGGCCTGGGCCATCGCGTCGCTCATGCCGATCAGCACGCCGCTGACCAGCGCGGCGTAGCTCTCCGCCAGCGTCTGCGCGGCCTTCATGCCGGCGGCGCGGCTGTCGCGCATCGCGGTCTGCATCTGGTTGACGAACTGCTCGGCCGTGGTGGCGGCCTTCTGGCCCGACAGCGTGCCGCCGGCCTGCAGCTTCTCGAGCACCGGCGCCCACTGGGTGTTGGCCTGCGCGCCGGCCGCCTCGGTGGCTTTGCGGATCGCGCCGATGAAGGTGTCCTCCATCGCCTCCAGGTCGGCCAGCGCCTTCTTCAGGTGCTTCTCGCGCAGGTCGGCGCCCTGGTTGACGAACTGCTGCAGCGCCACCCGGTTGGCCTCGACCGCCTTGACCAGCGCGTCGTCCATGCCGGCGACGGCCTTGTCCAGCAGGTCCTCCGGGTCGACCCCGGCCACCGCGTTCTGCGCCGCACCGGCCGAGGCGGCCTGCGCCACCGTCTTGAGCACCGCGCGGATGTTCTTCAGGCTCAGCTCGCGGCCCTGCAGCGCGGCGAGCGTGGCGTCGCCGACGGCCTTGCGGACCTGCTCCGTGCCCTTGGCGCTGGCGGTGGCGAACATCTCGATCAGGGCGTCCTGGTCGATGCCGGTCTTGCTCATGCGGGTCTCCTCGTGGTGTGGGGGGGTCGACAGGCGCGATCCTCGCACCGTTGCGCATGCCGCGCCAGCGCCGGCTTTGGTTATGCTCAGGCCCCCCGACCGACACCGCCCCCGGAGAACCGCTTCATGACCCGCGTCTTCAATTTCAGCGCCGGCCCCGCCGCCTTGCCGGAGCCCGTGCTGCGCCAGGCCGCCGACGAGATGCTCGACTGGCACGGCTCGGGCATGTCGGTGATGGAGATGAGCCACCGTGGCAAGGAGTTCATCGGCATCCACGCCGAGGCCGAGGCGCTGGCGCGCGAGCTGATGGGCATCCCGTCGAACTACAAGGTGCTGTTCCTGCAGGGCGGCGCGATCGGCGAGAACGCCATCGTGCCGATGAACCTGCTGGGCACGAAGAAGAGCATCGACGTCGTCGACACCGGCGAGTGGTCGAAGAAGACCATCAAGGAGGCCGGCAGGTACTGCCGGGTCAACGTGGTCGCCAGCGCCAAGGACAGTGGCTACACGACGATCCCGAAGCGCGAGACCTGGAAGCTCGACCCCGAGGCCGCCTACCTGCACATCTGCTCGAACGAGACCATCGGCGGCGTGCAGTACCACTTCGTGCCCGAGGTCGGCGACGTGCCGCTGGTGGCCGACATGTCCAGCGACATCATGTCGCGCCCGGTCGACGTGACGAAGTTCGGCCTGATCTACGCCGGCGCGCAGAAGAACCTGGGGCCGGCCGGCCTGACCATCGTGATCGTGCGCGACGACCTGCTCGACCGCGCATTGCCGATCACGCCCTCGGCCTTCAACTACCGGGAGCAGGCCGAGGCCGACTCGATGCTCAACACCCCGCCCACCTACGCGATCTACATCGCCGGGCTGGTGTTCCGCTGGATCAAGGAGCGCGGCGGCCTGGCCGCGATGGCCGAGCACAACGAGCGCAAGGCGGGGCTGCTGTACGACTTCCTCGCCGCCAGCAGCTTCTACCGCAGCCCGGTGGCGCCGGACTGCCGCTCGCTGATGAACGTGCCGTTCAAGCTGAAGGACGAATCGCTCGACGAGGCCTTCCTGAAGGGCGCGCAGGCGCGCGGCATGCTGCAGCTCAAGGGCCACCGCTCGGTCGGCGGCATGCGCGCGTCGATCTACAACGCGATGCCGGTCGAGGGCGTGCAGGCGCTGGTGGCCTACATGAAGGAATTCGAGGCCCAGCATGGATGAGCGGTTCCGGGTCCTGGTGCTGAACCAGGTCTCGGCCGCCGGGCTGGCGCGCCTGCCCGCGGACCGCTACGTCTGCGGCAAGGACATCGCCGAGCCCGACGCCATCCTGCTGCGCTCGGCCGACCTGCACGCGGTCGAGATCCCGCGCAGCGTGCTGGCGGTGGGCCGCGCCGGCGCGGGCACCAACAACATCCCCGTGCCGGCGCTCAGCGCCCGCGGCGTGCCGGTGTTCAACACCCCCGGCGCCAACGCGAACGCCGTCAAGGAGCTGGTGCTGGCCGGCATGCTGATGGCCGCGCGCCACCTGCCGGCGGCGCTCGACTTCGTGCGCGGCCTGGACACCGCCGCGCCGGACCTCGACAAGCGCGTCGAGGACGGCAAGAAGGCCTTCGCCGGCGCCGAGCTGGCCGGGCAGACGCTCGGCGTGATCGGCCTGGGCAAGATCGGCTGCCTGGTGGCGGATGCGGCCATCAAGCTCGGCATGGACGTGCTCGGCCACGACCCGGAGATCACCGTCGACGCCGCCTGGAGCCTGCCCTCGCAGGTGCGCAAGGCGAACAGCGTGGCCGAGGTGCTGCGCGGCGCGTCCTTCGTGACGCTGCACGTGCCGCTGGTGGCGGCCACGCGCCACCTGGTCAATGCCGAGAACCTGCGCCTGATGCGCCCGGGCGCCGTGCTGCTGAACTTCTCGCGCGAAGGCGTGGTGGACGACGCCGCGGCACTGGCGTCGCTGTCCGCCGGCGCGCTCGGCCGCTACGTGTGCGACTTCCCGAACCCGGTCGTGCACGGGCACCCGAAGGTGATCGCGCTGCCCCACCTGGGCGCCTCCACCCGCGAGGCGGAGGAGAACTGCGCGCTGATGGTGGCCGACCAGCTGCGCGATTTCCTGGAGCACGGCAACATCGTCAACGCGGTCAACTTCCCGGCCGTGTCGATGGCCCGCGAGTCGGCCCAGCGCGTGGCCATCGCCAATGCCAACGTGCCCAACATGCTCGGGCAGATCTCCACCACGATGGCGCGCCACGGCCTGAACATCCACAACATGGTGAACAAGTCGCGCGGCGAGATGGCCTACACGCTGGTGGACGTGGACAGCCCGGTGGGTGCGGCGCTGCTGGCCGAGCTGGGCGCGATCGGCGGGGTGCTGTCGGTGCGCTCGCTGCCCGAACGCAGGGCCTAGGAGGCGGCCGGTTGCAGCGCTCCGACCGCGCCGACACGCCCCAGGCGACGCGCGGCCGGACGGCCTGGCTGGCGGTGGCGCTGTGGACGCTGATGGTGCTGCTGCTGGCCGCCTGGGTCAGCCAGACCGCCCTGCGGGCCTACCGCGAACAGACCCTGCAGGGGGCGCAGGGGCGCCTGCGTGCCACGCGCGACACGCTGGCCATCGCACTGGGCCAGCTCGCGGCCTTGCCGGCCCACCTGGCGCGCAGCGCGGCGCTGCGCGAGCTGCTGTCACGCGAGCCGCTGCCGCCGCCCGACGACCCGGTCCACCGGCGCGTGGAGGCCGAGTTGCGCCGCGCCGCCCAGGATTTCGGGCTGCCGATCGTGGGCCTGCTCTCGGCCTCCGGCGATGCGCTGGCCAACAGCTTCCCGCGACCGGCCGGCGGCCCGCCGCTGAACCTGGCCCGGCGCGCCTACTTCGCCGACGCGATGCGCCACGGCACGGGCATGCAGTTCCTGCTCGGGCAGGTCAGCGGCGTGCCGGGGCTCTACGTCGCGCACCGCATCGAGATCGACGGGCGTGCGGCCGGGGTGATCGTCGTCAAGCAGGACGCCGAGGTGCTGAACCGACTGCTCGGCGATCCCGAAGGCCAGGTGGTGCTGCTGACCGACCGCCACCGGGTCACGGTGCTCGGCAACCGGCGCGAGCTGCTGATGCGGCGCCTGGCCGACGGCGGAAGCGCCGAGCCGGTCGACTGGAACGACCTGTACCAGCAGGTGCCGCCGGCACAGCCCTGGTCGCTGGCGCCGCTGGAATTGGGCGCCAGCGCGGCCCAGTCGACCTGGCTGGGCGGCACGCGCCACCTGGTGCAGTCGGCCGCGCTGCCGGGCACGCCGCTGACGGCCTGGGTGCTGGCGCCGATGAACGAGGAACGAACGCTGCGCTCGGGCATCGCGGCCGGCTTCGGCCTGCTGTGGCTGTTCGGCATGGTGCTGATCTGGCTCGGCTGGCGGCGCCTGCAGCTGGCGCAGACGGCGCTGGCGGCGCGCCGCGAGGCCGATGCGGTGGGGCAGGCGCGCCGGCGGACCGAGGCCCGCTTCGAGGCGGTGTTCGAACACGCGGCGGCCGGCTACCTGTTCTTCCGGCCCGACGGCGTGACGCACTGCAACCCGGCCACGCTGCGCCTGTTCGGTGTCGACTCGCGCGAGGCGCTGCTCGGGCGCATCCCCTGGTACCCGCCGCTGTCGCCCGAGCTGCAGGCCGACGGCCAGCCGAGCCGGCAGCGCGCCGTCGAGCTGATGAAGCAGCACACCCGCAGCGGCGAGCGCGTGCAGGCCTGCGAATGGCGCTTCCTGCGCGCCGACGGCACGCCGGTGGACACCGACACCGCCGTGATCGCGCTGAGCTGGGGCGAGCGGCCGGAGTTCTGCGCCGTGATCCAGGACATCACCGCGCGCAAGCAGGCCGAGCAGGCCATGCAGGAGGCGCGCGCCGCGGCCGAGGCCGCCAGCCAGACCAAGTCCACCTTCCTGGCCAACATGTCGCACGAGCTGCGCACGCCGATGAACGCCATCATCGGCATGACGCACCTGGCGCTGGACGACGGCCTGCCGCCGCGCCAGCGCAACTACGTCGAGAAGGCGCACGGCGCGGCGCGCAGCCTGCTGCAGATCCTGAACGACATCCTGGACGTCTCGAAGATCGAGTCGGGCATGCTGCAGCTCGAGGACATCGAGTTCGCGCCCGAGGCCGTGCTGCGCGACACCGCCGACCTGCTCGCGCTGCGCGCCGACGAGAAGGGCCTGGAGCTGCTGCTGGCGGCCGCGCCCGACCTGCCCGCGCGGCTGCGCGGCGACCCGACCCGGCTGCGCCAGGTGCTCACCAACCTGGGCAGCAATGCGGTCAAGTTCACCGAGCGCGGCGAGGTGGTGATCGGCCTGGGCGTGCGCTCGCAGGACGCCCGCAGCATCGAGCTGCACGGCTGGGTGCGCGACAGCGGCGTCGGCCTCAGCGAGCAGCAGCTGGAGCGGCTGTTCCAGCCCTTCGTGCAGGCCGACAGCTCGACCACCCGGCGCTACGGCGGCACCGGGCTGGGGCTGGTGATCAGCCGCGAGCTGGTCGAGCGCATGGGCGGCCGGATGTGGGTGGACAGCCGGCCCGGCGTCGGCTCGAGCTTCCACTTCAGCGCCCGGTTCGGGCGCGCCGAGGCCGGGCCCGCGGCGCCGCCGCCGGCGCCGCTGCCGTCCGGGCGCGCCCTGCTGGCGGACGACAACGCCAGTGCGCGCGAGGTGCTGGGCACGATGCTGGAGCAGTTCCGCCTGCAGGTGGACCGCGCCGCCGACGGCACGCAGGCGCTGGCACTGGTGGCGCAGCGGCCGGACTACGACTGGATCCTGCTGGACTGGCAGATGCCGGGCCTGGACGGCGTCGAGTGCGCGCGCCGCATGCTCGCCGCGGCCGGCGCCGACCGCCCGCCGCCGCCCATCCTGCTGGTGACGGCCTTCGCCCGCGAGGAGGCCTTGCGTGCCGCGGGAGACCTGCCGCTGGCCGCGGTGCTGCAGAAGCCGGTGACCCCCTCGACCCTGCACGACGCGCTGCAGATGGCACGCGCCGGCCGCCGGGCCCACCTGCCACCGCAGGCGCCGCCGGCCGCGCCCGGCGCCGACCATGCCGCCGCGCTGGCCGGGGCGCGCATCCTGCTCGTCGAGGACCACCCGCTGAACCAGGAACTCGCCTGCGAGCTGCTGCGCCGTGCCGGCATGCAGGTGGTGGTGGCGGCGCACGGCGCCGAAGCGCTCGACAAGCTGCTCGATGCCGGCCCGTTCGACGGCGTGCTGATGGACTGCCAGATGCCGGTGATGGACGGCTACACGGCGACCCGCGCGATCCGTGCCGACCCGGCGCTGCGCGACCTGCCGGTGATCGCGATGACGGCCAGCGCGCTGGCCGAGGACCGCGAGCGCTCGCTCGCCGCCGGCATGAACGCGCACATCACCAAGCCGCTGGACGTGCCGCAGATGCTGGCGACGATGGCGCAGTGGATCCGGGTGCGCGTTGACGCGCCGGCCGCGCCGCCGTCGCCGACCCTGCCCGGCGAACTGCTCGACCCCTGGCCGCCGGCCATGGGCGCGATCGACACCGCCCAGGGCCTGCTCTACTGCGCCGGCCGCCGCGCGCTGTACCGGCGCGTGCTGGAGGGCTTCCGCGAGCGCAAGCTCGACTTCGAGGCCGACCTGCGCGCGGCGTTCGGCGCCGGGCACCTGCCCCAGGTGCGGCGCCGCACGCACGACCTGAAGGGCCTGGCCGGCACCATCGGCGCGCAGTCGCTGCACGCGGCGGCCCGGGCGCTGGAGCAGCAGCTCGACGGGCCGCAGGCCGGCGCCGCGCTGGAATCGCTCTGCCACGAGCTGCGCCGGGTCTTGTGCGACATCGACACCCTGCTGGCATGATTGGCTGCAGCATCGCAGCAACCGACGTCGAAAGGCACCCGCCATGGCCGCACATGCATTCGCGAAGACGCTGAAGTCCTTCCGCACCGCCTCGGGCAAGGAGGCCCGGTTCTACTCGCTGCCCGAGCTGGCGAAGACCCACCCCTCGGTGCGGCGCCTGCCGGTCTCGATCCGCCTCGTGCTCGAGTCGGTGCTGCGCAACTGCGACGGCAAGAAGGTGACGCCCGAGCACGTGGCGCAGCTGGCGAACTGGGCGCCGAACGCCGAGCGGGTCGACGAGATCCCGTTCGTCGTGGCCCGCGTGGTGCTGCAGGACTTCACCGGCGTGCCGCTGCTGGCCGACCTGGCGGCGATGCGCAATGTCGCCGCCGACCTGGGCCGCAACCCCAAGACCATCGAGCCGCTGGTGCCGGTGGACCTGGTGGTCGACCACTCGGTGATGATCGACCACTTCGGCACGAAGAAGGCGCTCGACCTGAACATGAAGCTGGAGTTCGAGCGCAACCGCGAGCGCTACCAGTTCATGAAGTGGGGCATGCAGGCCTTCGACACCTTCGGCGTGGTGCCGCCGGGCTTCGGCATCGTGCACCAGGTCAACCTCGAGTACCTGGCGCGCGGCGTGCACCGCCGCGCCGACGGCGTGTGCTACCCCGACACGCTGGTGGGCACCGACAGCCACACGACGATGATCAACGGCATCGGCGTGGTCGGCTGGGGCGTCGGCGGCATCGAGGCCGAGGCCGGCATGCTGGGCCAGCCGGTCTACTTCCTGACGCCCGACGTGGTCGGCTTCGAGCTGACCGGCCAGCTGCGCGAGGGCGTCACCGCCACCGACCTGGTGCTGACCGTCACCGAGATCCTGCGCAGGCACAAGGTGGTGGGCAAGTTCGTCGAGTTCTTCGGCGCGGGCACGAAGAGCCTCGCGGTGCCCGACCGCGCCACCATCGCCAACATGGCGCCCGAGTACGGCGCGACGATGGGCTTCTTCCCGGTCGACGAGCGCACCATCGACTACTTCCGCGGCACCGGCCGGCGCAAGGGCGAGATCGAGGCCTTCGAGGCCTACTTCCGCGCCCAGGGCCTGTTCGGCGTGGCGATGCCCGGCGAGATCGACTACAGCCAGGTGATCTCGCTGGACCTCGGCACGGTCGCGCCCAGCCTGGCCGGGCCGAAGCGCCCGCAGGACCGCATCGAGATCGGCAGCGTCAAGGGCCGTTTCGCCGAGCTGTTCGCCGCCCCGGCGGCCGCGAACGGCTTCAACCAGGATCCGGCCCGCCTCGCACAGGCCTACCCGGCAGGCAGCGGCCTCGAGCTGCACCACGGCGACGTGCTGATCGCCGCCATCACCTCCTGCACCAACACCAGCAACCCGGGCGTGCTGCTGGCCGCCGGCCTGCTGGCCAAGAAGGCCGTCAAGGCGGGGCTGAAGGTCAAGCCGCACATCAAGACCTCGCTCGCGCCGGGTTCGCGCATCGTCACCGAGTACCTCGAGAAGGCCGGGCTGCTGGGCGACCTGGAGAAGCTCGGCTTCAACGTCGCCGCCTACGGCTGCACCACCTGCATCGGCAACGCCGGCGACCTGGCGCCGGAGATCAACGAGGCGATCACGAAGAACGACCTGGTGTGCGCCGCGGTGCTCTCGGGCAACCGCAACTTCGAGGCGCGCATCCACCCGAACCTGAAGGCCAACTTCCTGGCCAGCCCGCCGCTGGTGGTGGCCTACGCGATCGCCGGCACGATGAACCGCGACCTGATGACCGAGCCGGTGGGCTGGGGCAAGGGCGGCAAGCCGGTGTACCTGGGCGACATCTGGCCCGGCAGCGACGAGGTGCATGCGCTGATGCGGCATGCGATGAACGCGAAGGCCTTCAAGGAGAACTACGACCAGGTTGGGCGCAAGCCCGGCAAGCTGTGGAGCCGGATCGAGGGAGCCAAGGGGCAGGTGTACGACTGGCCGGCCTCGACCTACATCGCCCGGCCGCCGTTCTTCGACGGCTTCACGCCGCAGCCGCAGGCCAGCGAGCCGGGTGTGAAGGGCGCGCGCATCATGGCGCTGTTCGGCGACTCGATCACCACCGACCACATCTCGCCGGCCGGTTCGATCAAGGCCAGCTCACCCGCCGGCCGCTGGCTCACCGAGAACGGCGTCGCGCCGGCCGACTTCAACAGCTACGGCTCACGGCGCGGCAACCACGAGGTGATGATGCGCGGCACCTTCGCCAACGTGCGCATCAAGAACCTGATGATCCCCGCGCGGGAGGACGGCTCGCGCGAGGAAGGCGGGTTGACGATCCACCAGCCCAGCGGCGAGAAGATGGCCCTCTACGACGCCGCGATGAAGTACGTGGCGGCCGGCGTGCCGACGGTGATCTTCGGCGGCGAGGAATACGGCACCGGCTCGAGCCGCGACTGGGCGGCCAAGGGCACCCAGCTTCTGGGCATCAAGGCGGTGGTCGCGCGCAGCTTCGAGCGCATCCACCGCAGCAACCTGGTGGGGATGGGCGTGCTGCCGCTGCAGTTCAAGGGCACGGACTCGTGGGAGAGCCTGGGCCTCACCGGCAGCGAGACGATCGACATCGTGGTCGACGGCGAGCTGCTGCCGCAGCGCGACGTGACGCTCGCGATCACGCGCGCCGACGGCTCACGCCAGGCGCTGGCGGTGAAGCTGCGCATCGACACGCCGATCGAGATCGACTACTACCGGCACGGCGGCATCCTGCCGTACGTGCTGCGGCAGCTGATCGCAGCCTGAGCTACCAGCTCGCCTCGCGCTCGGGGGTGGCGCCGATCTTGTGGATGGAGAGATCGGCGCCCTCGTGCTCCTCCTCGGGCGTCAGGCGCAGCGGCGTGACCGCGCGGATGGCGCCGTAGACCGCGAAGCCGCCGAGCAGCGCCCAGGCCACGCCGGCCACGGTGCCCAGCAGCTGCGCCGTGAACGACACGCCGCCAATGCCGCCCAGCGCCGGCTGCCCGAACACGCCGCAGGCGATGCCGCCCCAGGCGCCGCACAGGCCATGCAGCGGCCAGACGCCCAGCACGTCGTCGACCTTCCACTTGTTCTGCGTCCAGGTGAACAGCTGCACGAAGATCGCGCCGGCCACGCCGCCCACCACCAGCGCGCCGGCCGGGTGCA
This sequence comes from Piscinibacter caeni, assembly GCA_003265685.1. Taxonomy (GTDB): domain Bacteria; phylum Pseudomonadota; class Gammaproteobacteria; order Burkholderiales; family Burkholderiaceae_C; genus Piscinibacter; species Piscinibacter caeni. The sequence continues at coordinate 36,375 of QJOU01000048.1, read as the reverse complement.
TCACGTCGGAGCCGGCACACACCGCCACCAGCCCGGCCAGCGGGCCGTTGTAGGCGAAGCCCGGGTCGTTGCGCCCCATCAGCACGGCCACCAGCGTGCCGCCGACCATCGCCATCAGCGAGTTCACCGCCACCAGGCCGGAGATCTTGGCGATGCTCTGCGCGCTCATCACGTTGAAGCCGAACCAGCCCACCGCCAGGACCCAGGCGCCCAGCGCGAGGAACGGGATGCTCGAGGGCGGGTGGGCGCTGATGGTCGAGCGGCCGGCGCCATCCTTGCGGTAGCGCCCGCTGCGGGCCCCGAGCAGCAGCACCGCGACCAGGCCGATCCAGCCGCCCACGGCGTGCACCACCACGCTGCCGGCGAAATCGTGGAACTCGGCGCCCGCCAGTTCCTTGAGCGCGGCCTGAATCCCGAAGCGGCCGCCCCAGACCACCCCTTCGAAGAGCGGATAGACCAGGCCGACGATCACCGCGGTGGCGACCATCTGCGGGCCGAAGCGCGCCCGCTCGGCAATGCCGCCCGAGACGATGGCCGGGATGGCCGCGGCAAAGGTCAGCAGGAAGAAGAACTTGACCAGCTCGTAGCCGTTCTTCTGCGCCAGCGTCTCGGCGCCGATCAGGAAGCCGGTGCCGTAGGCCACCAGGTAGCCGACGAAGAAGTAGGCGATGGTCGAGACCGCGAAATCCACCAGGATCTTCACCAGCGCATTGACCTGGTTCTTCTTGCGCACCGTGCCCAGCTCCAGGAACGCGAAGCCGGCGTGCATCGCCAGCACCATGATCGCGCCCAGCAGGACGAACAGGGCGTCGGCGCCCTGGGCCATCGTCTCCATCGTGTCTCCCCTCGCCTCGTTTGCGTGCCGAACGCACCACGATCGCAAGAGACATGCCTTGATTGGTGCACCCCGGACGCACCGAATCGGAGAGATTCCGATCCAAAGCGGTTCTCGCGTGGTGCATGAACGCACCCGAGTTGTGCAACGCGGTTCGCCGCTATGCTGCGCCGGCCATGGCCGAACCGTTCAAGAACCTGATCCACGCCGGCACCGTCGATGCGGCCGCGCGGCACCTGCAGCGCCACGACGCGGGTTTCGACGCGGCGCGCTTCCGCCGCCTCGCGTCGCAGGGCCTGGAGGCGCTGGAGTTCAAGGCGCGCGCGCAGCACCTGGCCACGGCACTCGAGGCCACCTTGCCGGCCGACTTCGCCGCCGCCTGCGACCTGATCGAGGCCGCGCTCGCCCCGGTGCGCGGCGACGAGGAACTCGGCGAACTCCACGACCGTGGCAACGACGACAGCGGCCTGGCCGGCTGGGTGGTGTGGCCGCTGACCGAGTTCGTCGCCCGGCGCGGGCTCGGCGAGCCCGAGCGGGCCCTGGCCGCACTGCATGCGCTGACGCAGCGCTTCAGCGCCGAATGGGCGATCCGCCCGTTCATCGAGCGCCATCCGGCGCTTGCCTTCGAGACGCTGGCGCACTGGGCGCGCGACCCGAGCGCGCATGTGCGGCGCCTCGCCAGCGAGGGCAGTCGGCCGCGCCTGCCCTGGGGCCTGCAGCTCAAGGGCCTGATCGCCGACCCGTCGCCGACGCTGCCGCTGCTCGAGGCGCTGCAGGACGATCCGAGCGAGTACGTGCGGCGCAGCGTGGCCAACCACCTGAACGACATCGCCAAGGACCACCCCGGCCTCGTCGCCGACTGGCTGGAGCGCCACCTGCCCGACGCGCCGGCGCCGCGCCGCGCGCTGCTGCGCCACGCGAGCCGCACGCTGATCAAGCGCGGCGATGCGCGCGTGCTGAAGGCCTGGGGCCTGGGCCGGCCCTTCGCGGGCGAGGCGCGGCTGCGCGTCACGCCCCGGCGCATCGCGCTCGGCGAGGCGGTCACGCTGGCGCTGACGCTGCATTCGGGCGCGAAGCGTGCGCAGACGCTGGTGGTCGACTACGCGGTGCACCACGTCAAGGCCAACGGCACGGTCTCGCCCAAGGTGTTCAAGGGCTGGAACCTGAGCCTCGCGCCGGGCGAAGCGATCACGCTCACGAAGCGCCATGCGGTCAAGCCGATCACCACGCGCAGCTACCACGCCGGGCGGCATGCGGTGGACGTGCGCATCAACGGCGTGGTCTGCGCCGAGGCGTTCTTCGAGCTGAAGGTCTAGAAGCGCGCTAGAAGAGCCGCGCCCAGTCGTCCGCGTCGAAGCCGGCGCGCAGCGTGTCCCCGCGCATCAGCACCGGCCGGCGGATCACGCTGGGCTGCTCGAGCATCAGCGCACGCGCACTGGCCGCATCCACCACCGCCGCCTGGTGCGCCGGATCGAGCTTGCGCCAGGTCGTGCCCCGGCGGTTCAGCAGCGCCTCCCAGCCCAGGCGCGCGATCCAGTCGTCCAGCAGCGCCACCGGCACGCCCTGCTTCTTGAAGTCGTGGAAGCCGTGCTCGACGCCGCGTGCGGCGAGCCAGGCGCGCGCCTTCTTGACCGTGTCGCAGTTCGGGATGCCGTACAGGGTGGGTGCGCTCATCGGCGGTGGCGGAACAGGGCGTTGTCGAACTGCGGGTCCTCGCAGATCGGGTCGGGATAGTAGCCGCTGTCGATCACCGTGCCCTTCTGCGGATCGAGACCGACCTGGAACCACTGGCAGAACATCGTCTCGTAGCGGTACGACCAGACGATCTGCAGCTGGTGCCAGCCGGCCATGCTGGTGGCCGAAGGCCGGCCCAGCTCGCGCAGCAGTTCGTCGCGCGTCATGCCGGCGCGGATCCGGTTGAAGCGCTGCTCGGTCAGCACCTGCGCGGCCGAGACGAGCGCGCCGGCGGCGTCGAGGTCGAGCATCCAGGTGCGCTTGCCGAACGGTCCGGTGGCGTACTCGAGGCGCCGGCCGCCGCCGGGCAGGCTGTACTCGCCCGTCGGCGGACCGAGCGTGGCGAGCACCGTGGCGGCCGGCGTGCCGGGCGCGAGCTTGGCAGGGTTGGCGGCGCAGCCTGCCAGCAGCAGCACGGCGGCCAGGAGAGGGAACAGCGGGCGGGGCGTCATCGCGCACTCCTCGGGGTGAGGTCGATTGTGACCCGGGCCCGGCACCGGAGTTCGCGCTCCTAGAATGCGCCGAACCGAGCAACGCCCGCACCCCATGCCCCTGCTGCCGCCCTTCGTCCAGGCACTCGACCATGGCATCCACGCGATCGACACCGGCTTCCACCGCGAGCATTTCGATGCCGCCTACCTGATCGTCGAGCGCGGCCGGGCGGCCTTCGTCGACACCGGCACCAACTTCGGCGTGCCGCGCCTGCTGGCGGCACTCGAGGCGCTCGGGCTCGCACCGGCGGACGTCGACCTGGTGATCCCGACCCATGTGCACCTGGACCATGCCGGCGGCGTCGGCCTGCTGATGACGCACCTGCCCCACGCGACGGCCTGGGTGCATCCGCGCGGCGCGCGCCACCTGATCGACCCGCGCGCGCTGATCGCCGGAGCCACCGCCGTGTATGGCGAGGAGGAGATGGCGCGCTCCTACGGCCGCATCGTCGGCGTGCCGGCCGAGCGCGTGCGCGAGTCGGCCGACGGCATGACGGTCGAGCTGGCCGGCCGGCCGCTGCAGTTCCTCGACACACCGGGCCATGCGCGCCACCACCACTGCGTCTGGGACGAGCGCACCCGCGGCTTCTTCACCGGCGACACCTTCGGCCTGAGCTACCGCGAGTTCGACAGCGCCAGAGGCCCCTGGCTGCTGCCGACCACCACGCCGGTGCAGTTCGAGCCCGAGGCGCTGAAGAGCTCGGTGCGGCGGCTGCTGTCGTACGACCCGGCCTGCATGTACCTGACGCACTTCGGCCGCGTGGGCGAGGTGGAGCGGCTCGGCGCCGAGCTGCTCGAGCAGATCGACGCGATGGTCGCGCTCGGCCGCGCGCTGCGCGACGCGCCGCAGCGGCACGAGGCGCTCAAGCGCGGCCTGCTGGAGCAGTACATCGCCCATGTGGCACGCCACGGCTGCAACTTCACGCCCGCGCGCATCGCCGAGCTGCTGGCGATCGACCTCGAGCTGAACGCGCAGGGCATGGGCATCTGGCTCGACAAGGAAGCCGGACAGGCGGCCGCATGAAGGTTGTTGTGATCACCGGCGCGGCGCAGGGCATTGGCGCAGCCTGCGCGCGCCGGCTGCATGCCGACGGCGCCGCCGTCGCATTGTGGGACGTCGATGTCGCGCGCGGCGCGGCGCTCGCCGCCGAGCTCGGCCCGCGCGCGCTGTTCCAGCGCTGCGACGTGTCGGCCAAGGCCGAGGTGGAGGCCGCGCTCGCGGCCACCGAGGCCACGCTCGGGCCGGTGGACGCGCTGGTGAACAACGCCGGCATCTTCCGCGCCGCGGACTTCCTCGACATCAGCGAGGCCGACTGGGACGCGGTGATCGCCGTGAACCTGAAGGGCGCCTTCCTGGTCGGCCAGGCGGTGGCGCGTTCGATGGCGGCGCACGGCGGTGGCGCGATCGTCAACATGAGCTCGGTGAACGGCGTGATGGCGATCCCGAGCATCGCCAGCTACAACGTCAGCAAGGGCGGCATCGACCAGCTGACGCGCGTGATGGCGCTGGCGCTGGCCGACCGCGGCATCCGCGTCAACGCGGTCGCGCCCGGCACCATCGCCACCGAGCTGGCGAAGAACGCCGTGCTGGGCAGCGCCGAGGCCAGGGCGCGGATCATGAGCCGCACGCCGCTGCGCCGGCTCGGCGAGCCGGCCGAGATCGCCTCCGTCGTGGCCTTCCTGCTGAGCGACGACGCGACTTACCTCACCGGCGAGATCGTCTATGCCGACGGCGGCCGCCGGGCGCTGAACTACACCGTCTGAAGGAGCACGCGATGAGCCAGACACCGACGCTCGTGCCCACGCCCCTGACGCTCACCGGCGGCTGCCTGTGCGGCGCGCTGCGCTACACCGTCACCACCGAGTCCGACGAGGGCTACTACTGCCACTGCCGCATGTGCCAGCTCGCCTTCGGCAACACCCGCGTGCCCTGGTTCAACGTGTTCCAGCGCAAGGTGTCGTGGCAGGGCGAGCCGGCGCTGTACGCCTCGTCGAAGTTCGCGCGGCGCGGCTTCTGCCGCACCTGCGGCACGCCGCTGTCCTTCGCCTACGTCGATTCGGAGCGCATGGACCTCGCCGTCGGCAGCCTCGACGACCCCGCCGCGCTGCGGCCGGTGTCGCATTTCGCGATCGAGTCGCGCGTCGAGCGCTGGCATGCCGAGGACGGCCTGCCGGGCCACCGGCTCGACGCTAGCGAGCGCCTGGCCAAGCGCTGGAAGGACCACTACGGCGACGACGTCGTGCCGGGGGTCGAGGCGGGGCGCGCAGGCTGATTCACGCCGGCACCACCGACCTCGGCGGCAACGCCTTCTCGCGGATCGGCAGGTGCACCAGCGCCGCGGCGGCGGCCAGGAGGATGTCGGCGATCCACATCGCGTCGTAATTGCCGGTGGCCTCGAAGACCTTGCCGCCGAAGTACGCACCGAGGAAGCCGCCCACCTGGTGCGCCAGCATCACGAAGCCGAACAGCGTGGCCATGTTCGCCGGGCCGAAGAACTTGGCCACCAGGCCGGCCGTCGGGGGCACGGTCGACAGGAAGGTCAGGCCCATCACCGCGGCGAACAGCAGCACGACGGCTTCGGTCTTGGGCGCGAGCACGAAGGCCAGCACCGCCACGGCACGGGTGGCATAGACGAGCGACAGCAGCGACTTCATGCGCCAGCGCCCGACGGCCCAGCCCATCGCGAAGCTGCCGACGATGTTGAACAGGCCGATCACCGCCAGCGCCCAGGCGCCGACCGCGGGCGGCAGCTGGCACGAGGCCACCACGCCCGGCAGGTGCGTCGCGAGGAAGGCGACGTGGAAGCCGCAGACGAAGAAGCCGGCGGCGAGCAGCCGGTAGCTGCGGTCGGCGAAGGCCTGGCGAATGGCCTCGCGCGTGGACAGCGGCTTCGCCGCCGCCCCGGCCGCAGTGGCATGGCTGCCGCGCAGCACCCAGGCCGCCGGCAGCGCGAGAAGCGTGATCAGCGCCAGGCTCTGCAGCGATGCGGCCCAGCCGGCCACCGCGGTGATGCCCTGCGCGATGGGCGCGAACACGAACTGGCCGAACGAGCCGCCGGCGTTGACGATGCCGGTGGCCAGGCCGCGCTTCTCGCCCGGCACCAGGCGCATCGTGGCCGACATCAGCACCGAGGGCCCGGCCATGCCGGCGCCGCCGGCCGCGAGCACGCCGATCGCGAGCACCAGGCCGGGGGTGCTGGTCATGAACGGAATCAGCGCGGTGCCCAGCGCCACCAGCAGCACGCCGGCCAGCAGCACGCGGCCGGCGCCGATGCGGTCGGCCACCATGCCGGCGAAGGGCTGCGTCAGGCCCCACCAGAGTTGCCCGAAGGCGAAGGCCAGGCTGATGCTGGCGATGCCCAGCCCGGTGGCGCTGTTGATCGGGCCGAGGAACAGGCCCATCGACTGGCGCGCTCCCATGGTCAGCGCAAAGGTGCCGGCCGCGGCCAGCAGCACCAGCGCCACGGCCGGGGCGGCGCGCCTGATCGGTTCATTCATCCTCGTTCTCCAGGGGGTCGAGTGCCAGCAGGCAGTCGTCGATCAAGGCGTGCAGCGCCACCACGCGTGCCTCACCCAGGCGCGCGTTGAGCGCCAGCTGGGCCTGCTTCCAGGCCTTCTGCGCCTCGGCGCGCTTGGCGCGCCCGGCTTCGGTGGCGCTGACCAGGCGGCTGCGCGCGTCCTCGCCCGGGCCGAGCTCGACCCAGCCGGCAGCCACCAGCGGATGCAGGTTGCGTGTCAGCGTCGAGGGCTCGAGCTTCATGCGCGCGGCCAGCGCGCCCGGCCGCAGCGGCCCGAACGCGACCACGTGCGACAGCAGCGAGTACTGCGTGTTCTTCAGCCCGGTCGGCGCCACGTAGGCGTCGTAGTGGCGCGTCACCGCCCGGCTGAGCTGGCGCAGCTTGAGGTTGGTGCAGCCCTGCGGCTTGACGGCATCGGCCATGGCGACTATTGTATCCACAATCTTTGCATATACAAGTGTAATCACTCATGAGCGAACCGATGACTTCTGTCGACGACACCCTGGCGCGTTGGCGCGCCGACGAAGCGCGCGTGCGCGCGCGCCGCGGCGAGGTGGGCGCGGTCCCGCCGCACGAGCTGGCCGGCCTGAGCGGGCTGGAACTGTTCGAGGCGATGTTCGACGGCCGCCTGCCCGCCCCGCCGATCGGCGAGACGCTGGACTTCCTGGCCGTGCACGTGGAGCACGGCCACGCGGTGTTCCAGGGCCGGCCGGGGCACGCGCACTACAACCCGCTGGGCACGGTGCACGGCGGCTGGTTCGCCACGCTGCTGGATTCTGCGGTCGCCTGCGCGGTGCACTCCACGCTGCCCGCCGGCAAGGCCTACACCACGCTGGAGCTGAAGACGAACATCGTGCGCGCCCTCACCGACCGGGTGCCGCTGGTGCGCGCCGAGGGCCGCGTGGTGCACGCCGGCAACCAGGTCGCCACGGCGGAAGGCCGCCTGTTCGGGCCCGACGGCAAGCTGTACGCTCACGCGTCCACCACCTGCCTCGTGTTCGACGCACGCCCGCCCCGATGAGACTACTCCACACCATGCTGCGCGTCGGCGACCTGCAGCGCTCGATCGACTTCTACACGAAGGTGCTCGGCATGAACCTGATCCGCACCACCGAGCGGCCGGATCAGAAATACTCGCTGGCCTTCGTCGGCTTCGGTCGCGGCAATGCCGAGGGCGAGGCCGAGATCGAGCTCACCTATAACCACGGCGTATCGGGCTACGAGATGGGCGGCGCCTACGGGCACATCGCGATCGCGGTGCCCGACGCCTACGCGGCCTGCGCGAAGATCAAGGCGGCCGGCGGCAACGTCACCCGCGAGGCTGGCCCGGTCAAGGGTGGCTCGACGGTGATCGCCTTCGTCACCGACCCGGACGGCTACAAGATCGAGCTGATCCAGCGCGAGGGCTGATCAGCGCAGCGCGCCGGCTTCCTTGGCGAGCCTCGTGATGCGCGCCCAATCCTTGGCGGCCACCGCATCGGCCGGCGTCAGCCAGGAGCCGCCGCAGACCTTGACGTTGGGCAGTGCGAGGAACTGCGGCGCCGTCTCGACGGTGATGCCGCCGGTCGGGCAGAAGGCCACGTCCGGGAACGGGCCGTGCAGCGCCTTCAGCAGGTTGATGCCGCCCACCGCGGTGGCCGGGAACAGCTTCAGGAAGCCGTAGCCGTCGGCATTGGCCATCATCACCTCGCTGGCGGTGGAGACCCCCGGCAGCAGCGGCAGGCCGATGTCGCGGCAGGCGCGGCCGACCTCGCTCGTGTAGCCCGGGCTGACGCCGAACACGCAGCCGGCGTTCTTCGCCGCCTTCGCGTCGGCCACGCTGCGGATCGTGCCGGCACCGACCAGCGCACCCGGCACCTTCGCCGCGATGGCCTCCATGCACTGCAGCGCGATCGGCGTGCGCAGCGTGATCTCCAGCACCTTGACGCCGCCGTCGACCAGCGCCTGCGCCATCGGCACCGCGTCTTCCAGCGTCTGGATCACGATGACCGGGATCACCGGGCCGTGGGTGGCGAGTTCGAGGGTGTTCATCGTCTTGTCCTTCACAGCCAGGTGACCGCGCCCTCTTCGGCGCTCAGCACGTTGCGGCGCATGCCGCCGAACAGTTCGCGGCCCAGGCCGAAGGCATGGGTCCGCGCATGGGCGTCGGTCTGCGGCGCGACCTCGCGCACGGCCCATTCGCCCGGGTCGACCAATGCATTGAGCGTGCCGGCGCGCGCGTCGAGGCGGATCACGTCGCCGTCGCGCACCTTGCCCAGCGTTCCACCGGCCAGCACTTCGGGGCTGACGTGGATCGCCGCCGGCACCTTGCCCGAGGCGCCGCTCATGCGGCCGTCGGTCACGAGGGCCACCTTGAAGCCCTTGCCCTGCAGCACCGCCAGCGGCGGCGTGAGCTTGTGCAGCTCGGGCATGCCGTTGGCGCGCGGGCCCTGGAAGCGCACCACGGCGACGAAGTCGCGCTCCAGCGTGCCGGCCTTGAAGGCGGCGAGCAGATCCTCCTGGCCGTCGAACACCAGGGCCGGGGCCTGCACGACGTGGCGGTCGTCCGGCACCGCGGAGACCTTGATCACCGAGCGACCGAGGTTGCCGGTGAGCAGCTTCAGGCCGCCCTCGGGGCTGAAGGGCTCGGCGGCGGTGCGCACGATGCTGTCGTCGCCACTCTGCGCGGGCAGCGCGCTCCAGCGCAGGCCTTCGCCAGCCTTCTCGGGCAGCTTGCCGTACTCGCGCAGGCCACCCGCGGCGACGCTGGCCACGTCGGCGTGCAGGTAACCGGCGTCGATCAGCTCGCGGATCACGAAGCCCGGGCCGCCGGCGGCCTGGAACTGGTTCACGTCGGCCTTGCCGTTCGGGTAGACCCGCGCCAGCAGCGGCGTGGCCTTCGAGAGGTCGGCGAAGTCGGTCCAGTCGATCAGGATGCCCGCCGAGCGCGCCACCGCGACCCAGTGGATCAGGTGGTTGGTCGAGCCGCCGGTGGCCAGCAGCGCCTGCATCGCGTTGACGATCACACGCTCGTCGACCAGCTGGCCGATCGGCGTGAAGCGCGGCCCGCCCTTGCGGATCGCGAGCACCGTGCGCACCGCTTCGCGCGTCAGCGCCTCGCGCAGCTCGGCATGCGGGTGCACGAAGGCGCTGCCCGGCACGTGCAGGCCCATCGCCTCGAGCAGCATCTGGTTGCTGTTGGCGGTGCCGTAGAAGGTGCAGGTGCCGGCGCCGTGGTAGGCCGCCGACTCGGCCTCGAGCAGCTTGTCGCGCCCGACCTGGCCCTGCGCGAACTGCTCGCGCACCTTGGACTTGGCGGTGTTGTCCAGGCCCGTGCTCATCGGCCCGGCCGGCACGAACACGCACGGCAGGTGGCCGAAGTGCAGCGCGCCGATCAGCAGGCCCGGCACGATCTTGTCGCACACGCCCAGCAGCAGCGCGGCATCGAACACGTCGTGCGTCAGCGCCACGGCGGTGCCCATCGCGATGGTGTCGCGCGAGAACAGGCTCAGCTCCATGCCGGGCAGGCCCTGGGTGACACCGTCGCACATCGCCGGCACGCCGCCGGCCACCTGCACCGTGGCGCCGTGGCGGCGCGCCTCGTCGCGGATCACCGCCGGGAAGCCCTCGTAGGGCTGGTGCGCCGACAGCATGTCGTTGTAGGCGGTGACCACGCCGATGTTGGGCGCCTTCTCGGCCACCACCTTGAACTTGTCGCTGCTGGGCAGCGCGGCGAAGGCGTGCGCCACGTTGGCACAGCCCATGCGATCGGCCCCGCGCGGCCGGTCGATCGCGGCCTGCACGCGCGCCAGGTAGGCACTGCGGGTGGCGGCGCTGCGTTCGCGGATCCGCTGGGTGACTTCGACGACGGCTGGTTTCATCGCGGCGCCTCCATGTAACTGATGGGCAGATTATCACGTAACCTGGTTACAGCGGCACAACAATCTAGAGTTGATGGCATGGACGATCGGGCCGCCCTCGCCAGCCGCGATCCCGCCCCCCTGCTGGCGGCGGTGCAGCGCGACTGGGGCGGCCGGCACGACCTGTGGGTGTTCGGCTACGGCTCGCTGGTGTGGCGCCCGTCCTTCGAGTACGCCGAGCAGCGCCCGGCCCTGGTGCACGGCTGGCACCGGGCCCTGCGCATGCGTTCGCGCATCAACCGCGGTACGCCGCAGCAGCCCGGGCTGGTGTTCGCGCTGATCTCCGGCGGCGCGTGCCGCGGCGTGGCTTACCGCATCGCGCGCGAGCGCGTCGCGCACGAGCTGCCGCTGCTGTGGGAGCGCGAGATGCCCACCGCCACCTACGATCCGCGCTGGCTGCCCTGCCGCACGCCGCACGGCCCGGTGCGGGCGCTGGGCTTCACGCTCAGCCGCCGCAGCCCGAGCCTGCTCGCCCCGCTGCCGGACGACGAGCTGCGCCACATCCTGCGCCATGCGCAGGGCCGTTACGGCAGCACGCTGGAGTACCTGCTCGAGACCGCGGCCTCGCTGCGCCGCTGCGGCATCCGCGACCGCGAGATCGAGCGCCTCGAGAAGCTCGCGCGCGAACTCTAGGAACGGTCCAGCCCGGAGGAGGCATCGCCGCCGCGCTGCGCATGGCGGCGGCGCAGGTCGTCGAGGTCGTCCTCGGTGTCGACGTCGATCAGGATGCCGGGATCGTCCACTTCCACGCCGAACGCGGGATAGCGCGCCACCAGGCGGCGCGCACCCTCGTCGCCACGCAGTTCCACCAGCTCGGAGTACAGCTCCGACGAGAAGCCCACCGGGTGGCCGCGCACGCCCTTGTGCTGGGCATACACGACCGCATGCTCGGGCAGCTCGCGCGCCACCTCGCGCAAGGTGGCGCTGCGCACCATCGGCATGTCGCCGGGCAGGATCAGCCAGCCGGCGGCGTCGGCGCGTGCGGCCACGCCCATCGCGATCGAGTGGCCCATGCCGAGCTCGCCGTGGCCTGCGCTGCCGACCTCGGGCAACACCACCACGTCGCGCGCGGCGACGCTGCGCCGGGCCACGTCGGCAAAGGCCTCGGTGGTCACCACCACCACCGCCAGGTGGCTCGACACCGCATGCCGCAAGGTGGTGGCCAGCACGGTGGCGCTGCCCAGGCGCTGGGCAAGCTTGTGGTCGGCGCCCAGGAAGCGACTGCCGCGCCCTGCCGCCAACACGATGACCGCCGGCTGCGCCTTCATCAGCGCCACTCCAGTTCCTTGTTGTTGTTCCCTGTGGTCGAGGATGGGAGCCGCACCCCTCGCAAGGTAGTGGGAGCTTCACTTAAGGCCTTCCCCGTACGCAGATTTGCCTAGTAAGAAGTTTCAGGTGGGTTTCTGCGGGTTGATTTCCGCGCTGCCTATACTGGCCCACGATGAATTCCACCGACAAGGCGCGCCTGGCGGACCTGCGCAAGAGCTATGAACGCGCCGCGCTCGACGAATCGGCCAGCGCGGCCGACCCGCTGCAGCAGTTCGAGCAATGGCTGCAGCAGGCCATCGAGGCCGAGCTGCCCGAGCCCAATGCGATGACCCTGGCCACCGTCGGTGCCGACGGTCGGCCGTCGACCCGCGTGGTGCTGATCAAGGGCTTCGACGCCCGCGGCATCGTCTGGTACACCAACTACGAGAGCCGCAAGGGCCGCGAGCTGGCGGGCAACCCGTTCGCGGCGCTGCAGTTCCACTGGGTCGAACTCGAGCGCGTGGTGCGCATCGAGGGCCGCGTCGAGCAGGTCGACGCGGCCGAGTCCGACGCCTACTACGCCTCGCGCCCGCTCGACTCGCGCATCGGCGCCTGGGCCTCGCCGCAGAGCCAGGTGATCGGCTCGCGCGCCGTGCTGGTGGCCAACGCGGCCAGGTTCGGCGCGCAGTTCCTGCTGCACCCGCCGCGGCCGCCGCACTGGGGCGGCTACCGGCTTGCGCCGGACCGCTTCGAGTTCTGGCAGGGCCGGCCCTCGCGCCTGCACGACCGGCTGCGCTACCGGCGCGAGGGCGAGGGCTGGGTGCGCGAGCGCCTGGCGCCCTGAGGCGCCACCGCGCCTAGAAGACGACCCGCAGGCCGGTCTTCAGCGAGCGCCCGGGCAGCGGCGCGAGCTCGCGGATGGTCGGCACGGCCGAGGCGCTGTAGGCCAGGGTGTCGCCCAGGTTGGCGGCCTTCACGAACCACAGCGCGTCGTTGCTGCCGAGCGTGAAGCGGCGTGCCAGGGAGAGGTTGACCATGGTCCAGCCGGGCGTCGGCGTGTCGGTGGCGGGCACCTGGTTCTGGCGCGCCGCGTGATCCACCTCCGCGCCCAGGCGCCACGGGCCCTGGCGGGCCTCCAGCCCGAGCGTCGCGCGCAGCGGCCCGATGCGCGGCAGCGGCTCGCCGCTGTCGCGGTCGGTGCCGCGCGTGAGGCTGGCATTGCCGGTCAGGTCCAGCGTCCACGGCGCATCGAGCAGGCGTTTGCGGCCCTCGAGCTCGATGCCGCGCAGCCGCGCACGCACCGCGCGGAACACGTACTCGGGCACGTCCTCCACCGTGGCGCCGGTGGGCTCCAGCGCGATGTAGTTGCCGAACCACGCCTCGAACACGCCGACGCGCAGGCGCTCCTCGCCGCGCTGCCATTGCAGCGCCAGCTCGAGCTGGCGGCTGCGCTCGGCGCTCAAGCCCGTGTCGCCGCGCTCGTAGGCGCCGGTGGCCGCGTGCACGCCGTTGGCGAACAGCTCGAACGAGGTCGGTGCGCGCTGCGTGAAGCTCGCCGTGGTGGCCACGCCCCAGGCGGCATCAAGCTTCCACAGGTGCGAGAGCGAGGCGCTGGCCGGCGTGAAGCGGCGCTCGGTGGCGGCGCCGAACTGCGGATCGGCGCCCGGCGCATCGCCGGCCGACCACACCTTCACGTGCTCGACCCGCAGCCCGGCATTGAACGTGCCCTGCGACCAGGCGCGCTCCTCGAGCACGAAGGCGCCCAGCGCGCGGGTGCGCGTGCTCGGCACGAAGGCCTCCTCGCCGAGCGCGGCGAACCGCCCGTCCTCGGCCTGCAGGCCGACCACGCCGCGCCAGCCGGCCACGGGCGCATGTTCGGCCTCCAGCCGGCCGGCCGTACCGCGGTGGTCGAAGGTGGTGCCAACCTCGCCGGTGCCCTCGATCTCCCGATGCTGGTAGACCGTGCGGCCGATCTGGCCGCGCACGGTGCGCCAGAAGCCGCCGAGCCCGCGCTGCTCGCCGGCCAGCGCGAGGTGCTCGCGCTGCAGGCGGATCACCGTGTCGGGCTCGGCCACCGCGCCGTAGCGGCTGTCCAGCTGGTCCAGCGAGACGCCCAGGTAGCCGTCGTTCCAGGTGCGCGATACCCCGAGCGCTGCGCCATTGGCCCGCGAGGCGGCGTTGCGCACGCGGGTCGTCGGGTCGAGCGCCTGGCCGTCGGCGACGGGTGTGTGGCGCGGCACGCGCAAGTCGGAGGTCTCGCGGCCGAACGCATCGACGTGCAGCGCGAGCGCGCCGTTGCCGGACTCGACCAGCGCGGCGCCACCGCGCTCGGCATCCGCACCGCCGACCCGCGCCTCGACCGCGCCGCCCACGCCCTGCACCGGCTGGCGCGGGATGCGGTTGTCGATGCTGTTGACCACTCCGCCGACGGCACTGCCGCCGTACAGCAGCGCCGCGGGCCCGCGCAGCACCTCGATGCGCTCGACCACCAGCGGGTCGATCGGCACGGCATGGTCGAAGCTCAGGCTCGAGGCGTCGAACGACGCGCCGGCGTTCTCGAGGATGCGGATGCGGTCGCCGTCCAGGCCGCGGATCACCGGCCGGTTGGCGTTCGGCCCGAACCACGTGGACGACACGCCGGGCTGACCTGCCAGGGTTTCGCCCAGCGAGCTGCCGCGGCGCAGCACCAGCTCGTCGCCACGGAGCACGGTGGCAGGCGCGGCGGATTCTTCGGCGCGCAGCGGGTTGCCGGTGATCTGCACCGGCGCCAGGGTGCTGGTCTGGGCCTGGGCGGCGGCCGCGAGCAGCCCGGCGACGACCGGCGCGAGGCGCCAGCCGGCAAGAGCAGGAGAGGACATGGGAGAAATTCCGTTCGCAAGAGCGGTGCACGCCCGCCGCGCTGCGGCCGGCGTGCACCCGGACCGCCCGGCAGGGCGGCACGACGATCAGGCGCGAACGGGAGGCGGCGGGCCGCGCGCGAGGAAGCCGCTCGCCTGGGGGGCGAGGCGGCCGGCCGGCAACACCGCGGCAGGCGGCAGCGGCTGCACCTGCACGATGGGCAGGGCAGCGATGCCGAAGGCGATGTCGGCGTGGGCGAGCTGGTCGAACAGCCGGCAATCCAGGTCGCCGGCGTCGTGGCCGAAGGCCGAGCTGGCGGCGGCCACCGGGTGATCGGCCCGCGCGTGCAGCACGCGGTGCACCAGGCCCAGGGTCTGCGCGAGCAGCACCAGCGCCAGCAGCAGGTGCAGCTGGCGGCGCAGGAAGGTGGAAGCCCGGCCCATCAGGACCGGGAGTCTAGGGCCTGTTCACACTACGGGTGAACAGGCCCTAGGACTTCACCCGGCTCGCGAAGGTCTTCTGGAACTTCGCCACCTTGGGCGCCACGACGAACGCGCAGTAGCCCTGGTTGGGATGGTTGGCGAAGTAGTGCTGGTGATAGTCCTCGGCGCGGGTGTAGCCGCGTTCGGGCATCAGCTCGGTGACGACACGCCCGCCGTGCTGCACGGCCACCTCGGCGAGCACCTCGCGCGCCACGCGCTCCTGCTCGGCGTCGTGCACGTAGATGCCGGAGCGGTACTGCGTGCCGACGTCGTTGCCCTGGCGGTTCAGCGTGGTCGGGTCGTGCACCACGAAGAAGATCTCGAGGACCTCGCGCAGGCTGATCTGCGCCGGGTCGAAGCGCACGCGCACCACCTCGGCGTGGCCGGTGCGGCCGCTGCAGACCTGCTCGTAGCTCGGGTTCGGCGTCTCGCCGTTGGCGTAGCCGGACTCGACCGCGACGACGCCGCGCACGCGCTCGTACACGGCCTCGAGGCACCAGAAGCAGCCGCCGCCCAGGGTGATGGTCTGAAGTTGCTCGTTCATCGGGTTCTCCTGCGGCTCGGTCGGCCGGCACCGCCCGAGCTTACGGAAGAACCTATTTGAACGTGTGCCGTGCGGTGAAGGCGAACAGCCAGTTGCGCGGCAGGGCCGGCTCGAAGAAGCGCGCCTGGCCTTCGTTGACGATGACCGAGCCAGCGTAGTTGCGGTCGGTCGCGTTGTCCACGCGCAGCAGCTGGCTGAGCGTCCAGCCGCCGGCCTGCTGCATGAAGCCGGCGCGCAGGTTCAGCACCGTGGCCGCCGGCGCGGCATCGGTGTTGGCGTCGTTGACGTACAGCTTGCCGGTGTGCACCAGCTCGACGCCCGCGTTGAAGCCGCCCCAGGCGCCCGGCGGCGTCCAGGCCAGTTCGGCAAAGGCGCTGCGCTCGGGCGTGCCGGGCAGGCGGTTGCCGGCCGGGATGGTCGTCGCGCTCGTGCCGCTGCCGCTGACGAAGGTCTCGTCGAAGCGTGCGCGCAAGGCGGTCAGCGCGAGCGTCGCGCGCCAGGCCGGGCCGTACCGCCCCAGGTAGCTCAGCTCGGCGCCGCGGCGCGAGGTGCGGCCGGCGTTCTTGAAGGTGGTGCGGCCGCCGCTGTTGGTGTCGACGATGATCTCGTCGCGTGTCGCGATGTCGAACAGCGCCGCATCCAGGCGCTGGCCGTCGGCGATCTTCCACTTCGCGCCGATCTCGGCATGCCGGCTGCGCGAGGCCTTCAGGTCGGTGTTCAGCCCGGTCTCGACGCAGCCCACGGGCGCCGGCGTGCCGCAGGCCGGCCGGTAGGACAGCTCGGTGAAGGTCGGCGTCTCGAAGCCGCGGCCGACGTTGGCGTACAGGTTCAAGCCCGGCGTGGCGCGCCAGCTCAGCCCGGCCACCGGGTTGGTGGCTGAGAACTTCAGGCTGCCGCTGTCGTCGCCGTTGTCGCGCTGGTCGGGGCTGGGCGCCGGGCGCACGAACAGGTCGTCGGTGCGGAAGCGCACCCGGCTGGCGCGCGCGCCGGCGCTCAGCGTCAGCGTGTTCGTCAGGTCGAACGCGGCCTGGCCGTACAGGTCGCTGTTGCGCACGCTGTTGTGCTCGTCGCGCTTGAGCTCGCCCTGGCGGCCGCCGTCGTTGATGTAGCCCTGGCGGTCCTCGTTCATGCGGTCGAGCTCGAAGCCACCGGTCAGGCGCAGCAGGCGCTGCTCGCCGAGCCGGATGCGGTGCTCGAGCTGCACGCCCAGGCCGGCATAGCCGCGCTCGAACTGCACGATGCCGCCGCTGGAGGTGTTGGAGAACTGCGGGCCCAGCGGCGTGGAGAGCCGGTTGTCCAGCTCGCGCGTGCCGACGTAGAGCCGGGTGCTCAGCAGCGTCGCGTCCGACAGCGCCCGCTCGTAGACGGCGCCGATCTGGCGCTGCTCGACCACCTTGCCGGCGTTCTGGTCGAGCGCGGCGGCGTCGGCCTGGCGTGGGTCAGCCTGCCACTGGTCGCGGCGCAGGCCGATCGCGTCCTGCGAGAACGGCTGGTCGAGCACGTTGGCCACCAGCGAGAAGCGCGACTGCGCGTCGAAGCGGCGCTCCCACTTCGCGTTGATCTGGTTGCGCTCGGCCGCGGCGTGCTGGCGCCAGCCGTCGGTGGTGAAGCGCGAGGCGTCGAGCACCACGTCGTTCTCGCTGCCGCCGTAGGAGAAGCGCGCGCCCAGGCGCTGCTGTCCGAACGAGCCGACGGCCGCGCTGCCGGTGGCCGAGGCGCCCTCGCCGTCCGGCCCGGTGAACACCTGCACCACGCCGCCGGCCGCATTGCCGTAGAGCTGTGCCAGCGGGCCGCGCAGCACCTCGATGCGCTGCGCCGACGACAGCGCGATGCTCGAGGCCTGGCCCTGGCCGTCGGGCATGGTCGCGGGGATGCCGTCGACGATCAGCCGCACGCCGCGGATGCCGAAGGTCGAGCGCGCGCCGAAGCCGCGGATCGACAGCTGCAGGTCCTGCGCGTAGTTCTGCCGGTTCAGGATGCTGATGCCGGGCACGCGGTTCAGCACCTCGGAGAGGTTGACCTGCAGGCCGCCGTCGATCACCTCGCGCGTCACCGCGCTGATGGCCGCCGGCGCCTCGAAGGTGGTCTGGCGCGTGCGTTCGGCGGAGATCACGACCGGGTCGAGCGTGACCTGGGCGTGCACGGGAAAGGCCGCGACGAGGGCGGTGCTCAGCAGGGATCGGCGGATCATGGGTCGCAAGGTTCGTTGTCATGGGCGCCGGGCGGCGCGCAGCGAGCCTATGCGAACCCGCCGCGCGCAGCGACGGGGTTTGCCGTTAGAGATTTTCTGGAGCCGGCCCTGTCACGCGTCAAGCGGGGGGGCTCGGCGGGCCGACACGGCTTGCATCGCCCGGCTCGCGACACCGAGCGCCACCGCACCCCGGACGATGCCGAACAGCATCCAGGCCATGGCCGAGCGCGTTGGCGATCTCCTCGCCCAGCGAGCGCAAGACTAGGCGTCGAGCGCCGGCCGCCCCCCGCGTGGCACCGCGCTGGGCAGAGTGTGCTGCGCCAGACGCGCCGCGTCGTGGATGCGGATCGTGGCCCGGTCGATCTCGATCAGGCCGCGCGCCTCGAGTTCGTGCAGCACGCGCGAGAAGTACTCCGGCGTGATCGACAGCCGCGAGGCGATGGTGGCCATGCTGACCGGCAGCGCCACGGTGAGTCCGCGTGGTTCCGGCGCGGCGGCCGGATCGTGGCCGCGCAGCAGATAACCCACCACCCGCTGCAGGCCGTTGTGCAGGGCATAACCCGCGACGTCGCGCAGCAGGTTGTCCAGCCGCAGCGACATGCCGGCCAGCATGCGCAGCGTGAAGCGCGGGTCGCGCTCGATCTCGGCCAGCACCGCGTGCTTCCGCACGCTCAGCAGCAGCGTCTCGCCCAGCGCCTGCGCATTGATGATGTAGGGCTTGCCGGTGAACATCAGTGCCTCGGCAAAGCTCTGCCCCGGGCCCATCAGCTCGATCACCTTCTCCTGCCCGGCCGGCGAGACCACGAACAGCTTGACCTGCCCGCTGACGGTGACGTGGAACTCGTTGCAGCATTCGCCGATGCGGAACACCATCTCCCCGCCGTCCAGCCGGCGCAGCCGGCAGCCCGCTGCGAGCCGCTGCAACTCGTCCGCGCTCATCTCCTGGAACAGCGCCAGGTCGGCGAGATAACGCGGCAGGTCGAAGGGGCTGGCTTGCACGCTGTCTCCCGCAGGCCGCAACGGGCGCATTCTGGAAGCGGTGCCGGGGCCGCCGCTTGACAACCCGCAAGCCGGGCCGGATCAGCGCAGCGACAGCAGCGCCGCCAGCAGGCCGGCGGCCAGCAGGTTGTGCAGCAGCGCCGCGGCCAGCGGCAGGCCGGCAGCGGTCATCACGACGCCGACCAGACCCTGCAGGCCCAGCAGGGCCAGCAGTGCGGCGCCGCGGCGCCGCTGCCCGCGCCGCAGTGCGCCGACGCCCAGCGGGAGCAGCAGTGCCGCGAGCAGCAGCGCGCCGTGGCGGTGCAGGCTGTGCGCGAACGCGCCGGCCGGGTGGCTCGCCGACACGCCGTCCAGCAGCGGCTCGCGCCACGGATCGAGGCTGCCCCAGCCCGACAGCCGCCACGTGTCCGCCAGGCCGCAGTCGGTCCAGCCGCGGCAGGCCAGGCCGGCGTACGACGCGCTCACCAGGCCGCCGAGCGCGATCTGCACGAGCAGCAGCACCAGCGCCGCGAGGACCCCGACGCGCCACGCCGGCGGGGGTGCGGCCGCGGGCCGACCCGTCCCGGCCAGGCGCACGCACAGGCCCAGCATCAGGAAGCCACCGAGCAGGTTGCCGATCGCCACCGCCGGCACCCGCGCGGCGCTGCTCCAGCGCCCGAGCACCGCGAGCAGCAGCGCCAGCACCAGCAGGGCGATCGCGAGCGCGCCTTCGCGCCGGAGCAGCGGGCGTGCCGTGAAGCAGGTCATCAGCATCGTGACGACCAGCAGCAGCGCGAGCACGGCCGCCACCCGGTGCGCGAAGCGTGCGGCGGCCGTGGCCCCCTGCGCGTCGGCGGCGGGCGGGATGCCCTGCTGCAGTTCGCGCAGGCCCTGGCCGTAACAGGCGGGCCAGTCGGCGCAGCCGAGCCCGGCCCGCGCAAGGCGCAGGTACGCGCTCAGGCTGGTGACCGCCAGCACCACGACCGCCGCGAGCAGCGCGAGGCGGCGCACGAAGGCCAGACGTCGTTCGAGTGGGGGCACGGATTCGCGCCGGGCCGGCAGGGCCGCGGCGGCGCGGATCGTAGCCCGCGGCCCCGCGGGGCGCATCGACCAGCGTTCGATTTCTTGAACCAGTTCAATTCAGCCTGACGCGTGCCTGCCCAACATGGCCCCATCCCGCTGCCATGCGCCGTCAATCGGGCAATCGGGCAGGCGGACAACCCACAAGCCGACCAGGAGACAAGACATGGGCACCTCGGACCGGGACCAGGAACCCGTACCGCTGATGCAGCAGCTGCTGGACAACCCGTTCCTGCTGCTGTTCCTCGGCGTGCTGATACCGATGCTGCTCTACACCCTGTGGGGTGTGGTCGACATCCTGACCATCCCGCCGGCCAAGTAGCCGGTCGGGGCCTGCCGCATCCACCGGAGGGATCCCCTCATGAGCGCCATCCTGCCGCCTGCCGAACGACTGTGGTGGAAACACCCGCTCGACCGCGTCGAGGGAACCTGGATCGTCATCGCGCTGGCCTGGTGCCTGGTGATGTTCTTCATGATGGTCGGCTGGCACCTGTACGGCCGGCAGAACCTGTCGACCGAGACCTACCGCACCACGCCGGAGAAGTTCAGCGCCCAGGCCCAGGCGGTGGTGGACAAGTACACCGTGCGCACCGAGACCGACGCCAAGACCCCGGTGGTGGCGCCGCCGGCGGGCAGCGACGTCTACCTCGTCGCGCGGCTGTGGAACTTCTGGCCGATCCTCGAGCTGGAGAAGGACAAGACCTACCGGCTGCACCTGACCTCGATGGACTACAACCACGGCTTCTCGCTGCAGCCGGCCAACATCAACATCCAGATCGTGCCCGGCTACGAGCATGTCGTGACGGTGACGCCGAACCAGGCCGGCACCTACTCGGTGGTGTGCAACGAATACTGCGGCATCAACCACCACACGATGGTCGGCCGCATCTACGTCAAGTGAGGGGGCCGTCATGTCCGCCACCACCTACCGCACCTGCCCGCGCAGCGGGCTGCAGTTCGAAGCCAACGCCGAGAAGCTGATGCTCGCCAACGCCGTCGCGGCGGTGGTGTTCCTGCTCATCGGCGGCATCCTCGCGGTCGGCGTCGTGCTGACGCGCTGGCCGGCGATCCACTGGCTCGAGGCCGACACCTTCTACCAGGTGCTCACCGCGCACGGCATCGACATGCTGATCTTCTGGATCATCTTCTTCGAGATCGCGGTGCTGTACTTCTGCTCGTCGACGCTGCTGCGCTGCCGGCTCGCGACCCCGAAGATCGCCTGGCTCGCGTTCGCGCTGATGGTGATCGGCGCGGTCACCAACAACGTCGCCGTCTACCAGGGCGGCTCGAGCGTGATGATGACCTCGTACGTGCCGATGATGGCCGCGCCGTCGTTCTACCTCGGGCTGATCCTGTTCGCGGTCGGCGCGCTGATCGGCTGCTTCGTCTTCCTCGGCACGCTGGTGGTGGCGAAGAAGGAGAAGACCTACCAGGGCTCGGTGCCGCTGGTGACCTTCGGCGCGATCACCGCCTGCATCATCGCGGTCTTCACGATCGCCTCGGGCGCGATCATCCTGATCCCGACCTTCCTGCTGTCGGTCGGCCTGATCGAGCGGGTCGACCCGCTGGTCTACCGCACCATCTGGTGGGCCTTCGGCCACTCGTCGCAGCAGATCAACGTGGCGGCGCACATCTCGATCTGGTACGCGGTGGCGGCGATCGCCTTCGGTGCCAAGCCGATGAGCGAACGCGTCAGCCGCGGTGCCTTCCTGCTCTACATCCTGTTCCTGCAGCTGGCCAGCGCGCACCACCTGCTCGCCGACCCCGGCCTGTCGACCGG
This sequence comes from Piscinibacter caeni, assembly GCA_003265685.1. Taxonomy (GTDB): domain Bacteria; phylum Pseudomonadota; class Gammaproteobacteria; order Burkholderiales; family Burkholderiaceae_C; genus Piscinibacter; species Piscinibacter caeni. The sequence goes on along the minus strand of QJOU01000048.1, from coordinate 14,757 downwards.
CTGGAAGGTCGTCAACACCAGCTACTTCATGTACTTCGCGGTGCTGGCCTCGATGATCCACGGTCTGACCATCCCCGGCGCGATGGAAGTGGCGCAGCGCGCCAAGGGCTTCAACAAGGGCCTGTTCGAGTGGCTGCGCAAGGCGCCCTGGGGCAACCCGACCTTCTCCGGCGTGTTCATCTCGATCATCGGCTTCGGCTTCCTCGGCGGCATCTCGGGCGTGATGATGGGCACCGAGCAGCTCAACATGATCATCCACAACACCATCTACGTGCCGGGGCACTTCCATGCCACCGTGGTGGTGGGCACCACGCTGTCGTTCATGGCGCTGACCTACTTCCTGATCCCGGTGCTGTTCCGGCGCGAGATGATCGCGCCGGGGCTGGCGAAGCTGCAGCCCTACCTGTTCGGCCTGTCGATGTACTTCTTCTGCGTCGTGATGATGGGGGCCGGCACGCTGGGCGTCTCGCGCCGCCACTGGGACATGGCCTTCCAGGGCGCGGCGCTGGCCTACGAGTGGCCCGGCGCCGCCTACCTGATGATGGGGCTGGTGGGCATCGCCGGCATCGCGGCCATCGTCGGCGGGGCGATCTACATCTACGTCACGGTCGGCTCGCTGCTGTGGGGGCGGCGCCTCGAGGCCGGCGTGTCGAACGCGAGCTTCACGCCGATCCCGCCGACCGCGCCGACGCTGGTGGTGCAGAGCCACGGCTCGGCCGGCTTCGCCGCGCCCGGCACCTTCATGCTGGCGATGGTGTTCCTGGTCGCCTTCGTCCTGTACTACTTCATCAACTGGAAGTACCTGTCGCAGGTCTGGGGCCTGAGCTGAGCGACAAGGGCACGCGCATGGCCGCCTCCTTCGCCCCTTCCGCTGCCCGCCCGGTGCGCCGGGCGCGCGAGGTGCTCAGCCTGTTCAAGCTGCGCATCGGCGTGTTCATCATGACCACCGCGCTGGTCGGCTTCGCGGTCACGCCGGGCCCGGCCCTGAGCCTCATGCAGGTGCTCGTGCTGGCGCTGTCGGTGCTGGTCGCGTCGGCCAGCGCCGGCGCGTTCAACCAGTACGCCGAGTACGAGACCGACCGGCTGATGGCGCGCACGCGCCGCCGGCCCTTCGCCAGCGGCTCGCTGCCGCGCACGCCGGCCTGGCTGCTGCTGATGGCGGCCATGCTGGCGGCCTCGCTGTGGGCCGCAGCGACGCTGCTCAACCCGGTCGCGGCGCTGTACATCTTCCTCGGCGCCTTCGTCTACGCGGTCGTCTACACGCTGTGGCTGAAGCGGCGCAGCTGGACCAACATCGTGGTCGGCGGGCTGTCGGGCAGCTTCGCGGTGCTGGCCGGCGCGGCCGCGGTGAACCCGCAGGTCGGCGCGCCCGGCTGGCTGCTGGCGCTGGCGCTGTTCCTGTGGACGCCGCCGCATTTCTGGAGCCTGGCGATCGCCGGCCAGGCCGACTACGCCGCGGCCGGCATTCCGATGCTGCCGGTGGTGGTGGGCACGCCGCGCGCGGCGCGCGCCGTGTACTTCAGCGCGCTGGCGCTGGCCGGCGTCTCGCTGCTGCCGGCGTTCGCCGGTGCCGGCTGGCTGTACCTGCTGGGCGCGGCCGGCGGCGGGCTGCACTTCGTGCTCAAGGCGCGCGCGCTCGCGCGTGCGCCGAGCCGCGGCACCGCGATCGGCGCCTTCCTCGCGTCGCTGCTGCAGCTCGGGGTGCTGCTGGCCGCGGCCAGCCTCGACGCGGCGCTGCGTTAGGGAGCTGGTTCGTGCCGGCGCCGCATGCACCGAGGCCCGCCGCCTGCGGCGCGCTGCTGCTGGCCGCCGCGCTGGCCGCCACGCCCTGGGCCGCGCGGGCCGCGCCGGCGCTCGACGCGCAGGAGGCGCTGCGCGCCGGCGAGGCGGTGATCGGCACGCAGCCCGGTGCGCACCTGCTGCTCGACCGCCAGGGCCGGCCGGTGGCCCTCGCCAGCCTGCGCGGCAAGCCGCTGCTGGTGAGCTTCGTCTACACCGGCTGCTTCCAGGTCTGCCCGACGGGCACCCGCACCTTGCAGGCCTCGCTGCGCTCGCTGTACGAGACCCTGGGCGCGACCCAGTTCAACGTGGTCAGCATCGGCTTCAACCCGCCGGCCGATTCGCCCGAGGCGATGCGCGCCTTCGCCGCGCAGCACCGCATCGACGAACCGAACTGGGACTTCCTCAGCGCGCCGCCGGCCACGGTCGACGCGCTGACGCGCGACTTCGGCTTCCGCTACGTGGCCACGCCGGCCGGCTTCGACCATGTGCTGGGTGTCACCGTGCTCGATGCCGAAGGCCGCATCGCCGCGCAGGTCTACGGCGAGCGCATCACGCCCGAGCAGCTCGGCGAGCCGCTGCGCCGGCTGCTGCGCGGCGTGCCGATGCCGGCGCGCGCCAGCCTCGCGGGGCTGATCGAACGGGTGCGTCTCGTCTGCACGGTCTACGACCCCGAGACGCGCCGCTACCGCTACAACGTCGGGCTGATCCTCGAGATCGCCGGTGGCCTGACCTTCCTGCTCGCGATGCTGCTCTTCTTCGGCCTCGAGGCGCGCAACCGGCGGCGTGCGCGCCGCGCCGCGGCCTGACCCGGCGGCGATGGACGCGAACCGCCTGCGCGCCGCCTGCCGGCAGCTCGACCATGCGGTCGACCGGCCGTTCGGCACGGCGCTCAATCCGCTGCGCCACCTCGGCGCGCTCGGCGTGCTGCTGTTCTGCCTGATCGCCGCCAGCGGCCTCTACCTCTACGTGGTGCTCGACACCTCGGCGGCCGGCGCCTACCGCTCGATCGAGCGCCTGGCGCGCGAGCAGCCCCATGTCGGCGGCCTGCTGCGCAGCCTGCACCGCTACGCGGCCGACGCCTTCGTGATCGTGATGCTGCTGCACCTGCTGCGCGAGTGGCTGTTCGGCCGCTACAGCGGCTTCCGCCGCTTCTCGTGGCTGACCGGCGTCCCGCTGATCGGCTTCGCCTTCGCCAGCGCGCTCGTCGGCTTCTGGCTCAACTGGGACCAGCTCGGCCAGTTCTCGGCCCTGGCCACCGCCGAGTGGCTGGACGCGCTTCCGCTGTTCGCCACGCCGCTGACGCACAACTTCGTCGGCACCGGCGCGATCGACGACCGGCTGTTCTCGCTGTTCGTGTTCGTCCACCTCGGCGTGCCGCTGATGCTGCTGTTCGGCCTGTGGTTCCACCTCCAGCGCATCAGCCGCCCCGAGGTGATGCCGCCGCGTGCGCTCGCGCTGGGCACCCTCGCCATGCTGGTCGCGCTGGCGCTGGTGCATCCGGTCACGAGCCAGGCACCGGCCGATCCGGCCCGCGTGCCGCAGCTGCTCGCCTACGACTGGATCCTGCTCGCCATCCATCCGCTGGCCGATGCCACGTCGCCGGCTGCCGTCTGGGCGCTGGTGCTGCTGTCGCTGGGGCTGCTGTTCGCGCTGCCCTTCCTGCCGCGCCGCGCGGCGGCGGTGCCGGTCGCGCGGGTCGATCCGTCCAACTGCAACGGCTGCCGGCGCTGCTTCGACGACTGCCCCTATGCCGCCGTGACGATGCTGCCGCACCCCGATGCACAGAAGCGCCGCCTCGGGCGCGAGCTGGCGCAGGTGGACGCCGACCTGTGCGCCAGCTGCGGCATCTGCGTCGGCGCCTGCCCGTCGTCGACGCCGTTCCGCAGCCTGGCCGAACTCGTCACCGGCATCGACATGCCGAGCGAGCCGATCGGTGCGCTGCGGCGGCGCCTGCAGCAGCAGCTCGCCGCGCTGCCCGGGCCGCGACGCATCGTCGTGTTCGGATGCGCACGCGGCGCGCGCGTCGAGGCGCTCGCCGCGCCCGATGTCGCCGCGCTCGGCCTGATGTGCATCGGTGCGCTGCCGCCGTCCTTCGTCGAGTACGCGCTGCGCGACGGCGCCGGCGCGGTGCTGGTCAGCGGCTGCCGCGCCAACGGTTGCGAGTTCCGCCTCGGCCAGCGCTGGACCGAGCAGCGCCTGGCCGGCACGCGCGAGCCCCGGCTGCGTGCCGCGGTGCCGCGCACGCAGGTCGCGACCGCCTGGGCCGACGCCGGCGAAGAGGACCGGCTGCACGCGGCGCTGGCGCGGCTGCGCGCAGGGCTGGATGCCCCCGAGGCGGTGCGCCATGGCTGAGCGCGCGCCCCGGCTCGGCCCGGCCGCGTGGATCGGCCAGGCGCTGCTCTACGCGCTGTTCGCCGGCGTGATCGGCGTGTTCTCCGGTTGGCCGCCGTACCGGCACCTGGCGGGTGACCAGGCGCTCATCAAGCTCAGCTTCAGCCACACCGGCAAGCCGGTCGCCGACTGCCGGCCGCAGACGCCGGAAGAACTGGCCAAGCTGCCGCCCAACATGCGCGCGCCGCTGCGCTGCCCGCGCGAACGCTCGCCGATCGTCGTCGAGCTCGACATCGACGGTCTCCCCGCCCTGCGCGTGAGCGCGCGTCCCTCGGGCCTGTCGCGCGACGGCGCGTCCTCGGTCTATCGCCGGCTGCAGGTCGGCGCCGGAACGCACCGGCTCAGCGTGCGCCTGAAGGACGACCTGCGCAGCCCCGGCTTCACCCACCAGCGCGAGGCCAGCGTGACACTGGCCCCGGCGCAGATCCTGGTGATCGATTTCGATCCCGCCACCCAGGCGATCACGCTGCGATGAACACCCTCGACCCCTCGGCCGTCGCCGGCCCCCGTCCTGCCACGCGCGCCGCGCCCGTGCCGGGCGTCGTCTACGCCCTGCCGGTACCCGCCGACGCGCGCCGTGCGCTCGCACGCGGCTGGTTGTGGCTGGGCCTGGCGGCGCTGGTCGGCTCGGGGCTGTTCTCGGTGCTGCTGGTGCTGTCGCGCACGCCGGGCCTGAACCGGCTGCTGCCGGTGGCGGACTTCTTCCGCGTCGCGCTGGTGGTGCATGTGGACCTGTCGGTGCTGGTCTGGTTCATCGCGCTGGCCGGACTGCTGTGGAGCCTCAACGGCTCGCCGCGCCGGCTCGGCTGGGGCTGGGCGGCGCTGGGCCTGTGCGGCGCCGGCGCCGCGCTGATGGCGCTCGCGCCCTTCCTCGGCAGCGGCGCAGCGGTGATGGCCAACTACATCCCGCTGCTGGACGGCGCGCCGTTCATCGCCGGGTTGCTGGTGTTCGGCGCCGGTGTCGGCGTGCTGGTGCTGCGCGGCCTGTTCGCGGCGCCCAAGATCGGCACCACCATCGACGCAGCGGGTGCCCTGCGTTTCGGCCTGAACGCCAGCGTGGTGGCCACCGCGGTGGCGCTGCTGGCCTTCGGCTGGTCGTTCGCCGTGCTGCCGCGCACGCTGGAGGGCCGGGCGTACTACGAGATCCTGTTCTGGGGCGGCGGGCATGCGCTGCAGTTCACCTGGACGCTGCTGATGCTGGTGGCCTGGTTGTGGCTGGCCGGTGCCTGCGGCGCGCGCCTGCCGCTCAGCCCGCGCCTGGCGCTCGGCCTGCTGGCGCTCGCGCTGGCCAGCGTGTTCGTCACGCCCTACGCCTACCTGGCCCACGACATCGCCTCGGTCGAGCACCGCCAGCTGCACACCTGGGCGATGCGCCTGGGCGGCGGCCTGGCGATCCTGCCGATCGGGCTGGCGGTGGCCGTCGGGCTGCACGGCGCCGCCGCGACCGATCCGTCGCAGCGCCCGCTGCGCGCGGCCCTGCTGGCCTCGATGCTGCTGTTCGCGTCCGGCGGCCTGATCGGCGTGTTCATCGCCGGCAGCAACGTGCGCATCCCGGCGCACTACCACGGCTGCATCGTCGGGGTCACGCTGGCGCTGATGGGGCTGGTCTACCGCCTGCTGCCCGCGCTCGGCTACCGCGCGCCGGGCGGGCGGCTGGCCACGCTGCAGCCGGTTCTCTACGGGGCCGGGCAGCTGATGCACATCCTCGGCCTGGTCTGGTCGGGCGGCTACGGGGTGCAGCGCAAGGTGGCGGGTGCCGAGCAGGTGCTGCGCAGCGGTGCGGAGATCGCCGGCATGGGCCTGATGGGGCTGGGCGGGCTGGTCGCCATCGTCGGCGGCCTGCTCTTCGTGGTGGTGGTGGCGCGCGCGCTGCGGCAGCCGCTGCCGGGCCGGCCGGACGCGACATGATCCGGGCGCTGCAGGGCCTGCTGCGCGCGCTGTTCATGCGCGCCGAGGCGCTCTTCAACGGCGCCTTCGGCGACCGCCTCAACCCGCTCTACCACCTGGGTGCGATCACCTTCTTCCTGTTCTGGGTGATCGCCGGCAGCGGGCTGTACCTGTACGCCTTCTTCGAGACCGGCGTGGGTGCTGCCTACGCGTCGGTCGAGGCGCTGACCGGGCGCCAGTGGTTCGCCGGCGGCATCCTGCGCAGCGTGCACCGCTACGCCTCGGATGCGATGGTGCTGACCATGCTGCTGCACCTGCTGCGCCATTTCGCGTTCGACCGTTTCCGCGCCTTCCGCTGGTTCTCCTGGGTCACCGGCGTGGCGCTGGTCTGGGGCGTCTACGTGTCGGGCATCAACGGCTACATGCTGCCCTGGGACCGGCTGGCGCAGTTCGTCATCGTCGCGAGCTTCGAGTGGCTGGACTGGCTGCCGAGCTTCGGCGGCACGCTGATGCGCAACTTCATCTACCCGAGCAGCGTCAACGACCGCTTCTTCTCGCTGCTGTCCTTCATCCACATCGGCCTGCCGCTGGTGGTGCTGCTGCTGATGTTCGTGCACGTGCAGCGTGTGCCCAAGGCCAGGACCAACCCGCCGCGCGCCATCATGCTCAGCCTCGGCGCGACCTTGCTGGCACTGGCGCTGGTGCGCCCCGCGCTCAGCCAGGGCGGCGCGGCGGACCTGGGCGTCGTGGTGGCGCAGCTCGATCTCGACTGGTTCCTGCTCGCGCTGCTGCCGCTGCTGTATCTGTGGCCGCTCGGCCAGGTGTGGGCGCTGGTGGCCGGGGCCACCGCGCTGCTGGCCGCGCTGCCCTGGCTGCCGCCGGCGCGGCGGCGCGCGCCGCAGGGCGAGTTCCACATGACGCTGCACCCCTCGACGCAGCCGGTCACCCTGCGCCGCGGCGAAACCCTGCTCGACGCCGGCCTGCGCCAGGGCCTGGCGCTGCCCTACGAATGCCGCAGCGGCGGCTGCGGCGTGTGCCTGTGCACCGTGCTGCACGGCCGCGTCGACCCCGGCATCTACCAGCGCAGCGCGCTGCCGGATGCCTTGCGCGCGCAGGGCAAGGCGCTGATGTGCTGCGCCACCGCGCTGTCCGACCTGGACATCGAGGTCGAGGCCGGGGCCGGCGGCGTGGCGCCGCGGCCGGCGGTGCCGGTGCGGGAGGCGGAGGTCGAGCGGCTCGAGTTGCTCGCCCCGGACATGATGCGCGTGACACTCGCGTTGCCGCGCGGCGAGACGATCGGCTTCGCGGCCGGGCAGTACATCAACATCCTGCTCGAGGACGGCCAGCGTCGCGCGTTCTCGTTCGCCAATCCGCCGCAGCAGCGCGAGCGCATCGAGCTGCACGTGCGCCACATTCCCGGCGGGCGCTTCACCGGCGCGGTGTTCACGCGCATGAAGCCGGGTGACCGTCTGCGCTTCGAGGGCCCGCTGGGCAGCTTCACGCTGAGCGAGAGCACGCACCCGATCCTCTTCGTGGCCGGAGCGACCGGCTTCGCGCCGGTCAAGAGCATCGTCGAGGACGCCTTCGCGCGCGGCGTGACGCGCCCGATGTGGCTGTACTGGGGCGTGCGCCGGCGTGCCGACCTGTACGCGCAGGCGCTGGCCGAGCAATGGCAGCGCGAGCATGCGAACTTCCGCTTCGTCCCGGTGCTGTCCGAGCCCGCGGTGCAGGACGCCTGGACCGGGCGCACCGGCCTGGTCCACGAGGCCATGCTGGCCGACTTCAGCGACCTGCGCGCGCACGAGATCTACGTGTGCGGCTCGGTCAGGATGGTCGAGGCCGCCGTGCCGGCCTTCCTGGCGCACGGGCTCGACGAGGGTGCCTGCTTCAGCGACGCGTTCCTGCCCGCGGCGGCGCCCCCACCGGCATCGCGATGAGCTGGTCGCCCCTCAGGGCGCCTTGACCTCGATCTGCAACGAGGCGTACCAGGCGGCCAGGTGCTCGATGTCCTCGTCCGACAGCGGCTTGGCCATCACGTTCATCACCTCGTGCTTGCGCGCGCCGCTGCGGAAGGCGCGCAGCTGCGCGGCCAGGTAGATCGCCGGCTGCCCCGCGAGGTGCGGGGCGTCCGGCGTCGCACCCATGCCGTTGGCGCCATGGCAGACGTTGCAGGTGTTGGCGCGCAGGCGACCCGTCGCCGGGTCGCCCGCCGCGACCGCCGCGCCGGGCAGCGCGGCGGCCAGCAGCCACAACAGGGGCCGCTGGACGGTCACGGAGCGCTGTAGGTGATGCGGTAGATCGCGCCGGCGTAGTCGTCCGACACCAGCAGCGAACCGTCCTTCATCACCGCCACGTCGACCGGGCGGCCACGGTAGGTGCCGGTCTCGCTGTCGAGCCAGCCCTCGGCGAACACGGTGCTCTTGTCGGCCGTGCCGTCCGCCTTCAGCGAGACGAAGTTGACCAGCCCGCCGCTCGCCTTGGTGCGGTTCCACGAGCCGTGCGCCGCCACGAAGATGCCGCCCTGGTACTGCGCCGGGAACATCTTGCCGTTGTAGAAGGTCATGCCGAGCTGCGCCTGGTGCGCCGGGAACTCGATCTGCGGCTTGGTCCACTGGGCCGGCGGCTTCATGTCCTTCAGGTCCGGCGCGGCCGAGGTGCCGGCGATCTGCACGTTGTTGCCGTGGATGAACGGGTAGCCGAAGTGCTCGCCGCCGCCACCGGGCTTGGTGATGCGGTTGAGCTCGCCCGGGGGCGTGTCGTCACCCATGCCGTCGGTCTGGTTGTCGGTGAACCAGACCGTCTTGTCCTTCGGGTTGATGTCCATGCCGACCGAGTTGCGCACGCCCTTGGCGACCACCTCGCGGCCCGAGCCGTCGAACGGGTTCATGCGGACCATGCCGCCGATGCCGAGCTGCTCGTACATCGCGACCTTTTCCCTGGGCTGCACGTTGTACGGCTGGCCGAGCGTGACGTAGAGCTTGCCGTCGTCGCTGACGCGGCAGGTGCGCGCGCCGTGGTTGTACGACTCCTCCTCGGGCGGGACCAGCTTGCCCTGCGACACCACCTCGATCACCGCGACGTCCGGGCCCTCGTAGAAGAACTCGGCAGCCGGGAAGTTCAGCACGCGGTTGTGCTCGGCCACGATCAGGAAGCCGTCCTTGGTCCAGCACACGCCGTTCGGGTTGGTGAACTTCAGCGAGGGCGCGAAGCTCTTCACCTCGTCGGCCACGCCGTCGGAGTTGCGGTCGGTCACGGCCCAGACGGTGGTCTTGCGCGTGCCGACGAACAGCATGTTGGTGCTCGGCGCGACGGCCATGTGGCGTGCATCGGGCACGACCGCGAACAGGTCGATCTTGAAGCCCGGCGGCAGCTTGACGCGCTTGAGGTTCTCGCGGATCGCCGCGGCGTTCTTGCCTTCCTGCGGCACCAGCGGGATGTTCAGGTCGGTGGTGGCGACCTTCATCTGCTTGAGCTTCTCGAGGTTCTGCTGGGCCGAAGCCGGCAGCGAGAGCATGGCGGCGCAGGCAATCCCGGCCACCGCGAACGGTACGGACGTCATCTTCAAGGTTGTCTCCTGGGGCGTGTTGTGGGTGATGCCGCGGTCCCCGCCTCCTGGGCACCGCGCCTGTGGAATCTACCGGTAATGACCGTGCCGTTCCAGCAGCTCGATCTTGTACCCGTCGGGATCCTGGATAAAGAAGAAGCGCGCCAGCAGTTCGTCGCCGCGCTTGAACTCCTTCACCGGCGCCGGCTCGTAGCCCTTGGCCACCAGCGCCGCGTGCGCGGCCGGCGCGTCGTCGACCACGACGCCGATGTGTCCATACCCCGTGCCGTGTGTGTAGGGCTCGGTGCGGCCCTTGTTCAGCGTCAGCTCGATCTCGACGTCGTTCTCCGCGTTGCGCAGGTAGACGAGCGCGAAGTCGGGGAAGTCGAGCCGGTGCGCCTCGGTCATACCGAGCACCTCGGCATAGAAGCGCATGGACTTGTCCAGGTCGAGCACCCGGATCATCGTGTGGATCACCTTGGCCATGGAATCTCCGATCAGGACGCGGAGCGCGCGCCCAGGGCCACGATGCGCGGCCTGGGCGCGACGTCTTCCTTTGGGGTGCCCCCGCGCTCCGCCTCGGTCAGCTTGCGGCGCAGGAAGCGCATGCAGGTCACGCGCAGGAAGGACGCGAAGTTGGGCACCTCGCCGCGGTGGGCGAGGATCTCGTCGTGGAACTGCACGATCAGGTGGTTGGTCGTGCAGCCCTCGGCCTCGGCCATCTCGGCGAGGATGTCCCACACCATGTTCTCGAGCCGGATGCTCGTCAGCACGCCGTGGATGCGGATCGTGCGCGAGCGCTGCTCGTACTGGATCGGGTCGGCCTTGACGAAGTATTCGCACATGGTCGCGCCTCCTGGGTCTAGATGGTGCGCTCGCTCATCAGCCTGGCGATGTGGTCGGCCTGGCGGATCGCCAGCGTCACGATCGTCAGGGTCGGGTTCTCCGCGCCGCCGGTGGTGAACTGGCTGCCGTCGGAGATGAACAGGTTCGGCACGTCGTGGGTGCGGCCGAACTTGTCGCACACGCTGCTGTCCTTCGAGGCGCCCATGCGGCAGGTGCCGAGGTTGTGCGTGCTCGGGTACGGTGGCGTGCGGAAGGTGCGGATCGCGCCGGCGGCCTGGTAGACCCGCTCGCCCTGGCGGAACGCATGCTCGCGCATCGCGATGTCGTTCGGGTGATCGTCGAAGTGAACGTTCGGCGCCGGGTTGCCGTACTTGTCCTTCACGTTCGGGTTCAGCGTGATGCGGTTGCTCTCGCGCGGCATGTCCTCGCCCACCAGCCACATGCCGGCGAGGTTGGTGTAGCGGTCCATCCACCAGGTGAAGTCCTCGCCCCAGCCGCCCGGGTTCAGGAAGGCCGCCATGAACGGGATGCCCAGCGACAGCGTCTCCATCTCGTAGCCGCCGGCGAAGCCGCGCTTGGTGTCGTGCTTGGCCTCGTCGCGGATGATGCCGGCCATCGTGGTGCCGCGGTACATGTTGACCGGGTTCTTGAACGCGGCGTAGACCGAGCCGGTCATGTGGCGCATGTAGTTGCGCCCGACCTGGCCGGACGAGTTGGCCAGCCCGTCCTTGAACATGTTCGACGCCGACAGCAGCAGCAGGCGCGGCGTCTCGATCGAGTTGCCGGCCACGCAGACGATGCGGGCCTTCTGGCGCTGCTCCTTGCCGTCCTTGTCGAAGTAGACGACGCCGGTCACCTTGCCCTTGTCGTCGTGCTCGATGCGCGACACATGGCTCTCGGTGCGCAGCTCGAAGTTGCCGGTCGCCTCGGCATGCGGGATCTCGGTGTACAAGGTGCTCCACTTGGCGCCGCTCTTGCAGCCCTGGAAGCAGAAGCCGAGCTGCATGCAGCGGCCGCGGTCGTGGCGCGGCTGGCTGTTGATCGCCATGTTGCCGGTGTGCACCTCCTTGTAGCCCAGGCGCGTGGCGCCGGCGTGCATCACCTTGAAGTTGTTGTTGCCCGGCAGGCCGGGAATGCCGTGGGTGCGCGTGACCCCCATCTTGTCCTCGGCCTTGTCGTACCAGGGCTCGAGCTCCTGCAGCGTCAGCGGCCAGTCCTGCAGGTTGGCGCCGGCGATCTCGCCGTAGGTGGTCTTGACCTTGAACTCGTGCTCCTGGAAGCGCAGCGAGGCGCCGGCCCAGTGCGTGGTGGTGCCGCCCACCGTCTTGCAGATCCACGCCGGCAGGCCGGCGAAATCCTTCGCGACGCGCCAGGTGCCGGACGTGGTGCGCGGGTCCAGCCAGGCGAGCTGCACGAAGCTCTTCCACTCGTCGTTGATGAACGACGCGCTGGACTGCCGCGCACCTGCCTCGAGGCAGACGACCTTGATGCCCTTCTGGCACAACTCGTTGGCCAGCGTGCCGCCGCCGGCCCCCGACCCGATGATGACGACGACCGAGTCGTCGGTCTGTTCGAACTTCGCCATGGCGTACTCCAGGTTCAGAGGTAGGGGGGCGGGCTGGCTTCCTTGGACGGCGCCGGGAGCCACTTCAGGTCCTGGAAGCCGCGCGTGATGTAGCCGCCCTTCTCCCAGGCCGAACCCGGGTAGCCGAACACCTTGTAGGCCATGTCGTTGTCGTACAGCGAGGTGATGCACTGGCCGCGCACCGTGGCGAAGAAGGGCTGGCCTTCCATCGCCTTGACGACCTCCTTGCGCTTCTTCTCGCTCGCCTTGACGAAGCTGCCGCCGGCCGCCGCGTCGAGCGCGGCGATGCCGTCGCGCAGCAGCTTGGCAGTGGCCGCGTCGGCAGCCTTGCCGTCCAGGTCTTTCGCGAGCAGCGCGTAGACGGCGTCGGGCAGCTTCTTGTGCGGGTAGAGCACGCGGCCCATCTTCATCAGCGCCTCGCCCTCGGCCTTGCTGAGGGTCTTGAGCTCGACAGCCCAGACGGTGGACGGCGCCAGCGCCGCCAGCACGCTGCCGGTGGCCAGCGTGCCCATCAGCACGCCCGAGCCCTTGAGGAATTCGCGCCGCGCCAGCGGCAGATCGAGCTTGGGCACCTCGCCGGTGCCTTCGTCGCACGAGGAATCGGCGACGCCCGCGATCGGAATCACGCGCATGGGTTGTCTCCTTCGACTGCACAGCGGCGGTGGCCCGCCGTCTGGATGCGCAGTGTGCAGCGCCGGAGATCCCCCGGGTGATAAGTGGCTACATACGCGGGGAAGTCCTAGTCGCTGCCGGTCAATTCGTCGCCAGCGACAGCTGCACGCGCGGCGTCCAGGCCGCGGCGTCTTCGCCCGCGGCGCGCAGCTTCGGCGCGGCGAGGAACAGGCGTTCGCTCGGCAGGCCCTGCGCCACCAGGGCGTCGCGCACCGCCAGGCCGCGCTGCAGCGCCAGCTCGCGCATCGCCTCGCTGGTGACCACGGTGCGCGCACGCAGCAGCGCCTCCATCTCCGGCTCGGGAATGTCCTTGGCGAAGCCGAGCGCGTTGCGCGGCTTGTTCGGCAGGTCCGCGGCCTTGTAGACCTCGCGCAGCATGCGCGAGCGCGTCGGCGCATCGAGCGTGCTCACGGCATCCGCCTCGGCCGGTGCGCTGCCGGCGCGCAGCAGCTCGCGGCGGCGCTGCGCCAGCAGGCTCGCCTCCAGCGCGGCGCGCTGGAACGCCTCGCGCTCGCTGTCCGGGTCGGCGGCGCCGGTGACGGTCATCTTCAGCGCCTCGCGCTCGGCCAGCGCCTTGCCGACCTTGGCCAAGGCCGCCTGCCCGGCCTCGGTGGGCAAGGCGGTGCCGGGCCGGAACTCGACATAGTTCAGTTCCTCGCCGCCGCCGCCCAGCAGCAGCGAGAACGGCGCCGTGATCGCCTTTACCAGCAGGTTGCCGATCACCTTCAGCACGATGCCGAACACGCTGAACTGCGGGTCGTTGATCGAGCCGCTGATCGGCAGGTTGATGTCGATCACGCCGTTGCGGTCCTTCAGCAGCGCGACGGCCAGCAGCACCGGCAGCTTGGTGGCGTCGGGCGACTCGACCTTCTCGCCGAAGGTCAGCTGGTTCAGCACGACCTGGTTGCGCGCCTCGAGCCGGCCCTCGGGCGTGATCTTGTAGGCCACGTCCATGCTGAGCTTGCCGCGCTCGATCGCGTAGCCGGCGTACTTGCCGGCGTAGGGCGACAGCGGCGCGAGCTCCAGGTCGGTGGCCTTGGCCTGGATGTCCAGCGCCAGCGGATCGGCCGTGGGGTTGAGCGCGCCGCGGATGTCCAGCAGCGCGGTGCCAGCCGCGCGGCCGCGCAGCTCGAGCGTGGCCATCTCGCGCGTGCCGGAGCGGAACGCGCCGAGCCGGCCGTTGAGCTGGCTCAGATCGGCGCTGTAGTTCGGCCGCACGAAGCGGTCGCTGAAGTCGACCCGGCCGTTGACCAGGTTGATGCCGCCCACCGCGATGTCGATCGGCAGCTCCCCGGCGGCGGCCGGGGCGGAGGCGGCCGGCTCCGGCGCCGAGGCGGCCGCCACCGGGGCCGAGGCCGCGGCGGCCGGCGCCGCCAGGCCGCTCAGGTTGAAACGCCCCTGCTCGGTGATGACGAGCTTGGCGAAGAAGTCCGACAGCGTCGCCGCGCGCAATTCGAGCGCCGGCCGGCGGCCCGGCTGCTGGTCGAAGCGCAGGCCGTCGAGCGCCAGCATCTGCCAGCTCAGCAGCTCGCTGGTGGAGGCGTCGCCGGCACGGGCGCCGGCCTCGGCGCGGGTGTGCACGCGCACGTCGGCCAGGCGCAGGTCGCCGCCGGCCTTCAGCGCCAGGCCGGCCGGCAGCGCCTGCACCGAGAACTCGGCCTTGGCGCCGGCATCCGCATGCAGCAGGCTGACGCGCGCAGCCTCGCCGAAGTAGGGCTCGAACAGCTGCACCGGCACGCGCTCGAGCTTCAGGCTGCCGGCGGCCAGCAAGGGCTCGGGCGCGAGGCGGCCGTTCCACTCCAGGCTGCCGGCCGTCACCGCGGGCGCCTTCGGCTGCACCGGCGCGCCCAGGCGCGCGGCGAACTGCACCTTCGCAGGCGCGACGCCGCGCCCGCCCGGCCAGGCGAGTTCCTGCACGCGCAGCTTCAGCGCGCTCAGCTCCAGCGCGACCGGGTCGCCGTCGGCGCGGCCGCTGGCCAGCGCGTCGTCGAAGCGCAGCCGGCCGCCGTCGATCGCCAGCTCGCCGAGCTGCACGCGCCAGGGCGGCGCC
>QJOU01000047.1 GCA_003265685.1 Piscinibacter caeni | reverse complement strand
CTCCAGGCCGCCGTCGACCTCGCGCGTCACCTTGGCGTGCCCGTCCGCGACTTCCACCTTCGACGCGAAGGTGGCCTGCGGCAGGTCGGCCAACGCCGCCAGCATCTGTCCGGTCTGGTTGCAGTCGTCGTCGATCGCCTGCTTGCCGAGGATCACGAGGCCGGGCTGTTCCTTCTTCACCAGCGCGTGCAGCAGCTTGGCCACGGCCAGCGGCTGCAGTTCCTCGCTCGTCTCGACCAGGATCGCGCGGTCCGCGCCGATCGCCATCGCGGTGCGCAGCGTCTCCTGGCATTGCGTGACGCCGCAGGACACCGCGACGATCTCGGTGGCCACGCCCTTCTCCTTCAGCCGCACCGCCTCTTCCACGGCGATCTCGTCGAAGGGGTTCATGCTCATCTTCACCCCGGTCAGGTCCACACCCGAGCCGTCCGCCTTCACGCGCGGCTTGACGTTGTAGTCGAGCACACGCTTCACACTCACCAGCACCTTCATCCGATCTCCATACGCTTCACTTCACCATCGTCAGCTTGCTGCGGTCGATCGTCAGCGCGATCGCGACGATCAGCACGACGCCGAACACGATCTGCTGCGCCGTCGCCGGCACCTCGAGGTAGACCATCGCGGTGCGGATCACCGCGACGATCAGCGCGCCGATCAGCGTGTTCAGCACGCCGCCGACGCCGCCGGTCAGCGGCGTGCCGCCGATCAGCACCGCGACGATCGCCGGCAGCAGGAAACCTTCCGCGATGTTGGGCGCGCCGCCGGCCAGCTTGACGGCGAACATCAGCCCCGCGAACGCGGCGATCAGCCCGGAGATCGTGTAGACCGCGATCTTGTAGCGCTCCACCCGAAGGCCCGAGGCCACCGCGGCCGGCTCGCCGGCGCCGATCGCCTTCAGCGCGCGGCCCAGCGTCGTGCGGCGCTCGATGAACAGCAGCACCGCCAGCAGCACGCCCGCGATGAAGATCTCGTGCGGTATGCCCGCCGTGCTGCCGGTGACCCAGCCGAACACCTCGTCGCGCAGTTCGGCGTCCATGAACACCGCCTGCTGGCCCGAGGCGTACTGGCCGAGCGAGAGCGCCACGCCGCCGACCGCCAGCGTCGCGATGAACGACGGCACCTTCAGCCGCGTCGACGCGTAGCCGGAGGCGAAGCCGAGCGTCGCGCCCACCCCCAGCACGGCCGGCGCCATCCAGGCGCCGAACTTCGGCAGCGCCAGCGTGGCCAGCACGGTGGTCATGTTGGCGACCGATTGCGCCGAGAGGTCAATGCCACCGATGTAGATCACCAGCGTGATGCCGAGCGCGAGCACGAACAGGGTCGCCACGTCGGCGGTCATCTGCACCAAGCTCTGCGGCTGCAGGAACACCGGGTTGATCACGCTGACGGCCAGCGTCAGCACGACGAGCGTGATCCAGGGCAGGTGCGGGCGGATGCGGTCGATGTTCATCACCACGTCTCCTTCAGGTCATGTGGTGGACGAGGTCGTACAGGGTCGGCTTCGCGCCGGGCCGGCCCTCGAAC
The DNA here is from genome assembly GCA_003265685.1 of Piscinibacter caeni. Lineage (GTDB taxonomy): Bacteria > Pseudomonadota > Gammaproteobacteria > Burkholderiales > Burkholderiaceae_C > Piscinibacter > Piscinibacter caeni. The sequence goes on along the minus strand of QJOU01000047.1, from coordinate 65,151 downwards.
CACTGCTGGATGCGGCCGTCCTTCAGCACCGCGATCGTGTGCGCGAGGCCGATCGCCTCTTCCAGCGTGTCGGCCATCAGCAGCACGCCGCAGCCGTCGGCGCACATCTCGCGGATCACCTCGTAGATGTTCTCCTTGGCGCCGACGTCGACGCCGCGCGTCGGGTGGTCGAGCAGGATGATGTCCGAGCCGCCGCTGCGCCATTTGGAGATGACGACCTTCTGCTGGTTGCCGCCGGAGAGCTTGCCCGCGCTGGCGTCCACACCCGGCGCCTTGATTTCCAGGCGATCGATCCACTCCTTCGCGAGCACCTTCTCGGCACCCACCTTCAGCACGCCGCCGCGGCTGTAGCGCCCCATCTGCGAGAGCGTGATGTTCTCGGCCACCGACATGCCGGCGACGATGCCCTCGACCTTGCGCTCGCGCGGGATGTAGCCGATGCCGCGCGCCACCGCGTCGGCGGCGGAGAAGCGGGTCACGGCCTGGCCCTTGACCCTCAGCGTGCCGGCATCGGGCTTCTCGAGCCCGAAGATCGTGCGCATGATCGGCTCGCCGCCCGAGCCCTCCACACCCACCAGCGCCAGCACCTCGCCGCGCCGCAGGCGCAGCGCGATGTCCTCGTAGTGGCCGTGCTGCGTCAGGCCCTGCGCCTCCAGCAACACCTCGTCGCGCGGCGGATGCTGCTTCTCCTCGCGGTAGTACTGCTTGCTGATCTCGCGGCCGACCATCTTGTGCTGGATCGCCTCGACCTGGGCGTCGCCGCCCTTGACGACGTCGACCACTTCGCCGTCCTTGAGCACGTAGATGCGGTCGGAGATCTCGATCACTTCGTCGAGCCGGTGCGAGACGAAGATGAACGAGGCCCGCGAGCGCAGTTCGCGCACCAGCTTGAACAGCAGCGCCACCTCTTCCTTCGCGAGCACGGAGGTCGGCTCGTCGAGCAGGATCACGAGGTGGCCGTCCACGCGCTCCTCGAGCGTCAGCACCTTGGCCAGTTCGACCATCTGGCGCTGCGCGAAGGAGAGCGCGCCGGTGGTCTCGTAGGGGTCCACGTCCAGGTGCACCTTGGCGAGCTGGCGACGCGCGGCCTCGGCCATCTTCTTCCAGCGGATCACGCCGAAGGAGACGAACTGGTGCTCGAAGCCGAGGAAGATGTTCTCCATCACGGACAGGTTCGGGATCAGCGACTGCTCCTGGAACACCATGCCGATGCCCTGCTGCATCGCCTCGCGCGGGCTGCCGAAGCGGGTCGGTCGGTCGTTGAGCAGCACCTCGCCGCCGTCGTGCTGGTAGGCGCCGTAGATCACCTTCATCAGCGTCGACTTGCCGGCGCCGTTCTCGCCCACCAGGCCGACGATCTCGCCACGCTCGACGCGGAAGTCGATGCCCTTGAGGGCGCGCACGCCGGTGAAGGTCTTCTCGACCTTGCGGAACTCGAGCATGGTCACCTCACTTGACGAGCCCGGCGCGCCGCCGGCTGGTCGACAGCACCACGGCCAGGATGACGAGCACGCCCAGCACGCCGTCCTGCACGTAGTTCGGCAGACCGATCACGACCATGCCGTTGTTGATCACGTTGACGATCAGCACGCCGACCACGGTGCTCCACACGCCACCGTTGCCGCCCATCAGCGAGGTGCCGCCGACGACGACTGCGGTGACGGTCAGGAACATGTAGTTCGTGCCGGTCAGCGATTCGGCCATGCCGCCGCGCGCCACTGCGAAGATCGCACCGAGCGCGTAGAACACGCCGGCCAGCACGAAGCCGAGCACGCGCACACGGTTGACGTTCAGCCCCGAGGCATGCGCCAGGTCCTCGCCGCCGCCCACCGCGTAGAAGTTGCGCCCGAGCGTGGTGTTGCGCTGGATGAACCAGGCCGCCAGCACCAGCACCAGCGCGACGTAGAGCATCAGCGGGAAGTCGAGCAAGCGCACGAACAGCAGCGCGCGGAACACGTCGTCGTTGACGCGCACGATGTCTCCGCTGGTCAGCACCACCGACAGGCCCATGCCGACGAAGCCGATCGCCAGGCTCGCCATGAAGCTCGGGATCTTCAGCTTCACGTGCACCAGGCCGTTGACCAGGCCGATCGCCGCGCCGGCCAGCAGCGCCAGCGGAATCGCCAGCCAGCCCCAGCCGAGCAGGCTGGCGCCGAGCGCGTTGAACGCCAGCGCGAACAACACCGCGGTGGTGGAGATCGTGCCCTCCATCGAGAGGTCGATCGACCCCATGATGATGATGAAGGTGACGCCGATCGCCACCATCAGCGCCGGCACGGCGGCGATGCTGATGCGCGCGAAGTTGTTCAGGTCCAGAAAGCGCGGGTTGGCGGCCGAGAAGGCGAGCACCAGGGCGAGCAGCACCAGGGTGGGCGCCCAGCGGCTCAGGCACTCGGCCAGCGGCGCGCGCCGGGGCGCGGCGGAGCCGGCCGCCGCGCCCAGGGGGCGCAGCGGCGGCACGGCGGGTGCAGGATGCATGGTGATCACCGCCGTGGTCCCGTCAGGCCGACTTGTACTTGATGCCGCCGGGGCTCGGGCCCCAGAAGTCCTTCCAGTCGTACTTCGGCGTGGCGCTGATGTACTTGGCCTTGAAGGCCGCCGCGTCCTTGGCCGTCACCATGACGGTCGGACCGTAGAACTCGCGGTGCTCCTTCGGCTCCTTGCTCGGCTTGAAGCTGCCGATGGCCGCGTGGTAGGCCAGCGCCGCGGTGATGCCGCCGCCCCAGTGGGGGTTCGTGAAGCAGGTGGCCAGCAGGTCGCCCTTGATCACGAGGTCGGTCGCCTCGGGGTTGCCGTCGTAGGCCACCACCGGCAGCTTGCGGCCGTCGGCCTTGAGCGCCTCGAGCACGCCGTAGGCCATCGAGTCGTTGGCGCAGAACACGCCGGTGATCTTCTTGCCGAAGCGTGTCAGGAAACCCTGCATCACCTGGTTGGCCTTCTGGGTGGCCCAGTCGGCCGGCTGGTAGTCGAGCAGCTCGATGCCGGGGAAGTCCTTGAGCGCCTTCATCATGCCGTTGCGGCGCTCGACGGCCGGGTTGTTGGCCGCGATGCCGCCCACGCCGACGATGGCGCCCTTGCCACCCATCGCGTTGAACAGGATGCGCGCGGTCTGCTCGGCGGGGCCCTCGTCGGACCAGCTCATGTGCGAGACCCAGTTGTCGCCGAAGTCCCAGGGGTGCAGGCTGTCTTCCTTGTTCCAGATGGTCGAGACGTAGCCGCCGGCCTTCTGGACCGACTCCACCACCGGGCGGCAGTTCGGCGCGTCGTTCGCGTCGCAGGCGATCGCCACCTTGCCGCCGGTCTTCGAGAGCAGCGCCTTGATGTCGGCCAGCGACTTCTCCGAGCTGCCGTTGTTCAGCAGGTGGATCAGCTCGCCCTTTTTGCGGCCGATGCTCTCGAGGAAGGCCTCGCCGCCCGAAACGATGGCGTGCCAGTAGGGGTTGTTGCGGTCGCGGTAGCTCCAGGCCACCGGCAGGTTGGCCTGCGCGAACGCGGGCAATCCGAGCGAGGCCGTGCCGGCGCCGACCAGGCCGTAGGCGCTGGCCAGCAGGAAGTCGCGGCGCCGGGCCGTCTCCTGTTCGATGAAGGTCTTGATGAAGGACATAGGTGCTCCGGTGGTGGGAACTCCCCCATCGCCGCGGGGGTGGGCGTTGCGGCATCGTTGGATGCTGCGTAACTATCTAGATACTTACTTTAGGAGTTGCGCTCGCGCTTGGCTACGAGGGTTAGTCCGTAAGGGGCGTGGCCGCGCCGCGCGCCGCTCAGGCGGCCGGCACCGGCGCGTCCTCGCGCAGCAGGCCGCGGCGCTTCAGCTCGGCCCAGAAGTCGGCCGGGATCGGGTGGTTGAACCAGGCGAGGTTCTGCTGCAGCTGTGCCACCGTGCGCGTGCCGGCGATGAACGACGGGATGGCCGGGTGGGCGACGACGAACTGCAGCGCCGCGGCCGGCAGCGGCACGCGGTAGTCGGCGCAGACCGCCTCGATCTTCGTCACCTTGTCGAGGATGGCCTGGGGCGCCGGCGCGTAGTTGTACTTCGCGCCCGGCTTCGCGCCGGTGGCGAGGATGCCGGAGTTGAAGCCGCCGCCGATCACCACCGCCGCGCCGCGCTGCTCGCACAGCGGCAGGAATTCGTCGAGCGAATCCTGCTCAAGCAAGGTGTAGCGGCCGGCGAGCAGGAAGCAGTCGAAGTCGCGCCGCTTCAGCGCCTCGTGGCACACCTCCCACTCGTTGACGCCGACGCCGATCGCCTTCACCAGCTTCTCGCTGCGCAGCTTCTCGAGCGCGCGCCAGCAGCCGTCCATCGCCTGCTCGAACACCGCGGGCTGCTCGCTGCCGCGCGTGAAGCGGTCGATGTCGTGGATGAAGCAGATGTCCATGCGCTCGAGGCCCAGGCGCTGCAGCGAGTCCTCGAACGAGCGCATCGTGCCGTCGTAGCTGTAGTCGAAGCGCATCGTGAACGGCGCGGCATCGGCCCAGGGCGCGAAGTCGATGCTCGCGCGCGGCGCCGGGGTCAGCAGGCGGCCGACCTTGGACGAGAGCACGTAGTCGTCGCGCTTCTTCCAGCGCAGCCCGTGGCCGGTGCGCAGCTCGGCCAGGCCGTGGCCATACATCGGCGCGGTGTCGAAGTAGCGCACGCCGGCGTCCCACGACGCCTGGATCATGCCCTGCGCCTCGTCCTCGGGGATCGGCTTGAAGATGTTGCCGATCGGCGCGGTGCCGAAGCCGAAGGCGGTGACCTCGAGGTCGACGCGGCCGAACTTGCGTTTTTGGGTCACGAGCATGGGAGTCTCCTGCGTGTTGTTAGTCCCAGGCCGGTGCCCACGGGACGAGATGCTTGTCGACGATGCGGTAGCCGGTGGCCGCCATCGCATCGATCCGGTCCATGTCGATGCTCGACAGCGTGAAGTCCATCACCTCGAAGTTGGCGCGGATGTTCGCCGCCTTGGTCGACATGGTGTTGATCGGCACGCCCTTCTGCAGGATCCAGCGCAGCACCACCTGCGCTGCCGTCTTGCCGTAGCCGGCACCGATCTCGCCGAAGAGCGCATGCTTGAACACCTCGCCGCGCGCCACCGAGCAGTAGCTCGACAGCGGGATGCCGGTCTCGGTGGCCGCCGCGAGCAGCTTCGACTGATCCAGCAGCGGGTGGAACTCGACTTGGTTGGTGACGATCGGCACCGAGACAGCGTCGCGTGCCGTGCGCATCATCGCGGCGGTGTAGTTGCTGACGCCGATGTGTTTCGTGAAGCCCAGCTTCTGCGCCTGCTCGAGCAGCTTCAGCGAGGGCACGACGCTGGCGTCGATCGGCGGCCAGTGCAGCAGCAGCACGTCGACCTGGTCGAGCCGCAGCTTCTTCAGGCTCTCCTGCACCGCGGGCAGGAAGCGCTCGGGCGTGAACTCGTCCGGGTGCACCTTGGTCGTGATGCACAGTTCGCTGCGCGGCACGGTGCACTCGCGCAGCACCTCGCCGACCTCGGCTTCGTTGCCGTACATCTGCGCGGTGTCGATCGAGCGGTAGCCGATGTCCAGCGCGGTGCGCAGCGCGGCCTTCAGCTCGTCGCCCTTGAGCGGGAAGGTACCGAACGACCGCTGGTGGGTCTTCAGGAAATAGATGTTCATCGCGTTCCTCGCTTCAGTGAATGGCGATCTGGACCTTGTTGATGCGCCGGTCCGAGACGAAGGCGTCCATCGCCTCGGCGATGCGCGCGAGCGGATAGACGGTCTCGACGAAGGGGCCCAGCAGCACGCGGCGGTGGGCGATCAGCGTCATCGCCTCGTGCATGTCGTCGCCCATGCCGGCCACGCTGCCCTGCAGGCCGAGCTCCTTGAGCACCACCTGGAAGGGCTCGTAATGCGCCTGCGCGCCCGGCTCGGCCAGGCCGAAGGCGAGCACGCGGCCACCCGGGCGCACCAGCTCGAAGGCCTGCTCGTACAGCGCCGGCACGCCGACCGACTCGATCACCAGGTCGGCGCCGCGCCCGTCGGTCAACGCGAGCACCTGCTCGCGCAGCGTGGCCGGGTCCTCGACGACCAGGTCGGCGCCGCTGGCCCGCGCCCAGGCCGCGCGGCCCGGGTTCGGCTCGGAGACGATGATCGGCGCCGCGCCGCACTGCCGCGCCAGCTGCAGGTGCAGGTTGCCGATCGGCCCGGCACCGAGGATCAGCACCGATTCACCCAGCCGCAGCCGGCTGCGCTTGACCGCCCGCACGATGCACGACACCGGTTCGGCCAGCGCGGCGAGTTCCACCGGCGTGCCGTCGGGCACCGGCACCACGTGCCGCGCCGGCACGCGCACGTACTCGGCCAGCCCGCCATCGACGTGGATGCCGAGCTGCACCATCGCGCGGCAGTGCAGGATCTCGTTCTTGCGGCAGTAGAAGCACTGGCCGCAGCCGAGGTTGATGTCGGCGGTGGCCGGCTGGCCGATCTGCAGGTTCTTCACTTCGCTGCCGACGGCGGCGACGTGCCCGGAGAACTCGTGCCCCGGGATCAGCGGCAGCTTGTCGGCCGAGTAGTGACCCTTGAAGATGTGGATGTCGGTGCCGCACAGACCGCAGCGCTCGACCCGGATCAGCACGTCGCTCGGTCCGGGCGCCGGCACCGGCACCTCGCGCAGCTCGAAGCGCCCGGGCGCGGTGAGCACCGCGGCGCGCATCGTGGCCGGCACGGACGTCACGCCCCCACCTCGTAGTCCAACACCAGCACGTCGGCCAGCCAGGGCTTGAGCCGCTCGACGAAGGCCTGGTGCGCCGGGTGCGGCAGGTAGGCGTCGCGGTCGGCGGCGTTGGCGAAGGTCACGACGAAGCCGTGCGTGAAGCCCTTGTCCAGGCCCTCGGGACTGACGTTCACGCCCCACTCGAGCGCGTGGATCACGTCGATCTTCGTGGCCAGCGACGCAAAGTCGGCGGCGAGTTCGCTGCGCTTGCCGGCATCGGCCGCGTCGGTGAAACGCAGCAGCACGAGGTGTCTGATCATCGCGTGGACTCCGAGGCACGCACCAGATCCGACGCCTTCTCGGCGATCATGATCGAAGGTGCGTTGGTGTTGGAACTGACCAGCCGCGGCATCACCGAGCTGTCGCAGATGCGCAGGCCCTCGACGCCGCGCACGCGCAGCTGCGGGTCGACCACCGAGCGCGCGTCGCCGCCCATGCGGCAGGTGCCCACCGGGTGGTAGGAGGTGCGGCCGTACTGGCGCGCGTACTGCTCGAGCTCGGCCTGGGTGCGCACGCTGCCGCCCGGGAAGTGCTCCTTGCGCACGTACTTCGCGAGCGCCGACTGCGCGAAGATCTCACGGCTCAGGCGCAGGCCTTCGGTGGAGGTCTTCAGGTCGTAGGGGTCGCCGAGGAAGTTCGGGTCCACCACCGGCAGCACCGCCGGGTCGGCCGAGCGCAGCGTCACCGAACCGCGGGCGCGCGGGCGCAGCGTGTAGGAGTTCATCGTCGCGCCGGAGCCGCTCTCGATCTTCGGCACGCCCTCCTCCACGCCGGCACCGACCAGGAAGTGGAACTGCAGGTCGGGTGTCTTCGCCGCCTGGTCGGCGTACCAGAACGCGCCGCCCTCGACGATGTTGGAGGCGACCGGGCCCTTCCTGAACAGCGCGTACTCCAGGCCGGCCCAGGCCATCCAGTGCGGCTTGTTGTACTTGTCGAAGCTGTGCGGGCCGCTCAGCTCGTAGACGATGTCGATGCCGAAGTGGTCGTGCAGGTTCTTGCCCACCTCGGGCAGGTCCGCCGCGACGGCGATGCCGAGCGCGCGCAGCTCGTCGGCCGGGCCGAGGCCCGAGCGCAGCATCAGCCAGGGCGAGCCGATCGCGCCGGCGGTGACCAGCACCTCGCGCGCCGCGCGCATCAGCACCGGGCGGCCGTTGTCGAGCATCTCGACGCCGACCGCACGCCCCTGCTCCACCACGATGCGGCTGATCTGAGCGCCGGTCCTCAGCGTCAGGTTCCGGCGTGCCAGCGCCGGGCGCAGGTAGCCCACGGCCGCAGAGCAGCGCCTGGCGCCGCGGATGGTGGTCTGGTAGGCGCCGGCGCCGGCCTGGCGGCCGCTGTTGAAGTCCGGGTTGTAGGGCATGCCGAGCTGCTGGCAAGCCTGCGCGAAGGCGCGCGTGAGCGGCTGCGGCGCGAGCGACGAGACGCCCAGCGGCCCGCCGATGCCATGCGCCTCGCCGGCCAGGGTGTCGTTGTCCTCCGAGCGCAGGAAGAGCGGCTGCACGTCGCGGAAGCTCCAGCCCTCGCAGCCGAAATCGCTGGCCCAGGCGTCGTAGTCCTCCGGGCAGCCGCGGGTGTAGACCTGCGCGTTGATCGAGCCGCCGCCGCCCAGCACCCGCGCCTGCGCGTAGACGATCTCGCGGTTCATCGCGTGTTTCTGCGGCGCGGTCTTCAGGCCCCAGGTGAGCGGGCCCGAGGTCATCTTCGCGAAGCCCACCGGCAGGTGGATGAAGCGGTTCGTGTCCTCCGGACCGGCCTCGAGCAGCAGCACGCGCCGCTGCGGGTCTTCCGAGAGCCGCGCCGCCAGCGCGCAGCCGGCCGAGCCGCCGCCGACGACGATGTAGTCGTGTTCGGTGGCCATGGTCAGCTGATCCAGTGTTGACGCGGCTGCAGGTTGATGTGTGCCGTCTTCACTTCCGTGTACTCCTCGATGCCGGCCAGGCCTGCATCGCGACCGAGGCCGGACTGCTTCATGCCGCCCAGCGGCGTTTCCGGCCCGTTGTCCAGCGTGGTGTTGACCCACACGCGGCCGGCCTGCACGTCACGCATCGCGCGCAGCGCCTGCGTCAGGTCGCGGGTCCAGATCGAGGCCGACAGGCCGAACTCGGTGTCGTTGGCGATCGCCACCGCCTCGTCGTAGGTGTCGAAGGGCAGCACCGCCAGCACCGGGCCGAAGATCTCCTCGCGCAGCAGCGGCGTGCCGGGCGGCCCCTCGGCCAGCAGCGTGGGCGCGACGAAGAATCCCTCGCGCGAGCCGGTGCGGCCGCCGCCGCAGACCATGCGCGCGCCGGCCTTCACGCCGCCGTCGATGTACGACAGCACCTTGTCCATGTGCGCGCCGTCGAACAGCGCGCCGACCTGGGTGCGCTCGTCCAGCGGGTCGCCGACGCGGATGCGTTGCAGCTTGTCGGCGAGCTTGGCGACGAACTCGTCCATCACCGAGCGCTGCACGACGAGCCGGCTGCCGCCCACGCAGCACTGGCCGGCGTTGAAGGCCATGCCGAAGGCCACGCCGTCGGCCGCGTCGTCCAGGTTCGCGTCGGCGAACACGAGGTGCGGGTTCTTGCCGCCGAGCTCGAGCCCGAGCTTCTTGATGCTGCCGGCCGAGGCCGCGATCGCCTTGCGGCCGGTGGCGGTGGAGCCGGTGACCGACACCATGTCGACCCGGTCGCTGTCCAGCAGCACCTGGCCGACCACCGAGCCGCGCCCGCTGACCACGTTGACCACGCCCTCCGGCAGCCCGGCCTCGTGCAGCAGTTCGGCCAGGCGCAGCGTGGTGCCGCTGGTCGCCTCGGCCGGCTTGACCACCGCGGTGCAGCCGGCCGCGAGGATGAAGGGCAGCCGCTCGGCCAGGATGAAGAACGGGAAGTTCCACGGCGTGATCACGCCGATCACGCCGATCGGCTCGCGCAGCACCAGCGCGACCACGCGCTCGCCGAGGTTGTTGAAGGTCTCGCCGGCCATCGAGCGCGCCGCACCGGCGGCGAAGCGCCACACGTCGACCGCGCCGCGGATCTCGCCACGTGCCTGGGTGATCGGCTTGCCGGTCTCGAGGCATTCGATCAGGCCGAGTTCGTCGGCATGCCGCTCGATCAGGTCGGCCACCTTGAACAGCACTTTGGACCGCTCCCCCGCCGACAGGCGCGGCCAGGGCCCGCGGTCGAAGGCCGCGCGCGCCGCGGCGATCGCGGCCTGCGCATCCTCGGCGCTGCCCGAGGGCCATTGCGCCACCTGCACGCCGTGGCCGGGGCTGGCGCGGGTCATCAGGCTCGTGCCGGAACCGTCGGTGAATCGGCCGCCGATGTACATGCGGAAGCGGCGCGGCTCGCGGGGCAGGGAGGGGGCGGTCATGGGGTCTCCGTGAAGGTTCAGAAGCGCGCCGGGCGCTTGTCGAAGAAGGCACGCAGGCCGGTCTCGGCATCGGCGCTGGCCTTGATCTCGCGCCCGGCCTGGGCGTGGAAGGCTTCGGACTCGTGTTCGCCGACGATCGCCTGCTTGGCCAGCGCCGCCGCGCGCGGCGAGACGGCACACAGCTGCTCCACCAGCGCGGCCAGCGCGGCGGCGAAGCGCTCGGCCGGGTGCACGGCGTTGACCAGCCCCCACTGCAGCGCGGTGGCGGCGTCGAGCTCGCGCCCGGTCAGCACCGCTTCCAGCGCCCGCCCGCGGCCGGCAATGCGCGCGAGGCGCGGGCCACCTTCCCAGCCCGGTATCGCGCCGATGCCGGTTTCGGGGAAGCGGAAGCGCGCCACGTCGGACGCGACGCGCAGGTCGGCGCACAGCGCGAGCTCGAGGCCACCACCGAAGCACAGGCCTTCGACGGCGACGACGGTTGGGCAACGCAATTGCTCGAAGCGGCGGAAGATGCCATTGCCGTGCGCGATCCAGTCGCGCCCGAATTCCTCCGGGCTCATCGGCGCCCAGTCGCGCACGTCGGCCCCGGCGGAGAAGCACCCGCCCGGCGTGCCGCGCAGCACCAGCACGCGGATGCCGCTGTCGGCCTGCACGCGCTCGACCAGCTCGTCGAGCTTGGCGAGCATTGCGCGGTCGATCGCGTTGGCCTTGCCGGGGTGCTCGAGCGTGGCCTCGAGCACCTGGCCACGCCGGGCGAGCTTGATCGTGCCCATGGTCGCCTGCCTCAGGCCTCGACGCCGTAGAGCTGCAGGAATCGCTTCATGCGCAGCGCGGCGAGCTCGGGGTCGCACAGCAGGCCGGCGGCGTCGGCCAGCCTGAACACGTCGACGAAGTAGGGCAGCGTGCGCATCGCCTGGTGACCGCCGAGCATCGTGAAGTGGCGTTGGTGGCCGTTCAGGTAGGCGAGGAACACCACGCCGGTCTTGTAGAAGCGTGTCGGCGCGCCGAAGATGCGGCGCGACAGCGGCACGGTGGGCGCGAGGATCTCGAGGAAGCGCTCGCGCCGGCCCTGCGCCAGCTCGGCCAGCGCGGCCGAGGCGGCCGGCGCGATGGCATCGAAGATGCCCAGCAGCGCATGCGAGAAGCCCTGCGCGTCACCGGCGATCAGCTCGGGGTAGTTGAAGTCGTCACCGGTGTACATCTTCACGCCGGCCGGCAGGCGCCGGCGCATGTCGATCTCGCGGTCCTGGTCGAGCAGCGAGATCTTGATGCCGTCGACCTTGCGGGTGGATTCGGCGATCACCGCCAGCGCCACGTCGCGCGCCGCGTCGAGGTCGGTCGTGCCCCAGTACCCGGCGAGCGCCGGGTCGAACATGTCGCCCAGCCAGTGCAGCACCACCGGCTGCTCGGCGCGGGCCAGCACGCGGCGGTAGACCGCGAGGTAATCCTCCGGCGTGCGCGCGACACGGGCGAGCGCGCGGCTCGCCATCACGATCAGCCGGCCGCCCGCGGCCTGGATCGTGTCCACCTGCTCCAGGTAGGCGGCCACCACGTCGTCGAGCGTGTTCACCTCGGCCGGGTCGAGGTGGTCGGTGCCGCAGCCGTTGAACACCGGCACGCCGCTTCCGGCGAGCGCCTCGCGCGTGCGGCGGATCAGCTCGAGCGACTGCGGCCAGCTCAGCCCCATGCCGCGTTGCGCGGTGTCCATCGCCTCGGCGATGCCCAGGCCCAGGTCGGCCAGGTAGCGCCGGTAGGCGAGCGTGCCGTCCCAGTCGATCGCGCCGCCGGCCGACGGGTCGCCGTCGGCAAACGGATCGGCCACCACGTGCGCGGCCGAGAACACCACGCGGTTGAACGGCAGCGCCGGCCGCGTGGCAGGCCAGGGCGTGCCGACGAGCCGGTACGACGCGGTGCGTCCTTCGGGGGTCGGCAGCAGCAGGCTCGGCATGGTGGGGCTCCGGGGAATGGAATGAAGTATATGAACGGTTACTTGATGCGCGAGGAGGTCAAACCCTAGCCCGTGTTGCGTCGCGAACGTCGTGTGTTCTCAGCAGCAACGCTGCAGGCGTTCGGCGCAGGTCGCGAGCACCTCGTCCGGGTCGCGGTGCCACCAGTCGTCGCGCGAGAAGATCTCCACCTCCACCGGGCCGCTGAAGCCGGTGGCCTCGACCGCGGCGCGCAGGCCGCGCAGGTCGATCACGCCGTCGCCCATCATGGCGCGGTCGAGCAGCGGGTCGCGCGTCTCGCGCCGCCAGTCGCAGACGTGGAAGGCGGCGAGGTGCGGCGCGGCCCGGGCGATCGAGGCGTCGAGCGCCGGGTCCCACCACACGTGGTAGGCGTCGAGCGCGATGCCGATGCAGCGCGGCCCGCCGTCGTCCAACGCCTCGCACCAGTCGACCGCCTGAGCGAGCGTGTTGAGCAGGCTGCGGTCGGCCGCGTAGAACGGGTGCAGCGGCTCGAGCGCCAGCGTCACGCCGCAGGCGCGCAGGGTCGGGCGCAGCGCGGCGATGCCGTCGAGGATGGCCTGGCGGTCGCCGCGCAGGTCGGTGGAGTGCGGGGAGAGGCCACCCACCACCGCGACCAGCAGCGGCGCGCCGAGCTCGGCCGCGACCTCGATCGCGCGGCGGTTGTCGTCGATGGCCGCACGCCGGCCAGCCGCATCGTCGGCGCTGAAGTAGGTCGTGCGGCAGTAGCCGCCGAGTTTCAGCCCCGCAGCGCGGATCGCCGCGGCGGCGCGCTGCGGATGTGCCTCGTCGATCTCGCGCCGCCAGGGCGTGACGAAGCCGAAGCCGGCCCGCGCCACACGTTCGGCGATGCGCTCGATGGTCTCGCGGTGGCCAAGCGTCGCGGTGTTGATGCAGCACAGGTCGAGCCGGCCGGACAGGTCGCGCATGGCCGGCCCCTCAGAAGCGCTGCATCAGCAGCCCGCCGTCGACGCGCACGTCCTGCGCCACCGTGTAGGGCAGCAGGCCGGCGGCCATGGTGCGCACGACGCGCGCCACGTCCTCCGGCTGGCCCCAGCGCGGCTCGATCGTCATGCCCTGCGCGATCAGCGCGTCGTACTTGGGCTTGGACGGCGCGGTCATCTCGGTCAGGATCAGGCCGGGCTGCACCTCGTAGACACCGATGCCGTGCTTGGCCAGGCGCATCGCATACAGCCGCGCGGCCATCGACAGCGCGGTCTTGGACATGCAGTACTCGCCGCGCTCGACCGTGGCCGCCACCGCGTTCGACGAGGTGACGAACACGATGCTGCGGTGCCGGCCCGCGGGCGCCGCATCGGCGAGCATCGATCGCGCCACCGCCTGCGTCAGGAAGAAGGTGCCGCGCGTGTTGATGTCGAAGCAGCGGTCGTAGCTGGCTTCGCTCACCTCGAGCAGGTCGCCCCGCTGCAGCACCGAGACGCCGGCGTTGTTGACCAGGCAGGCGATCGGGCCGAGCGCCTCGCGCACCTGCGCCACGACGGGTGCGTGGCGGGTGGTGTCGCCGATGTCGGCGTCGAGCGCGAGGCAGCGGCGGCCGAGGCGGTCCAATTCGCCGGCCAACGTGGCGAGCCGGTCGGCATCACCCAGCGCCAGCGCGGCGATGTCGAAGCCTTCGGCCGCGAGCGCCAGCGCGGTGGCGCGGCCGATGCCGCGCGAGGCGCCGGTGACGAGGGCAACGGGTGCGGTCGTGCCCATGCTCAGGCCGAGAGCAGCTTGCGCGCGATGATCACGCGCTGGATCTGGTTGGTGCCCTCGTAGATCTGGGTGATCTTGGCGTCGCGGTAGAGCCGCTCGACCTCGTAGCCGCGGATGTAGCCGCTGCCGCCGAAGATCTGGATGGCGTTGCCGGTGTGCAGCACGGCGGCATCGCCGGCGAAGCACTTGGCCATCGAGGCGGCCGCGGTCGCATCGGCCTTGGAATCGATCTTGGTCGCCGCCGAGCGCACCAGAAGCCGCGCGGCCTCAGTGTCCTTGGCCATGTCGGCCAGCATGAACTGGATGGCCTGGAACTCGGCGATGGCCTGGCCGAACTGCTTGCGGATCTTCGCCTGCTCGACCGAGGCCTCGAGCGCCGCCTGCAGGATGCCGACCGCCAGCGACGCAATACCCACGCGCCCCTTCTCGAGCACGCTCATCATCATGTGGAAGCCGCGCCCCTCGGTGCCGAGCAGCGCCTCGGGGCCGAGCTCGACGTTCTCGAAATTCAGCTCGCCGACCTGCGAGGAGCGCTGGCCGAGCTTGTGCTCCTTCGGTCCGCGCGTCACGCCCGACAGGCTGCAGTCGACCACGAAGATGCTCATGCCGCGCTTGCCGGCGGCCGGGTCGGTGCGCGCGAGCACGAACGCCACGTCGGCCACCGGCGCGTTGTGGATCCACAGCTTGGCGCCGTTCAGGCGCCAGCCGCTGCCCTGCTTCACGGCGGTGGTCTTGATGCCGGAGACGTCCGAGCCGGCGCCGGCCTCGGTGATGCAGTAGGCGGCGCGCTTCTCGGCGCGCACGATCGGGCCGATCCAGCGGTCCTGCTGCGCCGGGCTGCCGTGCTGCACCAGCAGCGTGGTGACCAGCTCGACCAGGCCGCACTGGTCGGCGATCGAGGCGTAGCCGCGGCTCAGCTCCTCCATCACGATGCTGTAGGCCAGGCAGTCGAGCCCCGCCCCGCCCAGTGCCTCCGGCACGGTGATGCCGAACAGGCCGTTCTCGCCCATGGCGCGGTAGATCTCGCCGGCGAAGACCTCCTCGCGGTCGAGCCGCTCGGCCTCGGGGCGGATCAGGTCGTCGGCAAAGCGGCGCGCCATGTCGGCGACCTGCCGGTGCTCGGTGGACAGCTCCACGTTCGTCTCCTTGGTGAACCGATCCGAGGGAGAACCCGGATCGTATGTAACTGGTTAGTTATTATGATAGGACAAGGCCGGCGGGTTCGGCAAGGACTTTCGAAAGAGGATGGCGATGAGACAGGTTCGATGGATGGACGCGGACGCGATGGCCGCCCGCGTGTTCGACGGCGCGACCATCGTGCTCAGCGGCTCGGGCGGCGGGCTGCAGGAGGCCGACCACATCGCCGCGGCGATCGAGCGGCGCTTCCTGGCCACCGGCCACCCGCGCGAGCTGACGCTGGTGCATGGCCTGGGCATCGGCGACGGGGTGGAATCGGGTGTCAGCCGCTTCGCGCACGAGGGCATGGTGAAGCGGGTGATCGGCGGGCACTGGACCTGGTCCAGGCGCATGCAGGAGCTGGCGCGGCGCAACGCGATCGAGGCCTACACGCTGCCGGCCGGGCCGATCCAGACCCTGCTGCGCGAGGCCGGCGCCGGGCGGCACGGGCTCGTCACCCACATCGGCCTGCACACCTTCGCCGACCCGCGCCACGGCGGCGGCAGGTGCAACGCCCGCGCCACGGAGGACCTGGTCGAGGTGATCACGCTCGGCGGCCAGGAGCTGCTCTGGTACAAGCCGATCCGGGTCGACTTCGCGCTGATCCGCGGCACCGCCTGCGACCCGCTGGGCAACCTGACCAGCCGCGAGGAGCCGGCCGACATGGACGCCTTCGCCGCGGCGATGGCGGCGCACAACGGCGGCGGCGAGGTGTTCGCGCAGGTGCGCGACCGGCTCGACGCGCCGATCGTGCCGGCGCGCGACGTGTCGGTGCCCGGCGTGCTGGTGGACTTCGCCTGCCTGCACGAGGCGCAGTGCCAGACCACCGGCGCCGGCTACGACGCCAGCATCGCCGGGCGCGAGGCGCCCCCGGCCGAGCGCGACGCGCCCGCGTTGCCCGAGGGCCTGCGCTACCTGATCGCGCGCCGCGCGGCGCAGGAGCTCGAACCCGATCAGTGCGTCAACTTCGGCTTCGGCGTGCCCGACGGCATCCCCGCCGTGGCCCGCGCCGAGGGCCTGGAGATCGGCTGGACCACCATCGAGCAGGGCCCGCACAACGGCGAGCTGCTCGGCGGCCACCTGTTCGGCGCCACGCGCTGGCCGAGCGCGATCGTCAAGTCGACCGAGCAGTTCGACTTCTTCAGCGGCGGCGGCGTGGACATCGCCTTCCTCGGCATGGGCGAGATGGACGCGCAGGGCAACGTCAACGTCTCCTGGCTGGGCGAGAACATCGTCGGGCCGGGCGGTTTCGTCGACATCACGCAGCGCGCCAAGAAGGTGGTGTTCTGCGGCGCCTTCGAGGCCAAGGGCCTGGAGGTGGCGCAGCGCGACGGCCGCGTGCAGATCGTGCGGCCGGGCTCGGTGCCGAAGATCGTGCCGCAGGTGCGCCACATCACCTTCAGCGGCCAGCGGGCGCGCGCCGAGCAGCAGAAGGTGGTCTACGTCACCGAGCGCGCGGTGTTCGAACTGCGCCCGGCCGGGCTGACGCTGGTGGAGGTGGCCCCGGGCATCGACCCGCAGCGCGACGTGCTGGAGCGTCTCGCCTTCCCGGTGGCGGTGGACGAACGGCTGCAGGCGGCGCTGCGCTGAAAGGGACTCATGACCGCCAGAACTGCGGCGTGAAGAGCACCAGCACCGCCAGCAGTTCCAGCCGCCCGAGCAGCATGCCGAAGGTGCAGACCCAGGTCTGGAAGTCGCTCAGGGCGCCGTAGTTGACCGCCGGGCCGACCTCGCCGAGCCCGGGGCCGATGTTGTTGACGCAGGCGATCACCGCGGTGAAGGCGGTCACCGGCTCCAGCCCGCTGAACAGCAGCAGCATGGTCAGCGCCACCAGCGTGGCGCCGTAGACCATCATGTAGGCGATCACGCTCTGCAGCACGCGCGGGCTGACCGCGTTGCCGCCGATCACCACCGGGTTGACGACGCTCGGGTGCACGATGCGCACCAGCTCGCGATGCGACTGCTTGAGCAGCAGCAGCATGCGGACCATCTTGATGCCGCCGCCGGTGGAGCCGGCGCAGGTGGCGAAGCAGCCCAGCAGGATCATCAGCAGCGGCGCGAACAGCGGCCACTGCGCGTAGTCGTGCGTCGCGAAGCCGGTGGTGGTGGCCAGCGAGACGACGTGGAAGGCGGTGTGGCGCAGCGCCGCCAGGCCATCGTCGTAGACGCCGTTGGCCAGCAGGTAGCCGGCGATCAGCACGATCGCGCCGAGCACCGCCAGCACGTAGGCGCGCACCTCGACGTCGCGCCACAGCACGCGCAGCGAGCGCTGCCGCCAGGCGACGAAGTAGAGCGCGAAGCTGACGCCCGAGATCAGCATGAAGAACACCGCCACCGCCTCGATGGCGGCCGAGTTCCAGTAGCCGAAGCTCAGGTCGTGCGACGAGAAGCCGCCCAGCCCCATCGTCGAGCACATGTGCATGAAGGCATCGGCCCAGCTCATGCCGGCGGCGCGGTAGGCGAAGAAGCACAGCACCGAGACGATGAAGTACACCGTCCACAGCCCGCGCGCCGTCTCGGCGATGCGCGGGGTCAGCTTGTTGTCCTTCATCGGGCCGGGCGTCTCGGCCTTGAAGAGCTGCGTGCCGCCCACGCCCAGCAGCGGCAGGATGGCCACGGCCAGCACGATGATGCCCAGCCCGCCCACCAGCATCATGAAGCAGCGCCACACGTTGACCGACAGCGGCAGGGCGTCGAGCCCCGACAGCGCCGTGGCGCCGGTGGCGGTGAAGCCGGACATGGCCTCGAAGTAGGCATCCGTCACCGAGAGCCCGGGCAGCGCCAGCAGCAGCGGCACCGCGCCGAAGGCCGGCAGCAGCAGCCAGGTCAGCGCCACCAGCACGAAGCCGTCGCGCGCCTGCAGCTCGCGCCGGAAGCGCCGCGTGGCCAGGCTCATCAGCCCCCCGGCGAGCAAGGTCACGCCGGTGCCCACCAGGAAGGCGCGCTGCGCCGCATCGCGCTGCACCAGCGCGAAGGCGAGCGGCACCAGCATCAGCAGCGCGAACAGCACGACCATGCGGCCGACCAGCGCGACGACGGCCAGCGGCGAGTTCATCAGAACAGGAAGGTCGCGCCGACCTGGAACAGCTTCTCGACCTCGCGCACCATGCGCTTGCGCGGCACGAAGACGATCACGTGGTCGTCGCTCTCGATCACCGTGTCGTGGTGCGGGATGATGACGCGCGGGGGCGCCTCGGCCTCCTTTCCCGCGCGCACGATCGCGCCGATCTGCGCGCCGGCGGGCAGCGGCAGCTCGTCGATGCGCCGGCCCACCACCTTGGACGAGCGCCGGTCGCCGTGCGCCACCGCCTCGAGCGCCTCGGCCGCGCCGCGGCGCAGGCTGTAGACCGCCTCGACGTCGCCGCGCCGCACATGCGCGAGCAGCTCGCCGATCACCGTCTGCGCGGGCGAGAGCGCGATGTCGATCTGCGTGCCCTGTACCAGGTCGGCATAGGCGCGCCGGTTGATCAGCGCGAGCACGCGGCGCGCGCCCATGCGCTTGGCCAGCAGGCAGGCCATGATGTTGTCCTCGTCGTCGCTGGTCAGCGACAGGAAGAGGTCGGTGTCCTGCACGTTCTCTTCCTCGAGCAGGTCCTCGTCGGTGCTGTCGCCCTGCAGCACGAGCGACTCGGTCCTGAGCTGCGTGGTCAGGTACTCGCAGCGCTGCGCATTGGCCTCGATCACCTTGACGCGGCACTCGTCCTCGATCTCGCGCGCCAGGCGCAGCCCGACCTTGCCGCCGCCGGCGATCATCACGCGGCGCACCGGCTCGTCGCGCCGGCGCAGCGCGTCGAGGACGCGGCGGATGTCGTGCGTGGCGGCGAGCACGAACACCTCGTCGCCCGGCTCGATGCGCGTGGTGCCGTCGCACACCACCTGGTGGTCCTGCCCCAGCTCGTCGGTGCGGTAGATCGCGACGAAGCGCATCTCCACACCCGGCACGAGCTGCGGCAGCTCGCTGATGACGTGGCGCACCATCGGCCCGCCGGAGACCGCACGCACCGCGATCAGGCTGACTGCGCCCTCGGCGAACTCGAGCACCTGCAGCGCCTCGGGGTACTCGATCAGCTTGCGGATGTAGCTGGTGAGGGATTCCTCGGGGCAGATCACGTGGTCGACCGCGAAGCCGGCGCGCGCCATCAACGGGCTGCCTTCCTGGAACTCCGGCGAGCGGATGCGCGCGATCGTGGTCGGGATGCCGAATACCTCGTGCGCCACCTTGCAGACCACGAGGTTGGTCTCGTCCAGCGGCGCGCAGGCGATCAGCATGTCGGCGTCGCGCGCGCCGGCGGCCTCGAGCACCGAGGGCTGGATGCCGTTGCCGGTGACGCCGCGCAGGTCCAGCCGGTCCTGCAGGTCGGCCAGGCGCTGCGGGCTGGTGTCGATCACCGTGATGTCGTTCTTCTCCGACACCAGGCTCTCCGCGACGCTCTCGCCGACACGCCCGGCGCCAAGGATGATGATGTTCACGCCAGCGCCCGGCCGATCAGGATCTTCTGCACGTCGGAGGTGCCTTCGTAGATCTGGCACACCCGCACGTCGCGGTAGATGCGCTCGAGCGGGAAGTCGCTGACGTAGCCGTAGCCGCCGAGCGTCTGGATCGCGGCACTGCAGACACGCTCGGCCATCTCGCTGGCGAAGAGCTTGGCCATCGCCGCCTCCTTCAGGCAGGGCCGGCCGGCGTCCTTCAGGCTCGCGGCGTGGTGGATCAGCTGGCGCGCCGCCTCGATCTGCGTGGCCATCTCGGCGAGGCGGAACTGCACCGCCTGGTGCTCGTAGATCGGCTGGCCGAAGGCGACCCGCTCCTTCGCGTAGGCCAGCGCCACCTCGAAGGCCGCACGCGCCATGCCCACGCTCTGCGAGGCGATGCCGATGCGCCCGCCCTCGAGGCCGGAGAGCGCGATCTTCAGGCCCTGGCCCTCCTCGCCGATCAGGTTTGCAGCCGGTACGCGGCAGCGCTCGAACAGGATCTGCGCCGTGTCGCTGCTGTGCTGGCCCATCTTCTCCTCGAGCCGCGCGACGGTGTAGCCCGGGGTGTTCGTCGGCACGAGGAAGGCGCTGATGCCCTTCTTGCCCGCCGCCTTGTCGGTGACGGCCATCACGATCGCCACGTCACCATGCTTGCCGCTGGTGATGAACTGCTTGACGCCGTCGAGCACGTAGTCATCACCGTCGCGCACCGCGCTGGTCTTCAGCCCGTCGGCCTGCGAACCGACATGCGGCTCGGTCAGGCAGAAGGCGCCGAGCAGCTCGCCGCGGGCCAGCGGGGCGAGCCAGCGCTGCTTCTGCGCCTCGCTGCCCCAGGCCAGCAGGATCGAGCAGACCGGGCAGTTGTTGACGCTCACCACGGTCGAGGTGCCGCCGTCGCCGGCGGCGATCTCCTCGAGGATGATGGCCAGGGCGAGGTAGTCCAGCCCCGCGCCGCCGTACTCGGGCGGTACCGCCACGCCGTAGCAGCCCAGCTCGGCCAGGCCCTTCAGCTCGGCGGCCGGGAAGTGGTGTTCCTTGTCCCAGCGCGCCGCGTTCGGCGCGATGCGGTCCTGCACGAACGCGCGCACGGCGTCCTGCACGGCGAGGTGGTCGTCGCTCAACATCATGCTGCTACCAATCGATAGACGATCCGTCGTGATTGAGGAAGCGGCCGTTGTCGGCCGGCGTCAGCCGCGCGATCACGCCGCGCATGTCGGACACGCTGCGCTCGGCGGTCAGGTCGGCACCCGGGCCGCCCATCGCCGTCTGCACCCAGCCGGGGTGGAATGCCACGCAGACGGCCTTGCCGGCCCAGACGATCGACAGGTCCTTCAGCACCGAATTGACCGCTGCCTTGGAGGCGCGGTAGAGCCAGCTGCTGGAACTGCTGCGCCCGCCGATCGAACCCATGCGCGAGGACAGCACCGCCAGCTTCGCGCCGGGCGCGAGCGCGTCGGCCAGTTGCGGCAGCACGCGCATCGGCCCGAGCACGTTGGCATGCATGGTCGCGTCGAACTGCTCGTCAGTGGGCGGCTCCATGCCCGGCGTGCGCAGCAGCACGCCGGCGGCATGCACCACCACGTCGAGCGCCGCGCCGTCGAGCTGCCAGGCCAGGCGCGAGGCGTGTTCCATGTCCGCCACGTCGAGCGCGAGCGCCGTGGCGCCCATCACCTTCAGCGCCTCGAGCGCTGCCGGGTCGCGTGCGGTGGCGGTGACCTGCCAGCCCGCGACGCGGTACTGGCGCACGAACTCGTGGCCGATGCCGCGCGAGGCGCCGATGACGAGCGCGTGGCTCACAGCAACTCGACCGCCAGCGCGGTGGCTTCCCCGCCGCCGATGCACAGCGCCGCGACGCCCTTCTTCAGCTTGCGCTGACGCAGCGCACCCAGCAGCGTGACGACGATGCGCGCGCCGCTCGCGCCGATCGGGTGGCCGAGCGCGCAGGCGCCGCCGTGCACGTTGACGATCTCGTGCGCCAGCTTGAACTCGGCCATCGCGGCCATGGTCACCGCCGCGAAGGCCTCGTTGACCTCCCACAGGTCGACATCCTTCACGCCCCAGCCGCTCTTCTTCAGCAGCTTCTCGATCGCACCCACCGGGGCGGTGGTGAACCAGTCCGGCGCCTGCGCATGCACCGCGTGGCCGACGATGCGCGCGATCGGCCGGGCACCCATCTGCTTCGCGGTGGATTCGCGCATCAGCACCAGCGCGGCAGCACCGTCGGAGATCGACGACGAGGTGGCCGCGGTGATCGCGCCGTCCTTCTTGAAGGCGGGCTTCAGGCCCGGGATCTTGTCGAGCTTGGCCTTGAACGGCTGCTCGTCGAACTTCACGACCGTGTCGCCGGCCTTGCCCGGCAGGGTCACCGGCGCCATCTCCCAGTCGAAGCTGCCGTCCTCGTTGGCCTTCTTGCTGCGGGTGGTGGAGGCGATCGCGAACTGGTCCATCGCCTCGCGCGTGAATCCGTACTTGGCCACGCACTGCTCGGCGAACACGCCCATGGCCTTGCCGCGTTCGTAGGCGTCTTCCAGGCCGTCGAGCGCCATGTGGTCGTACACCGCACTCGCGCCGTACTTGATGCCCTTGCGCGCGAACATCAGGTGCGGCGCGTTGGTCATGCTCTCCATGCCGCCGGCCACCACGACGTTGGCGCTGCCGGCGAGCAGCATGTCGTGCGCGAACATCATCGCGCGCATGCCCGAGCCGCACATCTTGGACAGCGTCACCGCGCCGGCGGAATCGGGCAGGCCGGCACGGCGCAGCGCCTGGCGCGCCGGCGCCTGGCCCTGCCCGGCCATCAGGCAGTTGCCCAGCAGCACCTCGTCGACCGCATCGCCCGGCACGCCGGCGCGCTCGACCGCGGCCTTGAGCGCGACGGCGCCCAGCTCCCAGGCGGCGAGGTTGGAGAAGTCGCCCAGCAGGCCGCCGATCGGCGTGCGGGCGGCGGAGGCGATGACGATGGATTCGGACATGGTTCGCTCCTTTGCGGTCAAGAGGCGGTGAGGACGGGGCTGCCGCGCTCCTCCTGCGCGACACGCTTGATGTAGTGCTGGAACTCGGGATCCTCGCCGCGCAGCAGCAGCGGCAGGGCGTTGTAGAAGTCGTCGCGCCGGCACCACTCGCGCATGTAGTCGTCCCACGAGTTCCAGCGGCGCTGCTCGGTGGGCGTCATGTGCTCCTTGTGGGCCACGAGGTAGGCACGCTCGAACAGCGAGATCAGCATGTCGAAGATCACCAGCATGCGCTCGTTCTGCTCGGGCGTGGGGTTGGGCAGCGCGGCGTTGGTGCGCAGCTGCAGGTCGGCGTGCGCGAGCACGGTCTGCAGGAAGTCGTTGTACGCGTCGGACAGATGCTGGTAGGCCTCCTCCTCCTCGTTCTCGCGTTCCTTGCGCTGCTCGATGAAGAACACCCACACGGCAAACGGCAGGCCGATCACCGTGACGACATAGCTCGCGAACTCGAAGGTGTCCTTCAGGTCCACGAGGGCCTCACATGCCGACCTCGGCCGCTGCCGCAGCGTCCTGGTGCTGGCGGCGGAAGCGCCGGTGCTGCTCGTAGGGGAACACGTCGTGCACGTGGCCGGCCAGGATGCGCTCCTTGTGGCCCTGCCAGAAGGCGACGTCGAGCAGGTCGGCGTGGTGCTTCATGAACACCTCGCGCACACGCGTATCGCCGAGCAGGAAGGGACCGAAGGTCTCGGGGAACACGTCGTGCGGCCCGACGTGGTACCAGATCTCACCCGACATCTCCTCCTCCTCGGTGCGCGGCGCGGGCACGCGGCGGAAGTTGCAGTCGGTCAGGTACTCGATCTCGTCGTAGTCGTAGAACACCACCTTGCCGTGGCGCGTGACGCCGAAGTTCTTCCACAGCATGTCGCCCGGGAAGATGTTGGCACGCACCAGATCCTTGATGGCGTTGCCGTACTCGACGACGGCATGCTCCATCTGGCGCGGCGAGGCCTCCCGCAGGTAGATGTTCAGCGGGATCATGCGCCGCTCGATGTAGAGGTGGCGGATCACCAGCGTGTCGCCGTCCTCCTCCACCAGGCTCGGGCAGTGGTGCTTCAGCTCCTCGACCAGGTCGTTCTCGAAGCGCGCACGCGGGAAGGCCACGTTGCTGTACTCCAGCGTGTCGGCCATGCGGCCGACGCGGTCGTGCTGCTTGACGAGCAGGTAGCGGCTCTGGATGTGCTCGCGCGTGGTCTCCTTGGGCGCCGGGTAGAAGTCCTTGATGACCTTGAAGACGTAGGGAAAGCTCGGCAGGTCGAACACCAGCATCACCATGCCCTTGATGCCGGGCGCGATGCGGAACTTGTCGCTGCTGTGGCGCAGGTGGTAGAGGAAGTCGCGGTAGAAGATGTTCTTGCCCTGCTTCTGCAGGCCGATGGCGTTGTACAGCTCGCTCTTGGGCTTGCGCGGCATCATCGAGCGCAGGAACTGCACGCAGGCCGAGGGCACCTCCATGTCGACCATGAAGTAGGCGCGCGCGAAGCTGAACAGCATCAGCAGGTCGTCCTCGCCGAACAGGGCCGCGTCGATGGCGAGCTGGCCGCGCGGCGTGTGCAGGATGGGCAGCGCGAAGGGCAGCTCGTTGAATCCGTTGATGATCTTGCCCACCGCGTAGGCGCCCTTGTTGCGGTAGAAGAGCGACGACAGCACCTGCAGCTGGAAGTTCGCCCGCATGCGGAACTCGCCGAGCTTGCTGATCACCGCGGCGAGCACGTAGTCGACGTCGCGCCCCAGGTCCTCGAACTCGCGCTCGAGCTGGAAGTTGTCGATCACGCGCAGCAGCGTCTCGCGCAGCGTCTCCTTGGTCGGGTAGTAGGCGCGGTAGGTAGGCAGCGCGGCCGGCTCGTCGTTCTCGATGTACTCGGTGGAGACGGCCGGGCGCACGAAGATGAAGTCGTTGTTGAAGTAGCTGCGGTGCAGGATCTTCGTGGTCACCGAGTTGAAGAAGGTCTCGGCCAGTTCGGGCTGGTGGTGGTTCACCAGCAGTCCGATGTAGTGCAGCTTGACCTGCTGCCACACGTCCATCGGCAGACTGCCGGCCTGGAACTCGCGCTGCAGCCGCTCGGCCGCCTCCTCGACGCGCTTGTCGTAGAACTCGATGCGCTGCGCCTGCGCGCGCTGCTGGCCGTGCCAGTCGGCCTGCTCGAAGCGCTTCTTGGCGGCGGCGCTGGTCTCGCGGAACAACCGGTAGTGGCGGTTGAATCCCTCCAGCAGCGCCTGGGCGATGTCGAAGCCGCGGGCATCGGTCAGGCGCTGGGGGAACACCGTCATGGCCGGCCGCCCTTGCGGATCGCGTCGTAGCGGTTCTTGACGGCGCCCAGCGCCAGGCCGTAGGCGGCGGCCACGCCGGCGGCGTTGGTCACCGTCATCTTCAGGTCCTCGATCAGGCCGTTGTGCAGGCCGTAGACCCAGCCGTGCACCACCACCGACTGGCCACGCGCCCAGGCGTCCTGCACGACGGTGGATTCGCAGACGTTGAGCGACTGCTCGAGCACGTTCAGCTCGCACAGCGCCTTCATGCGCAGCTCCTCGTCCTGCATGCCGTCGAGCCAGGCGCGGTGCTTGTGCCGCACGTCCTGCACGTGGCGGATCCAGTTGTCGACCAGGCCCACGCGCAGGCCCATCAGCGCCGCACGAACGCCGCCGCAGCCGTAGTGGCCGACGACCATGATGTGCTGGACCTTCAGCATGTCGATCGCGAACTGGATCACCGACAGCGCGTTCAGGTCGGAGTGCACGACGACGTTGGCCACGTTGCGGTGCACGAACACGTCACCCGGCAGCAGGCCGAGGATCTCGTTGGCCGGCACGCGGCTGTCGGCGCAGCCGATCCACAGGTACTGCGGCGCCTGCTGCGCGAGCAGCTTGGTGAAGAAGCCGGGCGAGCGGCGCTCGGTCTCCGCCGCCCAGCGGCGGTTGCTTTCGAAGAGTTCGTCCAGGTTCGTGCTCATGCCGGGCAGTTTACGCAGCCCCGCTCACATCGTCTCGGCGAACAGCTCCCGGCCGATCAGCATGCGGCGGATCTCCGACGTGCCGGCCCCGATCTCGTACAACTTGGCATCGCGCCACAGCCGGCCGAGCGGGTACTCGTTGATGTAGCCGTTGCCGCCGAACACCTGGATGCCCTCGCCGGCCATCCAGGTCGCCTTCTCGGCGCACCAGAGGATGACGCTGGCGCAGTCCTTGCGCACCTGGCGCACGTGTTCGGCGCCGAGCTGGTCGAGGTTCTTGCCCACGGTGTAGCAGAACGCGCGGGCGGCCTGCAGCACGGTGTACATGTCGGCCACCTTGCCCTGGATGAGCTGGAACTCGCCGATGCTCTGGCCGAACTGCTTGCGCTCGTGGATGTAGGGCACCACGTTGTCCATCACCGCCTGCATGATGCCGATCGGCCCGGCGGCGAGCACGGCGCGCTCGTAGTCCAGCCCGGACATCAGCACCTTGGCGCCGCCGTTGAGCGCGCCGAGAATGTTCTCGGCCGGCACCTCGACATCCTGGAACACCAGCTCGCCGGTGTGCGAGCCGCGCATGCCGAGCTTGTCGAGCTTCTGGGCGATCGAGAAGCCCTTCATGCCCTTCTCGATCAGGAAGGCGGTGACGCCGCGCGCGCCGAGCTCGGGCTCGGTCTTGGCGTAGACCACCAGCGTGTCGGCGTCCGGGCCGTTGGTGATCCACATCTTGCTGCCGTTGAGCACGTAGACACCGCCCCGCTCGACCGCCTTGAGCTTCATCGAGATCACGTCGGAGCCGGCGCCGGGCTCGCTCATCGCCAGCGCGCCGACCTGCTCGCCGCTGATCAGCCCGGGCAGGTACTTGCGCTTCTGCGCCTCGGTGCCGTTGCGCTTGATCTGGTTGACGCACAGGTTGCTGTGCGCGCCGTAGGACAGGCCCACCGAGGCCGAGGCGCGGCTGATCTCCTCCATCGCGATCATGTGGGCGAGGTACCCCATGTCCGCACCGCCGTACTCCTCCGGCACGGTGATGCCGAGCACGCCGAGCTCGCCCATCTTGCGCCACAGGTCCATCGGGAACTGGTCGCTGCGGTCGATCTCGGCGGCGCGCGGCGCGATTTCGGCCTCGGCGAAGGTGCGCACCGCGTCGCGCAGCGCGTCGATGTCCTCGCCGAGCTGGAAGTTGAGTCCGGGCAGGTTCATGGTCTGTCTCCTCTCAGTGTTTGAGCGCCTCGCGGCCGCGCACGGTCATGACGGTCGCGGTCATGGTCGCGATCAGCTTCTCGTGCCGGCCGTGTTCGTCGTGCTGCGTCGCGCGGCCGTCGACCACGCTGATGGTGCGGCCCGGCTTGATCACGAGGCCCTCGAAGCGGAAGCGCGGCCCGCGCGCCGGTGCGAGCAGGTTGATCTTGAACTCGATGGTCAGCACCGCGGCGTCGTCGGGCATCAGTGAAAACGCCGCGTAGCCGCAGGCGGAATCGAGTGCACACGACACCATGCCGGCGTGGATGAAGCCGTGCTGCTGGGTCAGCGTGTCGCGGTGCGCCATCGCCAGCACCACGCGGCCGGGCTCCACCGTCTCGAGCGTCGCGCCCAGCGTGGCCATCGCGGCCTGGCGGGCGAAGGAGTCGCGCGTGCGCTGCGCGTAGCCGTCGTCGTGGGGCTGCATCGGGCCTCCGGTGAATCTGACGTTTACGTAAACGTCAATTATACGGATCGGGATTGAGCCACGTCACAATGCCCCACGCCGGTGCGTTGGGCGGTCCGCCGGCGATCCCGAAGTACAACAACGAGGAGATTTCCCATGAGCTTGATTCCCCAATGGCGGGAAGTGTCGGCCACGCCCGGCGCGGTGGTGGCGCCGGACGAGCGCCTGCCCTGGCCGCAGACCGCGGCGCTCGGCGTGCAGCACGTGATCGCGATGTTCGGCGCCACCGTGCTCGCGCCCATCCTGATGGGCTTCGACCCGAACGTCGCGATCCTGATGAGCGGCATCGGCACGCTGATCTTCTTCGTGCTGGTGGGCGGCAAGGTGCCGAGTTACCTCGGCTCGAGCTTCGCCTTCATCGGCGTGGTGATCGCCGCGACCGGCTACGCCGGCCCGGGGCCGAACACCAACCTCGGCGTGGCGCTGGGCGGCATCATCGCCTGCGGCGCGCTGTACACGGCGATCGGGCTGCTGGTGATGGCGATCGGCACGAAGTGGATCGAGTCGCTGATGCCGCCGGTGGTCACCGGTGCGGTGGTCGCGGTGATCGGCCTGAACCTGGCCGGCATCCCGGTGAAGAACATGGCCCCCACCGGCTTCGACGCCTGGATGCAGGCGGTCACCTTCGTCAGCGTCGGCCTGGTCGCCGTTTACACCCGCGGCATGACGCAGCGCCTGCTGATCCTCGTGGGCCTGATCGTCGCGAGCATCGTCTACGCGATCCTCACCAACGGCCTCGGGATGGGCAAGGCGATCGACGTCTCCGGCATCGCCAACGCCGCCTGGTTCGGCGCGCCGAACTTCGCTGCGCCGGTGTTCGACGGCAAGGCGATGCTGCTGATCGCGCCGGTGGCGATCATCCTGGTGGCCGAGAACCTCGGCCACATCAAGGCGGTCAGCGCGATGACCGGCCGCGACCTCGACCGGTACATGGGCCGCGCCTTCGTCGGCGACGGCGTGGCGACGATGGTCTCGGGCGCCTCCGGCGGCACCGGCGTGACCACCTACGCCGAGAACATCGGCGTGATGGCCGCCACCAAGATCTACTCGACCGCGATGTTCGTCGTGGCCGCGCTGATCGCCGTGCTGCTCGGCTTCAGCCCGAAGTTCGGCGCGCTGATCCAGGCCATCCCGCTGGCGGTGATGGGCGGCGTCTCGATCGTGGTGTTCGGGCTGATCGCGGTGGCCGGCGCGAAGATCTGGGTCGACAACCGGGTCGACTTCGCGGACAACACCAACCTGATCGTCGCGGCGGTCACGCTGGTGCTGGGCACCGGGGACTTCACGCTCAGGTTCGGCGGCTTTGCGCTCGGCGGCATCGGCACCGCGACCTTCGGCGCCATCCTGCTGCACGCACTGCTCAGGAGACGCGGCTGACGGCCGCGCGGCGCGCAAGTGCTGATCAGGCGCGGCGCTTCTCGCCCTCGGCGAGCAGGCGCCGCGCTTCCTTCTCGTGGGCGCGCACCTCGTCGAGCGTGGCGTTCAGGTCGGCCATCTGCTGCTCGAGCTGGCTGCGGTGCGCCGCCAGCACGGCGAGAAAGCGCTTGAGCTGGGGCAGCGTGTCGCGCGGCGACTCGTACATGTCGACGATCTCCTTGACCTCGGAGAGCGTCAGCCCGAGCCGCTTGCCGCGCAGCGTGAGCTTCAGCCGGGTGCGATCGCGCGCGGTGTAGACGCGGTTGCGGCCGCGCCGCTGCGGGGCGATCAGCCCGCAGTCCTCGTAGAAGCGGATCGCCCGGGTGGTGAGGTCGAACTCGCGCGCCAGCTCGCCGATCGTGTAGGTCGGCCCCGCCGGCGACGCCTCGGCGACAGTGGGGGCAGGCATGGGCTCTTACACTGCGTGCTTGATTGACGTTTACGTCAAGTGTAGCGAAGCGCCCACCGCATGAACCTCCTGGAACATCAGCTCGACTATCCCTGGGCCGAGCGCGTGCCCGAGCCCGGGCGCACGATCGAACTCGCTCCCGGCGTGCGCTGGCTGCGCATGGGCCTGCCCTTCGCGCTGGACCACATCAACCTCTGGCTGCTGCGCGAGCGCGACGAGGCCGGCCGCGAGGGCTGGGCGATCGTCGACTGCGGCATCACCGACGACGCCACCCGCGCCGCCTGGGAGCAGGTGTTCGAGCACGAGCTGCAGGGCCTGCCGGTGCTGCGCGTGATCGTCACCCACATGCACCCGGACCACATCGGCCTGGCCCACTGGCTCACCGAGCGCTGGGGCGTGCGGCTGTGGATCAGCGCCACCGACTGGAACGCCGCGCGCATGGCCAGCCAGGCCACCACCGGCTTCGGCGGCGAGACGGCGGCTGCCTTCATGGCCAGCCACGGGCTGACCGACCCGGCCGCGGTGGCGAAGATCCGCGCGCGCTCGAACTACTACGCGAGCATGGTGCCGCAGGTGCCGCGCCAGTTCTGCCGCCTGATGGACGGCGACCGGCTGCGCATCGGCGCGCACGAGTGGCGCTGCATCGCCGGATACGGCCACGCGCCCGAGCACATCAGCCTGTACAGCGACTCCCTCGGCCTGCTGATCAGCGGCGACATGGTGCTGCCGCGCATCTCCACCAACGTCAGCGTGATCGACCTCGAGCCCGAGGCCAACCCGCTGCCGCTGTACCTGCGCTCGATCGACGCGCTGCGCGCGCTGCCGCCGGAGACCCTCGTGCTGCCCTCGCACGGCAAGCCCTTCCGCGGATTGCACGCGCGCATCGCCCAGCTGGACGCGCACCACGAGGAGCGCTTCGCGGACGTGCGCGCGGCCTGTGCGCGCGAGCCGCAGACCGCGGCCAGCCTGCTGCCGGTGCTGTTCAGGCGTGCGCTCGACCTGCACCAGACCACCTTCGCGATGGGCGAGTCGATCGCGCACCTGAATGCACTCTGGCTGGCCGGCGAGCTGCGCCGCACGCTCGGCGACGACGGCGTGATCCGCTTTCAGACCAGGTAGGCCACCGCGAAGCTGCCGATCATCAGGAAGGTC
Source organism: Piscinibacter caeni (assembly GCA_003265685.1). Lineage (GTDB taxonomy): Bacteria > Pseudomonadota > Gammaproteobacteria > Burkholderiales > Burkholderiaceae_C > Piscinibacter > Piscinibacter caeni. The sequence continues at coordinate 35,118 of QJOU01000047.1, read as the reverse complement.
AGCACCAGCTTGACCACGGTGCCCAGCAGCATGCCAATCCAGGTGGCGATGCCGACCTTCGCGGCCTGCCGCCCGGCCGCGGCATGGTCGTCGGCGTCCTGGAAACCACCGAGCTTCTGGCGCTGCGCCCAGTACTCGCCCGCCAGCGCGCCGGCCAGCGGCATGAACAGCAGGCCGATGAAGCCGGTGAGCACGCCCAGCACCGTGCCGACCGCCGCGCCAATCACCGCCAGCCGGCTGGCGCCGGCTTTCTTGGCGCCCAGCATCGCGGCGACGTAGTCGGTGGCCCAGGCCAGCACGGCCAGCACGGCGATCCAGGCCAGCGCGCCGACCGAGACCTTCTCGAAGCCATCGATCCAGGCGCCCAGCACTGCCCCACCGAGCACGAGGATCGTGCCGGGCAGCACCGGGAGCACGGCGCCGGCCACGCCCACCACCATCAGGCCGATCGCAAGCACCCACCACCACGGGCTGGCCGAGGCGGCGACGACGGTTTCCAGCATGCCCACGCTCCCGCGGGCACCCTGCCCGCCAGCCACGGCAGATGGTGGCGCCGCGCCGGATCTCAAGCCGGCCGGCGCCGCCGCAGCCAGGCGGCGCTGGCCAGCGCCAGCACGATCACCAGCAGCGAGACCAGCGTCGTCACCGTGCCGAGCGCGTAGATGGCCGGCGTCGTCACCGTGGTGGTGAGGCCCTGCAGTTCCAACGGCAGCGTGTTGAGGTCGCCCACCGCCTGCGAGGAGCGCGCGATCTCGTCCCAGCTCAGCGTGAAGCCGAACATGCCGATGCCCACCACCGACGGGCCGATCAGCGGCAGCACCACGTGCCGGAAGGTCTGCCAGGGCGTGGCCCCCTGGTCGCGCGCCGCCTCCTCGTAGGCCGGGTTGAAGCGGTTGAACACCGCGAACATGATCAAGAGGCCGAAGGGCAGCGTCCAGGTGAGGTGCGCGCCGAGGCCGGAGCTGAACATGCCCAGCGTGGTGGTGAAGCCTTCGAGCGTTTCGGTGGCACCGAGCGCCTCGAGCAGCCACTTGATGCCGCCGTCGATGAGCCGGAACTGCAGCCCGATGCCGAGCGAGACGATGATCGAGGGCATGATCAGGCTCGCCACCGTCACGTAGAACAGGGCTTCGCCGCCGGCGAGCTTCTTGCGGAACGCGAGGCCGGCCAGCAGCGACAGCAGCACGGTGAGCGCCATCACCACCAGGCCGAGCCAGAGCGAGCGGCGCAGCGACGCGCCGATGTCGACCACGCCCAGGCCCTTCCACAGCTCGCCGTACCAGTGCAGGGACCAGCCGCGCATCGGGAACGTGAGCCCACCCTCGGGCCCCTGGAAGCTGAGCACGAAGATCGTGATCACCGGGCCGTAGAGGAACAGCACGAACAGGCCGAACACGATGGCCAGCGGCCAGAAGCCCTTCTGCCGGCTTTCCCTCATCACAGCTCCTTGCGCAGATCGACCAGGCGTGTCAGCGCGACGATGATCATCAGCACCACCGCCAGCAGCACCACGGCGTTGGCCGCGGCGAGCGGGAACTGCAGGTAGCTGGTCTGCACCTGGATCACCTTGCCCACCGAGGCGATCTGCTGGCCGCCCATCACGCCGACGGTGACGAAATCGCCCATCACGATGGTGATGACGAAGATCGAGCCGATCACGATGCCGGTGCGCGACAGCGGCACGATCACGTTCCACAGCGTCTGCCAGGCGCTCGCGCCGGCGTCCTCGGCGGCCTCGAGCAGCGCACGGTCGATGCGCATCATCGAGTTGAAGATCGGCACCAGCATGAACATCGTGTACAGGTGCACGAAGGCCAGCACGACCGAGAACTCGGAGAACAGCAGCCACTCGAGCGGCTGGTCGATCAGCCCGGCGCCCATCAGCCCCTGGTTGACCAACCCGTTGCGGCCCAGCAGCGGGATCCACGAGATCATGCGGATCACGTTGCTGGTCCAGAACGGGATGGTGCAGACCACGAACAGCAGCGTCTGCATGCCGGTGCTGCGCACGTGGAAGGCGAGGAAGTAGGCGATCGTGAAGCCGAGCAGCAGCGAGACGAGCCAGGTGAAGAACGAGAAGCGCAACGTCGACCAGTAGGTCTTGAGAGTGACGCAGGGGTCGGCGAGCTCGCTGCAGCCCGAGAAGATCGAGACGTAGTTGTCCGCGGTGAAACCCGGCACCAGCGCGTAGTCGCTGGTCGGCCAGAAGCTCACCGCGACGATCAGCAGCAGCGGCGCGACGAAGAAGAAGGCAAACACCGCCCCGAAGGGCAGTGCCTGGATGACCGCCCCTCGGCCGCGGCGTACCGCGGCCGATCCCCCGCGGGGATCGGGCCCGGCTTGGGGCGGCCCGGCGCTCGGGCCCGGCGCGCTCGTCACGGCCACGGCGTCAGGCGGCCACGAACTCATTCCACTTCTGGACCATGTAGACGTTCTCGTCCATCACGGCGTTCCAGCAGGCGATGCCGCCCATGCGTTCTTCGTACGAGCCGCCGTCGCGCTTCTCGCCGGCCTTGGCAAGCAGCTGGCCGTTCGGGCTCTTGATGTCCTTCTCGGCCGCCTTGCCTTCCATCCAGTAGGCCCACTCGTAGGCCTCCATCTTGGCCTTGGCCGTCTCGAGCACCGCGCTGTAGTAGCCCTGGCGGTTCAGGTAGGCGCCGGCCCAGCCGTCGAGGAACCAGTTGATGAACTCGTAGGCCGCGTCGGCCTTCTTTCCCGCCAGCGTCTTCGGGATGCCGAAGCCCGCGGCCCAGGCACGGTAGCCCTCCTTCAGCGGCTGGTAGGTGCAGGCGATGCCCTTGGTGCGCACCGCAGTCACCGCGGGCGACCACATCGACTGGATCACCACCTCGCCCGAGGCCATCAGGTTCACGCTCTCGTTGAAGTCCTTCCAGAGGCTTCTGAACTGGCCGGCCTTCTTGGCCTCGATCAGCGTCTTGATCGTGAGGTCGATCTCCTTCTTCGTCATGTTCCCCTTGTCGGGGTACTTGTACAGGCCCATCGCCTCCACGACCATCGCCGCGTCCATGATGCCGATCGACGGGATGTTGAGGATCGAGGCCTTGCCCTTGAACTCGGGGTTCAGCAGCTCCTTCCAGCTCTCGATCGGGCGCTTGATCAGGTCGGGTCGAATGCCCAGCGTGTCGGCGTTGTAGACGGTCGGGATCAGCGTCATGTACTGCGTCGGCTCGGCGCTGAAGGTCTTGGCGTCGGGCTTTGCGAGGTACATCACCTTCTTCGGCGCGGTGCCCTGGTCGCCGACCTTCTTGCCCGCCACCTCGCCCTTGGTGAACAGCGTGGTGATCTTGTCGGCGTTCTTGATGCGCTTGGTGTCGATGCCCAGCAGGTTGCCGGTCGGGATGATCTTCTTGAGCGAGAAGTACTCGGTGTCGATCAGGTCGAAGCTGTTCGGCGAGGTGACGGCGCGCTTGGTCACCTCGTCGGTGTTGACCGCCACGTACTGGATCGTGATGCCGGTGTCGGCCTTGAACTTCTCGGCAATCGCCTTGTCCTGGTTCACCGCGGTGCCCAGGTAGCGCAGCGTCGGCTTGTCGTCGGCGTGCACGGCCGGGAACACGCCGCTGGCCAGGATGCCGGCGGTGCCCTTGAGCAGGCTGCGGCGGGAGGTGTCGGTCATGGGGGTTCTCTCCTCGGTTGATCAGGCAAGCACGTGGGCACGCGCCAGCTCCCAGTGGGCGCAGGCGCTGTCGCCGCGCTGCCAGGGCGCGGCGTCGAACTCGGCTTCGGGCAGCATCACGGTCAGCTCGCCGACGCGGGCGCTGGCCAGCGTCAGCAGCACGTGCGTGCCCTGGTACTCGACCTCGCGCACCGTGCCGGCCACGGCGCTGTCGCCCTCGGGCAAGGGCGTGCGCGAGAGCCGGGTGCGGTCGGCCCGCACGGCCAGCAGGCCGCGCGTGCTCGGAACCACGTTGTGGCCGCCGATGAAGCGCGCCACGAACTCGGTGCGCGGGGCGTTGAACAGCTCGTGCGGGGTGGCGTCCTGCTCGATGCGGCCGTTGTTCATCACGACCACCTGGTCGGCCAGCGCCATCGCCTCCTCCTGCGAGTGCGTGACGTGCACGAAGGTCATGCCGAGCGTCTTCTGCCAGTCCTTCAGCTCGGCGCGCATCTTGATGCGCAGGAAGGGGTCGAGCGCGGAGAGCGGTTCATCCAGCAGCAGCACCTTGGGCTCGGTGATCAGCGCCCGCGCCAGCGCCACGCGCTGCTGCTGGCCGCCGGAGAGCTCGGCCGGCTTGCGCTGCGCCAGGTGGCCGAGCGAGACACGCTCCAGCAGCTCGGCCGCCTTGCGGTGCCGCTCGGCCTTGCCGACGCCCTTCATCTTCAGGCTGAAGGCGACGTTGTCGAGCGCCGAGAGGTGCGGGAACAGCGCGTAGCTCTGGAACATCATCGCCGTGCCGCGCCCGGCGGCCGGCAGCGCGGTGATGTTGCGCGCGCCGAGCAGGATGTCGCCCTCGCTGGCGACCTCGTGGCCGGCGATCATGCGCAGCGTCGAGGTCTTGCCGCAGCCCGAGGGGCCGAGCAGGCAGCAGTAGCTGCCGGCGGCGATCCTCAGGTCGATGCGGTCGACCGCCGTGGTCGAGCCGTAGCGCTTGACGAGGTGGATCAGCTCGAGACCGGAGTCGGCAGCCATGCCCGCGCCGGTACGCAAGCGATGTGCCACGCGCCGGGCCGGCACGCTGCGCCCCGGCGCACCAAGCGCAGGCCGAGGCCGCCCAAAAACGGGGCGATGCCTCTCGGACGCCTGCTCAGTCGAACGCCGGCAGCACGTCGTCCTTCAGCGTGCCGCGGTGGCGCTCGTAGTCGGGCAGCACCGAGCGCACCACGTCCCAGAAGCGCGGGCTGTGGTTCATCTCGCGCAGGTGCGCGAGTTCGTGCGCGACCACGTAGTCGATGGTCGGCAGCGCGAAGTGGATCAGCCGCCAGTTCAGCCGCACCGAGCCGTCGGCGCTGGCGCTGCCCCAGCGCGTCTGCGCCGAGGAGAGCGAGAGCCGCGTGCAGCGCACCGCAAGCCGCTCGGCGAAATGGCGCACCCGCTCCTCGAACACGCGGCGCGCCTGGCGCTGCAGCCAGCTCTGCACCGTATCGCGGACCTGCTCCGCCGCAGCGCTCTGCGGCAGCCCCACGTGCAGCGTCAGGCGCGGCACGCCGGGCAGCGCATCGGCCGCGGTGTTCAGGATCGCCCCGGTGGCACGCGGGTCCAGCACCACGATCACGGTCTCGCCGAGGAAGGGGAAGCCGGCGCCGTCGCGCCACTCCACGCGGGCGGACTGCAGCCGGGCGGCACGCTCGCGCTGCTCGCGCAGCTTGCGCAGGATCCAGGCCGCCTTCTCGTGCAGGGCCGCTTCGATGTCGGCCAGCCCCACCCAGCGCGGCGCCTTGACCGCCAGGCCCTCGGGACCGACCACGAAGCCGATGCTGCGCCGGCGCACGCGCTGCAGCGCATAGGCCACCACGTGCTGCTGCAGGCGGATCTCGCGGTCGGCCTGCGGGTGGCGGAACTCCGCGGCCGGCAGCACCGGGCGCGGCGCGGCCGGCGCCGGCGGCGCGAGCGTCGGCGTGGCTGGCGTCACCGGCGCGGCCGACGCGGCCGGTGCGCCGTCGTCGAACAGCGAGAGCTGCGTGGCGTCGGCGGGCTCGGGCGGGCGCGGCATGGAGCGCGAGTCTAGGGCCGCGGGCCCGGGGCGGCGCGGTAGGCCTCGGGGTCGAGCCGGCGCATCTCGGCCTCGATCCAGGCCTCGGCTTCGCGCATCATCGACTCCGCGTCGCGGCCCTCGGGCGAGATCGGCTTGCCGATCGAGATGTCCACCACGCCGGGCTTCAGCACGAAGCTCTTGCGCGGCCAGCAGCGCGCGGAGGTGACGGCGATCGGCACGATCGGCACGCCGGTGGCCACGGCCAGGCGCGAGGCCCCGGCCTTGTAGGTGCCCTGGCTGCCGCGCGGCGTGCGCGTGCCCTCGGGGAACATGATCACCCAGTGGCCCTCGGCCATGAAGCGCCGCCCCTGCTCGGCGACCTTGTTCCAGGCCTCGGTGCGCTTGCTGCGGTCGATGTGGATCATGTCCAGCCGGCCCATGGCCCAGCCGAAGAACGGGATCATCAGCAGCTCGCGCTTGAACACGTAGCACAGCGGGCGCGGCATCAGCGTCGGGAAGGCGAAGGTCTCCCAGGTCGACTGGTGCTTCGGACACAGGATCGCCGGGCCGTCGGGCAGGTTGTCGCGCCCGCGCACGCGGGCGTGCACGCCGCAGATCACGCGCGCGCCCCAGGTCGACAGGCGCAGCCAGCCGACCGTGAACCAGTAAAGCCGATCGCCGCGCACGACGATCGACAGCAGCATCACCGCGATGGCGTAGGGAACCACCGTCACCGCCATCCACAGCACGAACAGGAGGGAGCGCAGGGCGTTCATGCGTCGCGCTTGCGCCCCGCGGAATCCGGATCGGCCGGCAGGCCCAGCACCTCGCGCTCGTGCGCGATCAGCCACTCGGCGAAGGCGTCCAGGTCCCGGTGCACGCGCGTGCCGGGCACCTGGGCGCACAGCTCGTCGATCTGCGCGTCGCTCATGCGCGCCGCCTTGCCGGTGCGCACCAGGTGCGGCTGGCAGCCCGCGCTGGAGCCGGCCTGCAGGTCGCGCAGCACGTCGCCGACCACCGGCACCTGCGTCAGGTCCACGCCGTAGCGCTCGCCGATCTGCCGGAACAGCCCGGGCATCGGCTTGCGGCAGTCGCAGCCGTCGGCGGGCGTGTGCGGGCAGAAGAACACCGCGTCGATGCGCCCGCCCTGCTTGGCCAGCAGTTGGTGCAGCTTCAGGTGCATCGCGTTGAGCGTGGACATGTCGAACAGCCCGCGGCCGATGCCCGACTGGTTGCTCGCCACCACCGCGTGCCAGCCGGCGTGGTTCAGCCGCGCGATCGCCTCCAGCGCGCCGGGGATCGGGATCCACTCGTCGGGACTCTTGACGTAGTCGTCGCGGTCCTCGTTGATCGTGCCGTCGCGGTCGAGGATGACGAGCTTCATGGGCGGATGGTGCGGCTGCTTCATGCGGCCAGTCGCGACAGGTCGGCCACGCGGTTCATCGCCGCATGCAGCTGGGCCAGCAGGCCGAGCCGGTTGGCGCGCAGGCGCGGGTCCTCGGCGTTGACGAGCACGCTGTCGAAGAAGGCGTCCACCGGCGCCTTCAGCGCCGCCAGCTGCTGCAGCGAGCCGGTGTAGTCGCCGCGCTCGAAGGCCGCGTCGGAGCGCGGCGCCACCTCGGCCAGCGCGGCATGCAGCGCGCGCTCGGCCGGCTCGCGCAGCAGCGTGGCCTCGGCCACCGGGGCGACCTTCTCCTCGCTCTTCTTCAGGATGTTGCCCACGCGCTTGTTGGCCGCCGCGAGCGAGGCCGACTCGGGCAGCGCGCGGAAGGCGCGCACCGCGTCCAGCCGCTTGGGGATCTCGGCCCAGCGCGCCGGGTGCACCTCGACCACCGCCTCCACTTCCTGCGCGTGGTAGCCCGCCTCGCGCAGCCAGCCGACCAGGCGTTCGCGCAGGAAGAAGCCGAGCTCGGCCTGCGCCTGGCCGTGCTGCGGCCCGAAGGCCTTGAACGCGGCGGCCACCAGGTGCGGCAGCTCGAGCGGCAGCTCGCGCTCGATCAGCATGCGGATCAGGCCGAGCGCGTGGCGGCGCAGCGCAAACGGGTCCTTGTCGCCGGTGGGCACCTGACCGATGCCGAACAGGCCGGCCAGCGTCTCGAGCTTGTCGGCCAGCGCGACGGCCAGGCCGGTCGGGTTGCGCGGCAGCGCGTCGCCGGCGAAGCGCGGCTTGTAGTGGTCCTCGATCGCAAAGGCGATCTCCTCGCTCTCGCCGTCGTGGCGCGCGTAGTAACCGCCCATGATGCCCTGCAGCTCGGGGAACTCGCCGACCATGTCGGTCAGCAGGTCGGCCTTGGCCAGGTGCGCCGCCTGGTCGGCGCTCGCCGCCAGCGCCGGACCGCCCAGCAGGCCGCCGATCTCGCGCGCGATCGTGCGCACGCGCATCACGCGCTCGCCCATCGAGCCGAGCTTCGCGTGGTAGACCACCTTGCCCAGGCCGTCGATGCGCGCGGCCAGCGGTCGCTTGCGGTCCTGGTCGAAGAAGAACTTGGCGTCGGCCAGGCGCGGGCGCACCACGCGCTCGTTGCCGCCGACCACGCGGCTCGCATCCGCCGGCCGGATGTTGCTGACGACCAGGAACCGGTGCGTCAGCCGGCCGGCCGCATCGAGCAGCGGGAAGTACTTCTGGTTCGCCTTCATCGTCAGGATCAGGCACTCCTGCGGCACGGCGAGGAACTCGGGCTCGAACTGCGCGAGCAGCACGTTCGGCCGCTCGACCAGCGCGGTGACCTCGTCGAGCAGCGCGTCGTCCTCGATCGGCGCGAGGCCCAGGCTCTCGCCCGCGTGGCGCAGCTGGCGCTGGATCTCGCCGCGGCGCGCCGCGAAGCTGGCGATCACGGCGCCCTGCTCCTCGAGCTGGCGGGCGTAGTGGTCGGCGTCCTGCAGCACGACCGGGTCGACCTTCGCCTCGAAGCGGTGGCCGCGTGTCTGGCGGCCGGCCTCGAGGCCGAGCGCCCGGACCGGCACGACCTCGGCGCCGTGCAGCGCCACCAGGCCGTGCGCCGGACGCACGAAGTGCACGCTGCTCCAGCCGTCGGCCAGCTGGTACTGCATCACCTTCGGGATCGGCAGCGCGGCGAGCGCGTCGTCGAGCGCCTTCTGCAGGCCCGCGGCGAGCGTCACGCCCGGGGCGGTGCTGTCGAGGAACAGCGCCTCGGCCTTGCCGTCGGGACGGCGCTGCAGCGTCGGCACGGCCGAGGCATCGGCGCCCAGCGCGGCGAGCTTCTTCAGCAGCGCCGGCGTGGGCGAGCCGTCGGCCGCGAGGCCGACCGAGACCGGCATCAGCTTGGTCGAGACCGCCTTGTCGGCCGCGCGTGCGGCCACCGCCGAGACATGCACCGCCAGTCGGCGCGGCGAGGCATAGGCCGTCGGCACCGAATGCTCGCCGGCCAGCCCGGCCGCGCGCAGGCCGCGGGCGATGCCCTCGGCGAAGGCCTCGCCGAGCTTCTTCAGCGCCTTGGGCGGGAGTTCCTCGACGAACAGCTCGACGAGCAGGTTCTTGGTGGTGCTCATCGTTCAGGCCGCCTTCTTCTGCTCGATCTGGGCGACCACTTCGTCGGCCCAGGCCTTCGGCGCCATCGGGAAGCCCAGCCGCGCGCGGCTGTCCAGGTAGCTCTGCGCGACGCTGCGCGCCAGGTTGCGGATGCGGCCGATGTAGGCGGCGCGTTCGGTCACGCTGATGGCGCCGCGCGCATCGAGCAGGTTGAAGCTGTGCGCCGCCTTGAGCACCTGCTCGTAGGCCGGCAGCGCGAGCTGCGCCTCCATCAGGTGCTTCGCCTGCTTCTCGTGCGCGGCGAACGCGCCGAGCAGGAACTCGACGTCGCTGTGCTCGAAGTTGTAGGTGCTCTGCTCGACCTCGTTCTGGTGGTACACGTCGCCGTACTTCAGCTCGGCCGTCCACTGCAGGTCGTAGACGTTGTCCACGCCCTGCAGGTACATCGCCAGGCGCTCCAGGCCGTAGGTGATCTCGCCGGTGATCGGCTTGCAGTCGATGCCGCCGACCTGCTGGAAGTAGGTGAACTGCGTCACCTCCATGCCGTTGAGCCAGACCTCCCAGCCCAGGCCCCAGGCGCCGAGCGTCGGGTTCTCCCAGTCGTCCTCGACGAAGCGGATGTCGTTGACCTTGAGGTCGAAGCCGAGCGCCTCGAGCGAGCCGAGGTAGAGCTCGAGGATGTCCTGCGGCGCGGGCTTGAGCACCACCTGGTACTGGTAGTAGTGCTGCAGCCGGTTCGGGTTCTGGCCGTAGCGGCCGTCCTTGGGGCGGCGGCTCGGCTGCACGTAGGCGGCCTTCCAGGGCTCGGGGCCGAGCGCGCGCAGGAAGGTCGCGGTGTGGCTGGTGCCGGCGCCGACCTCCATGTCGTAGGGCTGCAGCAGCGCGCAGCCCTGGCGGTCCCAGTAGTCTTGCAGGCGAAGGATCAGTTGCTGGAAGGAGAGCATGGACGGGCGGCGCACGGGCCGTCGCGGAAGGCGACCGGCGATTTTACGGGCCGGGGCGCCGGCGCCACGCCGCTGCCGCGACGGCCAGCGCCGCCAGCAGCACCAGCGGCCACAAGCCGAGCCGGCCCGCCCAGGCAGCGTACGGTGTGTTGCCAGCGCGGCCCTGCACGCCCGCCTTCAGCACGCCGCGGGTGTGCGGCGCGAGCGCGGCAGTCACCCGGCCGTGGTGGTCGATCACCACCGTCGCGCCGGTGTTGGTGGCGCGCAGCATCGGCCGCTGCAGCTCGAGCGCGCGCAGGCGCGAGATCTGCAGGTGCTGCGGGATCGCGACGGTGTCACCGAACCAGCCGATGTTGCTCAGGTTGGCCAGCACGGTGGGCGCCTGGCCGGGATCGACGAAACGCGCGGCGAGCTCCTCGCCGAACAGGTCCTCGTAGCAGATGTTGGGTGCGACACGCTCGCCGCGCAGCTCGAACGAGGGCGCCGCCAGCGGCCCGCGCTCGAAGTCGCCCAGCGGGATGTTCATCATGCGCGTGAACCACTTGAAGGCGAACGGGATGAACTCGCCGAACGGCACCAGGTGGTATTTGTCGTAGCGGTAGAAGCCCGGCACGCCCGGCGCGAAACCGACCGCGGAGTTGGTGTAGCCGGCTTCCATGTCGCCCAGCGGCACGCCGATCAGCGCCGCCGTGCGGCCGGCGCGGAAGTGGTCCTGCAGCCGCTCCCACAGGCCCTCGGGCATCTGCTGCGGCAGGAAGGGAATGGCGGTCTCGGGCGCGACCACCAGGTCGCCCTCGGCGGCGAGCAGCTCGCGCAGGTGCCACTCGAGCGCCTCGGCCTGGTGCTCGGCGGCAAACTTCTCCTCCTGCGGGATGTTGCCCTGCAGCAGGGTCAGCGAGAGCGTGCCGGTCGGCCGGGTGAACTCGGGCACGCCGGCCAGCGCCGGCAGGAACAGCAGCGCGGCGGGCAGCACGACGGCGATCAGCCGCGCGCGCAGCCCGCGCAGCGGCCAGGCCAGTGCGGGCAGCGCCGCCGCGAAGGCGCCGAGCGCGCCCAGCCCGTAGACGCCGACCCAGGGCGCCCAGGCGGCCAGTGGCGCGTCGACCTGCGCATAACCCGAGGCCACCCAGGGGAAGCCGGTGAAGAGCAGCCCGCGCGCCAGCTCGGCCAGCAGCCACAGCGCGGCGAACAGCGCGGCGTCGGCCAGCGGCCGGCCGCTGCGCCAGCGCGCGAAGCCGGCCAGCGCGGCGGCCAGGTAGAGCGAGAGGAAGCCCGCCAGCGCGAGCACGGCCAGCGCCGCCATCCAGGCCGGCAGACCGCCGTAGCGGTGCATGCTGACGAACAGCCACCAGGTGCCGGCGGCCACCCAGGCGGTGCCGTAGGCGCTGCCCAGCAGCGCCGCCGCGCGCGGCGTGGCGCCGGCGGCCAGGCGCGCCAGCAGGCCGACCGTCAGCAGCGGCAGCCACCAGGCGCCGGTGTGCACGTAGGCGAGGGTCTGCACCGCACCGAGCGCGCCGGCCAGCGCCGGCCGCAGCCACGCCCGCATCAGCCGGTGGCGTGGTCGGCGGCGGGATCCTCGGGGGCGCGCGTGACCCTGAACCAGCGCACCGCGCCGCCGCGCGTCAGCATCACGGTGAACTGCAACGCGCCGAGCCGGGCCGACTCGCCGCGCCGCGGCACGTGGCCGAGTTCGTGCGCGACCAGGCCGCCGATGGTGTCGAACTCCTGCTCCGGCAGCGCCACCGCGAAGACGCGGTTGACCGCCTCGATGGACGCATCGCCGGCCACGCGCTGGCTGCCGTCGGCCAGCGTGTAGATGCCGGACTCGCCGTCCTTCTCGTCGAACTCGTCCTCGATCTCGCCGACGATCTCCTCGAGCACGTCCTCGATGGTGATCAGGCCGGCGGTGTTGCCGAACTCGTCGATCACGATCGCCAGGTGGTTGCGGTTGCTGCGGAAGTCGCGCAGCAGCTCGTTCAGGCCCTTGCTCTCGGGCACGAAGACGGTCGGGCGCAGCAAGGTGCGCAGGTTCAGCTCGGGCGCGCGCTGCAGCTTGAGCAGGTCCTTGGCCAGCAGGATGCCGATGATGTTCTCGCGGCTGCCTTCGTACACCGGGAAGCGCGAGTGGCCGGTGGCGATCACCGCGTGCAGCACCTCGTCGTAGGCGGCGTCGATGTCCAGCAGGTCCATGCGCGGCGCGGCCACCATCACGTCGCCGGCCGTCAGGTCGGCCATGCGGATCACGCCCTCGAGCATCATGCGCGACTCGGGCGCGATCAGCTCGCGGTTCTCGGCGTCGGCCAGCGTGGAGATCAGTTCGTCGGTCGAGTCCGGGCCGGGGTGGACGAATTCGACCAGCTTGCGCAGGAACGAGCGCTTCTCGCCGTGGGTCTCACGGGATCGGCCTGGGTGGGGATCGGACATCGCGCGGGCGCGAGGGATTGCGTGAGGGGCGGAGCTTACCCCAAGCCCGTGACCGGGCGGCGTCGGGCCGGCCCGCGGGGCCGGCCGGCCCCGCGCTTGACAGGGCATCGGGCTTGAACCACAGTCTGCGGCCCCCATTTTCGGGCTCCTGCTCCGGCTCTGCGCGACCTGCGCCTTTCATCATGGCCCTCATCCCCGCCACCATCCTCACCGGCTTCCTCGGCGCCGGCAAGACGACCCTGCTCAAGCGCGTGCTGACCGAGGCGCACGGGCAGAAGATCGCGGTGATCGAGAACGAGTTCGGCGACGAGGACATCGACAGCGACATCCTGGTGCGCGACTCCGAGGAGCAGATCATCCAGCTCAACAACGGCTGCGTCTGCTGCACGATCCGCGAGGACCTGCGCTCGACCCTGTCCGACCTGGCGGCCAAGAAGCGCAAGGGCGAGCTCGACTTCGAGCGCGTCGTGATCGAGACCACCGGCCTGGCCGATCCCGGCCCGGTGGCGCAGACCTTCTTCATGGACGACGAGATCGCCGAGAGTTACCTGCTCGACTCGATCCTGACGCTGGTCGACGCCAAGCACGGCGACGGCCAGCTCGACACGCGCCAGGAGGCGCGGCGCCAGATCGGCTTCGCCGACCAGATCTTCATCAGCAAGACCGACCTGGTGGACGACGGCACGGTCGATGCGCTGATCCACCGCATCAAGCACATGAACCCGCGCGCGCCGCAGCGCAAGGTGCATTTCGGCGCGGTGCCGATCGCGGAGGTGTTCGACCTGCGTGGCTTCAACCTGAACGCCAAGCTCGACATCGACCCGGAGTTCCTCAACGCCGACGCCCACGAGCATCACGATCATGACCACGATCATGATCACGAGCACGGCGAGCATTGCGACCACCCGCACCACCATCACCACGACGACGACGTCAAGTCCTTCGTCTTCAAGTCCGACCGCGCCTTCAACCCGGCCAAGCTGGAGGACTTCCTGGGCGCGATCGTGCAGGTCTACGGCCCGAAGATGCTGCGCTACAAGGGCGTGCTGAACATGAAGGGCAGCGACCGCAAGGTGATCTTCCAGGGCGTGCACCAGCTGATGGGCAGCGACCTGGGCCCGAAATGGGCGCCGGGCGAGAAGAAGACCAGCAAGATGGTGTTCATCGGCCTGGACCTGCCGCGCGACGTGTTCCTCCAGGGACTGGAGCAGTGCCTCGTCTGAGGCGACGAACTGGCTACAATCCGCGCCTCCTGAAATTCGGGCCCTCCCGCTCCTGACGGATCAGGGTATAAGCGCTGTTGCGAGGAGACACCCGTGAGCAACAAGACACCGGCCGCCAAGACCCCCGCCAAGAAGACCCCCCCTGCCAAGGCGGCGGCGCCTGCCGCGCCCAAGCCGGCGAAGACGCCGGCCGCCTCCGTCAGGGAATCGGCCCGCGCCGCCGCCACGCCGGTGACGACCGAAGCCCCGGCCCCGCAGGGCAGTTCGCGCTTCGCGGACCGCTTCGCGCCGCCGCGCCCCCCGACCCGCCAGATGAACAACCTCGGACTCGATACCCCCAAGCCGTCCCACAAGGCCGACCCCAAGCTGGCCAACGCCTGGAAGAGCAAGGCCGGTCGCGACCTGACCGAAGACGAGCTGCTCGCCATGCCCGATTCGGAGTACATGAACGACAAGCAGCTCGACTTCTTCCGCAACCGGCTGCAGGCGCTCAAGGACGACCTGCTGTCCAATGCCGGCGAAACCACCGAGCACCTGCGCGAGGACACCTCCATCGTGCCGGATCCGGCCGACCGGGCGACGATCGAGGAGGAACATGCCCTCGAGCTGCGCACGCGCGACCGCGAGCGCAAGCTGCTGAAGAAGATTTCACAGTCGCTGGCCCGCATCGAGTCCGGCGACTACGGTTTCTGTGACGAAACCGGCGAGCCGATCGGGCTTGGACGGCTGATCGCCCGGCCGACCGCTACACTGTCCCTCGAGGCCCAGCAGCGGCGCGAGATGAAGCAGAAGATGTTCGGCGACTGAGCCGGCCTCGACACTGCGCCCCACCCCCTCCATGGCGGAATCCAAAGACACCACGAGCTTCTTTCGCAAGGTCGTCAAGTTCGTGGCCAATCCGACGACGGAGTGGTCCGAGGTGGGCGCGCCGACCGACGAAGCGCGTGAGACGGAGTTCGCCAAGTCCGAGCTGAAGGCGATGATCGAGCGCAAGCGGCGCAACGACTTCGTCCGCAAGCGCGAATTCGACATGCTGCGCAAGGTTCGCCGCGAAGGCCTGTCGGGCGATCAGCTGGCCGCGCTCGGCGGCTCCTCGCGCATCGACGATTCCGACGGCAAGCTGCTGGTGGCCGAGAGCGGCGCCAAGCAGGAGGCCGGCGTCAAGGCCAAGATCGACGAGATCGAGCAGCAGATGGTGGGCGACGGCTTCACGCCCTCGCCGCGCCGTGGCCCCGAGTTCTACAACGCCCCGACCCAGCCCGCGCCGATGGACGGCACGCCGCGTGCCAGCGCGCGCATGCCGCTGTCCCAGTCGCGCGCGGCCGAGGCATCCGCCGCGCCGGCCCAGCCCGCCCCGGCGCCGGCACCGGCCGCCCCGGTACTGGCCGCGCTGAACCTGGACAGCGGCGCCGGCGATTTCGGCCAGGCCTTCGCGGTCGAGGTCAGCGAGGTGGCGCACGACCCCGACCTCGACGAGGCGGTGATCGCCTTCGCCAACGCCGACTTCGAGCAGTGCGAGCAGTCGCTGGCGGCCATGACGGCCCCGGGCGGGCCGCGCGCCGCGCATGCCGAGACTTGGCTGGTGCTGTTCGACCTCTACCGCGCGATCGGCCAGCAGCACAAGTTCGAGAGCCTGGCGCTGGATTACGCCCAGCAGTTCGGCTGGTCGGCGCCGCAATGGTTCTCGCTGCCGCGCCTGGTGGCCGAGGCCGCCAGCGAGGAGCGCCCGTCGCACGGCGGCGGTTCGCGGCTCGACGGCCAGGTCGGCTGGGCCTGCCCCGAATACGTCGACGCGGAGGCGGTGGCCCGGCTGTCGTCGCAGAGCCTGCAGCTGCCGTTGCCCTGGGTGTTCGACTGGAGCGCGCTGAAAGGCATCGAGCCCGAGGCCTGCGCCAGGCTGTCGGAGCTGTTCCGCAGCTGGATCCGCCAGAAGCTGGACATGCGCTGGCTCGGCGGCGAGAAGCTCTTCACCGTGCTGCAGGACGCGGCGCCGACCGGCGTGAAGGACGCCGATCCGGCCTACTGGCAGCTGCGCCTGGACGCGCTGCGCATGACGAACCGGCCCGACCAGTTCGACGAATGCGCGATCGACTACTGCGTCACCTACGAGGTGTCGCCGCCGTCGTGGGAGCCGGCCCAGTGCGAGGTACGCATCAGCGGCTCGCACGCGAGCACGCAGTCGCCGCCGCTGTCGATGGTCAGCGAGGTGTCGACCAGCTTCCTCGAGTCACGCGCGCCCGACGAGGCGGCCGGCCAGGTGCAGGTGGCGGGTGTCGAGCTGTCGGGTCAGCTGGTGGGCGACATCGGCGCGACGCTGAAGAAGCTGGAGGCCAAGCTCGGCGCGGCCACCATCGTCAACGTCAGCTGTGCCAAGCTGATCCGCGTCGACTTCATCGCCGCCGGCGACCTGCTGAACTGGGTGCTGTCGCGGCGCGGCGAGAGCCGCACCGTCAACTTCGTCGAGGCGCACCGGCTGGTGGCGCTGTTCTTCGGGGCGATGGGGATCAACGAGCACGCGCGCGTTAAAGTCAGAGCCGTCTGACTTGATCCGGCGCCGCCCGGCGCCACATTCCTCCGATGGACAGCTACCACGGCACGACCATCGTCAGCGTGCGCCGCGGCCCGCTCGTGGCGCTCGGCGGCGACGGGCAGGTGACGCTCGGCAACATCGTCGTCAAGGCCTCGGCCCGCAAGGTGCGCACGCTCTTCCGCGAGCAGGTGCTCGCCGGTTTCGCCGGCGCCACGGCCGACGCCTTCACGCTCTTCGAGCGCTTCGAGGCCAAGCTCGAGAAGCACCAGGGGCACCTGGTGCGCGCCGCCATCGAGCTGACGCGCGACTGGCGCACCGACCGCGTGCTGCGCCGCCTCGAGGCCATGCTCGCGGTGGCCGACCGCAGCGCCTCGCTGATCATCACCGGCAACGGCGATGTGCTCGAACCCGAGCACGGCATCGTGGCGATCGGCTCCGGCGGCGCCTACGCCAACGCCGCGGCGCGTGCGCTGCTCGAGCACACCGAGCTGGCGCCCAGGGACATCGTCAAGAAGTCGCTGCAGATCGCCGGCGACCTGTGCATCTACACCAACCAGCACCACACGATCGAGACCCTGGAATGAAGTCCTCGATGACGCCCCAGGAGATCGTCTCCGAGCTCGACCGCCACATCGTCGGCCAGTCCGGCGCCAAGCGCGCCGTCGCGATCGCGCTGCGCAACCGCTGGCGGCGCCAGCAGGTCGACGAGAAGATGCGCGGCGAGATCACGCCGAAGAACATCCTGATGATCGGGCCCACCGGTGTGGGCAAGACCGAGATCGCGCGCCGCCTGGCCAAGCTGGCCGACGCACCGTTCATCAAGGTCGAGGCGACCAAGTTCACCGAGGTGGGCTACGTCGGCAAGGACGTGGACACCATCGTGCGCGACCTGGTCGACATGGCCGTCAAGCAGGAGCGCGAGGCCGCGATGCGGCGCCAGCGCACCCGCGCGGAAGACGCCGCCGAGGAGCGCATCCTCGACACCCTCGTCCCCGGCCCGCGCCCGAGCGGCCCCGAGATCGGCTTCGGCAGCGGCGTGGCGCCGGACAACACCGCGCGCCAGGTGATGCGCAAGCGGCTGCGCGAGGGCGCGCTCGACGACAAGGAGATCGAGATCGAGCTGGCCGAGCCGAAGCAGGCGCTCGAGATCATGGGCCCGGCCGGCATGGAGGAGATGGCCGAGCAGCTCAAGGGCATGTTCGCCAACCTCGGTGCCGGCAAGCGCAAGACGCGCAAGCTGAAGATCGGCGAGGCGCTGAAGCTGCTGGTCGAGGAGGAGGCCGCGCGACTGGTCAACGACGAGGACGTCAAGACCGCGGCGCTGGCCAACGCCGAGCAGAACGGCATCGTGTTCATCGACGAGATCGACAAGGTCGCCTCGCGCTCGGAGCACCAGGGCGCCGACGTGTCGCGCCAGGGCGTACAGCGCGACCTGCTGCCGCTGGTCGAGGGCACCACGGTCAACACCAAGTACGGCATGGTGAAGACCGACCACATCCTGTTCATCGCCTCGGGTGCCTTCCACCTCGCCAAGCCGAGCGACCTGATCCCCGAGCTGCAGGGGCGCTTCCCGATCCGCGTCGAGCTCGGCTCGCTGTCGGTGGCGGACTTCGAGGCGATCCTGACGCAGACGCACGCCAGCCTGGTCAAGCAGTACCAGCTGCTGCTGGCCACCGAGGGCGTGACGCTCGAGCTCGCGCCGGAGGCGATCCGCCGCATCGCGCAGATCGCCTTCGAGGTCAACGAGCGCACCGAGAACATCGGCGCGCGGCGCCTGGCCACGGTGCTCGAACGGCTGCTCGACGAGATCAGCTTCGACGCGCCGAATCTCTCCGGCCGCACGCTGACGATCGACGCCGCGGCAGTGGACGCCAAGCTCGCCGAGCTGGTGAAGAACGAGGACCTGTCGCGCTACATCCTGTAGCCGTCAGGGGTGTCCGGCGTCGGGCCACCCCAAGCCGGACGCGCCCCTCGGGGGCAGGAGCGCAGCGACTGGGGGGCGCAAGTCAGAGCGCCAGCCGGTGAGCCTGCAGCTGCAGCAGGCCCTCGAAGATCAGCGTGTCGACGGTCTCGAAGGGCAGCTCGGTGATCGGCGCCAGCTTGACGGCCGCGCCGCCGCTCATGATCAGCGCCGGCTCCGCGCCAGTGCGCCGGTACAGCCGGCGGTGCATGCGCTCGATGGCGCCGGCCAGCGCGTCGGCGCCGCCGCTCATCAGCGCGTCGCTGGTGTTGGTCGGGAAGTCCACCGCCTCGCCGGTGGGCGCCTTCAGGCCGGCGGTGCCCATCTCGAGCGCACGCAGCATCAGGCCGAAGCCGGGCAGGATCAGCCCGCCGAGGAAGCGGCCCGAGGCATCCATCGCGTCCACCGTCACCGCGGTGCCCACCATCACCACCAGCGCCGGGCGCGCCGCTCCGCTGGCGAGCACGCGGTGGCGCGCACCGATCAGCGCGACCCAGCGGTCCACGCCGAGGCGGCCCGGGTGGTCGTAGCCGTTGACCACGCCGCAGGCCGCGGGCGAGGAGTGCACCCAGCGCGGCTCGACGTCCCACAGCTCCAGCTGCTCCTCGACGCGGCGCCGGATCGCCTCGCCGGCGACCAGGCAGCCGAGCATGCTGGCCGGCGGGCGCAGGTGCTTCCAGTCGCCCTCGGCCAGAGCGTCGATGGTCTCGAGGAACACTGCGCCGTGCGCCAGCAGCGCGGCGCCGGGCTGTGGCGAGGCGTACTGCGCCCACTTCAGCCGCGTGTTGCCGACGTCGATGGCGAGAAAACTCATGCGTCGCTCAGGCCATGGTCGACGAATCGGCCGGCTGCCCGATCAGCTCGTTGACACGCCGCAGCAGCAGCGTCGCGGCCAGCGCACGGTGCGGCTTGCGCACCCGGGTCTCGACCTCCTCGATCAGCTCGGCGAGGTCGGCGCGCGTGCGCGCGCGGCGCAGGCGCATCAGCGTCAGCGAGCCGGCCACCGGCGCCTCGGCGCGCACGGCACGCAACATCAGGTCGCGCGCCTCCTCGAGTGCCGGGTCCAGGTCGGCCAGGTCGCCGTGGCCGGTCTCCACCGCCGCCCAGGGTTCGGCCGGGCCGAGGTCGCCGTTCAGCGTCGATTCGGGGTGCAGCGACTGGGCCGACGGCAGCAGCGAGTCGTCGTCCACCGGCAGCGGCAGGTCGATCGGCAGCGGCATCGGCCGGGTCGCCTCGAGCACGGCCAGCGGCAGCGTGGGCAGCGGCAGCGCGATCAGGCCGAGCGCGAGCAGCTCGTCGTAACACGCCGCCGGCACGCCGGCCTGCGCGGCCAGGCGCTTGACCTCCTCGGCACTGCGCCGCCCGTCCACCAGCAGCAGCATGGTGCGCTGGCGCTGGCCGAGCTTGCGCGAGCGTGTCGCGATCTCGTCCAGTCCGTCGGCGGTCTTGATCGGTGCGTTGCCCGCGGCCACGGTGCTCTCCATGCCCGCCGCACGTCGGCGGCGGAACCCAACGGCGCGCATTGTGAGGCCAAACCGCACCGTGCCGGCAGGCTGCGGATACACTTCCAATTGACGTATACGTCAATTGCGACGGCTTCCGGAGGATCGCCATGGCCCGCAGCAAGGCATCGCTTGCCGACCACCAGCACCGCAGCGCCGCCGGCGCCCGCGGCGGCAAGTCGTTCGACCTGGCGAAGCACGACCCGCGTGCGAAGCCCTTCTCGAGCGGCAACAAGGCACGCGACAAGGCGCGTGTCGAGGCGCTCGCGCTCGAGGTCGACCGCTTGCAGGACCTGTTCTACGCCGACCGGCGCTTCAAGCTGCTGGTGGTGCTGCAGGGCACCGACACCGCGGGCAAGGACGGCACCATCCGCGGCGTGTTCGGCAAGACCAGCGCGCTGGGCGTGCACGCGGTCGGCTGGAAGGCGCCGACGCCGGAGGAGAAGGCGCACGACTTCCTCTGGCGCATCCACCAGAAGGTGCCGGGCGACGGCGAGATCGTGATCTTCAACCGCAGCCACTACGAGGACGTGCTGGTCCCGGCGGTCAACGGCTGGATCACGCCGGCTCAGGTGAAGCAGCGCTACGAGCAGATCAACCAGTTCGAGCGCCTGCTGACCGAGACCGGCACCGTGGTCTGCAAGTTCATGCTGCACATCAGCAAGGAGGAGCAGCGCGTGCGCCTGCAGGAGCGCCTGGACGACCCGACGAAGCACTGGAAGTTCGCCGCCGGCGACCTGGAGGTGCGCAAGCAGTGGGACGCCTACCAGCAGGCGTACAACGAGGCGATCGCCGCCACCGGCACGCCCTGGGCGCCCTGGACCATCGTGCCGTCGGACTCGAAGACGCACCGCAACCTGATGATCGGCAGCGCGGTGATCGAGACGCTGCAGGGCCTGAAGCTGCGCTACCCGCCCGGCAGCCCGGAGCTCTCGGCCCTCCGCGTGCAGTAAGACACGACCGACACAACGGAGACAACCCGTGACCGACCTTTCCGCCGAATACCGGGCGCTGGCCGACTACCGCCCGACGCACAAGGTGCGCTTCGTCACCGCGGCCAGCCTGTTCGACGGCCACGATGCGGCGATCAACATCATGCGCCGGCTGCTGCAGGGCATGGGCGCGGAGGTCATCCACCTCGGCCACAACCGCTCGGTCGACGAGGTGGTCACCGCCGCGCTGCAGGAGGACGTGCAGGGCATCGCGATCAGCTCCTACCAGGGCGGGCACGTCGAGTACTTCAAGTACATGATCGACCTGCTGCGCCAGCGCGGTGGCGAGCACATCCAGGTGTTCGGCGGCGGCGGCGGGGTGATCGTGCCGGCCGAGATCGCCGAGCTGCAGGCCTACGGCGTGGGCCGCATCTACAGCCCGGAGGACGGCCAGCGCATGGGCCTGGCCGGGATGATCGGCGAGATGCTGATGCGGAGCGATCGCGACCCGGCGGCGCAGGCGCCCCGCGACGTGGCCGCGCTGCAGGGCCACACGGAGCACGCCTGGCGCGCCCTGGCGCAGGCCATCAGCGCCCTGGAGAACGGCCGCGCCGACCCCGCCTTCCGCGCCGCGCTGCACGAGCAGGCGAAGGGCGCGCGCATCCCCGTGCTCGGCATCACCGGCACCGGCGGCGCCGGCAAGTCCAGCCTGACCGACGAGCTGATCCGCCGCCTGCGGCTCGACCAGGACGACCGGCTGCGCATCGCCGTGATCAGCATCGATCCGTCGCGCCGCAAGAGCGGCGGCGCGCTGCTGGGCGACCGCATCCGCATGAACGCGATCGGGCCCTGGAGCGAGGGGGCTCGTGTCTACATGCGCAGCCTCGCCACGCGCGAGGCCGGCAGCGAGATCAGCGCGGCGCTGCCCGACGTGATCGCCGCCTGCAAGGCGGCCGGCTTCGAGCTGGTGATCGTCGAGACCTCGGGCATCGGCCAGGGCGACGCGGCGATCGTGCCGCTGGTCGACGTGCCGATGTACGTGATGACGCCCGAGTTCGGCGCCGCCAGCCAGCTCGAGAAGATCGACATGCTGGACTTCGCCGAGTTCGTGGCGATCAACAAGTTCGACCGCAAGGGCGCGGCCGACGCGCTGCGCGACGTGGCCAAGCAGGTGCAGCGCAACCGCGAGGCCTTCCGCTCGCCGCCCGAGGCCCTGCCGGTGTTCGGCACCATGGCCAGCCGCTTCAATGACGACGGCGTGACCGCGCTGTACCAGGCGCTGAAAGCCCGCCTGGCGGCGCTCGGGCTGGCGCTGGGCGAGGGCCGCCTGCCGGCCGTGGCGACGCGCCACAGCACGCACCAGACGCCCGTCGTGCCGGGCGCTCGGGTGCGCTACCTGGCCGACATCGCCGACAGCGTGCGCGGCTACAAGCGCCATGCGCGCGCGCAGGCCACGCTGGCGCGCGAGATCCAGCAGCTGCGCGCGAGCGCGCGCATGCTCTACGAGGCGATTCCGACCAAGCACAAGGCGCGCGACGCGCTCGAGGAGCAGGCGCAGATCCGCGAGGCGAAGCTCGACCCGCGTGCGAGGAAGCTGCTCGCGATGTGGCCCGACACGGTGAAGGCCTATGCCGGCGACGAGTACGTGGTGAAGATCCGCGACCAGGAGATCCGCACCGGCCTGGTCCACACCACGCTCTCCGGCAACAAGATCCGCAAGGTCGCGTTGCCGTCGTACGAGGACCACGGCGAGCTGCTCAAGTGGCTGATGCTGGAGAACGTGCCCGGCTCGTTCCCGTACACGGCCGGCGTGTTCGCCTTCAAGCGCGAGAACGAAGACCCGACGCGCATGTTCGCCGGCGAGGGCGACGCCTTCCGCACCAACCGGCGCTTCAAGCTGGTCAGCGAAGGCATGCCGGCCAAGCGGCTCTCGACCGCGTTCGACTCGGTCACGCTGTACGGCCACGACCCCGATCCGCGGCCGGACATCTACGGCAAGGTCGGCAACTCGGGCGTCAGCATCGCCACGCTCGACGACCTGAAGGTGCTGTATTCGGGCTTCGACCTGTGCAGCCCGAGCACCAGCGTCTCGATGACGATCAACGGGCCGGCGCCGACCATCCTCGCGATGTTCATGAACGCGGCGATCGACCAGCAGTTGGAGAAGTTCGCCGCCGACAACGGCCGCGAGCCGACCGACGACGAGGCGCAGAAGATCCGCGCCTGGACGCTGGCCAACGTGCGCGGCACGGTGCAGGCCGACATCCTGAAGGAGGACCAGGGCCAGAACACCTGCATCTTCTCGACCGAGTTCAGCCTGAAGGTGATGGGCGACATCGCCGAGTACTTCGTGCACCACCAGGTGCGCAACTTCTACTCGGTGAGCATCTCCGGCTACCACATCGCCGAGGCCGGCGCGAACCCGATCTCGCAGCTCGCCTTCACGCTCGCCAACGGCTTCACCTTCGTCGAGGCCTACCTCGCGCGCGGGATGCACATCGACGACTTCGCGCCGAACCTGAGCTTCTTCTTCAGCAACGGCATGGACCCGGAGTACACCGTGCTCGGCCGCGTGGCGCGGCGCATCTGGGCGGTGGCGATGCGCGAGCGCTACGGCGCCAACGAGCGCAGCCAGAAGCTGAAGTACCACATCCAGACCAGCGGCCGCAGCCTGCACGCTCAGGAGATCGCGTTCAACGACATCCGCACCACGCTGCAGGCGCTGATCGCGGTCTACGACAACTGCAACTCGCTGCACACCAACGCCTACGACGAGGCGATCACGACGCCGACCGAGGAGAGCGTGCGCCGCGCGATGGCGATCCAGCTGATCATCAACCGCGAGTGGGGCCTGGCGAAGAACGAGAACCCGAACCAGGGCGCCTTCGTGATCGACGAGCTGACCGAGCTGGTGGAAGAGGCGGTGCTGGCCGAGTTCGAGCGCATCGCCGAGCGCGGCGGCGTGCTCGGCGCGATGGAAACCGGCTACCAGCGCGGCAAGATCCAGGAAGAGAGCCTGCACTACGAGATGCTGAAGCACACCGGCGAGTACCCGATCGTCGGCGTCAACACCTTCCGCAACCCGCACGGCGACCCGATCCCGCATTCGCTGGAGCTGGCCCGCTCCACCGAGGCCGAGAAGCAAAGCCAGCTGCAACGCCTGGCCGACTTCCACGCCCGCCACGCCGCCGAGGCGCCGGCGCTGCTGCAGCGGCTGCAGCAGGCGGTGATCGACAACCGCAACGTGTTCGAGGTGCTGATGGACGCCGTGCGTGTCTGCTCGCTCGGCCAGATCACCCGCGCGCTGTTCGAGGTGGGCGGGCAGTACCGGCGCAGCATGTAGTGGTCATCGGCCCCTGACGCCCGGTTACAACTTAGGGACACGCGCCCCTTGTTCATGGGGGGGCTGAGCGACTATGGTTGACTGGAAATACATCAAGCCGTCGCCATGGGCCTGCCGATCGTCACCCTGTCCCGACTGATCGACCGGAAGCAGTTCCGGGGGATGCCCGCCGGCGTCGCCTGGCGGTTGCCCGCCACGGTGCTGCTGCTGGCCCTGGTGCTGCCGGTGCTGCTGGTGGCCGCGGCAGCCACGCTGCCGGTGCTGCTGACCGCCGGCCTGGCCGTCGGGCTGCGCCGGGCCTGGCAATGGCAGGCACAGCGCCAGCGCGCGCGTGCCGAGCGGCCCGGCCGCTGATCCCGCCCGCTCCCCGGCCCCTGCCGTTCAGTCGAACCGGCCGTTGAGCACCGGATCGTCCTGCAGGCGCTGCACCGCCAGGTCGACGAACGCGCGTGTCTTCGCCGAAGGCTGGCGCCCTTCGGCATGCACCAGCTGCACCGGCACCGGTTCGGGCTCGAACTCCGGCAGCAGCACCACCAGCCGGCCGGCGCGCACGTCCGCGGCCACCTGGTAGGCCAGCGCCCGGGCCAGGCCGAAGCCGGCCACCGCGGCGGCGATCACCGATTCGCTGGTGTTGGCCTGCAGGCGCCAGCGCGGCTGCACGGCCAGCGCGTCGTCCGGCGGCCGGCGCCCCGGCAGGCGGAACACCCAGGGGCCGGCCGGTGAGCCGCTGCTGCTGAAGCCGAGTCCGGCATGCTGCGCCAGCGCCGCCGGTTCGGCCGGCGTGCCGTGTTCGGCCAGGTAGGCCGGCGCACCAACCAGCACACGCCGCAATGCGCCGACGCGCCGCGCATGCAGGCCCGAATCCGGCAGCCGCGCAATGCGCACCGCCACGTCGAAGCCCTCGTCCAGCAGGTGGACGATGGAGTCGGCGAACTGGCAGCGCACGCTGATGCGCGGCTGGGCGCGCAGGAACTCGTGCACCAGCGGCTCGACATGCAGGCGCCCGAACAGCAGCGGCGCGGTGATCGCCAGCTGCCCCTGCAGCTCGCGGTGCGCGCCGCCGGCCACCGCCTCGGCCTCGGCCAGCTCGCCCAGCAGGCGCCGGCAGTCGGCGTGGAAACGCTCGCCGGCCTCGGTCAGCGCCACGCTGCGGGTGGTGCGGCGCAGCAGCTGCGCGCCCAGCCGGCGCTCGAGCGCCAGCACCGCGCGCGTCACCGCCGGCGGCGAGAGCCCGAGCTGGCGCGCCGCCGGCGCGAAGCCGCGGGCCTCGGCCACGGCCACGAACACCCGCATCGTCTCCAGTCGGTCCATCCCGGCATTGCACGGGCTGCAAGGATGAACTGTCAACCATGGGCGTTCCATTGCAGCCGGCAGGCAGCGACGATGCGCGCCTGCCCATCCCACGGAGCCTCCCCATGCCCGCACCCGCCCCCGCCCGCCCGATCCGCCTGCACCGCTTCCTGCTCTCCGGCCATGCGCACCGCGCCGAGCTGTTCCTCTCGCTGCTCGGGCTGCCGTACGAGACGGTCGAGGTCGACCTGGTGCAGCGGGCCCAGAAGCGCCCGGAGTTCCTGGCGCTCAACCCGTTCGGCAAGGTGCCGGTGATCGAGGACGACGGCACGGTGGTGGCCGACAGCCACGCCATCCTGGTCTACCTCGCGCTGCGCTATGACCCGGCGGGGCGCTGGCTGCCGCGCGAGCCGCTGGCGGCCGCGCGCGTGCAGCACTGGCTGGCGCTGTCGGCCGGCCCGCTGGTCAACGGCGCCGCCAACGCACGCTGGACGGCGCTGACCGGGAAGCCGGTCCCGCAGGCCACGCTGGACACCGCGCTCGAGCTGCTCGGCCAGATGGAGCAGCACCTGCAGGAGCGCGACTGGCTGGTCGGCGAGCACGCGACCATCGCCGACGTGGCCCTCTACTCCTACACCGCGCATGTGCCCGAGGGCGGCGTCGCGCTGGAGCCGTACCCGGCCGTGCGAGCCTGGCTGGCGCGTGTCGAGGCGCTGCCCGGCTTCCTCGACCTGCCGCGCGGCGCGGCGCTGCAGGCGGCCCTGCGCGCCGCGCTCGGCTGAGGAACTCGGCGATGGAGCACCCCTTCCACCCCGGCGAACTGGCGCTGCAGGAGCGCGCCGGCGTGCGCGCGCAGATGGCGCCGCTGGGCGCGCGCATGATCCGCGACCACATGCCCGAGCAGCACCGCGAGCTGTTCGGCAAGCTGCCGACCCTGCTGGTCGGCAGCCTGGACGCGGCGCGCCGCCCCTGGGCCTCGCTGCTGGCCGGGCGACCGGGCTTCGTGCACAGCCCGGATCCGCGCCGGCTGCGTGTCGAGGCCCGGCCCGACGCCGCCGACCCGCTGGCCGGCCAGCTCGCGCCCGACACGCGGCTCGGCCTGCTCGGCCTGGAGCCGACCACGCGGCGGCGCAACCGCATGAACGGCCGCGTGATCGCGCTCGATGCGGCCGGCTTCACGGTGGCGGTCGAGCAGAGCTTCGGCAACTGCCCGCAGTACATCCAGGCGCGCGAGCCGGCCTGGGTCGAGCGCCCCGTGCCGGTGGCGCAGCGCTTCGCGGCCAGCCTGCCGGACGCCGGCGCGGCCCTGGTGCGCCGCGCCGACACGCTGTTCATCGCCTCGGCCGCACCCGACGACGGCGTGGCCGGCGGGGCGGACGTGTCGCACCGCGGCGGCCGGCCCGGCTTCGTGCGCGTGCAGCGCCTGCCGGGCGGCGGCGACCGCCTGAGCTTTCCGGACTTCCGCGGCAACAACCTGTTCAACACGCTCGGCAACCTGGCGGCCTGGCCCTGGGCCGGGCTGCTGTTCTTCGATCCCGACAGCGGGGACCGCCTGCAGCTGACCGGGCGCGCGACGGTCGAGTGGGACGGCGCCGACGTGGCCGGCTTCGCCGGCGCGTTGCGCGTCGTGCATGTCGACGTGGTCGACGGGGTCTGGTCGCCCGCGGCGCTGCCCTTGCGCTGGTCGGCCGCCGCCGAGGCGCCGCAGCTGGCCGCCACGGGGACCTGGCCGGACCTGTCGGACCCGTCCGACAGCACGGCGGGCGGCCGGCCGATGGAGGCGCCGCCGGGCGCCACCTAGCCTTGTGTCGCCGGCATCACCCGGTGCCGCCCGACCCAAGGAGATCCACGATGAACACGTCCCTCAAACGCTCGCTGCCGCTCGCCCTGGCCGTCGCCGGTGCACTGACCCTCGCGGCCTGCGACCGCGGCGAGCAGCGCAGCGCCGGCCAGGCGGTCGACGAGACCCTGGCCAAGGTGGAGCAGAAGTCCGAGGGCGCGGCCGACGCCGCGCGCCAGGCGGCGGAGCAGGCCGGCGAGAAGGTCGCCGCCGTGGCGCGCGACGCGGCGATCACCGCCGAGATCAACGCCGCGCTGGCGCGCGACCCGGGGCTGTCGGCGCTGAAGGTCGACGTCGACACCGCCGGCGGCCGCGTCGTGCTGCGCGGCAGCGCGCCCGACGCCGCGGCGCGCGAGCGCGCCACCCGGCTGGCCGCCGACGTCAAGGGCGTGGTGGCGGTCGAGAACCTGATGAGCGTCGCCGCGCCGAGCTCGTGACGGAGCGCCGGGCCGCGCCGCGGCAGGCGCTCAGGGCAGGTCCTTGCGCAGCTGCACCGGCGCGGTCATGCGCTTGCGCAGCCGGATGTTGATCATCTCCACCGCCACCGAGAAGGCCATCGCGAAGTAGATGTAGCCCTTGGGCACGTGGGTGTCGAAGCCCTCGGCGATCAGCGTCACGCCCACCAGCACGAGGAACGAGAGCGCCAGCATCTTGATGGTCGGATGCCGGTCGACGAACTCGCCGATGCTCTTGGCGGCGAACATCATCACGCCCACCGAGATCAGGATCGCCAGCACCATGACGCTCACCTGGTCGGCCAGGCCGACGGCGGTGATCACCGAGTCGAGCGAGAAGATGATGTCGATCACCGCGATCTGCACCAGCACGCCGGCGAAGCTGGCGCGCGCGGCGGCCGCGGCGCCCTCCTCCTCGGGCTCGCCCTCGAGCGAGGCGTGGATCTCGTGCACGCTCTTCCAGAGCAGGAACAGGCCGCCGCCGATCAGGATCAGGTCGCGCCCGGAGATCTCCTTGCCGAACACGCTGAACAGCGGCTCGGTCAGCCGCATGATCCAGGCCAGCGACAGCAGCAGCAGGATGCGCGTGCCCATTGCCAGCGTGAGGCCGAGCCGACGCGCCAGGTCACGCCGCTCGGCCGGCAGCCGGCCGACCAGGATGGAGATGAAGATGATGTTGTCGATGCCGAGCACGATCTCGAGCGCGGTCAGCGTCGCCAGCGCGATCCAGGCGTTCGGATCGGCGATCCATTCGAACATGACTCTCCCCCTCGTCTTCTGTGGGCGCGGATTGTCGCCGCGGCCGGCTCAGTCGCCGCCGCTCCGCCAGACCGCCAGCAGGGATTTGAACTTCGCCCAGGCCGACAGGCGCTCGTCCGACAGCGCGTCGAGGAAGTCCGACAGGCGCTTGGACTTGACCATCGTGTAGACGGTCA
Organism: Piscinibacter caeni; assembly: GCA_003265685.1. Lineage (GTDB taxonomy): Bacteria > Pseudomonadota > Gammaproteobacteria > Burkholderiales > Burkholderiaceae_C > Piscinibacter > Piscinibacter caeni. Next base: position 6,596 of record QJOU01000047.1, on the reverse strand, counting down.
GGAAGGTGGTGGGCACGAACACCAGCACGAAGTAGCCCAGCTTGGTCCAGGGCGTGGCCTCGGCCTCGGCGATCAGGTTCATGCCGAGAAATCCGGTGGTCACGGTGCCGATCAGGCCGAAGATCGTCACCACCGTCAGCCGCACCACCGTGTTGGCCTGGCGGCGCAGCGAGTCGGCGTCGAGGTAGGCGTTCATGTCGTGGATGCGCTCCTTGACCTCGGCGTACAGCGGGTCGAGCCCCAGGTGGCTCGAGGCCATGTGGAACAGCGCACGCGCCTGCGCCTGCTCGGCCACCTCGTGGAACCAGTAGCGGTGCGTGAAGCGCAGGAACACCTCGAAGCTCTGGCGGATGGCGCGCTTGAAGCGCCGCACGCTGGCCGGGTCGCCGACGTCCAGCGCCTTCAGCGCCTCGACCAGCCGGTCGGAGAACATCAGCAGCGCGGCCTTCTGGAAGTGCGCGATCAGGAACAGCATGAAGTGCTGGTGGCGGAACTGCGCCAGCACGCCGCGGTCGCGGCAGCCGAAGAACTCGCTGTGCGCGTCGCCCACCACCACCAGCGAATGGCCGCTGCACAGGTAGCGTGTGTGCGGCGCCGAGCCGCCGTCGGACCAGAAGCGGTCGTAGCAGAAGCGCTGCTCGAAGTCGGACAGGTGCTGCTCGGCGTAGGGCAGCGCGGCGTCGCCCTCGCGCGGGCCGGCGCCGGTGACCAGCCCGAGGCGCACGAAGTCGTTGCGCGTCAGCGCACGCGGTTCGTCCAGTGCGAGGAAGGCCATCAGCGGCATGCGGTAGTACTCGATCTGCCGGTAGCGCAGCGCGCCCTCGCGGTCGGAGTGCGCCGGCACCAGCGGCTCGAGCAGGAAGGCCCAGTGCGCCGCGATGCGCGGCGCGCGGTGCTCGCACACGTGGGCCATGAACAGCTCGCGCTGCTGCGCGTCGGAGCGTGCCAGCACGCGGCCGTCGGCGTCCAGCCATTCCACCTCGTGCAGGCAGTGCAGCGCCTGGCCCTGCGCATCCCAGCCGGCGGGGTAGGCGCGGCCGAAGCGGTACAGCATCTCCTGCGCACGCGGCAGCGGCAGGTCGTTCGCGCTGACCTCGAGGTTCAGGAGCACGACGTCGACGTCGTAGAAGAAGTACAGGTCGACGTGCACGATCGAGAGCGTCAGCGCCGGCTCGCCCGGCCGTGCGACCGCACGCACCGCGGCCACGTCGCGGCGTCGGAACACCCGCAGCGGCGGGCCGCTGCCGGGCGTGCCGGCATCGTGGCCGGAGCGCCCTTCGCCGTACAGGAAGCGCTGCACGTAGGGCAGGAAGGTGACGAACTCGTTGTAGTGGCGTTCGTGGAAGGCCTCGATGCCGCCGGTGTACTCGTCCACCACCTCGCGCCAGGGCGAGGCGTCGCCGAGGTCGCGCAGCAGCTGCCAGGGCGGCACGCGGCTCGGCCCGGCGCCGGCGGGCGGCCGGGTCGGCATCAGGCGCAGCGGCCACAGCAGCACCTGGCGCAAGTGGCGCACCGTCGGCGCGCCGCCGGGCCGTTCGCCGGCCGGGGAGTCGGCCTGCACGTGCGTGGGCTGCAGCATGGGCCGCAGTGTAGTCACGCCCCCGTGCCGCGCCCAGTGGAGTGACCCGCCGTCAGGCTCGCGTAGCGAATCGGGTGTACTTTCGCGGCACAGGCAACCTGAAGGAGACACCCATGCCCCTGCCCCGTGACGTCTTTGTGGTCGGTGCCGCGCGCACCGCGATCGGCACCTTCGGCGGAGGCCTGAAGGACGTGCCGCTGGCCGACCTCGCCACCCTCGCCGTGAAGACGGCCCTCGAGCGCAGCGGCGCGGCGCCCGCCAGCGTGGGCCACCTGGCCATGGGCACGGTGATCCCGACCGAGCCGCGCGACGCCTACCTCTCGCGCGTGGCCGCGCTGAACGCCGGCCTGCCCAAGGAGACGCCGGCCTTCAACGTCAACCGGCTGTGCGGCTCGGGCCTGCAGGCCATCGTCTCGGCGGCGCAGGCGATCACGCTGGGCGACTGCGAGGTCGCGGTCGGCGCCGGCGCGGAATCGATGAGCCGCGGCGCCTACCTGCTGCCGCAGGCCCGCTGGGGCGCGCGCATGGGCGACAGCCCGATGCTCGACTTCGTGGTCGGCGCGCTGAACGACCCGTTCCACAAGATCCACATGGGCATCACCGCGGAGAACGTGGCCGAGCAGTTCGGCATCAGCCGCACGATGATGGACGAGCTGTCGGTCGAGAGCCACCGGCGCGCCGCCGCGGCGATCGCCGAGGGCCGCTTCAAGAGCCAGATCGTGCCGGTGGTGATCCCGTCCAAGAAGGGCGACGTGAGCTTCGACACCGACGAGCATGTCAAGCCCGGCACGACGATGGAGACGCTGGGCAAGATGCGCGCCGCGTTCAAGAAGGACGGTTCGGTCACGGCCGGCAACGCCTCGGGCATCAACGACGGCGCCGGCGCCGTGGTGCTGGCAAGTGCCGATGCGGTGAAGTCCGGCAACCTGAAGCCGCTGGCGCGCCTGGTGGCCTACGCGCATGCCGGCGTCGAGCCCACCATCATGGGCATCGGCCCGGTGCCGGCGACCAAGCTCGCGCTGGCCAAGGCCGGGCTGAAGGTGGGCGACCTGGACGTGATCGAATCGAACGAGGCCTTCGCCGCGCAGGCCTGCGCGGTGGTCAAGGAACTCGCGCTCGACCCGGCCAAGGTCAACCCGAACGGCTCGGGCATCTCGCTCGGCCACCCGATCGGCGCGACCGGCGCGATCATCACCACCAAGGCGCTGTACGAGCTGCAGCGCATCGGCGGGCGTTATGCGCTGGTGACGATGTGCATCGGCGGCGGCCAGGGCATCGCCGCGATCTTCGAACGCGTCTGAGGCGGGCGGCGGCTCAGGCGGGCAGCGGCGCTCCGGCCAGGAACGCCGCCACCTGCGCCGCCGGCATCGGCCGCGCGTAGAGGAAGCCCTGCGCGTGGTCGCAGCCGTAGGCGCGCAGGTGCGCCGCGGCGCCCTCGTCCTCCACCCCCTCGGCCACGGTCAGCAGGCCGAGCGAATGCGCCATCTGCACGATGGCGCGCACGATCGCCTCGCCCTCGGCATCGGCGCCGAGGTCGCGCACGAAGCTGCGGTCGATCTTCAGCTTGTCGACCGCGAAGCGCTTCAGGTACGACAGGCTCGAGTAGCCGGTGCCGAAGTCGTCGATCGACAGCCGCACGCCGAGCGCCTTCAGGCGCTGAACCGCGCCGAGCACCTGCTCGGTGGAGCTGATCATGATCGACTCGGTCAGCTCGAGCTCGAGCAGGGCCGGGTCGAGCCCGCTTTCGGTCAGCGCCTGCGCGACGTCGCGCTCGACCTCGCCGCGCTGGAACTGCAGCGCCGACAGGTTCACCGCCACCGGCAGCGGCGCGAGGCCCTGCCGCTGCCAGGCCACCGCCTGGCGGCAGGCCTCGTGCAGCACCCAGGTGCCGATCGGCACGATCAGGCCGCAGTCCTCGGCCACCGGGATGAAGCGGTCCGGCGGCACCAGCCCCTCGCCGGGGCGCTGCCAGCGCAGCAGCGCCTCGACGCCCACCGGCCGGCCGCTGCGCAGGTCCAGCTGCGGCTGGTAGTGCAGCAGGAACTGTCCGGCCTCGAGCGCCTGGCGCAGCCCGGCCTGCAGCTGCAGGCGCTCGCGCGTGCGCTGGTTCATCGCCTCGTCGAAGAAGCGCCAGGTGTTGCGGCCGGCGTCCTTGGCGCGGTAGAGCGCGGTGTCGGCCTTCTGCAGCAGGGTGTCGAAGTCGCCGCCGTCCTCCGGAAAGCGCGCGACGCCGATCGACGCGCTGATCGCCAGGTCGTTGCCATCGACCACCAGCGGCCGGGCCAGCGCGGCCGTGATCTTGCCGATCACCGCCTCGATCGAGGCCACGTCGCCGGCGTCGGCCAGCACGACCAGGAACTCGTCGCCGCTCTGGCGGCACACCGAATCGCTGTCGCGCACGCTGCGGCGCAGGCGCTGCGCGACGCTGCGCAGCAGCTGGTCGCCCACGCCGTGGCCGAGCAGGTCGTTGACGTTCTTGAACTCGTCCAGGTCCAGGTACAGCAGCGCCATGCGCCCGTGGGCGCGGTGCGCGGCGGCGATCGCGCGCTCGACCCGGTCGCGCGCCAGCACGCGGTTGGGCAGCTCGGTCAGCGCGTCGTGGAAGGCCAGGAACTCGATGCGCCGCTCGGCTTCGCGCCGCTCGCCGCTCTCGACCCGCAGCCGCTCGTAGGGCTGGCGCAGCGCGACCAGGAACACCGCGCGGTAGATGTACAGGTAGGCGACGATCTTGTAGGCATGCCCGAGCAGCTGGAAGACGTCGTTGACGTTCGAGTAGAGCGTGAAGCACAGCTCGGCCAGCACGGTGACCACGGCGGCGTTGCGCAGCGGCAGCGCGTCGTAGCGCCGGGTGGCGGCGAGCCGGCGCTGGAAGCCCCAGGCCGCCAGGCCCATCAGCGCGACCAGGCCGTACTCGGCGGCGACCTTGAACGGCGTCAGCCCCTGCCCCTCGACGAAGGTGCGCGGCCACAGCGAGGGCACATGCAGCGCCAGCAGCACCACCGCCGTGGCGCCGGCGCCGGCCATGCCGAGCATCAGCCAGCGGGCCCGGACGTGGTGCGCCGGCGTCGGCCACTGCCGCCAGGCCACCGCCAGCAGCGTGAGGGCGGCCACGTAGCGCGCGGCGAGCCAGAAGTTGATCGCCTTCTCCGGGCTGGACGGGGTGACCAGCGCCGGCATGCCCTTGTAGGAGAGCAGGTGCGCGGTGTCGAGCAGGCCGACGGCGAGGAAGCCGCAGCCGATCAGCAGCAGGTCGCCCGAGCGCTCGCTGGCGTCCGAATGCCAGCAGATCGCGAACACCAGCATCGCGACCACCACCGCCGCCAGCTCGACCAGCGTGTGCAGCCAGAGCGGGAACACCGCCACCCCGCTCTTGGCGGCCAGCGGCGGGGCCAGCCAGACGAGCAGGAACAGCAGCCCGAGGGCGACGATCAGCCGCCAGCCGCGCGAGGGCTCGGCCGGCCCGACGCTCGCGCGCGCGGACGCCGGCGGCACGGGCGTGTCGAGGGCGGTCGGCGGGAGCATCGGGCGGCGATGGTCGGGCAGCGGTCGGTCATCCGATGCTAGCCGCTGACCCTGCGGCGCCGGGGCTCTAGTCGCGGATCCGCCAGCCCCCGGCGTGCGCTTGCGCACGCTCCTCGTGTTCCAGCTTGAGCAGGTGGGCCATGAGCGAGCGCAGCGCCACCGGGTGCATGCGCGCCGGCACGTCGTCGTAGACCCGGGCGAGCAGCGCGTCGGCCGGTGCCGGCCCGAGCGCATGCAGCGCCTCCAGCACCTTGGCCTCGCGCCGCAGGCGGTGCGCGATCAGGCGCTCGAAGGCGGCGCGCGGCGGCACGATCAGGAAGCCGTGGCCGGGCGCGAGCGCGTCCAGGTCGAGCGCGCACAGGGCCTGCAGCGAGACCAGGTAGGCCGCCATGTCACCGTCCGGCGGGTCGATCACCACGGTGCTGCCCTGCATCACGTGGTCGCCGGTGAACAGCAGCCGCTCCTCGTGCAGCAGGAAGCACAGGTGGTTGGAGGCGTGGCCGGGCGTGTGGATCACCTGCAGCGTGGCGCCGTCCAGCGCCAGCGTCTCGCCGCCGGCGAGCGGCTGGTCCGGGCGGAAGGTCTCGTCCTGACGTTGCGCATGGGCGGCCAGCCGGCCGAGCAGGCGCGCGCCGGTGCGCTCGCGCAGGCGCTGCGCGGCCGGGGAATGGTCGCGGTGGGTGTGCGTCGCGAGGATCGCCTCGATCGGCCCGGGCGCGGCCGCCAGCAGCGCCTCGACATGCCCGGCGTCGTCCGGCCCGGGGTCGATCACGGCCCAGGCGTTGCGCGGCCCGCCGCCGACCAGGTAGCTGTTGGTGCCCGGGCCGGTCATCGCGCCCGGGTTGCCGGCGGTGACGCGGATCACCCTCTGCGACAGCCGCACCGGGTGGCCGGCGCGGATCTCGTAGAGCGCGTCGCCGCGCCCGGCCGGGTCGAGCCGGCCGATCTCGGCCCAGGCCGGCTCGTCCGGCGCCACCGGGCGCTCGCCGCGCGACCCGGTGGCCACACGCCCGAGGATGGGCGGCACCTCGGGCTGGGACTGCGCCCAGGCGAGCGCGGACTCGACGTCGTCGAAGCGACGCAGCCACTCGAGCGTCTTGCGCGTGGGCGTCATCAGCTTCAGCCCGGCCGCGGCGTCCAGCGCCTCGTCCGGGCGCAGCCAGCGCTGCTCGACCAGCTCGTCGGCGTCGTGGCACGGCTCCTGGCCGGCCGGCGCCCGGGCGACGAAGAAGCGCGTGTCGAAGCGCTTGGCGCGGCCGACCGGGGTGATCCAGTGGCTCAGGTAGACCAGCGCGTCGAAGGCCAGCGTCAGGCCCTCGGCGGCGCACAGCTCGGCGAGGCTGCGCTCGCCGCGCGCCAGCGGGGCGCGCCAGCCCTGCAGGCGCTCGACCGGCAGCGCCGGCGCGGCGAACAGCAGCGCGCATTCCTCGACGCACTCGCGCACCGCGGCGGCCCAGTGGGCCAGCGCGGTCGGGGCGTCGGTGCGCAGCCGGGC
>KZ836114.1 GCA_003265685.1 Piscinibacter caeni | reverse complement strand
GGCCGAGCTGCCCGTGCTGGCGCCGGCCGCCGACGCACGCCTCGAGGCCGGCCTGGCGATCGAGCGCTGGTGGACGCTGTTCGGCGACCCGGCGCTCGACCGACTGATCGAGCAGGCGCTGCGCGACAACCACGACCTGGCCGCCGCGGCGGCGCGGGTGCACGAGGCGCAGGCCCGGCTCGACGAGCTGCGCGGCGCGCGCCGCCCGGCGCTGGACCTGCAGGCCAGCCATGGCCGCACGCGCCAGTCGGCCGAGGGCATGCCGTCCGGCGCGCCGCTGGTCGGCGGCAGCCACCGCGTCGCGCTCGTGGGCCGCCACGAGATCGACCTGTGGGGCCGGCTCGCCTCGGCGAGCGATGCGGCCGCCGCGCAGCTGCGTGCCCAGCAATGGGCGCGCGCCAGCGTCGAGTGGGGCCTGAGCGCGCAGCTCGCCGAAGCGCATTTCGGCCTGCGCGCGTTGCAGCGCCAGCTCGAGATCGCCGAGGCGGTGCGCGCCGGCCGTGCCACCACGCTGGCGCTGCGCCGGCGCGAGCAGGCGGCGGGCATCGCCAACGAATTCGACCTGCGCCGCGCCGAGGCCGAGCTGGCCGGCACCGAGGCCACGCTGGCCGCGCTGCGGCGCCAGCGCGCCGGCCTCGAGGCGACGCTGGCGCTGCTGGCCGGCCGGCCGCTGAGCCAGATCACCGACCGCGAGGCGCCGCCCGAGGCGCTCGACCCGCAGGCACCGTTCCAGGCGCGCCTGCCGCAGGGCGACGCCGCGGAGCTGCTGCTNGTGGCCGCAGGGCGACGCCGCGGAGCTGCTGCTGCGCCGGCCCGACCTGCGTCGGGCCGAGGCGCAGCTGGCCGCCGCGCAGGCCGACGTGGCCGCGGCGCGCGCCGCCACGCTGCCGTCACTCGCGCTCTCGGGCAGCGTCGGCAGCGACGTGCGTTCGCTCTCGAGCCTGTTCGACGGCCCGGGCATGGTGTGGTCGCTCGCGCTGTCGGCCACGCACCACCTGTTCGACGGCGGCCAGGGCCGGGCGCGGGTCGCCCAGGCCGACGCGCGTGCCGATGCGGCGCAGGCGGCCTACCGCCAGGCCGTGCTCGGCGCGGTGCTCGAGCTGCGCGAGGCCTACGCCGCGCTGGACCTGAGCCAGCAGGCGCTGCAGGCCGAGCAGGCCCGCACCGCGGCGCTGGCGCAGGCAAGACGGCTCGCCGCGCTCGGCTACGCGAGCGGCGCCTTCGGCTACCTCGACCTGCTCGACGCCGAACGCAACCACTTCCAGGCCCAGCTCGACGAGGTCGACGCCTGCCGCGACCGGCTGCTCGGCCAGGTCGCCGCCTTCAAGGCCCTCGGTGGCGGCCATCGCGGCCTGGTCACCGCGGCCGCCCAAACCGATTCCGGAGGAACCGACGAATGAAACCATCCCCACTTCACGGCCGCGGCGCGACGCGCCGCCGCCTCGCGCTGCTGGTCGGCGCGGCCGTGCTGGGCGGCACGGCGCTCACGCTGGTGGGCAAGGAGCGCACGCCACCCGCCGCCGGCACGGCGACGGGCGCTGCCGCGGCGCTGACAGTCGACCTGGTCCGCCCCAGCACGCGCACCCTGCCACGCAGCCTGGCGGCCAGCGGCAGCCTCGCCGCGCGCGACGAGCTGATCGTCGGCTCGGATGCCAACGGCGTGCGCCTGACCGAGGTGCTGGTCGAGATCGGCGCCCGCGTGCGGCGCGGCCAGCTGCTGGCGCGCGGCGACGATGCGCAGCTGCAGACCCAGCTCGCGCAACAGGACGCGCTGATCCGCCAGGCGCAGGCCGAGAAGGTGCAGGCCGACGCCAACCTGGAGCGTGCCGAGCGCATCGTCGACTCGGGCATCTACAGCGTCGAGACGGTGCAGGCGCGCCGCACCGCTGCGCTGGCCGCGGCCGCCAAGCTCGAGCTGGCGCGCGCGCAGCGCCAGGAACTCGAGGTGCGCATCGCCCACACCCGCGTGCTGGCACCGGCCGACGGCGTGGTCGCGCGGCGCAGCGCGAGCGTCGGCCAGGTGGTGCAGTCGGGCGTGGAGCTGTTCCGGCTGATCCGCGGCGGCGAGCTCGAATGGCTGGCCGAGCTGCCCGACCACGCACTCGCCCAGGTGCAGCCGGGCGCGGCCGCGCAGCTGCTGCTGGCCGACGGCCGGCGCCTGGACGGCACGGTGCGCCTGGTCGCGCCGACCGTCGACACCCGCAGCCGCAACGGCCTGGTGCACGTGGCGCTACCGGCCGAGGCCACGCTGAAGGCCGGGGCACACGCCCGCGGCGAGATCGTGGTGGCCAGCGCCACGATGCTGACGCTGCCCGAGTCGGTGGTGCTCAGCCGCGACGGCCAGCCCTTCGTCTTCGTGGTCGGCGCCGACGGCGTGGCGCACCAGACCCGCATCGGCACCGGCATGCGCCAGCGCGGCCTGGTCGAGGTGACCGGCGGGCTCGCGCCCGACGCGCCGGTGGTGGCCGCCGGCGCCGGCTTCGTCAAGGACGGTGAACGGGTGCAGGTGGCACCCGCCGCACTGCAGCAGGCCGGCCAGGCCACGGGGAGCGGCTCATGATGCAGAACCTCTCGGCCAACGCGATCCGCAAGCCGATCCCGCCGATCATCCTGTTCGTCCTGCTGACCTTCGCCGGGCTGCTGGGCTTCCACAAGCTGGGCATCAACCAGTTCCCGGACGTCGACATCCCGGTCGTGACGGTCACGGTGAACCAGCCCGGCGCGGCCCCGGCCGAGCTGGAGTCGCAGGTCACGCGCATCGTCGAGAACGCGGTGGCCACGGTGGGCGACGTGTCGCACATCATGTCGACGCTGTCGGACGGCAGCTCGCGCACCGCGATCGAGTTCCAGTTCGGCAAGGACATCGACCGCGCCGTCAACGACGTGCGCGACGCGCTGACGCGGGTGCGCGGCGAGCTGCCGGGCGACATCGACGAGCCGGTCATCACGCGCATGACCACCTCGGGCGGGCCGATGATGACCTACACGGTCAAGGCGGCGGGCAGGACGCCGGCCGAGCTGTCCTGGTTCGTCGACAACGAGGTCGCCAAGGCGCTGCTGACGGTGCCCGGCGTCGGGCAGGTGAAGCGCATCGGCGGCGTGGACCGCGAGGTGCGCATCGTGCTGCAGCCGCAGCGCCTGGCCGCCTACGGCATCACCGCCGCCGAGGTGAGCCGCCAGCTCAAGGAGGTCAACGTCAACCTGCCCGGCGGCAAGGCCGAGCTGGGCGGCCGCGAGCAGAGCATCCGCACGCTCGGCGGCGCCACCGGCGTGGACACGCTGCGCGCGCTGCAGATCACGCTGCGCGACGGGCGTGCGGTGCACCTGAGCGACCTGGGCGAGGTGCGCGACGGCAGCGCCGAGCCGAGCCAGGATGCCTTCGTCGGCGAGGAACGCGTGGTGGCCTTCCAGGTGATGCGCGGTGTGGGTTCGTCGTCGGTGGACGTGGCGCGCGGCATCGAACGCGCGGTCGGCAAGCTCTCGGCCGCACACCCGCAGATCGAGATCGCGCTGTTCAACTCGACGGTCGAGTTCACGCAGGAGTCCTACGCCGCGTCGATCGAGGCGCTGGTGCTCGGCGCGCTGCTGGCGGTGATCGTGGTCTGGTGGTTCCTGCGCGACTGGCGCGCCACGCTGATCTCGGCGGTGGCGATGCCGCTGTCGGTGATCCCGACCTTCTTCTTCATGTCCTGGCTCGGCTTCACGCTGAACCTGATCACGCTGCTCGGGCTGTCGCTGGTGGTGGGCATCCTGGTCGACGACGCGATCGTCGAGGTCGAGAACATCGTGCGCCACATGCGCATGGGCAAGTCGGCGCTGCAGGCGGCGCTCGACGCGGCCGACGAGATCGGCCTGGCGGTGGTGGCCACCACGCTGGCCATCGTCGCGGTGTTCGTGCCGGTGAGCTTCATGTCGGGCGTGCCCGGGCAGTTCTTCCGCCAGTTCGGCATCTCGGTGGCGATCGCGGTGCTGCTGTCGCTGCTGGTGGCGCGCCTGCTCACGCCGGTGATGGGCGCCTACTGGCTCAAGCCGCACGGCACGGTGCAGGAAGACGGCCCGCTGATGCGGCGCTACCTGGCGCTGGTGCGCTGGGGGCTGGCCCACCGCGGGCTGACGCTGGCCTCCGGCGTGCTGCTGTTCGCCGGCTCGATCGCCCTGGTGCCGCTGCTGCCCAGCGGCTTCATCCCGGCCAGCGACCGCGCGATGAGCACCATCACCTTCGAGCTGCCGCCCGGCGCGACGCTGGCCGAGACCAGCGCCGCCGCCGCGCAGGCGCGCCGGGTGATCGCCCGCCACCCCGAGGTGACCGGCGTGCTGACCATCCTCGGCGCCGGCGCGCAGCTCGACGCGATGGGCAGCAGCACGAACGCCGAAGTGCGCTCGGGCACGCTGACGCTCTCGCTCGTGCCGCCGGGCGAGCGGGCGCTGTCGCAGCGCGAGTTCGAGAAACGGCTCGAGCCCGAGCTGCGCGCCATCCCGGGCCTGCGCTTCCGCTTCGGCGGCGGCGAGGCGGGCGAGGTGCTCGACGTGGTGCTGGTCAGCGACGACCCGGTGGCGCTGGAACGTGCCGCCGAGCGCCTGGAGCGCGAGATGCGTGGCGTGCCGGGCGTGGGCAACCCCGCCGCGGCCAGCGGCCTGCGCCGCCCCGAGGTGCTGGTGCGGCCGGACCCGGCGCGCGCCGCCGACCTCGGCGTGACCGTGGCCGACATCGCTACCACGGTGCGCGTGGCGACCATCGGCGACACCGCCGCGCAGCTGCCCAAGCTGCACCTGGACGAGCGCAGCCTGGCGATCCGCACCCAGCTGGCGATCGAATCGCGCAGCGAGCTCGACACGCTGCGCCTGCTGCCCGTGCCGACGGCCGACGGCCGCAGCGTGACGCTGGCGAGCGTGGCGCAGCTCGAGATGGGCAGCGGGCCGGCGCAGATCACGCGCTTCGACCGCCGGCGCAGCGTCAGCATCAAGGCCGACGTGGCCGGCGCGCCGCTGGGCGAGGTCAACGAAGCGATCGCGCGCCTGCCGGCCATCCGCGAACTGCCGGCCGACGTGAAGCAGGCGGTGTACGGCGACAGCGAGCGCATGAACCAGCTGTTCGAGGACTTCGGCGTGGCGATGGTGGCCGGCGTGCTGCTGGTGTACTGCGTGCTCGTGCTGCTGTTCCACGACTTCGCGCAGCCGCTGACCATCATGGCCGCGCTGCCGCTGTCGATCGGCGGGGCACTCGGCCTGCTGCTGGCCGCCGGCGAGGCGATGTCGCTGCCCGCCACCATCGGCATCCTGATGCTGATGGGCATCGTGACCAAGAACTCGATCCTGCTGGTCGAGTACGCGCTGGTCGCGCAGCAGGGCGGGGCGAGCCGCAGCGCGGCCCTGCTGGACGCATGCAGCAAGCGCGCCCGGCCGATCCTGATGACCACCGTGGCGATGGGCGCCGGCATGCTGCCGATCGCGCTGAAGATCGGCGCCGACGCCGACTTCCGCGCGCCGATGGCCATCGCCGTGATCGGCGGGCTGCTGACCTCGACGCTGCTCTCGCTGCTGTACGTGCCGGTCGTGTTCACGCTCGTCGACGACCTCAGGCGCCGGCTGGCCCGGCGCTTCACGCGGGCCGCCGTGCCCGCCCTGTCATCCGCCGGAGAACCCCATGCCTGAGAACCAAGCCCTCTTCGATGCCGACGTGCTGATCGTCGGCGCCGGCCCCGCCGGCCTGACCCTGGCCGCGGCACTCACGCTGCGCGGCATCCCCGTGCTCGTGATCGACCGCCAGGCGGCCGGCGAGAACACTTCGCGCGCGGCCGTCGTGCACGCCCGCACACTGGAGGTGCTGGAGCCGCTGCAGGTGTCGGCGCGCCTGGTGGCACGCGGCCTGCAGGCGCAGCGCTTCACCATCCGTGACCGCGATCGCGTGCTGGTGCCGATCGGCTTCGAGCGCCTGCCCACGCGCTACCCGTTCACGCTGATGGTCTCGCAGGCCGTCACCGAGCAGGTGCTGCTGGACCGCCTGGCGGAGCTCGGCGGCCGCGTGCAGCGCCCCTGCGAGCTGCTCGACCTGGCGCAGGACGAACGCGGCGTGAGCGCACGCCTGTCCGATGGCCGGGTGCTGCGCGTGCGCTACGTGGTCGGCGCCGACGGCATGCACAGCACGGTGCGCGAGCGCGCCCGCATCGGCTTCTCCGGCGGCAGCTACGACGAATCCTTCGTGCTGGCCGACGTGCGGGCCGAGGGCGAGCTGCCGCACGACGAGGTGATCCTGTACTTCTCGCCCGCCGGCATGGTGGTGGCCGCGCCGCTGCCCGGCGGCGTGCACCGCATCGTCGCCACCGTCGACGAGGCGCCGGAGCGGCCCGACGCCGGCTTCGTGCAGGCGCTGCTCGATGCACGCGGACCGCAGGCGCGGCGCGCGCGCATCACCGAGGTGCTGTGGGGCTCGCGCTTTCGGGTGCACCACCGCGTGGCCGACGCCTACCGCGCCGGGCGCGTGCTGCTGGCCGGCGACGCGGCCCATGTGCACAGCCCGGCCGGCGGGCAGGGCATGAACGCCGGCATCCTGGACGCGATGGCGCTGGCCGAGGCGCTGCAGCGCGCGCTGGCGGGCGACCGCGGCGCGCTGGAGGCCTACGGCGTGCAGCGCCGCCCGGCGGCGCAGGAGGTGGTGGCGCTGGCCGACCGGCTCACCCGCCTGGCCACCGTGCCGCGGGCGCTGCGGCCGCTGCGCAACGGGCTGCTGCGCCTGCTCGCGCGGCTGCCCGCGGTACGCCGCACGCTGGCCTGGCGGCTGTCGGGGCTGGTGTATCGCTGAGCGCTGGTGCTAGTACTCGCGCATCGAGCGCCGCATCGCGTTGGTCAGCGGCTCGACCAGGTAGTCGATCGCGCTGCGCTCGCGCGTGCGCACGAACACCTCGGCGCCCATGCCGGGCAGCACCGCCGGGTTGCCGGCATGCTCGAGCGAGCGGCGGTCGAGCTCGACATGCACCACGTAGTAGGGCGCCCCGGTCTGGCGGTCGGCCAGCGAGTCGGCCGACACGTAGACCACCTTGCCCTCGATCAGCGGCGTGTTGCGCTGGCGGTAGGTGGTCAGCCGCACGTCGGTGGACAGGCCGACGCGCAGCTCGGCGATCGCGTCGACGCCGACCCGCGCGTCGACGATCAGCGGGCTGTCGTCGGGCACGATGTCGAGCACCGGGTCGCGCGGGCCGAGCGTGCCGCCGGCGGTGGTCAGCTTCAGGTCGACCACGCGGCCGGCCACCGGCGCGGTGATCAGCTTACGCGAGGAGGCGTCGCGCGCGCTGCGCAGCTGCTCCTCCAGGTCGATCAGCTTGCCGTTCACGTCGCGCAGCTCGGTGGTGGCCTCCTGTACGTAGGCGTCGCGCAGCGAGCTGATGCGCAGCTCGAGGTCGGTGGCGCTGCGCTTGGCGCGCGACAGCTCGGCCGCGTTCTCGCCCTGCTTCATCTGGTACTCGGAGGCAGCCCGCTGCAGGGCCATCACGCGCGTCTTGTTGACGAACTGCTGCTCGGCCAGCGCCTCGTTGACACGCACCTCCTCCTGCATCTGGGCCAGCGCCGCGCGCACCGAAGCGCCTTCGAGCTCGCGCGCGGCGATCTCGCGCTTGACCTCCTCGATCTGGTCGCGCAGCTGACGCAACTGCGACTCGAGCGCGGCGCGGCGCGTGGTGAACAGCGCCTGCTCGCGCGCGACGATCTCGGCCAGGCGCGTTTCGGCACCGCGCTTGCGGTACGCGTCGGGCAGCTTCCAGGCCGGCGCCATCGTGCGCTCGGCGTCCAGGCGCGACTGGCGGATGCGGTAGGCGTCGAGCTGGCTGCTGGTCTGGTCGAGCGCGGAATCGATGCGTGCGTCGTCCAGCACCACCAGGGTCTGGCCGGCCTTCACGCGGTCGCCCTCGCGCACCAGGATCTCGCGCACGATGCCGCCGTCGCGGTGCTGCACGGTCTTGCGGTTGGTGTCGACCTTCACCAGGCCCATCGCGACGATCGCGCCGCCCAGCGGCGCCCAGACCGCCCAGGCCAGCATCGCGACGACCGCCGCCACGATCGAGGCGGCACCGGCCCAGCCGGCCCAGCGCGCCGCGGCGGTCCACTGCGCGGACAGGTCGGCCGGCGCGGCCGTCGCGGCCGGCACGTGAAGGGTGTTGGTGAGGGTGGTGCTCATGCGGTCCCCTGGGCGCGCGCGGCCTGCAGCACCGGCGGCTTGGCGCCGGGCGGGTGGTCGCCGGCGGGGGCGCCGGCAGCGGCGGCCTCGGCGGCCTTGTCCTGGCGCACCCCGATGCGCTCGACCATGCCGTCGCGCATCACCATGATGCGGTCGGCCACCGAGAGGATCTGGGTGCGCTGCGTGATCAGCACGACGGTCGTGCCGCGCGCGCGTGCCTCGGCGATGGCCCGGGCCAGCGCCTGCTCGCCCTCCGTGTCGAGGTGCGCGTTCGGCTCGTCGAGCACCACGATGCGCGGGTTGCCGTAGAACGCACGTGCCAGCCCGACCCGCTGGCGCTGCCCGCCGGAGAGGAAACGCCCGCCTTCGCCGACCGGCGTGTCGTAGCCCTTGGGCAGGCGCACGATCAGGTCGTGCACCTGGGCGCGCTGGGCCGCCAGCACCACCTCTTCGTCGTGCACCTCGCCCAGGCGGGCGATGTTGTCGGCCACCGTGCCGTTGAACAGGGCGACGTCCTGCGGCAGGTAGCCGAGGTGCCGGCCGAGGCGGTCGGGGTCCCATTGCGAGAGCGCCGCGCCGTCCAGCCGCACCGCGCCGGCGCTCGGCGGCAGCACCCCGAGCAGCAGCCGCGCCAGGGTGGACTTGCCCGAGCCGCTCGGCCCGATCAGCGCCAGCACCTCGCCGGCGGCGATCTCGACGCTGACGCGCTGGACGATCGGCTTCTGCGCCCCCGGCGGCACGTAGGTCAGGCCCTCGACGGTGATTGCGCCGCTGGGCTCGGGCAGGGCGGCGAAGCGCTGCGCGGCGTCGCGGCCGAGCAGGCCGTCGAGCCGGCGCCAGGCCAGGCGCGCCTCGACCAGCGCCTTCCACTGCCCGACGAGCTGCTCGACCGGCGCCAGCGCGCGCCCGAGGATGATCGTGACGGCGATCATCACGCCCGGCGTGGCGAGCTGCTCGATCACCAGCCAGGCGGCGGCGGCCATCATCACCACCTGCACCGACTGGCGGAAGAAGCGCGTGCCCGAGCCCACCAGCCCGGCGATGCGCTGGATGCCGAGCTGGCGCGTCTGCAGCGCACCGGAGAGGCCTTCCCAGCGCCGCGCCACCGCCGGTGCCATGCCCAGCGCATGCACCACCTCGGTGTTGCGCATCACCGCGTCGACGAACTGGCCGGCGTCGCGCATCTGCTGCTGGGCCTGCTCGAGCGAGTTGCGCGTGGTGCGCTCATTGATCCAGGTCAGGACGACCAGGATGATTGCGCTGGCCAGCGCCAGCACGCCCAGCACCGGGCTGAACAGGGCAATCACGACCAGGTAGATCGGCATCCAGGGCGCGTCGAACAGCGCCACGATGCCTGGCCCGGAGAGGAAGGCGCGCAGCGCGCCGACGTCGCGCAGCGCGTGCTGGTGCACCTGCGAGCCGGGCGTGGCCACCGAGTCGAGCACCAGCTCCAGCGTGCGCCGGCCGACGCCGCGCTCGAACAGCGCGCCCAGCAGCACCAGCAGCCGGGCGCGTGCCAGGTCGAGCGCGAACATCAGCAGCAGGGCGCCGCCGGTGATCAGCGACAGCATCACCAGCGTCTCGACGCTGCGCGTGGACAGCACGCGGTCGAAAACCTGCAGCATGTAGAGCGACGGGGCGAGCAGCGCCAGGTTGATGACCAGGCTGAACAACCCCGCCGCGAGGAAAAAGCGGGCGTGCGCCCGCAGGAAGGCCAGCATGGTCGAGGCTCAGGCTCCGAAGGTGTAGTCCGACAGGTTCGTGATCGTCCCGTTCACCAGCGCGATCTGCGTCAGCTCCCCGGCGGTGACCTGGGCGTCGGCGCCGGACGAGGTGAACAGGAAGATCCCCGTCTGGGTACCATTGTCCACGGCAAACAGCCGGGTGGCACCGTTGGTGTAGTTGCTGCTCGCGGAACCGATCACGGCGGCGGCCGCCCCGGCGTCGATCGTGCCGAACACGTTGGTCTGCACGATCACCACCTCGGCCGAGGCGGCATGTCCGCCGAAACCGAAGACGGTCTGCCCGTTGTCGACCACCAGGTCGCCGTCGCCGACCCGCAGCGTCGCCTGGCTGAACACGAAGCGGTCGGCCACCGTGTCGAAATCGGCCACGGTGTCGACCCCGACCTTGCTGTTGAACAGGAACGCGTCGTTGCCGGCGCCGCCCGTCAGCGAGTCGGCTCCGGCGGCGCCGATCAGCGTGTCGTTGCCGGCGCCGCCGTTCAGGGTGTCGTTGCCGGTGCCGCCGTTCAGCGTGTTGGCGGCCGTGTTGCCGGTCAGCACGTTGTTCAGCGTGTTGCCGGTGCCGTTGACCGCGGCGCTGCCGGTGAGCACCAGGCGCTCGAGGTTGGCGCCCAGCGTATAGCTCAGTCCGGTCTGCACGGTGTCGGTGCCGGCGTTGACGGCTTCGACGATCTGATCGGCGAGCACGTTGACGACGTAAGTGTCGTTCCCCGCCCCGCCGCGCATGGTGTCGTTGCCGGTGCCGCCGTTGAGCACGTTGGCGCCGGCATTGCCGGTCAGCGTGTTGTTCAGACCGTTGCCGGTGCCGTTGATGGCGCCGGCGCCGGTAAGCGTGAGGTTCTCGACGTTGGCACCCAGCGTGTAGGTGCGGCTGGACTGCACGGTGTCGGTGCCGCCGTTGAGCGCCTCCGTGACCACGTCGCCGGCGTTGTCGACGCCGTAGACGTCGTTGCCTGCGCCGCCCACCATCGTGTCGGCACCGACGCCGCCGATGATCGTGTCGTTGCCGGCGCCGCCGGTCAGGCTGTTTCTGCCCGAATTGCCGGTCAGCGCGTTGTCGCCGGCGTTGCCGGTGCCGTTGATGGCGGTCGAGCCGGTCAACGTCAGGTTCTCGAGTGTCGCGCCGAGCGTATAGGTGCGGCTGGACTGAACGGTGTCGGTGCCGCCGTTGAGCGCCTCCGTGACCACGTCGCCGGCGTCGTTGACGACGAACACGTCGTTGCCGGCACCGCCGACCAGCGTGTCGCTGCCGAGGCCGCCGTCGAGGGTGTCGTTGCCGTCGCCACCGTTCAGCGAGTTGGCGCCGTCATTGCCGGTGATCGCGTTGTTCGAGGCATTGCCGGTGCCGTTGATCGCGGCGGTGCCGGTCAGCACCAGGTTCTCGAGGTTTGCACTCAGCGTGTAGGTCCGATTCGCCTGCACGGTGTCGGTGCCGGCGCCGGCCGCCTCGGTGATCACGTCGCTGCCGTTGTCGACGATGAAGCGGTCGTTGCCCGCGCCGCCGATCAACGTGTCGGCGCCGACGCCGCCGTCCAGCGTGTCGTTTCCGCCCGCGCCGTCGAGCCGGTTCGCCCCGGCGTTGCCGGTGATGACGTTGTTGGACGCGTTGCCGGTGCCGTTAAGCGCCGCCGTGCCGGTCAGCGTCAGGTTCTCGAGGTCGGGTGCGAGGGTGTAGGTGCGGTTGCTGGTCACGCTGTCGATTCCGCCGCCGGCCACCTCGGTGATCACGTCGCTCGCGTTGTCGACCGTGAAGCTGTCGTTGCCGGAACCGCCGATCATCGTGTCGGCGCCGGCGCCGCCGTTCAGCGTGTCGTTGCCGGTGCTGCCGTTCAGCCGGTTGGCCGCGCCGTTGCCGATGATGAGGTTGTCCAGCGTATTGCCTGTACCGTTGATCGCCGCGCCGCCAGTGAGGGTGAGGTTCTCGACGTTGTCCTGGAGCGTGTGAGTGAACGCGGACCGGACCAGGTCCGTGCCGCCGCCGAAGTTCTCGACGATCACGTCGTTGTTGGCACTGAGCGTGTAGACGTCGTCGCTGCGGCCATGGCTCTGCACCAGCACGCCGGTGGCGTCGTTGTCGACGATGCTGATCGTGGTGGTGGGCGTCGCGACGGTCGCGCCGGTCGGGCTGAACAGGTTCAGCGTGAAGCTCTGCAGCGTCTCGGTGTCGACGTCCTCGTTGATCTCGAAGCGCAGGTACTTGGTGGTCTCGCCGGCGGCGAAGTTGACCGTCCCGCTGCGGGCCTGGTAGTCGGAACCGTTGGCCGCGGTGCCGTTGCTGTTGTTGTAGCTCACCGACACCAGTCCGGCGCTCGGCGCACTCAGCGAGATCAGCACGTCGACGTAGCCGTCGCCTTCGGAGACCAGCGTGCTGCGCGCGCTGATCGTCGGCGAGGCGACGTTGCCCGTGTCGCTGGCGCCGATCTCGGCCACGCCGCGCCCGTCGACGATGGTCGCGTTGGTGGCGCCGGTCAGGTTCAGGTTCAGGCGCTCCAGCCCTTCGGCGATGCCGTCGTCGTTCAGGTCGACGGTGATGGTCTTGGCGGTCTCGCCGGTGGCGAACACCAGCGTGCCGCTGGTGGCGGCGAAGTCGCTGCCCGCGGTGGCGGTGCCGGTGGTGGCGGTGGCGTAGTTCACCGTCACCGTCGAGTTGGACGATTCGCCTGCCGTGGCACCCAGGGTCACGACGAAGGTCGCGGTGCCGGTCTTCTCGTCGACCACCGCGTCGCTGACGAACACGCCCGGGGTCTCGACGACGGTGTCGCTGTCGACGATGCCGATCTGCGCATTGGCGTTGGCGATGGTGGCGTTGGTCGCGCCGGTCAGGCTGAAGTAGAACTGCTGGAACTGCTCGTCGACGCCGCCGTCGTCGAGTTCGATGCGGATCACCTTGGTCGTCTCGCCCGGCGCGAAGGTCAGCGTGCCGCTGCGGGCCTGGTAGTCCGAGCCGTTGGCCGCGGTGTCGTTGAAGTTCTGGTAGGTCACCGTCACCGGGTTCTGGCCCGGCGCGCTGAGGCTGACCACCACGTCCACGTAGCCGTCGGCCTCGCCGACGATCATGTCGGAGACCGTGACGCGCGGCTGCGCGACCGCGGTCGCGTCGTTCGCGCCGATCGTCGCGACGCCGCGGCCGTCGACGATGGTGGCGTTTGTGGCGCCGGTCAGGTTCAGGAAGAAGGATTCCGAGCGTTCTGCGGCGGTGTCGTCGTTCAGGTCGACCGTGACGGTCTTGACCGTCTCGCCGGCGGCGAAGGTCAGGGTGCCGCTGGTGGCGGCGAAGTCGGCGCCCGAGGTCGCGGTGTTGCCGGCCGTGGTGTAGCCGACCGTGACGGTGCTGTTGGAGGATTGCCCGGTCGGCCCGCCCAGCATCACGACGAAGCTGGCCGTACCGGCCTTCTCGTCCACGGTCACGTCGCGCACGAACACACCCGGCGACTCGACGACGCTGTCGTTGTCGACGATGCCCACCAGTGCATTGGCGTGCGAGATCGTCGCGTTGGTCGCATTGCTGAGGCTGAAATAGAACTGCTGGAAGTCCTCGGCGGCGAGGTCGTCCTCGATCTCGATGCGCACCACCTTGGTCGTCTCGCCGGCGGCGAAGGTCAGGGTGCCGCTGCGCGCGTGGTAGTCCGAGCCGTTGGCTGCGGTGTCGTTGAAGTTCTGGTAGTTGACCGTGACCGTGTTCTGGCCCGGCGCGCTGAGGCTGACCACCAGGTCCACGTAGCCGGCGGCCTCGTCGACGATCACGTCGGAGACCGAGAGGCGCGGCTGGGCGGCCGCGGTGCCGTCGTTGGCGCCGATGGTGGCGACGCCGCGGCCGTCCAGGATCGTGGCGCCGGTCGCGTTGCTCAGGTCGAGGAAGAAGCGCTCGAAGCCCTCGGCCGCAGCGTCGTCGCTGATGTCCACCGTGACCGTCTTGACCGAGTCCCCGGGCGCGAACACGAGCGTGCCCGAGGTCGCCGCGTAGTCGGCCCCGGCGGTGGCGGCGTTGCTGCCGCTGCTGCTGGTCGCGTAGTCCACCGTCACGGTGCCGTTGGACGACTGGCCGGTCGGCCCGCCGAGCATCACGACGAAGCTCGCCGTGCCGGCCTTCTCGTCGACCGTCACGTCGCGCACGATCAGCGTCGGCTGTTCGGAGGCCGGCTCGTTGTCGACGATGCCGATCAACGCGTTGGCCTGCGCGATCGTCGCGTTGGTCGCTCCGGTGAGGCTGAAGTAGAACTGCTCGTAGCCCTCGTCGGACTGGCTGCCGTCGATCTCGATGCGCACGACCTTCGTGGTCTCGCCCGGCGCGAAGATCAGCGTGCCGCTGCGGCCCTGGTAGTCGCTGCCGTTGGCCGCCGTGTCGTTGAAGGTCGAGTAGTTGATCGTGACCGGGTTCTGGCCCGGTGCGCTCAGGCTGATCACGACGTCGACCCAGCCGTCCGACTCGCCGACCGTCATGTCGCTGACCGACACGCGCGGCTGCGAGGCCGCGGTGCCATCGTTGGCACCGATGATCGCCACGCCGCGGCCGTCGACGATCGTCGCACCGCCGGTCGGGG
The DNA here is from genome assembly GCA_003265685.1 of Piscinibacter caeni. Classification (GTDB taxonomy): domain Bacteria; phylum Pseudomonadota; class Gammaproteobacteria; order Burkholderiales; family Burkholderiaceae_C; genus Piscinibacter; species Piscinibacter caeni. Next base: position 54,674 of record KZ836114.1, on the reverse strand, counting down.
CGGAGAGGTCGAGGAAGAATCGCTCGAAGCCCTCGGCGGTGGCATCGTCGTTGATGTCCACCGTCACGGTCTTGACGGACTCGCCGGCCGCGAAGCTCAGCGTGCCGCTGGTGGCGGCGAAGTCGGCGCCGGCCGTGGCGGCGTTGCTGCCGCTGCTGCTGGTGGCGTAGTTGACCGTCACGACGCCGTTGGACGCTTGTCCGTCCGCCCCGCCGAGCATCACGACGAAGCTCGCCGTGCCGGCCTTCTCGTCCACCGTCACGTCGCGCACGAACAGGCTGGGCGTGCCGCTCGTCGGCGCGTTGTCGATGATGCCGATGTGCGAGTTGGCCTGCGCGATCAGGCCGTTGGTCACCCCGGTCAGGCTGAAGTAGAAGGCCTCGTGCTGCTCGTCGGTGGCGCCGCCGTCGATCTCGATGCGCACCGTCTTGGTCGTCTCGCCGGGCGCGAACACCAGCGTGCCGCTCAGGCCCTGGTAGTCCGAGCCGTTGAGCGCCGTGTCGTTGAAGGTGGAGTAGGTGACCGTCACCGCGTTCTGCCCCGGGGCGCTGAGGCTGACGACCACGTCGACCCAGCCGTCGGCCTCGCCGACCACCATGTCGGAGACCGAGACACGCGGCTGCGCGACGGCGGTGGCATCGTTGGCGCCGATGGTCGCGAGGGCCTGGCCGTCGAGGATGGTCGCGCCGGTGGCGCCGGAGAGGTTCAGCGCGAAGCGTTCATAGCCTTCGGCCGTGGCGTCGTCGACCAGGTCGACGGTGACGGTCTTGACGGTCTCGCCGGCGGCGAAGGTCAGCGTGCCGTTGGTGGCCACGTAGTCGCTTCCGGCGGTGGCGGCCGGGCCGCTGGCCGGCGCGCCGGTGGCGTAGTCCACCGTCACCTCCGAGGCCGAGGCGCCACCGTCCGGCCCGCCGAGCATCACGACGAAGGTGGCGGTGCCGGCCTTCTCGTCCACCGTCACGTCGCGCACGACGAGCTGCGGCGAGGCAGCGACGTTGTCGTCGTCGACGATGCCGACGGTCACTGCATTGTTGGAGATCGTCAGCCCGGCGCTCGGGTTGCTCAGGATGAGGAAGAACTTCTCGAAGCTCTCCACCGTCGCGTTGTCCACCAGCGCGATCGTCACCGTCTTCACCGTCTCGCCGGCATTGAAGGTCAGCGCGGTGCTGCCCACGCCGGTGAAGTCGGAGCCGTTGAGCGCGGTGTCGTTTTGGGTGTTGTAGTTGAAGCTCAGCGCCGAGGCCGAGGCCTCGCTGAGGCGGAAGACGATCTGGACGAGGCCGTCGGCCTCGCTGACGACGACGTGGTCTACGGACAGGGACGGCATGGCTTTCCTCTCGCACCGGGTGGTGAATGGATGAATCCGGGCCCGGCCTGCAGCCGGGCAGCCCACGCGGCGTCCCGAGGCATGCCCACGGCCCTCCTCCGGGTCCGCGACACGCTTGTTCTTGTGGCGCCACTTGTATCGTTCGGCGCGTCACAAGTCGACAGGTCAGGGAGACATGCCCCCCTAAGCCAGGGGGTGTGCGGCGCGCGGCAAAATGCTCTGGCAGCAACGAGGAGATGTCATGACCCAGACCGCCCGCGTGATCCGCGTCGCCGCCTTCGGCGGCCCCGAGAACATGACGCTCGACGAGGTGAGCGTCGGCGAGCCCGGCCCGGGCGAGATCCGGATCCGGCACCAGGCCAGCGGCATCAACTTCATCGATGTCTACCACCGCAGCGGCATCTACCCGAACGCGCTGCCGCTGGCGCTCGGCGCCGAAGGCGCCGGCATCGTCGAAGCGGTGGGCGAGGGCGTCACGCACCTGAAGCCGGGCGACCGTGCGGCCTACGCGGCGAACGTGCCGGGCTCGTACAGCACCGTGCGCGTGATGCCGGCACGCACGGTGGTGCGGCTGCCGGAGTCAATCGATTTCGATACCGGCGCGGCCATGATGCTCAAGGGTCTTACGGTGCAGTACCTGCTGCGCAAGACGCTGCCGGTGGGCGGCCTGCAGCCCGGTGACTTCGTGCTGTTCCATGCCGCGGCCGGCGGCGTGGGCCTGATCGCCTGCCAATGGGCCCGGGCGCTCGGCCTGAAGCTCATCGGCACCGCCGGCAGCGCCGAGAAATGTGCCCTCGCGCTCGAGCACGGGGCGAGCCATGCGATCAACTACCGCAGCGAGGACTTCGTGCGCCGGGTCGACGAGATCACCGGTGGCCGGAAGGTCAAGGTGGTGTACGACTCGGTCGGCAAGGACACCTTCGCGCGCTCGCTCGAATGCCTGCGCCCGTTCGGCCTGGCAGCCTGCTTCGGCGCCTCGTCGGGCAAGCCGCCGGCGATCGAACTCTCGACGCTGGCCAAGGGCTCGCTGTACGTGACGCGGCCGACCCTGTTCAACCACATCGTCTCGCCCGAGACGACCCAGGCGATGGCCGACGAACTGTTCGCGGTGGTGGCCAGCGGCGCCGTCAAGATCCCCGTGACGCGGCGTTACGCGCTGGCCGACGCGGCCCAGGCGCACCGCGACCTCGAGGCGCGCCAGACCACCGGCTGCAGCGTGCTGCTGCCCTGACGGCCGGTCCTGTCCGCTTGCGGGCGGCGCTGTGCGGCCTGTCGCTCGCCGCCGGCGCGCCGTCAACGCCGCGCGACGAAACCCTGCTGCTCGCTAAAACGTCTTGCGATTGCGTCGGCACAGGAGTAAACCGGCGCCTCGGTCGCAAGGCTTTCGCTAGTTCACGGAGGTGCCATGCCCCATTTCCACGCGCTCCCGGTCCGTTCCATCCTCGAGGCGCCGCTCGCCCTGGTGCATGCCGAGGCGCATGTCGGGTTCGACGATCCCGCCAGCGCCGTGCTCACCGACCTGCGCATCGCTTCCAGCGTCGTCGTGCCGGTGGAAGAGCCGCTCGAGGACGCGCGCCGCCTGATGCAGTACGCCGGCGTGCGCATGGCCTTCGTGTTCGACGCCGCGGGCGGCGTCATCGGGCTCGTCACCGCCGCCGACCTGCAGGGCGAGCGCGCGCTGCAGGCCGCCACGCGGCGCGGCGTCGAGTACGGCGAGCTGAGCGTGGCCGACGTGATGACGGCGGTGGCCGACTGGGCCGTCGTCGATGCCGCCGCGCTGCCGCGCGCGCGCGTCGGCGACATCGTGGCCACCTTCCGCGCCACCGCGCAGCGCTACCTGATCGTGGTCGAACCCGGCGCGAAGGGCGAGCCGGTGGTCCGCGGCCTGTTCTCGGCCAACCGGGTCGAGCGTGCGCTCGGCCATGCGATCGAGGAGGAGTTGCGCAGCAACACCTTCTCGGCGCTGGCCCAGGCCCTGGCGTAGTCCGTAGTCGTTTGCGTCGGATGTTTCAGCTTGTGTGAGCGGGGGGAGTACCCTCGCGGATTGCACTCAGACAAGCTGACTTCCGCGCATGTTCGGACGAAACAAACCCGTCGTACTCGACCGCTACGGCCACCGCCGCTCGCGCCTGCGCATCCCGCGCTGGCTGGTGCTGCTCCTCCTCGGCGTGGCCACCGGCGCCGGCGGCCTGGTCTACCTGCAGGAGAACCACCTGCCCAAGCGGCTCTCGGCCACGGCCTCGGTGGAGTTGCAGCAGGCCTACACGCAGGCCGACGCCGAGCGCACCCAGCTGCGCGCCGACCTCGCGGCCACCACGAAGAAGCTCGAGGCCGCGCTGGCCGAGGCGCAGGCGAACGCGACCGAACTGGCCTCCAGCCGGCAGACGGTGGAGCGGCTGCGCACCAGCCTCGATTTCGTGGCCGGTGCCTTGCCGCCCGACCCGCGCGGCGGCACGGTCGAGGTGCGCGCCGCGCAGTTCACGGCCCAGGGCGGCAAGCTGAACTACGACGTGCTGCTGTTCCGCGACAAGGGCGCCAAGCCGATGCCGGCCGTGGTGCAGATCGTCGTGGCCGGCGAGGGCGCCAGCGGCACGGCGAGCAACGTCAACTTGAAGCCGACCGCCGTGTCGGTGGGCCGGCTCGAGGCCGTGGGCGGCACCGTGCCGCTGCCCGACGGCTTCCGCCCGAAGCAGGCGACCGTGAACGTGCTCGACCGCCCGGAGGGCCGCCTGTTGGGGATGCGGGTCCTGTACGTGAAGTGAGGGGGGCTACATGCCCCAGCGCAGCGCCGCGGTGTGCACCGGCGCGTCCCACAGCGCGAGGCCGCCCGCATCCACGGCGCTGACGGTGATCGAGCAGCCGGCCATCTCGAGCGAGGTGACGTAGGAGCCGGTGAGGTGCCGCGCCACGCGCACGCCGGCGCCCTGCAGCACCTTGCGCGCCGCGTGCACCATCACGTAGAGCTCGAGCAGCGGCGTGCCGCCGAAGCCGTTGACCAGCAGCAGCACCTCCTGGCCCGGCTTGAGCGACAGGTCACGCAGGATCGCGCCGGTGAGTTCGGCGGCAATGTCGTCGGCGCTCGTGAGCTTGACCCGCTTGCGCCCCGGCTCGCCGTGGATGCCGACGCCGAGCTCCATCTCGTCGATGCCGATCTGGAAGGTCGGCTTGCCGGCCGCGGGCACCGTGCAGGAGGTGAGCGCCACGCCCATCGACGCGGTGGCCTTGTTGACGCTGTCGCCCAGTGCCTTCAGCGCCGCGAGGCCGTCGCCGCGCTCGGCCGCCGCGCCGACGATCTTCTCGACGATCAGCGTGCCGGCCACGCCGCGCCGCCCGGTGGTGTAGGTGGAGTTCTCGACCGCCACGTCGTCGTTGACGATGACGGTGGCGTTCTCCTGGTCGAGCATCTCGGCGGCCATCTGGAAGTTCATCATGTCGCCGCTGTAGTTCTTGACGAGGAACAGCACGCCGGCGCCGTTCTCGACCGACTGCGCCGCGGCCAGCATCTGGTCGGGCGTGGGCGAGGTGAACACCTGGCCGGGGCAGGCGGCATCGAGCATGCCGTGGCCGACGAAGCCGGCGTGCAGCGGCTCATGGCCCGAGCCGCCGCCGGAGATCAACGCCACCTTGCCGGGCCGGGTGTTGCGGCGGCGCACGAACTGGCGCTCGGCGCCGAGCAGCACGATGTCGGCATGGGCCGCGGCAAAGCCGTCCAGGCCCTCGGCCAGCACGGTCTCGACGTCGTTGATGAGCTTCTTCATGGCGGGCTTCCGGAAGGGGGCGTCAGAGGTTGTCACACAGCGTGGCGATGATCAATGCCATCGAGCGCGAACCGGGGTCGACGTGGCCGAGCGCACGCTCGCCGAGGAAGGATGCACGGCCCTTGATCGCGTCCATGTGCGCGGTGGCGGCGGCGCTGTCCAGCGCGCACTGGCGCACCCGCGCGACGAGGTCGTCGCCGCCCTGGGCCAGCACCTTCTGCACCGGATCGAGCACGTCCAGCAGCGTCTTCTGGCCGACCTCCACCTTGCCGAGCCGCGACAGCGCCGCGATGCCGGCCGCCAGCGCGCGCGCCAGGTCGGCGGAGGCTGGCTCCGCGGGCAACTCCTTGCCGAGCGTCACCAGCAGCGTGCCGAACACCGGCCCCGACGAGCCGCCCACGGTGGACATGCAGGTCATGCCCATGGCCTTCAGCGCGTCGTTGAGCGACTTGGCCTCGAGCTCCGGCAGCTTGCCCTGGATGGCCAGCGCGCCGCGTTTCATGTTCAGGCCGTGGTCACCGTCGCCGATGGCCGAATCGAGGTCGGTCAGCTCCTCGACATGGTCGACCAGGGTCTGGGTGCAGGCTTGGATGATCTTCTGCAGGTTCATCAGGCCACTCCGGAGTGGATGCGCTGTCCCGCCGCATCGAAGAACAGCGGCGTGCGGAACTCGACCGAGACCGCGCGGCCGGGCTCCAGCCCGCTCGTGTCGCCGCACAGCGTGACGAGTTCGACGTCGCTGGCCGCGCCGCCGAGCGCGACGTAGACATGTGTCTGGTCGCCCAGGTGCTCGACGCGCCGCACCAGCGCCTGGGCGTGGCCGCGGTCGTGGCCGTTGGCGGGCGCGAGGCTCGCGCCGTCCGGCCGCACGCCGATCGTCGCAGCCTCGGCCGGCGCCGGCAGCGCACCGGCCGCCGCACGCGGCAGCAGGTTGATGCGCGGGCTGCCCAGCCGCGCGGCGACGTAGGCGCTGACCGGGTTCTGGTAGATCTCGCGCGGCGTGCCCACCTGCACCAGCGCGCCGTGGTCGAGCACGCCGATACGGTCGGCCAGCGTCATCGCCTCGGTCTGGTCGTGCGTGACGTACAGCAGCGTCGCGCCCAGGTCCTGCTGGATACGCTTGAGCTCCAGGCGCAGGTCGTTGCGCAGCTTGGCGTCGAGCGATGACAGCGGCTCGTCCATCAGCGTCACCGCCGGTTCGCGCACCAGCGCGCGGCCGATGGCGACGCGCTGCATCTGCCCGCCGGAGAGCTTGGTGGCGGGGTTGCCCAGCTTGTCGGCGATGCGCAGAAGCGTGGCGACCTCGGTCACCTTCTTCCTGATCTGCGCCTCCGGCGTGCGGCGCAGCGGCGAGCGCAGCGGGAAGGCGAGGTTGTCGTAGACGCTCAGGTGCGGGTAGAGCGAGTACTGCTGGAACACGAAGGTGACGTCGCGCAGCGCCGGGGCGAAACGCGTGACGTCGTCGCCGCCGATGTGCACGTGGCCGGTGTCGGGTGTCTCCAGCCCCGCCACCAGGCGCAGCGTGGTCGTCTTGCCGGCGCCGCTCGGGCCGAGCAGCACGATGAACTCGCCGGAGGCGACGTCGAGCGTCAGGTCGCGCACCGCCTGCACGGCGCCGAAGCGCTTGGCGAGGCCCTGCAGCCGCAGCTCAGCCATGGGCGGCCCCCGCAGCGTGCGCGGCACGCGCCGGCACGGGGCGCTCATGGCGCGCGGTGCGCAGCGCCCGGCCGCTCGCGGCATCGAACACCGACAGCTGCGCCGTCTCGAAGGCCAGGCCGACATGGTCGCCGCGCTGGGTAGGGATGTCGGTGCCGATGCGGGCGCGCAGCGTGGCGCCCTGCGCGGTGCGGCAGGTGACGATCTGGCTCGTTCCGAGGTACTCGGTGCCCAGCACCTCGGCGCGCAGCGAGGACTCGTGGCTGAAGCGCAGGTGCTCCGGCCGCACGCCGAGGAGCAGCTCGGCGCCGGTGGCGTCTTCGCGCAGCGCGGGCACCGGCAACAGCGTCTCGCCCAGCCGCAACTGCGCCGCCCCCGCCGCGTAGCCGCCGGGCAGCGGCAGGAAGTTCATCGACGGCGAGCCGATGAAATCGGCCACGAACACGCTGGCCGGCCGGTCGTACACCTCCTGCGGCGCGCCGAGCTGCTCGATCACCCCCTGGTTCATGATCGCGATGGTGTCGGCCATCGCCATCGCCTCGAGCTGGTCGTGCGTGACGTAGACGGTGGTGGCGTGCAGCCGGTCGTGCAGCGCGCGCAGCTCCTGGCACATCAGCTCGCGGAACTCGGAGTCGAGCGCGCCGAGCGGCTCGTCCATCATGAAGGCGAGCGGCTGGCGCACGATCGCGCGGCCGAGCGCGACACGCTGGCGGTCGCCGCTCGACAGGCCCGAGACCGGCTTGTCGAGCAGGTGCTCGATGCGCAGCACGCGTGCGGCCTCGGCCACCTTGGCCGCGATCTGCTCGCGCGGCACACCCTGCGACACCAGCGGGAAGGCGATGTTCCTGCGCACGTTCAGGTGCGGGTAGAGCGCGAACAGCTGGAACACGAACGCGATGTCGCGGTGCGAGGCGCGCTTGAAGGTGACGTCCTCGTCGCCGAGGAAGATCTGCCCCGAGGTCGGCAGCTCCAGGCCGGCGATCATGCGCAGCGTGGTCGTCTTGCCGCAGCCCGAGGGGCCGAGCAGGCAGAAGAACTCGCCGTCGTTCACGGTGAAGCTCGAGTCCTTCACCGCGACGAAGTCGGCGAAGGCCTTGTGCAGGTTCTGGACGCGGATCTGGGCCACGGGTTATTCCGGAAACTTGGAGACGATGGTGAAGAGGATTACCCCCGCCAAGGTCGTCACGAACGAGTAGGTGAACAGCACCAGGGCGAACGGCTGCAGCATCATGAAGATGCCCAGCGCGATCACGACGCAGGCCACCATTTCGAGCGGACCGCGCCGCAGCCACTTCGGCCATCCGTTCATTTGCGCACCGCTCCGAAGGTGATGCCGCGCAGCAGGTGCTTGCGCAGCAGCACGGTGAACACCAGGATCGGCACGAGGAAGAGCATCGTGCCCGCCGCCACGGCCGGCCAGTCCTGCCCGCCCTCGCCGATGATGATCGGGATGAAGGGCGGTGCGGTCTGTGCCTCGCCGCTGGTCAGCAGCACCGCGAAGGCGTATTCGTTCCAGGCGAAGATCAGGCAGAAGATCGCGGTGGCGACGATGCCGGTGGTGGCCTGCGGCAGTACCACCTTGCGGAAGGCCTGCAGTCGGGTGTAGCCGTCCACCATCGCCGCTTCCTCGTACTCGCGCGGGATCTCGTCGATGAAGCCCTTGAGCAGCCAGACGGCGAGCGACACGTTCACCGCGCTGTACAGCAGGATCATGCCGAGCTTGGTGTCCGACAGGCCCAGCTCGCGGTACATCAGGTAGATCGGAATCGCCACCGCGATCGGCGGCATCATGCGGGTGGACAGGATGAAGAACATCAGGTCGTCCTTGCCCGGCACCTTGAAGCGCGAGAACGCATAGGCGGCCATCACGCCCAGGCCCACCGACAGCAGTGTCGAGCCGATCGCGATGATCAGCGAGTTGACGAAGCGCGGCAGGTAGTTCGAGCGGCTCACCACCACCATGTTGTTGTCGCGCGCGATGCGCTCGCAGGCGTTGGCCGGCGGCGGCAGGCTGGCGAGGTACTCATCGGTCTGGCGCGAGCGGGTGGTGAACAGGTTGCAGAAGCCCTCGATCGACGGCTCGAACACCACCTTGGGCGGGTAGCTGATCGAATCCGGCGGGCTCTTGATCGCGGTGAGCGCGATCCACACCAGCGGGATCAGCGTCAGCAATGCGTAGAGCACGACGACGGCCGCGGCAATGCGCTTGGAGGCCGGCGTCGGCTCGACGACCGAATGCGCGGTACTCAGACCCTTGTTCATCGGTTCTTCACCGCGTTGAGTGCCTTGACGTAGATGTTCGCCAGCCCGAACACCGCGACGAACAGGATGATCGCGAGCGCTGACGAGTAGCCGGTGCGCCACTTCTCGAAGGCCTCGCGCTTGAGCGTGATCGAGACCACCTCGGTGGTCGAGCCCGGGCCGCCGTTGGTCAGCAGGTTGACGAGGTCGAACATCTTGAAGTTCTCGATGCCGCGAAACAGCACCGCGAGCATCACGAAGGGCAGCACCATCGGCAGCGTGATGCTCCAGAACTGCCGCCAGGGCGAGGCCCGGTCCACCTCGGCGGCCTCGTAGATGTAGTCCGGGATGCTGCGCAGGCCGGCCAGGCAGATCAGCATCACGTAGGGCGTCCACATCCAGGTGTCGACGATCACGATCGCCCAGGGTGCGAGCTTCACCGAGCCGAGCATCTCGAAGCTCGAGGGCGGGATGCCGGTGAGAAAGGAGATCGCGTAGTTGAACAGCCCGATCTGCGGCTGGTAGATGAAGGCCCAGAAGTTGCCCACCACCGCGGGCGACAGCATCATCGGGATCAGGATCACCGTGGTCCAGAAGCCATGCCCGCGGAACTTGCGGTCGATCAGCCAGGCCAGGCCGAAGCCGATCAGCGTCTGCAGCGTGATGGTCCAGAACAGGAAGTGCGCCGTGGCCTGCATCGGGCCCCAGACGTCGGGGTCGGTCAGGATCGAGACGTAGTGGTCGATGCCGACCGACACCACCTCGGCGTTCGGCCGGTTGGCGCGGAAGTTGGTGAACGACAGCCGCACCGTCCAGATCAGCGGGAAGATGTTGATCGCCAGCAGCAGCAGCATCGTCGGCGCGATGAACAGCCAGGCGATCGCACGGTCCGACAGGCCGCGCATGCGGCGCGCGATGGGTGCGGGCGTGGCCTCGGCGGCGCGTTGGATGACGGTGGACATGTCGTTCAAGGTTGCGGAAGAAGGGGCCGGCGCGGAGCCGGCCCCGGGGTCACATCACTTGAGTTTTCCGTCTTCCTTGAAGACCTTCTTCCAGTCGGCGACCAGGCCGTCCAGCGCCTCCTTCGCCGTGCCCTTGTCGGCCACCACGAAGTCGTGGATGCGCTTCTGCTCGGCCAGCAGCAGCTGCGCATAGCTCGGCTCGGCCCAGAAGTCGACCACCTGGTCCATCGCGTCCAGGAACTCGGCCGCGAAGGGGGCGCTCTTCTTGAAGCCCGGGTCGTTCAGCACCGCCTTGTGGCAGGAGTAGCCGCCCAGCGCCCACCACTTCTTCTGCACGTCGGGCGAGGCGAACCACTTGATGTAGGCGAGCGCCTCGTTGCGGTTGGGCGAGTACGACACCACCGAGATGCCCTGGCCGCCGAGCTGCGAGCCCTTGCCCTTGTCGCTCGGGTTGACGAAGAAGCCGATCTTGTCGCCGCCGACGTTCGGGTCCTTGTAGAGGCCCGGGAAGAAGGCGAACCAGTTCATCATCATCGCCACCTGGCCGCTCTTGAACGCGTCCAGCCCCTCGCCCATGTACGAGTTCGTCAGGCCCGGCGGCGTGCAGCACTTGTAGAGCGACTTGTAGAACTCGAGCGCCTTCACCGCGTCCGGCCCGTTGACGAAGCCGTCCATCGCGTACGGCTTCTTCGGGTCCTGGTACTTGAAGCCCATCGGGTAGAGCACGTTGCTCACGCCCATCGTGATGCCTTCGGAGCCGCGCTCGGTGAACAGGTAGGTGCCGTAGACCTTCTTGCCGTCGATCTGGCGGCCGGAGAAGAACTCGGCCACCTGCTTGAACTCGGTCCAGGTCTTGGGCGCGGCCAGGTCGCGACCGTGTTTCTTCTTGAACTCGGCCTGCAGCTCGGGCTTGCTGAACCAGTCCTTGCGGTAGGTCCAGCCCAGCGCGTCGCCCATCGCCGGCAGTGCCCAGTAGTTCGGCGTGCCCTTGGGCCACTCGGCATAACCCGTCACCGTCGCGGGCGCGAAGTCGGTGATCTTGATGCCTTCCTTGGCGAAGAAGTCGTTCAGCTTGACGTAGTGGCCGCTCTCGGCCGAGCCGCCGATCCACTGGCTGTCGCCGATGATCAGGTCGCACAGCTTGCCCTTGCTGTTGAGCTCGTTGAGCATGCGGTCGGCGAAGTTCGGCCAGGGCACGAACTCGAACTTCATGTTCACGCCGCTCTTGGCGGTGAAGTCCTTCGAGAGCTCCACCAGCGCGTTGGCCGGGTCCCAGGCGGCCCAGCACAGGGTGATGGTCTTGCCCTGCGCCTGGGCGCCGGTGCTGGCCAGGCCGAGCAGCGCGCCGGCGGCCAGGGTCGCGGGCAGTTTCTTCAGCATCGATGTCATGCAGGTCTCCTCACGTTGTTCCGAACACGAGCACACATACTGACCGCCGCTTCAGTGCAGGTTCTCGGCCGTCAGGATCTCGATGCGGGGCTGCACCACGTTCAGCGCCCCGCGCACGTTCTCGCACAGCGCGCGCAGCACGCGCGCGGCGGTGGAGATGCAGTAATGGATGTCCTGGTGCAGCACGTAGGCCAGGCCGCCGGCGGCCAGCAGGCTGCGGTGCTCGTCGGTCAGGTCGTGCACGATCACCGGCACCGTGCCGGTGAGCCCCAGGCTCTCGATCGCGCGGGCCACGCCGGCGCCGCCCGAGCCCACGTTGTAGAGGCCGGCCACGCGCGCTAGGTCCACGCCCGAACCGCGCAGGAAGCGCAGCAGCGCGCGCGTGGCAGCGGCATCGGCGGCCGGCAGGTCGGGGGTGCGCAGCACCTTCAGCTTCGGGAAGCGCTCTTCCACCACCTGCGCGAAGCCGATGCGCCGCTCGATCTCGCCCGACAGCCGCGTGGCCTGCGAGGCGAGCAGCAAGGTATCGCGCCCGGCGCCGGCCATGCGGCCGAGCAGCAGGCCGGCGGTGCGGCCGGCGGCGCGGTTGTCGGCGCCGATGCAGCTCTCGCGCATCGAGCCGGCCACGTCGGAGAACAGCGTCACGACATGCACGCCGGCGCGCACCAGCTCGTTGATCGCGAGCTTCACGGGCGGCAGGTCGGGCGCCATCATGGCCACCGCGTCGCTGTCGGCGAACTGCGCCAGCGCCGCGGCGAACTGGGCCGGGTCTTCCGCCGGCAGGCGGTGCGTCACCTCGGTGATGTGCTGGTGGCGGAACTCGCCGGCGGCCTGGGCGATCTGCCGGTCCAGCAGCTCGACGAAGGGTGTGCTCTCGGCCGGCAGCACGAAGGCGAAGCGGGCGTTCTCCGACTTGCGCGGCCGGCCGCGCGGCGGCGGCGCGCCGAGCTTCTCGACCACCTGCATCACCTTCTGCACCGTCTCGGCGTTGACCCCCGGGCGCTTGTTCAGCACCCGGTCGACCGTGGCCGTGCCGACGCCCGCGTGGCGCGCGATGTCGGCGATGGTGGCGGTGGACATCCGGGACGATGCGATCGTGATGCATCGATGGTAGAAGCGTGAATAAATAAATCAATCACAAACCCATCAGGAAAAACCCGGCGCGGGTTTGTCCGATGGGCACCGGCTCAGGCGTCGACCTTCGTCCAGCGCCCGCCCTTCTTCGACGACGCGACCACCGCCTCGATGAAGGCGACGCCTTTCAGGCCGTGCTCGATGGTCGGGAAGTGGGCCGCCTTGTCCGCCTTGGCGCCGCCTTTTCGCGCGGCGCGGATCGCCTGCGCGATCTCGCTGTAGAGCGTCGCGAAGGCCTCCAGGTAGCCCTCGGGGTGGCCGGCCGGGATGCGGCTGACTCGCGCTGCGCTGGCGTTGGCCGCGCCGGTGGCGCGGGCGATGATCTGCGTCGGCTCGCCGAAGGGCGACCAATGCAGCTGGTTCGGATGCTCCTGCCGCCACTCGAGCCCGCCCTTGCTGCCGTAGACACGCAGCTTCAGGTTGTTCTCGTTGCCCGGCGCCACCTGGCTGGCCCACAGCAGGCCGCGCGCGCCGTTCGCGTAACGCAGCATCACGTTGGCGTTGTCGTCCAGCGCGCGGCCCTTGACGAAGCTGGTCAGCTCGGCGCACAGCTCGACCAGCTGCAGCCCGGTCACGTAGGCCGCCAGGTTGTGGGCGTGCGTGCCGATGTCGCCGATCGCGCCGCCGGCGCCGCTCTGCTTGGGGTCCGAGCGCCAGGCCGCCTGCTTCTGGCCGGTGTCCTCGAGCTTCTCGGTCAGCCAGTCCTGCGGGTACTCGACCTGCACGACGCGGATCTCGCCCAGCTTGCCCTCCTGCACCATCTGGCGTGCGTGGCGCACCATCGGGTAGCCGGTGTAGTTGTGCGTCACCGCGAAGATCAGCTTGCGCTTGTCAGCGAGCGCCTGCAGCTTCTTCGCTTCCTTCGTGGTGGTGGTGACCGGCTTGTCGCAGATGACGTGGATGCCTGCGTTCAGGAAGGCCTCGGCCACCGGCGCATGCATGTGATTGGGCGTGACGATCGCCACCGCCTCGATGCCGTCCGGCCGCGCGGCCTCGGCCTGCGCCATCGCACGGAAGTCGCTGTAGATGCGCTCGCTCGCCAGCCCGAGCGCCGCGCCGGAACGCTGCGCCTTCTCCGGCGTGGCCGAGAGCGCGCCGGCGACGAATTCGTAGTGGTCGTCCATGCGCGCCGCGAGCCGGTGCACCGCGCCGATGAAGGCGCCTTCGCCGCCGCCCACCATGCCGAGACGGATGCGTGCCGGGAAGGCGGCCGCGGTCTTGCTGCCCTTGATCGTCATCGTGCGCGCCCTTTCAGAGGCCGAGCATGCGCTTGAGCTGCGCGGGGTCGGTGCCGCCACCGGCGAAGTCGTCGAAGGCCTTCTCGGTGACGCGGATGATGTGGTCGCGGATGAAGGTGGCGCCCTCGGCCGCGCCCTGCTCGGGGTGCTTGAGGCAGCACTCCCACTCCAGCACCGCCCAGCCGCTGTAGTTGTATTCCGCAAACTTGGAGAAGATGGCCTTGAAGTCCACCTGCCCGTCGCCCAGCGAGCGGAAGCGCCCCGCGCGCTTCACCCAGGGCTGGTAGCCGGAGTAGACGCCCTGCCGGCCGGTCGGGCGGAACTCGGCGTCCTTGATGTGCAGCGAGGTGATGCGCGAGTGGTAGATGTCGATGAACTCGAGGTAGTCGAGCTGCTGCAGCACGAAGTGCGAGGGGTCGTAGTTGATGCAGCAGCGCGGGTGGTTGTTCACGCGCTCGAGGAACATCTCGAAGGTCACGCCGTCGAACAGGTCCTCGCCCGGGTGCAGCTCGAAGGCGACGTGGCAGCCGGCCTCGTCGAAGGCGTCGAAGATCGGGCGCCAGCGCTTGGCGAGCTCGTCGAACGCGGTCTCGATCAGGCCGGGCGGGCGCTGCGGCCAGGGGTAGAGGTAGGGCCAGGCGAGCGCGCCGGGGAAGCTGACGTTGGACGTGAGCCCGAGGTTCTTCGAGGCCTTGGCCGAGAGCAGCATCTGCTGCACCGCCCAGCGCTGGCGCTCGGCCGGCTTGCCCTTCACCGCCGCGGGCGCGAAGGCGTCGAAAGCCTCGTCGTAGGCCGGGTGTACGGCCACCAGCTGGCCCTGCAGGTGCGTGCCGAGCTCGGTGATCGCCACGCCGTTCTCGCGCGCGATGCCGGCCAGCTCGTCGCAGTAGGTCTTCGATTCGGCGGCGCGCGCCAGGTCGATCAGCCGGCCGTCCCAGCTCGGCAGCTGCACGCCCTTGAAGCCGAGCGAGCCCGCCCACTTCGTGATGGCGTGCCAGGAGTCGAACGGGGCACTGTCGCCGGCGAACTGCGCGAGGTAGATGCCGGGTCCCTTCAGGTTCGTGGCCATGAGGTCTCCTTGTGGATCAACGGGTGGATAGAGCCAGCGCCTGGGCGCCGATGCAACGGCCCATCGTCACGCCATGTTCGATGGCGCTGCGATAGTGGATGCCCGCGTACAGGCGCGAGAACGCGGCCTGCTCGGCGGCCGCGGCAAAGCTGCGGAAGCGCTGCGGGCCCCAGCCGCGGTCGTTGTGGGTGCGGTCGTCGAACGGCGTGTCCTTGCCGTAGAAGGCTTCCAGCACCGCCGCCGCCGCGCCCGACTGCACCGAGTGGCCCGAGGGGTACTCCGGGAACGGCGGCGTCTCCATCAGCGGCGGCACCCAGTTGGCGTCCATCGTCAGCTGCACGTAGGTGACCGGCCGCAGCAGGTTGGTGGCGTACTTCACCTTCCAGGTGGCGACGAAGGCGTCGGACATCGCGATGGTCATGCGGGCGTACTGCTCGGCCGCGACGGCCAGCGTCGCCTTGCGGTCGCGCAGCAGGTCGGTCAGGATCCAGACCCAGTGGCCGGCCGGCGTGGGTGTCTTGCCCGGGTCGTCGGCCCAGTAGAGCGCAACGCGGCGCTGCTCCTCGGTGGGCGTGACGCTGGCCTTCAGCACCTCCACCGCCTCGCGGTGGAAGGCCGAGCCGGGCGCCTCGTCGTAGGCCGGCGGGCCGGGCGGCTTGCAGCGCGCCAGCGTCGGCATGAACGGACGGTTCTCGCCCCAGTTCGGCAGCAGCGGCCGCGCGAAGCGCGGCGGCGTGGGCACCCAGGCGCCCAGGCCGCTGGGCGACACGTAACCCGCGTCGAGCCGCACGCGGCGCGCGCCCAGCACGTCGTGCCCGCCGTCGGTGCGCGCCCAGGTCATCAGCGCCATCGCCAGCAGCCGGCCATGGGTCTCGGAGCGGATGATCACCTCGGGCGTGCGCTGCGCGGGGTCGAAGTCGG
Source organism: Piscinibacter caeni (assembly GCA_003265685.1). Classification (GTDB taxonomy): domain Bacteria; phylum Pseudomonadota; class Gammaproteobacteria; order Burkholderiales; family Burkholderiaceae_C; genus Piscinibacter; species Piscinibacter caeni. The sequence continues at coordinate 38,979 of KZ836114.1, read as the reverse complement.
CCGACTGCGCCACCGGCATGTTGCGCTCGAGCGCCTCGAAGCGGGCCTTCCAGTCGGCCGGCGCGTTGGGCAGCAGCATCTGCGTCAGCGCCGCCAGCGTGGCGTTGGCCACGGTCGGCCAGTGCAGCACCTCGTCCGGCTGGGCCGGGGGCAGCGAGTCGAGTTCGTTGAGCTGGCCGGTCAGGCTGCGCTGGCCCGGCAGACCGGCGACGATGCCTTCGTAGAGCCCGAGGCCGAGCACGGCCAGCGTGCGCGCGGCCACCGGCGGCGACTGCCCCGGCGTCTGCTGGATCGCCGGCAGCACGACGCGGAACCACTCGGTGGCCACCGCCGCGCTGTAGCGCGCGGCCTCCGGGCCGGTGCCCTGCGCGCGGCTCGGCGCGACCAGGCACGCGGCCAGCAGCAGCGCGGCGAGGCCGGCGCGTGTCAGGGCTGCCACGGCTGCAGGCCCTTCTGGCGGTCGAGCACGTAGAGCCGGTCGGCCGCGGCCTCGTACCACGGGCTGGTGAGTGCCGCGTCGCCCGGCTTCGCGCCGGGCCAGAGCACGCGCACCCGCGCGCCGGTGGCTTCGCCCAGGCCCATGTGCAGCGCGCCGAGCTGCCCGCTCGCATGGCCGCCGCCCACCACCTGCTCGCAGCGCTGCACGCGCCCGCCGGCCTCGACCTCGAGCCAGGCGCCGACCGCATCGCGGTTGCCGCCGTCCTGCCGCAGCCGCACCTGCAGCCAGTGGCCGAGTGGCTTCGGTGCGCTGGCCGTGCCGGCGCCGACGTTGCGCCACAGCCGGGCACGGTCCCAGCGGTTGACGATGACGGCATCGAGCAGGCCGTCGCCGTTCAGGTCGACCAGCAGGCCGCCGCGGCCGCGCTGGTAGTTCTGCAGCCCGGCCTCGGTGGCCGCCTCGACGAAGCGGCCGCGCCCGGCACCGAGCAGCAGGTTGCTCGGGTCGAGCATCGCGAAGTCCGGCATGTTGCCGACGTTGCCCTTGACGATGAACAGGTCGGGTCGCCCGTCGTTGTTGACGTCGGCGAACTGCGCATGCCACGCGGTCGACGGGTGCACATCGCCGCCGGCATGCGGCCGGTGCGCCGTCACGCCGCTGGCGAAGGCGATGTCCTTGTACTCCGGCCGACCCGGCCCGCCGCTGAGCACCTGCAGCTTGTTGTCGGCCATGCTGGTCAGGAAATAGGCCGGGTAGCCGCTGCCGTCGAGGTCGGCGCTGGCGATGCCCATGCCCCAGATCTGCAGCGGCTTCCAGCCCTCGGCGGCGGTGAACAGCCGTGGCGCCGCGCCCGGCTCGATGTGCCACAGCTGCTCGTGCCCGCCCTTGTAGTACTCGCGGTCGTTGGTGATGCGCAGGGCCGGCATGCCGCTGCGGTTCCAGTCGGAGAACAGCATGCCGAGCGCGCAATGGCCAGGCTTGAGCGGCAGCGGCGGCTCGAAGGCGAGCGCCTCGCCGCGCGCCGGGCGCAGCAGCAGGTTGTCGGTGCAGTTGCCCCAGGGGAAGTCCTGGCGCGCGCGGTCGACGTAGGTGCCGAAGGCCAGCGTTGGGCGGGCATCGGACCCGAGCCAGGCGGCGGCGAACGCGGTGGTCCACTGGTTGCCGCCCTGGAAGCCCCAGCGTTCGTTGGCACGCTCGAAGCGGCAGTCGCCCAGGCCGCGCATCAGCAGCGTCTCGCCCACGCGCAGCACGACCAGGTCGAGCACGCCGTCGCCGTCGAGGTCGACCGGGTAGGCCCCGAGCGTGCTGGTCAGCTCCAGGCCGGCGCGTTCCGCGGCCAGCTTCAGCGGCCCGCCGCGCGCGCTCTTGTTGCGGTAGAACTTCGAGCGGTTCGCACCGCCGGCCACGAACAGCGAGGGCAGCCCGCTGCCGTCGCAGTCGAGCGCGGCGACGCCGCCGCCCACGGTGTATTCCCAGTCGCCGTCGAAGCGGCTCTGCAGGCCGGCCGTGTCGGTTTCCTCGACGAAGCGCGGCACCGCCGGCGTCTGCGCCAGCGCGAGCACGGGCGCCGCCAGCACCAGCGCCAGCGCCTCCCCGGCCAGGCTCGCCCGCCGCTTCATGCCGCCAGCGCCTGCCCCGGGCGCTTGCCCTGGATGATCATCTGCAGCACCTCGTCCTGGGTGACGTCCTCCATGCGCACCATGCCGACCACGCTGCCGTTCTTCATCACGGTGGCGCGGTCGCAGACCTCGAACACGTCGTGCATCTCGTGGCTGATCAGGAAGATGCCGATGCCCTCGGCCTTCAGGCGCTTGATGGTCTCGAGCACCATGCGCGTCTCGGCCGGGCCGAGCGCGGCGCAGGGTTCGTCCATGATCAGGATTCGTGCGTTGAAGTAGAGCGCGCGCGCGATCGCGACCGACTGGCGCTGCCCGCCGGACATCCTCAGCACCGGGTCGAGGATGTTCTTGAAGTTCGGGTTCAGGCGCTTGATGACGTTGCGCGCCTCGTACTCCATGCGCCGGCTGTCCAGCGTGCGCCAGGGCGTCAGCAGTTCGCGGCCGAGGAACAGGTTGCCCGGGCCGTCGAGGTTGTCGGCCAGCGCGAGCGTCTGGTGGATGGTCTCGATGCCCGCGGTGCGCGCGTCGTGCGGGTTGCGGAAATGCATCTCCTGGCCGTGCACCTTGATCGTGCCTTCGTCGGGGGTGTAGACGCCCGAGAGCACCTTGATCAGCACCGTCTTGCCGGCGCCGTTGTGGCCGAGCACGCCGACACATTCGCCGGCGTACAGGTCGAGGTCGACATGGTTGACCGCCACCAGGCCGCCGAAGCGCTTGACGATCTGCCGCATCTCGACGAACGGGGTGCGGTCGGCGGCCGGGGCGACCGTTGCCTGCTCCATGCTCAGCTCCGTTTCTGGTAGACCACGTCGAACCACACCGAGACGATCAGCACGATGCCGATGAAGATCTGGCGCATCGGGCTGGAGACGTCGAGCAGCACCATGCCGTTGTCCAGCGTCTGGATCAGCAGCGCGCCGAGCACCGCGCCGGGCACCGAACCGGTGCCGCCGGCGAACGAGGTGCCGCCGATCACCGCGGCCGAGATGACGTACAGCTCGGCGAGCTGGCCGATCGAGTTGGCCCCCGAGCCCAGCCGCGCCGTGGTGATGACCGCGGCGATCGCGGCCAGCACGCCGGTCAGGATGAACAGCGACCAGACCAGCCAGGTGGTCGGCAGGCCCGACAGCAGCGCCGCCTCGGGGTTGCCGCCGTAGGCGAACACGTAGCGCCCGTAGCGCGTGCGCTGCGCGACGAAGGTCATGAACACCACGATCACGATCAGGATCAGCACCGGCACGCCGATGCCGCGCCCGCGCGGGTTGCCTTGCGCATCGACGTTGGTGAAGTCGGGCGCCAGGCACATCACCCAGACGAAGCCGGCGATCGCGCCGCACATCAGCGCGACCTTCAGCGCGTCGACCCAGACCGGCGCCGGCTCGATGCCGTAGCGCTGCTGGTCGCGCCGGCCGGTCCAGGCGTGCCAGGCGACCCAGGCCGCGGCGAACAGGCCCAGCACGATGCTCGGCACCACGCCGATCGCGCCGTTGACGCCGCCGCCCAGCGCCTGGTAGGTGGGGTGCAGCGGCGCGAGCGTCTGGCCGTCGCTGACCAGGAAGGCGGCGCCGCGGAACATCAGGTAGCCGGCCAGCGTGACGATGAAGGCCGGGATGCGCATCTTCGCGACCAGCGCGCCCTGCAGCGTGCCGACCAGCGCGCCGAGCACCAGCGCGACCAGGATGCTCGCGATCCAGCCGGTGGTGGAGCCCGGCGGGAAGGCGCGTGTCTGCACCCAGGCCGCGGCCATGCCGCTGAAGGCGAGCAGCGAGCCGACCGAGAGGTCGATCTGCCGCGCGACGATCACGTACACCATGCCGCAGGCCATCACCGCGATCACGCAGGTCTGGATCGACAGGTTGTAGAGGTTCTCGGCGGAAAGGAACAGGCCGTCGGTCAGCAGGTTCAGCACGATCGCGATGACGATCAGCGCGGCCACCATCGACGACAGGCGGGGATCGAGGCGCAAGCGCGCCAGCAGGCCCGAGAGCATCTGGACTCCTGAGGGAAGGCGGCGGCGCGGCAGGGGTGCCGCGCCGCACGCGGGTGCCCGCCGGAGCCTCCGGCGGGCGCGTCAGGGGTTTACTTGCAGGCCGCCGGCGCCTTCGCCGCGTCGACCCCGGCGCAGACCTCGGCCTTGCTGATCCACTTGGCGTCGATCACGGTCTGCAGGTTGGCCTTGGTGATGGGGATCGGCGCGAGCAGGATGGCCTGCTGCGGGATCTTCTTGCTGCCGTCCTTGAAGACCGTCGTGTTGGCGGGCTTCTTCTTGGCCAACAGCGCGGCGGCCACCTCGCCGGCCACCTTGCCGAGCTCGCGCGAATCCTTCCACACCGAGACGGTCTGCTCGCCGCGCGCCACGCGGTTCAGCGCGGCCTTGTCGCCGTCCTGCCCGGAGACCGGGATGCCGACCATGTTGTGCGCCTTCAGCGCCGCCACCACGCCGCCGGCCGTGCCGTCGTTGGAGGCGACCACCGCGTCGACCTTGCCGCCGGTCTTGGTGAGGATCTGCTCCATGTTCTTCTGCGCGTTCTCGGGCGCCCAGCCGTCGGTGTACTGCTCGCCGACGTTCTTGATGTCGCCCTTCTTCATCGCCGCGTCCAGCACCTCCTGCTGCCCGCCGCGCAGGAAGTCGGCGTTCGGGTCGGTGGCTGCGCCCTTGATGAAGACGTAGTTGCCCTTGGGCTGCACCTTGAACACCTCGCGCGCCTGCATGCGCCCGACCTCGACGTTGTTGAACGTCACGTAGTAGACGTCCTTGTCCTGGATCAAGCGGTCATAGGCGATCACCGGGATGCCGCGCTGCTTGGCCTTCTCGACCGAGGGCAGGATGGCGTCCTGGTCCCAGGCCAGGATGATCAGCGCCTTGGCGCCCTTGGTGATCAGGCTCTCGACGTCGGCGGCCTGCTTCTCGGCCGAGCCGGCGGCGTCGGCGCTGATGTACTTCAGCCCGGCCTTGTCGAGCGCGGCCTTGATCGCCGCCTCGTCGGTCTTCCAGCGCTCCTCCTGGAAGTTGGACCAGGACACCCCGACGGTCTCGCCGGCGGCGCGCGCCGCCTGAGTGAAGCCGAGGACACCGGTGGCGACCAGGGCCGCCGCGAAGATTGCGTTGACTTTCATTCTGTCTCCTTGTGGTCGCGTGCCCGCCGAAGGGTCGAACGATCGGTCGATCGTTCCCGCCGGGCATCTGCGGGACGCGTTTCTCCCCCCGGGGATACGGCAGGGGGGAGAACGATGCCGGCGGTGGTATTGCGGTCCTGGGTCTGTGCCTCGTCCTCAGAGGTAGCTGTTGACCAGTGCTTCGAGCACCTCCTGGCGCCCCGACCGGGGCTGCGGCTCGAGCGAATTGCGCTCGACCAGCGCGGCCAGGTCGGCGAGCGACTGCTTGCCGGCAAGAATGCCCTTGCCGAGCTTGCCGTCCCATCCGTGGTAACGCTCGCGCAGCTGCCTTGCCAGCGCACCATCTTCGATCATCTTCTCGGCCACCAGCAGCGCGCGGGCGCACAGGTCCATCGCTCCGGCGTGCCCGGCGATCAGGTCGTCCGGGTCGATCGACTGGCGGCGCAGCTTGGCGTCGAAGTTCAGCCCCCCGGTCGTGAAGCCGCCGCCCTGGATGATGTGGTAGAGCGCCAGCGCCACCTGGGGCAGGTTGTTGGGGAACTGGTCGGTGTCCCAACCGAGCAGCTCGTCGCCGCGGTTCATGTCGATCGAGCCGAAGATGCCCAGCGCCTGGGCCAGGGCGATCTCGTGCTCGAAGCTGTGGCCTGCCAGCAGCGCGTGGTTCTGCTCGATGTTGACCTTGATCTCCTTCTCGAGGCCGTGCGCCTTCAGGAAACCGAACACCGTGGCGACGTCGTAGTCATACTGGTGCTTGGTCGGCTCGGCGGGTTTGGGTTCGATCAAGATCGTGCCCTTGAAGCCGATCTTGTGCTTGTGCTCGACCACCAGGCTCAGGAAGCGGCCGAGCTGCGCCAGCTCGCGCTTCAGGTCGGTGTTGAGCAGCGTCTCATAGCCTTCGCGACCGCCCCACAGCACGTAGTTCTCGCCGCCCAGTTCGTGCGTCAGCTCGAGCACGTTCTTCACCTGCGCTGCGGCATAGGCAAACACCTCGGGGTCGGGGTTGGTCGCCGCGCCGGACATGTAGCGCCGGTTGCTGAAGAGGTTCGCCGTGCCCCACAGCAGGCCGACGCCGGTGTCGCGCATCTTCTTCTCGAACACCTCGCCGATGCGGCGCACGTTCAGGTTCGACTCGCGCAGCGTCGCGCCCTCGGGCGCGATGTCGCGGTCGTGGAAGGTGAAGTAGGGCACCTTCAGCAGGCGGAACAGCTCGAACGCCACCTCGGCCTTGTGCTCAGCCAGCGCCATGGCGTCGCCGCCGGCGGCGTGCCAGGGGCGCTGGAAGGTGTCGCCGCCGAACGGGTCGGTGCCCGGCCAGACGAAGCTGTGCCAGTAGCACACCGCGAAACGCAGGTGCTGCTCCATCGTCTTGCCCAGCACCTTGCGCTGTGGGTCGTACCAGCGGTAGCCGAGCGGGCGCTTGGCCGAGGGCTTGAACTTCGGCCCTTCGTGGCGCAGCGGCTCGGCGAGGCTGAAGAAACGCCCGTGCTGCAGGGCAGCGAGTTTCTTCGGGGGGTTCTTGGTCATGTCGGATCCTGTGTGGTGCCGTGCGCGAAGTCGCGCGCCAGCGGGTAGAGGCGTTGCCACTGCGCATGGCGCTGCGCATGCAGCGCCGTGCGCTCGGGCCGCGGCACGAAGCTGCGCAGCTTCGTGGCCGGGCGGGCGACGCCGATCGGGTCACCGGCAGCCATGCGCGCGAGGCGGGCCGCGCCGAAGGCGCAGCCGATCTCGCTCTCGGCCACCTGGTGCAGGGTGATGCCCAGCACGTCGGCGATGGTCTGCACCCACAGCGGCGAGCGCGCGCCGCCGCCGATCGCCGCGGCCTCATGCAGCACGGTGCCGGCGCTGGCCAGCGACTGCTGCGCGTCGTGCAGCGCGTAGGCCACGCCTTCGAGCACGGCCAGCGTCATGTCGGCGCGCGTGGTGTCGGCCGCCAGGCCGAGGAAGCCGCCGCGCACCCGGGTGTCGTTGTGCGGCGTGCGTTCGCCGCTGAGGTAGGGCGCGAACCAGACCGGGCTCGGCGGTGCGTCGGCCGGGATCTCGGCCAGCAGCTCGGGCTCGTGCCGGCCGGTCACGCCGGCCCACCACGCGAGGCTGGAGGCGGCCGACAGCAGCACGCCCATCTGGTGCCAGGTGTCGGGCACGGCGTGGCAGAAGGCGTGGACCGCGCGCGCCGGGTTGGGCGCGAAGCGCCCGGTGGTGGCCCACAGCACGCCCGAGGTGCCGAGCGAGACGAAGGCGTCGCCCGGGTGCACCGCGCCGACGCCCACCGCGCCGGCCGCGTTGTCGCCCGCGCCGCCGGCGATCAGCGGCGCGCGGCGGAAGCCCCAGCGCGCCGCGAGCTCGGCGCGCAGCTGCCCGGCCACCTCGCTGCCCTCGACCAGGCGCGGCATCTGCGCGAGCGTGAGGCCGGTGGCCGCCAGCGCCGCCTCGGACCAGCGCCGTGCGCCGACGTCCAGCCACAGCGTGCCCGAGGCATCCGACATGTCCTCGGCGAACTCGCCCGAGAGCTTCCAGCGCAGCCAGGCCTTGGGCAGCAGCACGCGGGCGATGCGCGCGAACACCGCGGGCTCGTGCTTGCGCACCCAGGCGATCTTGGGTGCCGTGAAGCCGGGCATCGCGATGTTGCCGGTGACCTGGCGCAGCGCCGGCCAGTCGCGCTCGAGCTCGGTGCATTCCACGTCGCTGCGGCCGTCGTTCCACAGGATGCAGGGGCGCAGCGTCTGCCCGTCCGCGCCGAGCAGCGTGGCGCCGTGCATCTGGCCGGACAGGCCGATCGCCACCGTCTCGGCCAGTTCGACCGGGTGCGTGGCCTTCAGTTCGTCGAGCCCGGCGCAGGTGGCGGCCCACCAGTCGTCGGGCGACTGCTCGCTCCAGCCCGGGTGCGGGCGGCTGACCGTCAGCGGCTGGCTGCTGTGGGCGATGACGTGGTCGTCGTCGCCGACGAGCGCGACCTTGACGCCGGACGTGCCGATGTCGATGCCTAGAGTGTTCACGGCAGGTTGTCCTTCAGGAACACGTCGATGCGGATGCGCTCCTGGTCGGGCAGCACCCGTTCGCCGGACAGCGCGGCCAGGGCGAGGCGGCATGCGGAGCGTACCTCATGGCCGGCGTCCTGGTTGATGACGGCGTCGGCCACGCCGTCGAGCAGCGCGCGGCGCGCGTGCGGGGTCAGCTCGTGGCAGACCCAGGCGACATGCCGCGCCCGGCCGCTGGCCGCCAGCGCGGCCTGGATGCCGCGGTTGCCGGCACCGATGCTGTACAGCCCGGCCAGCTCGGGCTCCTTCTTCAGTAGCTTCGCGACCAGCGGCTCGGTGCGGTCGGAGCGGTCCTGGCCCTCGATGGCCGGCAGCAAGGTCAGGTGCGGGTGCTCGGCGGCCATCACCTGCTCGAAACCGAACAGCCGCTCGGCGTGGTCGCGCAGCGCGCGGCTGCCCATCACGATGCCGATGCGCCCCGGCCGCGGGCCGACGAAGCGCCCGAGCAGCGTGGCCGCGGTGCGCCCGGCAGCGACGTTGTCGATGCCGACGAAGTGGCTGCGCCGCGAGCCGGGCACGTCGGAGACCAGCGTCACCACCACCGTGCCGTGCGCCACCAGGTCGTCGATCGCGGCGCGCACCTGCGGGTGGTCCAGCGCCATCACGATCACCGCGTCGAAGCGGCCCTGCAGGCCGTTCAGGTGCTGCGCCAGGTCGAGCGGCGAGAACACGTCCACCGTCTGCACCGCCGCGCCGGCGCGCTGCTCGGCCAGCCAGGGGGCGACCGCCTGCACCTGCTGGTTCAGCAGTGCGACGAAGCTGTTGGTGCCGGCCGGCAGCACGAACACCAGCCGCGCGCTGCGCTTGCGCGCCAGCCGCGCGGCGGCCGGGTCGGGCCGGTAGCCGAGCTGCTCGACCGCGGCGTGCACCCGCTCGACCGTGCGCGCGCGCACCCCGGCGCGGCCGTGCAGCACGCGGTCGACCGTCGCCAGGCTGACGCCGGCAGCGCGCGCGACGTCGTGCAGGCTGGCGCGGACACGGGATTCCATGTCGGTGATGCTAGTGAGGTGAAATGAGGTGCGCAACTCATATCCATCACGCCGGGCTCCGGGGTTTCCCGGGGCCGCTCGGCACGGAACTCGCGCCGCGGGCGGTGATCCATGACGCCGTCGCGTTGTGCAAGGGGAGTAGCGGCGAGGTGTCTCGAGCACCTCGACGGTCGCATCGTCAGCACGAGGCCCGGGAGGGTCTCCGGTGCGTCCGGCCGTTCACCGGTGGGCAAGACCTGGTGCACGCGTCACGGTGTCGGCATGGGGCCGCGCCGTCCGACCCTTCGTCCATCCATGGAGCAGACCGAGATGCGCCAACTGCGTAGCGTTCCCCTTGCCCTCGTGCTGGCAATGTCCGCCGGCACCGTGCTGGCCGCCGACGGGCCGAAGCCCGGCGCCAAGTCGCCCGACGGCCCCGGCCGCGACTGGAGCGCCATCGACACCAACAAGGACGGGCTGATCTCGCCCGAGGAGATGGAGGCCTGGCTGAAGGCCAACCCCGGCCCGCTGCGCAAGTAGTTCAGGCGCCGTGAGTCGGCGGCACGCCCACCGCGCCGCGGTAGGCGTGCCACGAGGCATGGCCGAGTACCGGCCCGACCAGCAGCAGCCCGAGGAAGGCCGGCAGCAGCGCCAGCACCACCAGCAGCGTCAGCGTCGCACCCCACAGCAGCATCACGCCCGGTTGCGTGAGGCACAGCCGCAGGCTCGTCAGCCCGGCGGTGATGGCGTCGGTCTGGCGGTCCAGGATCATCGGGATCGAGACCACGCTGACCGCGAAGATCAGCCCGGCGAAGACCGCGCCCACGCCGACGTAGGCGACGATGAAGCCGAGGTTGTCGGGGTCCAGCAGCGCGAGCAGCGAGCCCTTGAAGTCGGGCATGCCGTCGAAGCTGACCGCAAAGATCACCAGCGACGCGCGGCCCCACAGCATCTCGAGGATCAGCAGCACGCCGCCGAAGATCGCCATCGTGCCCAGGCGCGTGTCCCAGGCGGTGAGCGAATCGCCGAAGTCGGGCGCCTCGCCGCGCTCGAGCTTGCGGCTCACGTCGTACAGCCCGACGCACAGGAACGGCCCCATCAGCAGGAAGCCGGCCGACAGCGCCAGCGTCCAGGCCGGCGCGTGGCGGAACACGTACAGCAGCAGCCAGCCCATCGCCGCGAAGCAGCCGCCGTAGAACAGGCCGATGCCCGGCGCACGCCGGAAGTCGGCCCAGCCGCGCGCGAGCCAGCGCGTGATGTCGCCCGGCGCGAGGCGGTTCAGCGGCAGGTCGAAGACGGTGGGGGCGGGCGGTGTCTCGGTGGGTGGGTTCATCCTTGTCCTTCGTCGTGGGGGTGGCTGCTGCGCCAGATCGAGCGCAGCAGCCAGAGGCCGCCGATCACCGCGCCGCCGAAGCCGAGCAGGCCGAAGGCGGGCAGGCCGAACAGCGTGGGCCCGCCGCTGACCGTCATCACGATCGACGAGCCGACGATCAGCGCGGCGATCACCAGCGCCAGCGCCAGCCGGTTGGCGGCGCGGTCGATCTGGTCGCCCACGCGCTTCAGGTGCGCGAGTTCGATGTCCAGCCGCAGGTGGCCGTGGCGCAGCCGGCGCAGCACGCGGGAGAGGTCCTGCGGCAGTTGCCCGGCGCTGCCGAGCAGCCGGCGCAGCCCGGCCCAGGCACGCCGTCCCAGTTCGCGCGGGCGGTAGCGTGCGCGCACCACCTGGCGCAGGATCGGCATCGCCTCGCCGGCCATGTGGAACGAGGGGTCGAGCCCGCGGCCCATGCCCTCGAGCGAGATGAAGGCCTTGATCAGCAGCGCCAGGTCGGACGGCAGCGCGAGCCGGTGCTCGCGCAGGATGGTGGTGACGTCGGCCAGCATCTGCCCGAGCTCGAGCTGGGCCAGCGGCGTGCCGTGGTACTGGTCGACGAAGGCCTCGATCTCGCTCTCGAGCTGCGCGAGCTGCGCGCCGTTCGTGTCGCCGGCCCAGTCCAGCAGCACGTCGGCCACCGGCTGCGGTTCGCGCTGCACCAGGCCCAGCAGCAGCTGCAGCAGCTCCTCGCGGCGCCGCGCCGAGAGCCGGCCGACCATGCCGAAGTCGATGAAGGCGAGCCGGTTGCCCGGCAGGTAGAACACGTTGCCGGGGTGCGGGTCGGCGTGGAAGAAACCGTCCTCGACGATCATCTTCAGCACCGCCTGCGCGCCGCGGCGCGCCAGCAGCGTGCGGTCCAGCCCCTCGCGCGCGACACGCTCCAGGTCCTCGCCCGGCACGCCGCCGACGTACTCCTGCACGTTGACGCGCTCGCCGGTGTGGGCCCACACCACCGTCGGGATGTGCACGAAGGGCAGCGCGGCCAGGTTGGCGGCGATGCGCTCGGCATTGCGGCACTCGGTGGCCAGGTTCAGCTCGCGCTGCAGCGAGCGGCCGAACTCGCGCACCAGCTCGCGCGGCCGGTAGGGCTGCAGTTGCGGCAGCTCGGTCTCGGCCAGCGCGGCCAGGCGCTCGAGCAGGCGCAGGTCGGCCTCGATCACCGTGCGGATGCCGGGGCGTCGCACCTTCACCACCACCTCGGTGCCGTCGTGCAGCGCGGCGCGGTGCACCTGCGCGATCGACGCCGCCGCCAGCGGCTCGGGGTCGAAGCGCGCGAACACCGCCTCGGGCTCGCCGCCCAGGTCCTCGCGCAGCTGGGCCCGCAGCTCGTCGAAGGGCACCGCCGGCACGCGGCTGTGCAACTGCGCGAACTCGGCGATCCACTCGGGGCCGAACAGGTCGGCCCGGCCGGCCAGGATCTGGCCCAGCTTGACGAAGGCCGGCCCGAGCTCCTGCATCGCCAGGCGCACCTGCACCGGCGGGTCGAGCCGCGCCAGGTCGGCCACGTGCTCGTGGTTCAGCGCGTGGCCGGCCCGCGCCAGCGCATCGGCCAGGCCGAGGCGGCGCACCGCGTCGCCGAAGCCGTGGCGGATCAACACCGCCGCGATCTCCTTCAGGCGGCCGAGGTCGCGCGCGGCGCCCAGGGTCTCGATCAGCATGGCGCCAAGTATGGCGGCAGTGCGCGGCGCCCGAGCCACGCCAGCCCGACCTGGGTGTTGACATCCGACAAGCCGGCCGGCTGAATCGCGCCGCCGCCATTCCCGCACCGACCATGCCGCACGCCTGCCTGCTGCTCGCCCTGCTGACCCTGTCCACCGCCGCCGCCACGGCCGCACCGCTGCCGCGCGGCGAGCTCGAGCGACAGTGCTGGCAGCGCTACACGCGCGAGCGCACGCGGGTGGACCTGCGCGAGCCGACCGCGGTGCACTTCTCCAACCTGCGCCACGGCTATCAGGTGCGCAGCCCGTTCATGGTCGAGTTTGCGGTCAAGGGCATGGGCGTGGTGCCGGCCGGCAAGGCGCTGGCCGGCACCGGCCACCACCACATCCTGGTGAACACGCCGCTGCCGCCGAGCGTGACCGACAAGCTGCCGTTCAACGACGGCCACCGCCACTTCGGCAAGGGCCAGACCTTCGCGGTGCTCGACCTGCCGCCGGGCGAGCACAAGCTGCGCCTGCTGTTCGCCGACCACGAGCACCGGCCGTATTTCGTGTTCAGCCCGGAGATCACGGTCACGGTGACCGGCAAGCGCAGCGCCGAGCCGCTGAAGATCGACCCGGCCGCGTTCGACGCGAGCTGCGCGGCCTGGTACCAGGACGAGGTGGCGCGCCCGCGCGGGCCCGGCGAATGGGTCAGCATCACCAACGTGCGCGACGGCGAACCCCTGGTCAGCCCGGTGTCGCTGCGCTTCGGCGTCGACGGCTACGGCGTCTGCGCCGCGGGCCAGAAGGCCGACAAGACCGGCCACTTCGCGCTCGACGTGCTGCGCGAGGGCAAGCCGCAGCAGGCCGTCGACCTGAGCAACGGCGCGACGCAGGCCAACCTGTTCGTGCCGCCGGGCAGCTACCAGCTGCGGCTGCGCTTCGTCGACGGCGCGACCGGGCGCGACCTGCTGCCGCCGGCCGAGCAGAGCCTGGTCATCACCGGGCAGGAGAAGCTCTAGGCCCGCCGCACCCGGCGCAGCTCGTCGACGATCAGCAGCGCCGCGCCGACGGTGATCGCGCTGTCGGCCACGTTGAACGACGGGAAGTACCAGCCGCCGTAGTGCACCTGGATGAAGTCGACCACGTGGCCGTGCAGCAGCCGGTCGACCACGTTGCCGAGCGCGCCGCCGAGGATCAGCGCGAGCGCGGTCGCGAACAGGCGCTGGCCGCCGTGGCTGCGCAGCAGCCAGACGATGAACACCGCGGCCGCTGCGCCGAGCCCGACGAAGAACCAGCGCTGCCAGCCCGAGGCGCCGGCCAGGAACGAAAACGCCGCGCCGGTGTTGTGCACGCGCACGAGGTTGAAGAACGAGGTCACCGTGCGGCTGTCGCCGAGCTGGAACCAGCCGACGATCAGCGTCTTGGTGAACTGGTCGGCGACGATGACGAGCGCGGCGATCGCGAGCCAGGGCAGCAGCGAAGAAGAACGCGAGGAGGACGAGGCCATGCAGCAGGGGAAAACGGAGCCGGGGCGACTGTAACCGAGCGGCGTATTGCGGCCGATCCGCGCCGTTTTTCGCGGCACCGGGCAGGGCGGTGCGGCGCGACCATGGGCCCGTGCCGATCTCGATGCTGCCCTTCACCCTGCGCGTGGCGCGTCGCCCGGCCGACCTGGCCGATGCCTGCCGCGTGCGCAGCCAGGCCTACGGCCGCCACCTGCCGGCGATGGCCCAGCCGCTGGAGCGGCCGGATGCGCTCGACACCCAGCCGGGGACCGCGCTGCTGCTGGCGCGCGACAAGGCCAGCGGCGCCGCGGTGGGCACGCTGCGCATCCAGCGCAACCAGCACGCGCCGCTGCTGCTCGAGCACAGCCTGATCCTGCCGCACCGCCTGGCCGAGCGCCCGCGCGCCGAGATCACCCGCCTGGCGGTGCTGCCCGGCGCCGACCCGCAGGTGCGGCTGGCGCTGATGAAGGCCTGCTACCTGTACGGCCTGGCCAGCCAGGTGCGCCACCTCGTGATCGGCGCGCGCAGCGAGCCGCTGATCCGCATCTACCGCCGCCTCGGCTTCGAGGACGTGCTGGGCGAGGGCACGATGGTGCCGCTGGCGCACGCGGGCGGGCTGCCGCACCGCATCCTGGCGCTGGACATCGTCGCCGCCGAGCGCACCTGGCTCGGCGCCGGCCACGGGCTGTACCCGTTCATGATCGAGACTTGGCACCCGGACATCCAGCTGTTCGAGGAGCGCCCGCTGGCCGAGGCCGCGCGGGCCGAGGCCGCCGCCTGACCGGGCCGCGACGGCCTGGGGATTGCGCGCGCCGCGCCGCGGCGCGATAGCTCGGGTACCACGAGCCCGGAGCCGAGCATGAAGCTGCGCACCCTCAGCATCGCCACCTTCAACCTCTACAACTTCAACGAGCCGGGCCGGCGCCTGTACGGCGACCGCGACGGCTGGAGCGCCGAGCAGCACGCCCTGAAGACCGCCTGGACGGCGCGCATGCTGCGGCTGCTCGAGTCCGACATGGTCGGCTTTCAGGAGCTCTGGCATGCGGACTCGCTGGCGCGTGCGGTGCAGCAGGCCGGGCTGGAGGCCACGCACGAGCTGATCGTGCCGCCGGGCACCGACGGGCGGCGCATCGTCTGCGCGGCGCTGCTGCGGCGCGGGCTGCGCGTGGGCGAGCCGGAATGGATCGCCGACTTCCCGCCGGCCCTGCGCCTGGCCGCCGGCGGCGACGACGCGCAGTCGCCCGAGATCGCGGTGTCGATCGACGGCTTCTCGCGCCCGGTGCTGCACCTGCGCATCCAGCCGCGCGACGACGAACCCGAGGTGCATGTGTTCGTGTGCCACTTCAAGTCCAAGGCGCCGAGCAAGGTCTACAACGAGGCCTGGTACCGGGCCGAGCCGGCGCGCTACGGCAAGCACGCCACCGCGCTCGGCGCCGCGCTGGCGACGATCCGCCGCACCGCCGAGGCGGCCGCGCTGCGCGTGCTGCTGACCGAGCTGATGAAGGACAACGACACGCCGGTGATCGTGCTGGGCGACATCAACGACGCGCAGCTCAGCAACACCGCCAACATCCTGACCGAGCAGCCGCGCTACCTGTTCTCCGACGCCACCGGCGGCAGCGACGTGGCGCTGTACACCGCGCAGACGCTGCAGGAGTTCCGCGACACGCGCGACGTGTACTACACCCATGTGCACGAGGGCGTGCGCGAATCGCTCGACCACATCCTCGTGAGCCAGGAGTTCTACGACCACAGCCGCCGGCGCCGCTGGCTGTTCGACGGCATGACGGTCGACAACGACCACCTGAACCGGGAGGACCACCGGGCCGAGGGCAGCAACGACCATGGGCTGATCCGGGCGGTGTTTAGATACCGGCCGGCGGGAGGCTGACGGGCGGGCGTGCCGGGCTCGCCATCGGCCAGAATCGCCGCACGCGGCGACGGGTGACGGGCACGCGTGTTGGATGCGAAGACGACGATCCGAGGGAGAGATGCATGCCGAGCAGACGACCGGTCGCGGCGCGGGGGGTGTCGCGTTGCCTCGTCGCGGCGATGGGGCTGGTCGCCGCCGCGCAGACCTGCTCTGCCGCGACGCTGAGCGGGCGGGTGGTGCAGAACCACGAGGCGGGCCCGCCGGTGCCCGCAGTCGAGGTGTCGGCGCGCGGCGTCGAACCGGCGATCAGCGGCGACGACGGCCGGTTCGTGCTGTCGTTCCCCGACGACCCGGCCGGACGGGACATCCGGGTGCAGGTGAAGACGCCGCCGGGCTGGGTGGTGGTCAACGACGTGCAGTTGGACCGCCCCGTGCCGACCGACGGCACCGATCCTGCGTCGCTGGTGCTCATCCTCAGCCCCGAGGCCGAACGGGAGCGCTGGACGGGGGAACTGCTCGATCGGAAGGGCAAGCAGGTCATCGAGCAGGTGTACCGGGCGCGGCTCGCCGAACTCGAGCGGCGCGGTGCCGCCACCCCACCGGAGCGCGACCGCCTGGTACGCGAACGCACCGAAGCCCAGGTTCAGTTGGACGACTGGTCCTGGCATGCCGCCGCCCATCCGGATGAACAGGGCGCCGGCGCGCAGCGCGATGCATGGCGCCTGTTCCTGGACGGGCGGGCCGAGGCGGCGCTGCAGCGCCTGAGCGCCGAACGAGGCCCGCCGGTGCCCGGCTGGCCGCTGCGCGGGCTGCTGCACAGCCTGCTGTTCGACCCGGCCGGCGCCGGGCAGGCCTACGAGCAGGCCGTCGGCGAGGCGCCCGCGTCGCCCGCCGCCTGGTATGCGTATGCCTTCTTCCACAAGGGGCAGGAGCACGCCGAGCAGGCCCGGCGCGGCTTCGAACAGGCCTTGCCCCTGGCGCGCCAGGCTGCGGACGAACGAACCGTCGCGCGGACCCTCGATGGCCTGGCCGACCTGGGGCGCGGCGAGCAGCGCCGCGGCGAGGCACGCGCCCATTACGAGGAGGCCCTGACGCTCTACCGCACGCTGGCTCAGCGCCGCCAGGCCGACCTCTACCGGCCCTATGTGTCCCATGTGCTCACCAGCCTGGGCATCATGAGTGACGACGAGAACCGCTTCGACGAAGCGCGCCGTCGGTTCGAGGAATCGCTGGCCATCGACCGTGACCTGGCCAGCCGGGACGCTGTCTACCGGCGCCATGTGGCCGCCTCACTGGGCAACCTGGCCTCGGTGAGCCGCGAGCAGGACCGCCACGACGAGGCGCGCCGGCTGTACGAGGAGTCGCTGGCGATCCGACGGGAACTCGCCAGGGAGGATCCGGCGGTCTACTTGCGCGACGTCGCGTCCACGCTGAACAGCCTCGCCGGCCTGAGCCGCGTGGAGAATCGCCACTCCGAGGCGCGCCGGCTGTACGAGGACGCGCTGGACATCCGACGCACGCTGGCCCTGGCCAACCCCGAGGCCCATCTGCGGGCGCTCGCCATCACGCTCAACAACCTCGGCCTCCTCAGCAAGGAGGAGCGGCGCCACGACGAGGCCCGCAAGTACTACGAGGAGGCACTCGCCATCCGTCGCCGGCTGGCCGCGACGAACCCCGACGCGCATCTGACCGGCGTCGCCACCATGCTGTCCAACCTGAGCTCGCTGAACCGCGACGAGGACCGCGATGCCGAGGCCCGCGCCCAGCTCGAGGAAGCGCTCGACATCCGCCGTGCCCTGGCAGCGAAGGACCCCGACATCCACCTGCCCGATCTCGCCAGCACGCTCGGCAGGCTGGCTCTGCTGAACCGCGACGATGGCCGTGACGACGAGGCGCGCAGGCAGTACGAGGAAGTGGTCGGGATCTACCGGGGTCTGGTGGCCACCCAGCCCGAGGTCTACCTGCCCGATCTGGCTCTCGCGCTCAGCACCTTCGGCGCGTTGAACACCGACGAGAAGCGCTACCCCGAAGCACGCCTGCAGCTCGAGGAAGCCCTGGACATCCGCCGCGGGCTGGCCAGGCGAAACGCCGCGGTCCACCTGCCGGACCTGGCCACGACACTCACCAACCTGGGCGTCCTGAGCCGCGCAGAGCTGCGCTACAAGGTGGCGCGTGGATACCTCGAGGAGGCGCTGGAGATCCGCCGCGGCCTGGCAAGCGCGAACCCTGGCGTCTACCTGGAGGACTACGCGGCGTCGCTCAACCACCTGGGCGTGCTGAACGCCTTCGACAGCCGGATCGACGAGGCACGCAGGCACTTCGAGGAATCGCTCGCCATCTACCGCGCCCTGGCCGCGAAGGCGCCGGCGCTGTTCGAACGCCGTACCGCCGTCGTCGCGGAGAATCTGCAGATCCTCATGGGGCGTTGAGGCCGCTGCCCGCGAGCAACGCCAGTTCTCGAGCTTCCGCTCGTTGTTCGTCTGGCCGGCGGATCCCGCCCTCTGCGCCGCCCCCAGCGCCCGAGCGCCGCCTTGAACTGCTCCTGCGTGAAGGGCTTGGACAGCACCTCGCCGATGCCGGCGGCCAGGCATTCCTCGCGCTCGGCGCTGGCGGCGGTGACGGTCAGCGCGATCACCGGTGCGCGCCGCCCGACCGCCGACGCGTCTGGCGCCGGCGCCGGGGGGCTCTGCACCGCATGTCGGCGGCAGGTGGTCCGCGACGAGCACGACACGCATGCCCCCCAAACGCACGGAGGCGTGCGTGGGTGTCCGGTTCGGGCGTCCCGCCACGTACGGGCTGGCAAGGGCGGATGGTCCGCCCGCTGGAGCCTGCCATGCTGGAGATACCCGAAGCCGTGAACCGCAGGATCGACGCCGTGCTGGCGCAACTGCCCGGCCTGTCGCCGGGCCTGGTGGTGGACACGCACTACGACGTGCCCGAGGCGCTCACCGCGCGCCGCTGGTTCGAAACGCTGCCGCATGGGGCCGGCTACGCCAGGCGCCTGATGCCGGTGATGGCGACCGGCGCGCTCGTCGCAGTGGCCGAGTCGGTCTGCGCACAAGCGCTGCAGCCCTACCTCGCACCAGACGACACCGTGGTCGGCACGCGGGTCGAGATCGAGCACGCTGCCCCCGCGCCTGCCGGAACGAGGCTGCGGCTGCAGGCACGCGTGGTCGAGGTGCGCGACCGCGGCCGGACGGTGCACTTCGCGGTCGACGTCTCGGCCAGTGACCGCCGGGTGTGCTCGGCGCGCGTGATCCTGCGCGCCGTGAACGCATTGCGCTTCGGCACCCGGCTGGCGGCCGTCAGGCCGTGACCCGCCGGCGGCGGCGTCACCCCGGGGCGGCGAGGGGCCGCGTCACCGATGCCGGGCCGCCGGCGCCGGGCCGGGAGACAGCAGCGCCCGCACCGCCGCCAGCTCGGCCGCCTGCACCGGGGGCACGCTGTCGCGGGCGCGGTGGATCGCCTGCGCGGCGGCCAGGTGGCGGCGCGCGTCGTCGGAGCGTGCGGCCGCGGCCAGCGCACGCGCCAGCGCCAGGTGCACGGCGGCGATCTCGACGCTGCGCTCCGGGTCGTCCAGCGCGGCCAGCGTAGCCAGTGCCCGCTGCAGCGGCGGCAGCGCTTCGGTCGGCCGCTGCAGGTTGATTCGGGCCTCGCCGAGCACGCGCTGCAGCTCCGGTTCCACGCGCCCGCGGCCGCGTGCCATCGGACCGCCCGCCTCGATGGCATCCAGGGTGCGGGCAGCGATCGCCTCGGCCTCCGCGGCACGGCCGTCCGCCAATGCGACGGCCGCCTCCAGCTGCGGGCGCACGGACGGCGGCAGTTGCGGCGACCAGCGGGCCGCCAGCATCGCCTGCAGCGCGTCGCGTGCCGCGGCCGTGTCGCCACGCGCCAGACGCGTCTGCACGCGCGCCTGCCCGATGCGCGCCGTCCAGCCGGTGGGGCCCAGGCCCAGCTCGCCGGCCAGCGCGTCGGCTTCGCCGAGCGCGGCCTCGGCGGCGCGGCCGTCGCCCAGGGCCTGCGCCGCCTCGCCACGCAGGACCTGCAGTGCCAGCCCGACGGTCGCGTAGCGCCGCGCGACGTCGCGCGCCGGCGGCAGCGTGGCCAGCACCGCGGCCGCTTCGCGTGCCTGGCCGCGTGCCAGCAACAGGCGCACACGGTGCGACAGGCGGGCCGCGCGCGTGGGCTCCTCCGCGGCGCGGTACTGCGCGGC
This sequence comes from Piscinibacter caeni, assembly GCA_003265685.1. Taxonomy (GTDB): domain Bacteria; phylum Pseudomonadota; class Gammaproteobacteria; order Burkholderiales; family Burkholderiaceae_C; genus Piscinibacter; species Piscinibacter caeni. Next base: position 19,195 of record KZ836114.1, on the reverse strand, counting down.
CTGGCGGTCCAGGTCGTCGAGCGCTGCCGCCGCCTCGCGCCAGCGGCCCTCGCCGATCAGCGCGCCCACCAGCCGCGAGCGCGAGCCCAGCGCGTATTCGCTCGAGGAGCCGCTGGCCGCATCGTCGAGCGCCACCACCTTTCGCAGCAGCGCCAGGCCCTCGTCGGCACGGCCGCCGTCGATCTCGGTGTAACCCCACAGGTCGTACAGCGCCGGCATCTTGCTGGCCAGGCCCCCGGGCAGGCGGCCGGCCACCTCCACCGCCTCGGCATAGGCGCGCCGCGCGCCGTCGAAGTCGCCGGCGGCCGAGCGCAGGCCGCCGACGAGGCTCAACGCGTCGACCCACAGGCCCGACGGTTCGCGCTGGCGCAGCAGCGCCAGCGCGCGCTCGGCATGCGGCAGGCCGCGCGTGTCGGCGCTGTAGTTGTGAAGGTCGGCGATGGCGATGTCCAGCGCGATGCGGGTATCGGCATCGACATCGCGGCGTGCGCCGAGCAGGCGGTCGGCCTCGGCGAGCACCGACAGGGCCTGCTCCCGGCGGCCCGACGCGTTGAGCGACTGCGCCTGCGCCGACAGCGCCCGGATCTGCTCGTTCGAGCCGGCGCCGAAGGCCTGCGACGCCACCGCCGCCATGCGCCCGCGCAGCGAGGCGGCGCGCTCCAGCAGCCCCATGTCCTCGTAGACCTGCGCCAGGGTGTCGAGCACGCGCAGCTTGGCCGCCGGCGCGTCGCCCAGCGCGCGATCGACTCGCGCCGCGCCTTCGTCCAGCAACTGAAGCGCAGTGCGCTGGCGGGCCGCCGCAGGGTCGGGCTGGTCGCCCGAGCTGGCCTTGAAGATGCCTTCCAGGAACTCCTGCACCGCGGCGGACACCGCCGCCTCGTTGCGTGCGCGTTCGGCTTGCGCGCGCGCCTCGCGCGCCTGCGAGGTGGCGACCAGCGCCGAGATCGCCAGCGCCGCCGCGACCAGCACCGACAGCGCGACCGGCACGCGGTGGCGGGCGACGAACTTGCGCACGCGGTAGCCCCAGCGGTGACTCTGTGCCTGCACCGGCAGGCCGTCGAGCCAGCGCCGCAGGTCGGCGGCGAACGCCTCGGCGGTCGGGTAGCGCTCTGCGGGCACCTTCCTCAGGGCGTGCAGCGCGATCGTGCCCAGGTCGGCCGGCACGCGGGGCGGCCGGGGCGGGTCGACTTCGAGGATCTGGCGCTCGAGCGCGTGGCGGCCGCCCTCGAACGGCCGCTGGCCGGCCAGCAGCTCGTACAGCAGCACGCCGAGCGCCCAGACGTCGGTGGCCGTGCTCACCGGCCGGCCGGCGATCTGCTCCGGCGCGGCGTACGCGGGCGTGAGCGCGGCGCCGCCGACCTGCGTGAGTTCGGTGGCGCCGGCCTCGACGGCGTCGGGGGCGAGCAGCTTCGCGATGCCGAAGTCGAGCAGCATCGCGCGGCCATCACGGGTCACGAGCACGTTGCTGGGCTTCAGGTCGCGGTGGATCACCAGGCTGGCGTGCGCCGCCTGCACGGCATCGGCCACCTGCAGCAGCAGTTGCACGCGCTCCCGCAGGGGCAGCGGCCGTGCATGGTCGGTGATCGGCAGGCCGTCCACCAGCTCGAGCGCCAGGTACGGCTGTCCGTCGTCGGCCACGCCGGCGTCCCACAGGCGTGCGATGTTGGGGTGGGCGAGCGAGGCCAGGATGTCGCGCTCGCGTGCGAAACGGCGCACGAGCTCGGCGCGTCGCAGCCCGACGGCGGGCAGCTTCAACGCCACCGGCCGCCGCACCTGGCCATCGCTGCGCTCGGCCTGCCAGACCTCGCCCATGCCGCCGACGCCCAGGCGATGGTGCAGCCGGTACGGGCCGATGGCCTGGCCGCTGGCGAAGGCGGCCGGTTCGTCGTCGGGCAGCCGCGGGCCGCGGTCGACGAGCTCGCCGGTCTCGCGCGCCGAGGCCTCCAGCACGGCGGCGACGCGCGCGGCCAGCGGGTGGCCGGCGGCGCGCAGTTCCGCCACGCGAACGACCCGGGCCGCCGAGTCCAGGTCCAGCAACTCGTCGAGCAGCGTCGACAGCGCCTGCAAGTCGCGCACGTCCATCGGTTTCACCCTGCAATGTGCCCGAACCGCCACGGCCCGGGCGGCGCGGTGGACAGGCCGGGCGGAATGCCGAGGTCGATCATCGGGGGCATCGCCGCCTCGATCAAGCGCACGTCAAAGCGCATGCCGCGGGCGGTCGCCACCGGCACGTCGCCGTGCCGCAGGCGCAGCATGAACACCGGCAGCGCCCGGCCGGCGGCCCGGGCGGTGACGCGCAGTCGCAGTGGGTGCATGGTGGTCCTTCCAGCCTCGCCTGCTCATACGGACCCTGGCCGCCGGGACCGGACATCCGCGACGCGAAAGGGGCCCGCGCGGCGCGCTGTCCGGTCGCCGCCCGGTGTTCCGTACATCCGGTCGAGGGCCGCAGGGGCGGCCCGCTCGCCGGAGACACCGCCATGCACGCCAACGTGATCCCGCTGCAAGCCACCGACCGTCCGCGCATCGAGGCCCACCTCTTGCGCCTGTCGGCTGCCGACCGTTCACTGCGCTTCGCCGCCGGCGTGGTGCCCGACGACATGGTGCGGCGCTACGTGGCATCGATCGACTTCGGACGCCAGGTCCTGCTGGGCTACGTCAGCCTGCGCGGGGAGCTGTTCGGCTTCGCGCATGGCTGCCCGTTCGTGCACGCCGGGCGGCCGTACCTGGAGGTCGCTTTCAGCGTCGACGCCGCGTGGCGCGGCCACGGGTTGGCGCGCCGGCTGATGGACGCGATGCTCGGCCACGCCGCCGCCCACGGCGGCATCACCGTGATCGGCCGCTGTGCGACGCGCAACCGCGCGATGCGGCGCGTGTTCGAACACGGCGGTCTGGCGTTGCAGCGCGACGAGGACGAGTTCGAGGCGCGGCGCGAGCTGGCCTGTGCGGCCTGAGCGGCTCAGCTCATCGCGGCGATGAGCAGCAGGCGTGCCTTCTCCCAGTCGCGTCGCACGGTGCGTTCCGAGAGACCGAGCGCCTCGGCGATCTCGGCTTCGGAAAGCCCGCCGAAGTAGCGCATCTCCACCACCTGTGCCAGGCGGGCGTCGGCCTGTGCCAGCACCTCCAGCGCCTCGTGCACGCGCAGCGCGTCGTTCTCGGGTGCGGCGACCTGCTCGCCGATCGCCGTGTTCAGCGCCACATGCTCGGCACCGCCGCCGCGCCGCTCGGCGAGGCGGGCGCGCGCGAAGTCGACGATCACGCTGCGCATCACGCGCGAGGCGTACGCGAAGAAGTGATGGCGGTCCTCCACGGGCAGCGAGCCGGCGCCCACCAGCTTCATGTACGACTCGTGCACCAGCGAGGTGGTGTCCAGCAGCGTCATGGTCCGGTGCTGGCGCAGCCGCGCGCGCGCCAGGCGGCGCAGGTCGTCGTACAGCAGGCCGAAGGCAGCGCCCGCGGCATCGGCGTCGCCGTCGCGCGCAGCGGCCAGCAGCGTGGTGAGTTCGGGCATGGCGATCCTCGCGGCTGCCGATTCTTGTGGCCTTCGGGCCGGCACACAAGTCCCGCGGACGCGCCGGCAGGACGGTTGATGCCTTGCGCCATCGCCGGGGCCGGTCGGTACCACCCGGCCGGCGCCCGCGGGGCGACCCGATGTGCGCCCCTCAGCGCCGCCCCCAGCGCCCCAGCGCCGCCTCCAGCTGCTCCTGCGTGAACGGCTTGGACAGCACCTCGTCGATGCCGGCGGCCAGGCATTCCTCGCGCTCGGCGCTGGCGGTGGTGGCGGTCAGCGCGATCACCGGCACGCGCGGCAGGCCGAGCAGGCGCTCCTGGGTGCGGATCTCGCGCGTCGCGGCCAGGCCGTCCATCACCGGCATGCGCCAGTCCATCAGCACCAGCTCGGGCCGGCCGGTCTCGCGCAGCGCGTGGCCGACGGCCTGCTTGCCGTCGCTCACGCGCTCGTGGCGGATGTGCAGCGCGTCGAGGTAGGCGCCGACGATCAGCGCGTTGACGTCGTCGTCTTCGGCCACCAGCACGCGGCGCGGCAGCGCCACGGTGCCCGGGCCGCGCGCCGCGCCCGCCTCGGCCGGCGGCGCGGCGGCCGGCATGCGCGCCGTGAAGACGAAGCGCGAGCCACGCCCGAGCTGGCTGCTGGCGCGGATGTCGCCGCCCATCGACTGGGCGATCTCGCGCGCGATCGTCAGCCCGAGCCCGGCGCCCTCGGTCGGGTGCAGCGGCGCGTGGTCGCTCTGGGTGAAGGCCTGGAACACCTGCTCCAGGTCATCCTCGGCGATGCCCGACCCGCTGTCGATCACCTCGACGCGGAACTCGTCGGGCGCCTCGCCGCGCCGCACCCGCAGCTTGATGCCGCCGTGCTCGGTGAACTTGACCGCGTTGCCCAGCAGGTTGTGCAGCACCTGGCGGAAGCGCGCCGCGTCGCCCAGCACCCAGCAGGGGCGCGGCAGCGCGATGTCCACCGCCAGGCCCAGGCCCTTGTCGTGCGCACGCACCGCGAACACGTCGGCCAGCTGCTCGCATTGCTCGGCCAGGTCGAACGAGGCGCTGCGTGTCTCGAAGCGGCCCGACTCGATGCGCGACAGGTCGAGCAGGTCGTTGATCAGCGACAGCAGGTGCACGCCCGAGGCCTCGATCAGCTCGACGCGGCGCCGCAGGTCGCTCTCGCGCAGCTCCAGGTGCACCAGCCGCGCCAGGCCGAGGATGCCGTGCAGCGGCGTGCGCAGTTCGTGGCTGATCTTGGCCAGGAACTGGGTCTTCACCGCGCTCTGCGCCTGGGCCAGCGTGAGCGCGGCCTCCTTCTCCTGCGCCAGGCGCTCGGCCTGCAGGCGCAGCAGCACCCCGGTGACGAAGCGGCGCTGCGCCGCCTGCGCCGTGAGCATCTGCAGCGCCAGCAGCACCAACATGCCGATGCCGCCCACCAGCCCGGCCTCGTCGCCGCGCAGCGCCAGGCCGAAGCCGGTCAGCACGAGGATCGGGCCGACGTAGGCGAGCGTGGCCAGCGTGCGCACCTGCAGCCCGAAGGTGGCGACGCAGGTCACGGCGGCCATCACCGCGGCGATCAGCGAGGCGAGCGCGACCGTGTCCTGCACCAGGTGCAGCCCGGCGGCGCCCCAGACGATGCCGTCCAGCGCCAGCAGCGCATAGGTGGCGGTGCGCCAGCCGGGGGCGGCGCTGCGGCCGCGCCGCGCCCACACCAGCGCGAGCGCGATGCGCGCCGCCGCCAGCGCGAGCTTGACGCCGACCCAGGCCTGCACCAGCGCGGGGTCGACCGTGTCGGTCAGCAGCCAGGCGGCGAACAGCGCGAACGCGGTGGCCGCCAGCGTGCCGAAGCGGGTGTGCGAGAGCACCGCGACGAGCTGCTCGAGTGCCACCGCCTCGCGCTCGCGCGCGGACAGCGGCAGCCCGAGCTCGCGGGCCACCGCCTCTTCCATCCCCGACCGCTCCAGCCCCAGCATGCTCAGGCTCCCGGGGCCGCCGCGGTCATGCGATGCGGCGTGCCTCGCCGCGGCCGAACAGGTTGTCGGTGCAGCGGCCGCACAGCGTCGGGTGCGCCGCGTCGTGGCCGACGTCGGCGCGCCAGTGCCAGCAGCGTTCGCACTTGGCGTGTGCCGAGGGCCGCACCGCAACGGCGAGCTCGGGGCCCTCGGCCAGCACGGCCTGCGAGGTGATGGTGACGAAGCGCAGGTCCTCGCCCAGCGAGGCGAGCAGCGCATGGTCGTCACCCGCGGCCGTGATCGTCAGCTCGGCCTGCAGCGAGGAGCCGATGCGGCCCTCGGTGCGCACCGCCTCGATCTCCTTGTTGGCCAGGTCGCGGATCGCGCGGATGCGCGCCCAGCGGGCCAGCAGCGCCTCGTCCGGCGTCTCGAACTTCCACCAGGTCTCGGTGAAGATCGAGGGCGACTTCCCCGGCGCGAACACCTTCCACGCCTCTTCCGCGGTGAAGCTGAGGAAGGGCGCCATCCAGCGCAGCATCGCCTGCGTGATCTGCCACAGCGCGGTCTGCGCCGAGCGCCGCGCGAGCGACTTGGGCGCCGTGGTGTAGAGCCGGTCCTTCAGCACGTCGAGGTAGAACGCGCCCAGGTCCTCGCTGCAGAACACCTGCAGCTTGGCGACCACCGGGTGGAACTCGTAGACCTCGTAGTGGCGCAGCACCTCCTCCTGGAACTGCGACGCCCGCGCGAGCGCCCAGCGGTCGAGCTCGAACAGCTGCTCCGCCGGCACCGCGTCCTTGGTGGGGTCGAAGTCGCTGGTGTTGGCCAGCAGGAAGCGCAGCGTGTTGCGGATGCGCCGATAGGCGTCGACCACGCGGGCGAGGATCTTGTCGTCGCCGGCGATGTCGCCGGAATAGTCCGAGGCCGCCACCCACAGGCGGATGATCTCGGCGCCGAGCGTCGAGCTCACCTTCTGTGGCTCGATGCCGTTGCCGAGCGACTTGCTCATCTTGCGGCCCTGGCTGTCCACGGTGAAGCCGTGGGTCAGCAGGCCGCGGTAGGGCGCGCGGCCTTCCAGCGCGCAGGCGAGCAGCAGCGAGCTGTGGAACCAGCCGCGGTGCTGGTCGTGGCCCTCGAGGTAGAGGTCGGCCTCGGGGCCGCTCGCGTGGTGACCTTCGGGATGCTGGCCGCGCAGCACGTGCCAGAAGGTCGAGCCGGAGTCGAACCACACCTCGAGGATGTCGCTGCTCTTGGTGTAGTGCGGCGCGTCGGCGGCGCCGAGGATGTCCTCGACCGTCGCGCGGCTCCAGGCCTCGATGCCGCCGTGCTCGACGATGTCGGCCGCCTGGTCGAGGATCTCCATCGTGCGCGGGTGCAGCTCGCCGGTCTGCTTGTGCAGGAAGAAGGGCAGCGGCACGCCCCAGCTGCGCTGGCGCGAGATGCACCAGTCGGGCCGGTTGGCGATCATGTCGCGCAGCCGGGCGCGACCGTTCTCGGGGTAGAAGCCGGTCGCGTCGATGGCCTCCAGTGCCATCTGGCGCAGGGTCTTGGGCGCCTTGTCCTTGGTGAAGACGCCTTCGCCCTCGTCCATGCGCACGAACCACTGCGCCGCGGCGCGGTAGATCACCGGGCTCTTGTGGCGCCAGCAGTGCGGGTAGCTGTGCGTGATGGTCTCGGTGGCGAACAGCCGGCCGGCGTCCTTCAACGCCTCGATGATCACCGGCACCGCCTTCCAGATCGACAGGCCGCCGAACAGCGGGAAGTCGGCCGCGTACTGCCCGTGCCCCTGCACCGGGTTCAGGATGTCGTCGGTCTTCAGGCCATGCGCGACGCAGGAGTTGAAGTCGTCCAGGCCGTAGGCCGGCGAGCTGTGCACGGTGCCGGTGCCGTCCTCGGCGGTCACGTAGTCGGCGAGATACACCGGCGCGACGCGGTCGTAGCCCGGGTGCACATGCGCGAGCGGGTGGCGGAACTGCAGGCCGCCGAGCTTCTCGCCGCTCGTGGTGGCGAGCACCGTGCCCTGCAGGCCGTAGCGCGCCAGGCATTTCTCCACCAGCGTGGCGGCCAGCACCAGCAGGCCGCGCTCGGTGTCGACCAGCGCGTACTCGAGCGCCGGGTTCATGTTCAGCGCCTGGTTGGCGGGCAGCGTCCAGGCCGTCGTGGTCCAGATCACCGCGTAGGCGTCCTTGGCCAGCGCGGGCAGGCCGAAGGCGGCGGCCAGCTTGTCGGGCTCGGCGCAGGCGAAGGCCACGTCGACCGTGTTGCTCTTCTTGTCGGCGTACTCGATCTCGAACTCGGCCAGCGACGAGCCGCAGTCGAAGCACCAGTACACCGGCTTCAGGCCGCGGTAGACGAAGCCGCGCTCGATGACGCGCTTGAAGGCGCGGATCTCGCCGGCCTCGTTGGCCGGGTCCATCGTGGCATAGCGGTGCGCCCAGTCGCCCAGCACGCCCAGGCGCTTGAAGTCGGCCATCTGCAGCGCGATCTGCTCGGTGGCGTAGGCGCGGCTCTTCGCCTGCATCTCGTCGCGGCTCAGGTGGCGGCCGTGTTTCTTCTCGATCGCGTTCTCGATCGGCAGGCCGTGGCAATCCCAGCCCGGCACGTACTGCGCGTCGAAGCCGGCCAGCTGGCGCGCCTTGACGATCATGTCCTTGAGCACCTTGTTGACGGCGTGCCCCATGTGGATCTGGCCGTTGGCGTACGGCGGGCCGTCGTGCAGCACGAACAGCGGCGCGCCGTGGCGCGCGTCGCGCAGCGTCTTGTACAGGCCCTGCTCCTCCCAGTCCTTCACCCAGCCGGGTTCGCGCTTGGGCAGGTCGCCGCGCATCGGGAAGGGCGTGTCGGGCAGGTTCAGCGTCGAGCGGTAGTCGACCTTGTCGGCGGTGGCGTCGGTCATGGCGGGTGCGCGCCGCAGGCGGCACGGAGGTCGGGAGGACGAGGCCGGCGCAGGCAGCGCGCCGGGCGGACGGCGGTGGCGCTCAGCCTTGAATTCGGTCGCGCGTCGTCTGGCGGCGCTGCGCCGCGGCAAGGAAGGCGCGGGCGTCCTCGACGTCCTTCCGGATCGCGGCGGTCAGCGCGTCCAGCCCGTCGTAGCGGGCCTCGTCGCGGAGTTTGTGCAGCAGTTCCACGCGCACGATCTTACCGTAGGCCCCCTCGGCGCCCAGGGCGGCCGGCCACTCGAGGCAGTGCACCTCGAGCAGCACGCGGCCGCTGTCGTCCACCGTCGGGCGCCGGCCCAGGCTGGCCACGCCGGGCAGCGCTGCCTCGGCCAGGCCGTGCACCTGCACCGCGAAGATGCCGAGCGCGGCCGGGTTCGGGTGGTGGAAGCGCAGGTTGAGGGTCCGGAAACCCAGGTCGCGCCCGAGCTTGCGGCCGTGCACCACGTGGCCGCTGATGCTGTAGGGCCGGCCGAGCAGCGTCGCCGCGGCGGCCATGTCGCCGCGCGCCAGCGCCTCGCGCACCGCCGAGCTCGAGACACGCAGCCCGTGCACCTCGTAGCTCTGCATCCGTGCCACGTCGAAGCCGCGCTGCACGCCGGCGGCGTCGAGCATCGCGTAGTCACCGGCGCGCTTGGCGCCGAAGCGGAAGTCGTCGCCGACGAGCACGTAGCGCGCGCCCAGGCCGCGCACCAGCACGTCGTCGATGAAGGCCTCGGGCGGCTGCGCGGCGAAGGCGCGGTCGAAGCGCGCCACCACCACCTGGTCGATGCCGCAGCGCTCCAGCTCGCCGAGCTTGTCGCGCAGGGTCGCGATGCGCGCGGGCGCCAGCTCGGGCTTGCCGGAGAGTGCGGCGAAGTAGTCGCGCGGGTGCGGCTCGAAGCTCAGCACGCAGGCCGGCAGGCCGCGGTGGCGTGCCTCCGAGCGCAGCAGCGCGAGCATCGCCTGGTGGCCGCGGTGCACACCGTCGAAGTTGCCGATCGTCAGCGCGCAGGCCGGGGCGATGCCGGGGTGGTGGAAGCCGCGGAAGACACGCATGGGCCGCGATGATAGGCGCCCGACTTCGCTCAACCCGGCACGCCGGCGACGGCCTCCGGCCCGCTCAGCCAGCGCCATTGCCCGGCGGCGAGGTCGGCCGGCAGTCGCAGCGCACCGAAGCCGCTGCGGTGCAGCGCCTCGACCCGGTTGCCGGTGGCCGCGACCATGCGCTTGACCTGGTGGTACCTGCCTTCGGTCAGCGTCAGCCGCAAGGTGTAGGTGCCGGTGGCCTCGCAGGCGGCGGCGCGCACCGGGGCCGGATCGTCGTCGAGCACGACGCCGCCGCGCAGCTTCGCGAGCTGCGCGTCGTCGACCGGGTGTTTCGTCGTCACTTCGTAGACCTTGGGCAGGTGCTGCTTCGGCGAGGTCCAGCGGTGGATCAGCGCACCGTCGTCGGTGAGCAGCAGCAGGCCGGTGGTGTCCTCGTCGAGCCGGCCCACCGGCTGCACGCCGCGGGTGCGCAGCGGCGCCGGCAGCAGGCTGAGCACGCTGGGGTGGTGGCGCGGCTTCTGCGAGCACTCGCAGCCGGCCGGCTTGTGCAGCAGGATCAGCGCCTTCTCGTGCACCGGCCAGTCGGCGCCGCGCACGGTGAGGACCAGGCCCGCGGGCGCGACCTCCTCGAACGGGTCGTCGCAGGTGCGGCCGGCGATGCGCACATGGCCGGCCAGCACCAGGCCCTCGCATTCGCGGCGCGTGCCGAAGCCTTGCGCGTGGAGCAGGCGGGCGAGCTGCATCAGGGCTGCAGCTCGCTGGCTGCGGGCAGGCCGGCCAGGCCATGCGCCGCACGCACGGCGCGCAGCACCGCACACGCCGTCGCCTCGGCCGCCAGCGCGCCCAGCAGCGTGGTGTTGGCGCGGCGGCCCGCCACGCCGGTGCCCAGCGCGAACAGCGTGTCGCCGTCGCCCATCGTGTGCACCGGGTTGATGCTGCGCGCCAGGCCGTCGTGGGCCATCTGCGCGATCTTCTGCGCCTGCGCCTTGTCCAGCACGGCGTCGGTGGCGATGACGCCCAGCGTGGTGGCGCTGCCGGGCTGGAAGGGCGCCGGCAATTCGCCGCGCAGCAGCGCGTCCATGCTGCCGAGCAGCGCGCGGCCGTCGGCCGTGCGGGCGCCGGCGATCGGCCGGCCCGTCGACGGATCGACCACGTCGCCGAGTGCGTTCACGGCCACCAGCGCGCCGACCGTGAGTCCGTCCACCGTGACCGAGGCGCTGCCGATGCCGCCCTTCATCGCGCGTTCGATGCCGAACAGCTTGCCGACCGTCGCGCCCGCCCCGGCGCCGACGTTGCCTTCGGCGGGCGCCGTCGCGCTCGCCGCCGCGCAGGCGGCGTAGCCCGCGGCCGCATCCGGGCGGATCGCCGCATCGCCGAGCCACAGGTCGAACAGGATCGCCGCCGGCACGATGGGCACGCGCGCCGGCCCCACCGGCACGCCGATACCGCGTTCCTCGAGCCAGCGCATCACGCCGCCGGCGGCGTCCAGGCCGAAAGCGCTGCCACCGGACAGCAGCACCGCATGCACCTGCTCGATGGTGTTCAGCGGCGCGAGCAGCTCGGTCTCGCGCGTGCCGGGCGCGGCGCCGCGCACGTCGACGCCGGCCACCGCGCCGTCGTCCACCAGCACCACGGTGCAGCCGGTGGGCCGGCGCGTGTCGGTGAAATGGCCGACGCGCACGCCGGCGACATCGACGATCGATCCAGCCATTCAGGCGAACACGCCGGCCGTGTCCTGCATGCGCGCGCTGACCTCGCCGAGGTGGTGCAGCGTGTCGCCATAGCTCAGCTCCAGCACCGTCAGGCGCTTGAAGTAGTGGCTGGCGCTGCATTCGTCGGTGACGCCGATGCCGCCGTGCAGCTGGATGCACTGCTGGCCGACGAAGCGCATCGACTGGCCGAGCTGCACCTTGGCCTGCGAGAGCGCGCGCCGGCGTGCCGCGGGCGGCTCGCCGAGCTTGAGGCTGGCGAAGTAGCTCATCGAGCGTGCCAGCTCGAGCTGCATCTTCACGTCGGCCATGCGGTGGCGCAGCGCCTGGAAGCTGGCCAGCGTGACGCCGAACTGCTTGCGCGTGTTCAGGTAGTCGACCGTCAGCGCGACCAGCCTGTCCATCGCGCCCACCGCCTCGGCACAGGCCGCGGCGATGCCGGTGTCGACGGCCTGCTCGAGCGGCGCCAGGCCGTCGAGCGTGATCAGCGCCGCTGGGGCGGAGGCGAGCTGCAGCTCGGCCGCGCGCGCGCCGTCCTGCGTCGGGTAGCCGCGCACGCTGACCCCGGCCGCGCCGCGCTCGACGAGGAACAGGCCCAGGCCCTGCGGCGTGCGCGCCGGCACGATGAAACCGTCCGCCTCGTCGCCGGCCGGCACGAGGCTCTTCGCGCCCGAGACCGTCCAGGCGCCGGCGCTTTCGGTGGCCGTGGCCGCCACCTGGTCGAGCCGCCAGCGCGCGCCGCGCTCCTGGTGCGCCAGCACGACCAGCGCCGACGCGTCGGCGATGCGCGGCAGCCAGCGCGCCTGCAGCTCGGCCGGCGCGGCCGCCAGCAGGCCGGGCGCCACCAGCGCGCCGGCCGCCCAGGGGGCGTTGACCAGGCCGCGGCCGAGCTCCTCGTTCACCACCATCGCCTCGATGGGGCCGAAGCCGAGCCCGCCGTGCGCCTCGGGCACCGGCAGCCCGGCCAGGCCGAGCTCGGCGAGTTCGGCGTAGACGGCGCGGGAGAACCCGCCCGCCTTGGCGAGCGCGTGGCGGCGCTCGAAAGGATGGGCCTTGTCGACCCAGCGCGCGACGGCGTCGCGCAGCGATTGCTGGTCGTCGGTGAAGTCGAAATCCATCTCAGGCCTCCTGCCGGGCCGCCCCAAAGGAGGCCTGCGCCCCCTCGGGGGGCAGCGAACGAATGTGAGCGTGGGGGTCCAGCATTCAGCTCCCCAGGACCGTCTGCGCGACGATGTTGCGCTGCACTTCGTTCGAGCCGCCGTAGATCGTCGTCTTGCGGACGTTGAAGTAGGTCGCCGCGAGTGGCGCGCAGTGCGCCGCGCCGACATGGTCACCCTGCCAGCCGGCCTCCATCGCCTCGCGGATGAAGGGCACGGCAAACGGGCCGGCGGCCAGCATCATCAGCTCGGTGTAGCGCTGCTGGATCTCGCTGCCGCGGATCTTCAGCAGCCCGGCCACGTCGAGCGACTGCTTGCCGCTCTTCTCGGCGGACAGCACGCGCAGCACCATCATCTCGAGCGCGACGATGTCGACCTCGAGCAGCGCGATCTGGTCCCGGAAGCGCAGGTCGTCCCACAGGCCCTCGGCCTTCGCGATGCGCTTCAGGCGCTCCAGCTCGCGCTTGGCGCGGTTCACGTCGGCGATGTTGGTGCGCTCGTGCGCGAGCAGGTACTTGGCGTAGGTCCAGCCCTTGTTCTCCTCGCCCACCAGGTTCTCGGCCGGCACCTCGACGTCGTCGAACCAGACCTCGTTCACCTCGTGGCCGCCGTCGAGCATGATGATCGGGCGCACGCTGACGCCCGGGCTCTTCATGTCGATCAGCAGGAAGCTGATGCCGGTCTGCGGCTTGCCCTCGTTGCTGGTGCGCACCAGGCAGAAGATCCAGTCGCCGTGCTGGCCCAGCGTGGTCCAGGTCTTCTGGCCGTTGACGATGTACTTGTCCCCCCGGCGTTCCGCGCGGGTCTTCAGCGACGCCAGGTCCGAGCCCGCGCCGGGCTCGCTGTAGCCCTGGCTCCACCACACCTCGCCACTCATGATGCCGGGCAGGTGGCGGCGCTGCTGCTCGGGCGTGCCGAAGGCCATGATGACCGGCGCCACCATCACCGGGCCGAAGGGCACGATGCGCGGCGCACCGGCGAGCGCACATTCCTCCTCGAACAGGTGACGCTGCACCGCGTTCCAGCCCGGCCCGCCGAACTGCTTCGGCCAGGCCCAGCCGTGCCAGCCCTTGGCGCCGAGGATCTTCGCCCAGCGCTGCAGGTCGTCCTTGCCGAGGTGCAGCGCATGGTGCACCTTGTGGCTGATGTCCTTCGGCAGGTTGTCCGCGACCCAGGCGCGGATCTCGGCCCGGAACGCCTGTTCTTCCGGCGTGAAGCTCAGGTCCATGCGTGTCTCCTTGGGCCGGCGTTGTAGCACGAGGCCGCGGCGGCGGCCTGTCCCTGCGGCGACAGCCGTTCGGGCGGAATAATCGGCGCGTGCATCCGCCCGCCTTCCGCACCACGGTCGCGGCGCTCGCCGCGGGCCAGCTGGTCTGCTGGGCGGCGCTGTACTACGGCTTCACCTCGTTCGTGCTGCCGATGCAGCGCTCGCTCGGCTGGAGCAAGCCGGCGCTGATGGGCGCCTTCACGCTCGGGCTGGCGGTGTGGGGCGCGGCCTCGTATGCCGTCGGCGCGGCGATCGACCGCGGCCACGGCCGCGCGGTGCTGACGCTCGGCTCGGCGCTGGCCGGCGCGGGTTTCTGGCTCTGGTCGGCCGCCACGTCGCTGCCGGGCCTGTACGCGGCCTGGGCGCTGCTCGGCGCGGCGATGGCGATGACGCTCTACGAGCCGGCCTTCAACCTGCTGACGCGGCGCTTCCCCGAGCACTACCGCCAGGGCATCACCGCGCTGACGCTGGTGGGCGGCTTCGCGAGCACGCTGTCCTTCCCGGCGGTGGCCTGGCTGCTGGCGGTGCTCGACTGGCGCGACGTGCTGCGCGTGATCGGTGCGGTGCTGCTGCTCGGGGTGACGCCGCTGCACGCCTGGGCCCTGCAAGGCGCGCCGGCGCAGCTGGTGCGCACGCAGGCCGGCGACGACGGCGCCGACGACGCGACGCTGCACGAGGCGCTGCGCCAGCGCGCGTTCTGGCTGCTGGCGCTGACCTTCACGCTCTACTCGTTCGCCGCGGCCGCGCTGTGGGCGCACATGATGCCGGTGTTCGCCGCGCGGGGCCTGGGCGAGACGGCGGCGCTCGGCGTGGTGGTCTGGTTCGGACCGGCGCAGGTGGCGGGGCGCTTCGCCTACCTGCTGTTCGGCCGCTGGGTCGGCACGCGCGCGCTCGGGCTGGCGGTGCTGGCCGGGCTGCCGCTGTCGCTGGCGATCTTCGCGCTCGGGCAGGGGCCGGCGGCGTGGATCCTGTTCGCGCTGCTGTTCGGGGTGGCCAACGGCCTGGTGACCATCGTGCGCGGCAGCCTGGTGCCGGAGTACTTCGGCCGCAGCCACGTCGGCCGCATCAGCGGCACGATGAACGTGGTGGCGCTGCTGGCCCGCGCCGCCGCGCCACTGGCCACCGCGTGGCTGCTGCTGGCGCTGCCGGGCTACCGCGAGGTGCTGCTGGTGCTGGCCGGGCTGGGCGCGGTGGCGGTGCTGGCCTTCGCGGCGGCACGCCCGCCGCGCGGGTAGCTCAGAGGCCTGGCGACGCGGCCAGGTGGGCCAGCAGCTGCTCGAGCACCGCGGCGGCGTAGTGGGCCTGGGTGCCCTCGCGGTCGCGCCCGCTGCTGTCGATGCGCCCGACCCGCGCGAGCCGGCCCGCGCCGCCGCCGCGCCCGTCCCACACGGCGAAGTACATGTGGCAGCCCGCGGCGCCGGGTTCGACCGGTTCGGCGTAGCCGGTCGTGGCCAGCGCCAGGTCGGCGCCGAACAGCCGGGCGGCGCCTGCCGCCATCTCGACGGCGACGGTGGCCGACACGCAGTCGACCTGCTCGGCATGCGCGCGCCCGACCTGCAGCAGCCCGACCTTCTGCTCCAGCCCGTAGGCCGTCAGCCCTCCGAGGAAGTAGGCCGAGGAGCCCGACACGCTGCCGATCAGCGCCTGCAGCCGGCCGACCGTCACACTCTCGGCCGTCGCGACCGTCCAGCGCTGCCCGGTGCACCAGTGCTTCAGGCGCTCGGCGGCGGCCTCGCTCATGGCGCCCCGGCCGGCTCGGGCACCACCTGCTGCGGGTAGCGCTTGAAGTGGGCCACGATGTCCGCGGCGTCCTTGTACAGGGTGCGGCGCACGATGTTGATGCGCTCGATGGCGCCGCGCAGCATGTAGGGCAGGTCGTCGTCGGAGCGCACGAAGTACATCGACGGCTTGCCCGAGGCCAGCGCATGCCCGGCCTCGAGCAGGCAGCTGCTGACCAGCTTCTGCGGATAGATCATCACGAAGTTGCGGCTGGTGCGCAGTATCTCGAGATCGTGCTCGGCGGCCACGCCCTCGGGGTCGAAGGCGTTCTGGTCGACCAGCTTCTCCGCGGCGCAGTAGGCGCGGTAGCCGGCCTTGCGCATCGCGCCGAGCAGGTCCTTCACGGTCTGGCGCATCGCCTGGTACTCGTCGCCCTTCAGGCTGGCCATCGGGCAGGACACGAACACGTCGTGCATGCCCGGCACGCGGATCCTGCGCACGGCCTTCAGGTACTCCTTCAGCGCCTTGCCGGCCTCGGCCTCGGGGCGGCGCGTCAGCGCGCCGGCGCGCTGGATCGTGGTCAGCACGTCGCGGACGCCGGCCTCGGCGAAGCCCTGCTTGGCCTGGCGCGACTGCAGCGGGCTCGGCACCTCGTCGTTGCCCAGGCCGAACAGCAGCGGCACGATGCGCGACGGCTTGCCGCGCGCCACCCAGGCACCGGTGACGGCGCCGGCCTCCCACAGCAGCCAGGGCTTCAGGCGCGACAGCGGCGTCAGCACCACGAGCGTCAGGTCGCTGCCGCCGACCTGCTCGATGATCCACTGCAGCCAGTCGGCACCGGCGTCGATGCCGCCGTCGTCCACCGGGGCGGACGACGAGGCGACCGTGACCGCCTCGACGAACACGCCGCGGACCAGGTCGTTGAAGGCGTCGACCAGCGGCTGGTCGGGCGACGAATGGCTGACGAAGATGCGCATCGACAGGCCTCCTCCCGGGGGCGCAGCATGGCCCCGTCAGAGCCGCTTGTCGAGCACCAGCACGTCCGCGTCGCGCCGCATCTGGAAGCGCGACAGGAAACTGTTGCCCAGCAGCACCAGCTCCATCGGCGCGGGCACGACGATCGCTTCGACGTCGTAGACCGTCACGTCGCCGACGCGCACGCTGGCCAGCCGGACGCGGTGTGCCGTCACCGTGCCGTTGGCGGTACGCGCCAGGCCGACCTGGCCGCGGCTGTAGTCGATGCCCAGGCGCTTCGCCTCGGCCTCGCTCATCGAGACGCTGGTGGCGCCGGTGTCCACCAGGAAGCGCACCATCTTGCCGTTGATCGCGCCGTCGCTGACGAAGTGGCCACCGCTGCCGGCCGCGATCACGATCTGCGTGCCGCCCCCGCCGCCTCCCGCGCCGCCCAGGCTGACCTGCGCGCCGCCCAGCGGCAGCACCTGGCGCCGCCCGTTCAGCTCGACCAGCGTTTCGCTGCCGCTCACGCTGATCACCTTGATGCCCTGCACGGTCTGTCCCGCGGCCACGGTGCGCGGCGTGCCGTCGATGATCAGCAGCGCCTTGTCGCCCAGGCTGCCGCTCATCGAGACGGATTGCGCCGCGGCCATGCTGCACCAGGCGAACAGCCCGGTCGCCAACACGAAGTGCCACCGCGCGGACGCCGCGGATCCGGCTTTGCCGGTCCGCTGGCGGCGCCCCCCTGGGGGGGAGGCGCCGCAGGCGCTCCGGGGGGGCGCCATATCAGTCGCGCAGGTTGGTGAAGGACACCGGCGCGTCGCTCGCCGTCTTGCGGATGATCTGCATCGCCGCCTGCAGGTCGTCGCGCTTGGCGCCGGTCACGCGCACCGTGTCGCCCTGGATCGCGGCCTGCACCTTGAGCTTGCTCTGCTTGATCGCCGCCTGCAGCTTCTTCGCGGTGTCGCTGTCGACGCCGCTCTTGACGGTGACGCTCTGGCGCACCTTGTCGCCGCCGATCTTCTCGATCTTGGCACTGCGGTCGAGGAAGCGGATGTCCACGCCGCGCTTGGTGAGCTTGCCCAGCAGGATGTCGGTCACCTGGCCGATCTGGAACTCGGAGTCGCCGAACAGCGTGATGGCCTTGTCCGCCAGGTCGATGCCGGCGGAGGTGCCCTTGAAGTCGAAGCGCGTGCCGATTTCCTTGGCGCTCTGCTCGACGGCATTGCGCACTTCCACGAGGTTGGGTTCGATGACGGTGTCGAAGCTCGGCATAGGTCAGAATTCTCTCATGCACATCGAATCAGGCGTGAGCCTGAAGCCGTTCAATACGTTCGGACTGCCCGCCGTCGCGCAGCAGCTGGTGCGCATCGGCAGCGATGCCGACGTGCGCCGCGTGGTCGACCACCCGCAGCTCGGCCGCGCGCCCAAGTTCATCCTCGGCGGCGGCAGCAACATCATCCTGACGCGCGACATGCCGCAGCTGGTGCTCAAGGTCGAGGTGAGCGGCCGCCGGCTGGTCGAGGAGCGGCCCGATGCGGTGATCGTCGAGGCCGGCGCGGGCGAGAACTGGCACGAGTTCGTCGCCTGGACGCTGGCGCAGGGCTGGCCCGGGCTGGAGAACCTGGCGCTGGTCCCCGGCACGGTGGGCGCGGCGCCGGTGCAGAACATCGGCGCCTATGGCCTGGAGCTGAAGGACCGCTTCGAGTCGCTCGACGCGGTGGATCTCGTCACCGGCCGCAGCGTCACGCTCGGGCCCGCCATCTGCGCCTTCGGCTACCGCGACAGCGTGTTCAAGCACGAGCTGGCCGGCCGCACCCTGATCACGCGCGTGCGCCTGCGCCTGCCGCGGCCATGGCAGCCGGTGCTGGGTTACCTCGACCTGGAGCGCAAGATGCGCGAGAGCGGCGTGGCCGCGCCGTCGGCGCAGCAGGTCTTCGACTGGGTCTGCGCGATCCGCCGCGCCAAGCTGCCCGACCCGGCCCGGCTCGGCAACGCCGGCAGCTTCTTCAAGAACCCGGTGGTCACGCCCGAGCAGTGCCGCGACATCATCGGCCGCGATCCCGAGGTGGTGCACTACCCGCTGCCCGACGGCAGCGTCAAGCTGGCCGCCGGCTGGCTGATCGACGCCTGCGGCTGGAAGGGCAAGGCGGTGGGCGGCGCGGCGGTCTACGAGAAGCAGGCGCTGGTGCTGGTCAACCGCGGCGGGGCGATCGGCTCGGAGGTGATGACCCTGGCGCGCGCCATCCAGGAGAGTGTCTACGGGCGCTTCGGCATCCGGCTCGAGCCGGAGCCGGTGGTGGTGTAGCTCGGCCGCCTGGTTCAGCCGCCTATTTCAGCCGAAATGGCAGACGTAGTGCAGCGTTTGCGTCACCTCGATCTCGAACGACGACTGGCCCGGCACCGTGAACGACTGCCCGCCGCGGTACTCGGCCCAGTCGGCGCTGCCGGCCAGCTTCACGCGGCAGGCGCCGTCCACCAGCTCCATCACCTCCGGCGCGCCGGTGTTGAAGGTCAGCGTGGCGGGCAGGATCACGCCGACGCTCTTCTTCGAGCCGTCGGGCAGCTCCAGGCTGTGCGAGACGCACTTGCCGTCGAAGTAGACGTTGGCCCGGGTGCGCACGGCGGCGGCGATCGTGTCGGTGGTCATGGCGTGTGAAGTCGTAACGCGCCGTAGTCCGGCGCGGGCGGCGCGATTGTAGGCAGGCGCGTCGGGACGGGAATTTCCGGCAGACGTGCCGGACGGGTCCCCTGCATACTGCCCCCGCTTCACCGTCGGTCCATGCCCCGCCTCCTGCTCCGCAACCAGCGCGCCATCGCCGGCACCGTCGATGCCCGGCAGCGCGCCCGCCTGCTCGCGCAGCGGGCCCTGCTGCTGGCGCGCCACTGGCGCGTGGAGGAACTGGCGGATGCGCTGGCGCATGCCGAGGCGGCGGTGGCCGCCAGCGCCGACCGGCCCGCGCTGGCCGAGCTCGAGCTG